>DATBEH010000083.1:0-50970 GCA_036276175.1 Lichenihabitans sp.
GAGCTCGAGAACCGTCTGTTCCGCCTCGGCGTCCTGGCCGCCGCGCATGTCGACGGCGAGATGCAGCGCATGACGGCGGCGGCCTCCGACCCGGAGACCGTCGTCGTCGCCTACTCGGTCTCGGGCGAGGTCGCCTCGGTCGTCGAAGCCGTGGCGACCGCGCGTCTCTACGGCGCCTCGGCCATCGCCGTCACGGCTGCGGGCTCGTCGCTGGCGCGGGCCGCCTCGCTGGTGCTGCCGTTCAGGGTCGACGAGGGCATCGACATCTTCCGCCCCTCGCCGGCCCGCTATGCCCTCTTGGCCATGACCGACATGCTGGCCATGGCGGTGGCCGAGCGGATCGGCGCCGCGGCGGTCGAGCGCATGCGCCGCATCAAGCACCACCAGGGCGCGGGCCGGCGCGACGCCGCCCACCTGCCGATCGGAGACTGACCAATGTCCATCGACGACCTCGATACCCCCTGCGTGCTGATCGATGTCGAGCGCGTCGAGGCCAACCTGGCGCGCGCGCAGTCCTATGCCGAGGCGAACGGCCTCGCGCTGCGCCCGCATATCAAGACGCACAAGCTGCCGCGCTTCGCCCTACGCCAGGTCGAGCTCGGCGCCGTCGGCGTCACCTGCCAGAAGCTCGGCGAGGCGGAGGTCATGGCCGACGCCGGCGTCACGGACATCTTCCTGCCCTACAACATCCTCGGCGCGGCCAAGCTCGCCCGCCTCAAGGCGCTGGCGGCCCGCGTCCGCATGTCGGTGACGGCCGACAGCGAGGCCGTCGTCGCCGGCCTCTCGCGCACCTTCGCCGGGGAGGCGCGCCCGCTGCCGGTACTGGTCGAGTGCGACACCGGCATGGGGCGCTGCGGCGTGCAGACGCCCGCGGAAGCGCTGTCCCTGGCCAGGCGCATCGCCGCCTCGCCGGGACTCTCCTTCGCCGGGCTGATGACCTATCCGGCCGCCGGCAAGGTCGAGGCCAATGCCTCCTGGCTCGCCGAGGCCGTCGATCTCTTGCGTCGCGAGGGCCTGCCGCCCGCCGTCGTCTCGAACGGCGGAACGCCCGACCTCTGGCATGCCGGCGAGGTCGCGGGGGCGACCGAGCATCGGCCCGGCACCTACATCTATCTCGACCGGTTCCAGGTGGCGAAGGGCGTGGGAACGCTCGACGATTGCGCCCTGACGGTGCTCGCTACCGTCGTCAGCCGGCCGACGCCCGAGCGCGCCGTCATCGACGCCGGCTCGAAGTCGCTCACCAGCGACACGCTCGGCCTCGACGGCTTCGGGCTGGTGCTCGGCTATCCGGAGGCGGTGATCCGCAGCTTGAGCGAGGAGCACGGCACGATCGACGTTATGGGCTGCGCCAGGAAGCCCGCGATCGGCGAGCGGCTGCGCATCGTGCCGAACCACGCCTGCGTGGTGTCGAACCTCTTCGATGACGTGGTGCTGGTCGTGGGCGACGAGGTTCTGGAGTCGGTGGCGGTGGCGGCGCGGGGTCGCGTCGGCTGAGCCTCCTCACCGCGGCGCGATCCACCAGTGCAGGCCTTCCGCGACCCCGGCCACGACGGCGACGCTCGCGGCCCAGATGAAGACGAACCAGAGCAACTGTTTCGTCTTCAATGGTAGTGCATCCCGGCCGAGATCTTGCCGCGGAAGATCCAGTAGCTGTAGCCGGTGTAGGCCAGGATGATCGGGATCATGATCACCGCGCCGACGAGCAGGAAAGCGAGGCTCGCATCGGGCGCCGCGGCCTGCCAGATCGAGATCGAGGGCGGCACGATCGACGGATAGAAGCTGATGCCGAGCCCCGCGTAGCAGAGCACGAAGAGCGCCTCGGCGCAGAGCAGCGGCGTCAGGTGGTGCTTGAGCGCCAGGCCGCGCCAGAACCCCCAGGCGGTTAGCGCGACGAGCAGCGGCACCGGGCTCGTGAACAGTATGCCCGGCCAGCCGAACCAGCGATGCATGAAGCGCGGGTTGAGCATCGGCGTCCACAGGCTGACCACGACGATCAGCGCCAGCGTCGCCGTGACCAGCGCGCGGGCATGGCGGCGGCATCGCCGTTGCAGCGATCCCTCCGTGCGCCAGATGAGCCATGAGGACCCGAGCAGCGCGTAGCCGATGACGACCGCGATGCCGCAGAGCAGGGTGAAGCCGGTCAGCCAGTCCCACCAGCCGCCCGCATAGGCGTTGTTCTCCACGTGGATGCCCTGCAGCAGGCCGCCGAGCGCCATGCCCTGGCAGGCGGCGGCGGTCACCGAGCCGCCGCAGAAGGCCAGGTCCCACCAGCGCCGTCCGAAGCCGGTGGCGCGGAAGCGGAACTCGAAGGCGACGCCGCGCAGGATCAGGGCCAGCAGCATGGCGATCATCAGCGGGTAGAGCGCCGGCAGGATCACCGCATAGGCGAGCGGGAAGACGGCGAAGAGGCCGCCGCCGCCGAGCACCAGCCAGGTCTCGTTGCCGTCCCAGACGGGCGCGATGGAATTGACCATCACGTCGCGGTCCTCAGGCTCGCGCTCGACGAGGAAGAGGATGCCAACGCCGAGGTCGAAGCCATCGAGCACCACATAGGCCAGCACCGCGAAGGCGAGGAGCGCGGCCCAGATGAAGGGCAGGTCGAGATGGGAGAGATCCATGGCCCTACTCCGCCGGTTCCGGCGATGGTTCCTCGACGGCGCCGGCCGGCCCCGGCGTGAGCCCGGCCGAGCGCTGCGGGACTTTCGGGGGGCCCGGCTCGCCGGGATGCGGCGGCACGGCCATCAGGCGCAGCAGGAACAGCACGGCGGCGCTGAACACCACGAGATAGACCGCCGCGAAGGCGCCGAGCGATACGGCGACCCCCGCCGCGCCGACCGGCGAGACGCTCTCGGCGGTGCGCATGAGGCCATAGACCGTATAGGGCTGGCGGCCCGCCTCGGTCACCGTCCATCCGGCCAGCATGGCGAGAAATCCCGCCGGCCCCATGGCGACGACGAGCCGCAGGAACGGCCGCGTCTCGTAGATGCGCCCCTTTCGACGCAGCAGCAGACCCAGGGCGCCGACGCCGAACATCAGGAGCCCGAGCCCGACCATGATGCGGAAGGCGAAGAACACCACCGGCACATAGGGGATGTCGCCCGGCGGAAACTCGTTCAGCGCCTTGATGGTGCCGCTCCACGAATGGGTCAGGTAGAGCGAGCCGACATGCGGGATGGCGATCTCGTCGTGGTTGGTCTGCGCCTGCTGGTCGGGCAGGCCGAAGAGCACCAGCGGCTCACCCTCGCCGGGCGCGTGGCGTTGCCAGTCGCCCTCCATGGCGGCGACCTTCTGCGGCTGGTACTGGAGGGTGTTGTCGCCCTGCAGGTCGCCGGCGACGATCTGCGCCGGCGCCGCGACGACCGCCATCCACATGGCCATGGAGAACATCACCCGCGCGGCGGCATTGCCGCGATCGCGGAGCAGGTGGAAGGCGCCGACCGCGCCGACCACGAAGGCGACGCTGAGATAGGCGGCGCCGAGCATATGGGCGAAGCGATACGGATAGGACGGGTTGAAGATGATGGCGAGCCAGCTTTCGGGGAAGAAGCGGCCGTCGACGATCCTGTAGCCCTGCGGCGTCTGCATCCAGGAATTGCTGGCGAGGATCCAGGCGGCGCTGATATGCGTGCCGAGCACGACGAGGCAGGTGGCGGCGAAATGCAGGCCGCGCCCGACCCTCGTCATGCCGAACAGCATGACGCCCAGGAAACCGGCTTCGAGGAAGAAGGCCGTCAGCGTCTCGTAGCCGAGCAACGGACCGAGGATCGGCCCGGTGCGATAGGCGAATTGCGACCAGTTGGTGCCGAACTCGTAGGACATGACGAGGCCCGAGACGACGCCCACGCCGAACACCACAGCGAAGATCTTCAGCCAATATTGAAAGACATCGAGATAGACTTGGCGACCGGTCCTGAGCCAGGCGCCCTCGAGCACCATCAGATAGGCCGCGAGGCCGATCGAGAAGGCCGGGAAGACGATGTGGAAACCGATCGTGAAGGCGAATTGCACGCGGGCCAGGGTCAGGGCATCGAGGCTCATCACGGCATTGCCTCCCTTGCTTAGGTTGAGGCGGACGGTCGGCGTCCATGCTTTGACGCAAGTTCGGGGCGTTGTCATTGACGCAGAGTCGCGCGGCGGTCGAATGACGCAGGCCCTCCGAGGGCCACCTTTCGTCGCGGAAGACGACGCCTTGCCGCCGTGCGAAACGAATCCATCTCCCATTGCGGGATGTTCAGCGAGGCGGCCATCATGAAAAAGGCTAAGGGATCGGGGCGACGCGGCGGACCAGGAGACGGCGAGGCTTCGCCGATCCATCACGCCTCGGCGAAGCTGCCGACCGGCCTGAAGATCGTCAGCTGGAACCTGCTGCGCACGATCGGCGCCTCGGTCGAGGATGTCGTGCAACTGATCGAGCGCGAGGCGCCCGACCTCCTGCTGATGCAGGAGGCGACGAGCCAGTTCGAGGGGCTGAGCCGCCATGCCGGCGGCCACTACGCCTGGGCGCCGCTGCCGGGGCGGATCCACGGCCTCGCGATGTGGAGCCCCGTGCCGTGGAAGCATCCTCCCACCGTCAGCCTGTTGCCACCCGGCTCGCTGATCGAGCGCGTCTGCCAGATCCTGACGCTCGGCGACCTCGGCATCGCCAACGTCCATCTGTCGCATGGCCAGCGGCTCAACCGCCAGCAGCTCCGGGCCATCTCGGCCCTGCTGCCGCCGCGCGCCGCCGTGCTCGGCGATTTCAACCTCGTCGGTCCGGCGCTGCTGCCGGGATTCCGCGACGTCGGTCCGCGCCGCGCCACCCACCGGATGGGGGACATCGTGCCGCTCAGGATCGACCGCTGCCTGGTGCGGGGGATGACCTGCGAGGAGGCGCGCGTGCTGCCGCGGGAACGCTCCGATCATCGCCCGATCGCCGTCATGCTGAAGCACGGCGCCATGCCGAGCGAGCGGCGGTTCCTCAGATATAGGGAAGCAGCAGCCGGATACCGGCATCGCGCAGCCGCACTGGCAAGGTTCTCGCGGTAAGGTTGCGCAGGCGCAGCCGCGTCTGCTGGCGCGCCTTCATGATGGCGCCGAGCTCGGCCGCGAGCTCGGTGCTGTGGACCTCGACGTTCAGCTCGAAATTCAGCCGCAGGCTGCGCGTGTCCCAGTTGGCGCTGCCGACGAGGCACCATTCCCGGTCGACCACGAAGAGCTTCGAATGGTTGAAGGGCGGCGGTCCCGACCAGAATCGCACGCCGCGCTCGAGCAGCGGCGCGATGTGAGCGCGCATGGCGAGGTCGACGAAGCGGTGGTCGCTGCGGCTCGGCACGATGACGTCGACCTTGACGCCGCGCACCGCCGCGAGCGCCAGCGAGGTGACGATCTCTTCACTGGGCAGGAAATAGGGCGTCATCAGCTTGATCGAGCTCTGCGCACAGGCGATCGCCTCGAGCAGGACGAACTGGATCTTCTCGAAGTCCTGATCCGGTCCCGACGTGATGACGCGGGCGGCCGCCGACCCCTTGCCGCGCAGCTCAGGGAACCAGGCCTCGCCGTGAAGATCCTCGTCCGTGGTGAAGGACCAGTCCCGCGCGAAATCGTCGGTCAGCTGCGCCACGAGAGGACCTTCGAAACGGAAATGCGTGTCGGAGACCGGCGCGGGCGGATCGTCGGCCAGCACGTTGGCGGCGGAGATGTTGACCCCGCCCGCGAAGCCGACGGTGCCGTCCAGCACCAACAGCTTCTTGTGGTTGCGCAGGTTGAGGAAGGGCATCCGCCATGGCAGGGCGGAATGCATGAAGAGGTCGACCGGCACGCCGGCGCGGCGCAGCCGGCGCACGATCGCCGGGAAATAGCCGCTGCCGATGCCGTCGATCAGCACCCGGACCTCGACGCCGCGCACCCGTGCCGCCGCCAGGGCCTCGACGAAGCGCCGACCGACCGCGTCGTCACGCATGATATAGGTCGAGAGCCCGACGCTGGCGCGAGCACCGTCGATGGCCGCGAGCATGGCCGGATAGGCTTCGTCGCCGTTGCGGAAGACGGTTACGGCCGTCTCGCCTTCGGCCAGCCGGTTGGTGATCTCCCGCACCGCGCGTTCGAGCGGGGCCAGGTGGTCGGCGATCTCGTAGACCGGCAGATGCGCGGTCCGCTTCCGGTCGCGGCGCGCGCGCGTCAGGCGCCGGGCGCGGCGCTCGACGCGGTTGATGCCGAACATGAAATAGATCAGCGCGCCCCAGGTCGGCGCCAGCCAGGCGAGGCCGATCCAGCCGATGCAGGCCGCGACGTCGCGTTTCCTGAGCAAGGCGTGCCCGGTTACGGCGAGCGCCAGGGCGAGGCCGAGCGGGGTCGCCACCGGCGCCCAGACGCGGCCCATGCCGGCGAGCAGCCAATCCACATCCGTCGACACGTGTCACCCTCGATTCCCACCCGGGCCGATGGATAGAGGTTGCGCTCGGCGGGGTCCAGATCAGGATCGGCAATTGCCGATCCTGATCCAAGTTAAAGAGCGAGCACGTTCATCGGTTTAGGATCGCGAAGCGATTCAACCTAAACCGATCGTGCTCTGAAGCCCGTCGCGGCGTCAGCCGGAGGGAGCGGCGGCCAGCCCCTGCCGCTTGCCGATTTCGTGCCGCGAGACGACGCGCAGATGCACCTCGTCCGGCCCGTCGACGAAGCGCAGCGCCCGGCCCCACGTCCACAGATACGCCAGGGGCGTGTCGTTCGAGAGCCCCATGGCGCCGAAGACCTGGATGGCGCGGTCGAGCACCCGCGTCTGCAGCCGCGCCGCGACGACCTTGATGGCCGACACGTCGACCCGGGCGGCCTGGTTGCTCTCCCGGTCCATCCGCCAGGCGGCCCGCAGGCACAAGAGCCGCGCCTGATCGATCTCGATCCGCGACAGCGCGATGGCGTCCTGGTTGTTGGCGAAATCGGCAAGCCTGCGTCCGAAGGCTTGTCGCGCCAGGGCGCGGTCGGTCATCAGCTCGAGCGCCAGCTCGCATTGTCCGATGGTGCGCATGCAATGGTGGATGCGGCCGGGGCCGAGCCGCGCCTGGGCGATGGCGAAGCCGTGCCCTTCCTGGCCGAGCAGGTTCTCGGCCGGCACGCGCACGCCGGTGAAGCTGACCTCGCAATGGCCCTCGGGCGCATGGTGGTTCATGATCGGCACGTTGCGCTCGACCCTGAAGCCTGGCGCGTCCATCGGCACGATCACGAAGGAATGGCGGGCGTGGCGCGGCGCCTCGGGATCCGGGTCCGACACGCCCATGACGATCAGGAACCGGGCGTGGGGATGCAGCGCGCCGGTGTTGAACCATTTGCGGCCGTCGACGACGTAGTCGTCGCCGTCGCGCCGGATGGTCGTCCGCAGGTTGGTGGGGTCGGAGGAGGCGACGTCGGGTTCGGTGATCGACACGACGGAGCGGATCTCGCCCTCGAGCAGCGGATCGAGCCAGAGCCGGCGCTGCTCCGGGGTGGCGAAGAGATGCAGCGCCTCCATGTTGCCGGTATCGGGCGCCGAGCAGTTGAACACCTCCGAGGCCCAGGGGATGCGACCCATGATCTCGGCGAGCGGCGCATAATCGAGGTTCGAGAGCCGGGTGCCGGGCCCGTCTGTCCGGAGGCCGGGCAGGAACAGGTTCCAAAGCCCTCGCCGCCGGGCCTCGGCCTTGAGCGGCTCGATGACCTCGAGCGGATAGGTGCCGGCCTCGGCGAGCGCTCGCCAGCGCGCATCCTCCGGCTGCACCCGAGCCGCCATGAAGGCCGAAAGCTCCTCCCGCAGGCCTTGCGCCTTGGCCGAATAGGCGAAATCCATCGGCGGTCTCCTCAGCTGCGCGTCCCGCCGGCGACGATCATCTCGAGCGCATGGTCGGCGCAGTTGCGGGCGAGCCGGCCGACTTCCCCGGCGTTGCCGGCCGTCGCAGTGCCGGCGCGGGCGCGGTCGGCGATGCCCAGGAATATCACCGCGAAACGGAACAGCGCGAAGACCAGATGGACGGGTTCGAGCAGCCCCACGCCCGGCGCATGGCTCAGATAGTGGGCGACGAATTCCGCCTGGCTCGGCAGCCCGAGCGCTGCCTGGTCGAGGCCGGCGATACCCCGGTATTCGTCGGGCGTGAGGTGCCAGGCGAGGCAGCAGAAGCCGAGGTCGGCCAGCGGATGGCCGAGGGTCGACAATTCCCAGTCGAGCACCGCGACGACGCGGGGCTCGCCAGGATGGATCATCAGGTTGCCGAGGCGGAAGTCGCCATGCACGACGGCGTTCCGGCCATCGTCGGCCGGCAGATTGTCGCCGAGCCAGTCCGCGATCCGGCCCAGGCCCGGAACCGTATCCGCCGCTGGCGACGCCCGCCATTGCCGCGCCCAGCGCTCCGTCTGTCGCGCGAAATAATCGCCCGGCCGGCCGAAATCGCCGAGACCGACCGCGTCGGGGACGACCGCATGAAGGCGCGCCAGCGTCTCGGCCATGGCGAGATAGACCGCGCGGCGCTCCGCCGGTACGAGGCCCGGCAGCGCGCCATCATGGAAGACCCGGCCCTCCACCCGCTCCATCAGGTAGAATGGGGTCCCGAGGAGGTCGGGATCGTCATGGAACAGCACGATCTTCGGCACAGGGACGCCGGTGCCGCCGAGCGCCTGCATGACGCGGGCCTCGCGGTCGATCCGATGCGCCGAGGGCAGCAGCGTGCCCTCCGGCTGCTTGCGCAGCACGTAACGGTCCGCTCCGAGGTCCAGGGCGTAGGTCGGGTTCGACTGGCCACCCACGATCGGGGTGAGCCGGAGAGGCCCCGCCGCGTCCGGCAGGGTCCGCCGAAGGAAGGCACCGAGCCGGTCGATGTCGAAGGGTGGCGCGCTCGGGGCGGTGATCTCCATGTCTCGGACGGTCGGGCAAAGCCGGCCAAGCGTCAAGCCGCGGCAGCCCTTTGGCGAGGCGCCGAATTCAAGTTGAC
This sequence comes from Lichenihabitans sp., assembly GCA_036276175.1. Taxonomy (GTDB): domain Bacteria; phylum Pseudomonadota; class Alphaproteobacteria; order Rhizobiales; family Beijerinckiaceae; genus Lichenihabitans. The sequence goes on from DATBEH010000083.1 coordinate 8,934, forward strand.
GCTTTCGGCCAAGACCATCCGCTTATCCCCGCGAAAGCCGGGGTCCAGCCTGGTGGCGTCACGGCGGAATCGCGAGGCCTTCGGCGTCACGCTCCTCCCGGCTTTCGCCGGGATGATCGGCGGAAAGACCCGAGCCGAAACCCAACCGTCATCCCGAGGTCCGAGCCCTGAGCCCTCCGCCTGAACTCCGCCGACGCTTGTCGGGTCTCGACAGCATAGCGGGAACGTTCGCCTCGATACCTAAGAATTTCAGAGTAATGTGCCACTTTAGTTTTTCAAATGACGGATACTCGCGACACCTGTATGCTTTAGCCGCGGCAAGTTCGGTGCAATCGAGCCGTCATCAGGCGAAAGCATCGGGTTCTACTGGAGGGTAGTATGCAAAGCGACATGCAACGGCGGTTGATCGCCGAATTCATCGGAACGTTCTGGCTGGTTTTCGGCGGCTGCGGCGCAGCCGTAGTTTCGGCGGCTTATCCTCAACTCGGCATCGGGTTCACCGGGGTGGCATTCGCCTTCGGACTGACGGTGCTCACCATGGCCTATGCGGTCGGCCACATCTCCGGCGGTCATTTCAACCCCGCCGTGACGCTCGGCCTGTGGGCCGCCGGCCGCTGCGCCAACAAGCATGTCGTACCCTATGTCGTGGTCCAGGTGATCGGCGCGGTGCTCGCATCGGCCATTCTCTGGGTCATCGCGTCCGGAAAGCCCGAATGGGCCGCCGGCGGTTTCGCCTCGAACGGATACGGCGACCTCAGCCCCGGCCATTATTCGATGTTGGCCTGCTTCCTGGCCGAACTGCTGCTCACCTTCTTCTTCCTGATGATCATCATCGGCACGACCTCGAAGGGCGCCGCCACGGGCTTCGCCGGCATTCCGATCGGGCTGGCCTTGACGCTCATTCACCTGATCTCGATCCCCATCACCAATACCTCGGTCAATCCGGCCCGCAGCATCGCGCCCGCGCTCTTCGCCGGAGGCGCCTATATCGCGCAGCTCTGGCTGTTCATCGTGGCGCCGATCGCCGGCGGAATGATCGCCGGGGCGGTCGCCCGCATGCTCTACGAGGAATCGTCCATCGTCGATACGGTGGTGGTCGAGGAGCGACGCACGGCCTGACGCGCGGCGGCGGCGCCGCGCGGCTCAATAGCGCTTGAGCAGACGTTCGAGGTAATCCTGCTCGTCTTGCGGACGCAGCCGGTCGCCGAGGCGCCGGCGCAGCTCCTCGATCACCTGGCGGGCCCGCCCCGCCAGCCCTTCCTGGTCGTCGAACCCGTGTTGCGCATCGAGATGGCCGTTGCGGTCGCGTCCGAGCGGGTCCGTGCCGGTCTGCTCGCCCGTGCCGTCGGCCCGTCCCATGCCTTCCACGCCTTGCTGCTGGCCTTCGCCGCCTCCCTGGCCCTGCGCCATCTGCTTCTGGAGGCCACGGGCGCCCTGCTGCAATCCCTGCAGGGCCCGTCCTTGCGCCTCGACCGCCCGGTCGCTGCCGGGCTTGCCTCGGCCAAGGGCATTCTCGGCGTCCTTCATCGCCCGCTCGGCATCGTCGAAATCCTTCTCGCCGTCGAGCCCGAGATCGCGCATCTGCCTTTGCATCTGCTGGAGCTGCTGGCGCAGCGCCTGCTGCTGGCCTTCGAGGTCCTTGTTCGAATCGTCATTGCCGGCCTGCGGGTCGCCGTCCTGGTTCTCCTGGCCGGCCTGAGGCTGGTCGCCGGGCTGGCTCTCCTGGTCCTCGTCCATCTCCGGGGGGCGAAGACCCTGCTGCTGGTTGCCGCGCCGGAAGGTTTTGTCTCGCAATGCCTGCTGGTCGCGCATCATGCGGTCGAGCACGCCCATCGACTGGCTCATCTTGCCGTTGCGGCCGCCCGAAGGGTCGCCGCGTGCGGAGCGCAGGTTCTCGAGGATGTTCTGCAACTGGTCGAGCAGGTTCTGCGCGTCCGCCATGTCGCCGTTCTTGGCGCTGCGTTCCATCCTGTCGAGCAGGTTCTGCAGGTCCTGAGGCGTGACGGTCTTCGTGCCCTGTGGATTGGGTCCCTGGTTCGGCGGCCGCCCGGCGTTGTTCTGCGCCATCTCGGTCAGCATCTTGTCGAGCTGCTGGCGCAGCGCGTCGGCGAGCTTGGCGATCTCCTCGGGCGGCGCGTGGCGCGCGATGGCGTCGCGCAGCTCACGCTGCAGGGCGCGCAGGTCGCGCTCCGTCTGGCTGAGGTCGCCATCCTCGATGGTCAGGGCCATGGACCAGAGAAGGTCGGCGACGCCGAGGAGGTCCGCATCGCCCTTGGCGTCGTCGAGGCGGTTCTGCGCCGCCTGGAGGCCGAGGAAGACGGCGGGCGTGACACCGAACAGGTCCGGCGCGATGGTCAGCGCCTCGAGCGCGGTCTTGACCTTCTCCCGATGGTCGGGGTCGAGCACGAGGTTGCGGCGCTGCTCGACGAGCGCCTTGGCCAGCGGCTTGTGGAACGGGCGTGTGGGCAGCCGCAAGGTGAAGGGGGCGCTCCTGCCGACATTGCCGCCTTCGTCGCGGGCGCTCAGAACAGCCGCAACCTCGGCTCCGGCCCATGGATGATCGGACAGGTCGGCCGTCGTCGCGCCGTCGCCGAGGCCCCGGGCGCCGTTAGGCAGGCCGAGCGGCATCTTGGGCGGCTCGACGAGCGTGCGGCCGGTGATCGGCTTGCCGTCCAGCACCGGCTGGCTGAAATCCGCCTCCGCGCCGACCACGCCATAATCGTCGTCGATCTTGTAGCTCAGCGTCAGCGAGCCGCGAAGGTTGCCCTTCGGCCGTCCCGTCATCACGATCTTCGGCGGCTGATCGGGAATCGCGTGGAGCGAGAAGCCGGCGATGGGCGTTCCATCACGGCCGACGTGAAGCTTGCCGTCGCCGGTGAGGGTAAAGCGCGTCTCGGCGATCCCCGAATCTCCGCTGCCGTCGCCCTCGGCCTTCGCCTTGGCCGGGACCTCGACCGGCGTCAGACCGCCGTCGGCCGCGATCTCGACCTTGCCGTCGCCGGACGAGCGGACCACCACGGTGGACCTGACCGGGACGTCGATCGTCCCGGTAACGGCCGGCAATGCGGTGCCGTTGGGCCCCGAAAGAAGAACCGGCGCCCGACCCGTATAGGGCGGCGGGTCGATCCAGGCGTCGAGCCTGAACCCTGCGGCATGGGCGTCCGCGCCGCCATGCCAACTGAAGGCGGCCGCCAGCCGGCCCTCCTTGTCGGTGCCGGCCACGAAGCCTGCCAGGACCAGGGCCAGCAGGGCGACGGCGCGGATCGCGAAGCGGTCCCGGTCGACCAGGCGCGGCGAGGGCGGCTTTACCTTGACCGCGGCGGCGGCCTCGCTGAGCCGGCGCCGATGCGCCTCCCACAGGGCCAGCGTGACGGGATCGGGGCTGGGATCGGCGAGCCGGTCCTCGGCCGAAGAGATCGGGCGATGGCGGCGGCCGGAATCGCGGTCGAGCCGATTGAGGATGTCGGGACGCCTGACGCCGGAGGCGCGCCAGCCGAGCGCCGCGGCGAAGCAGAGGCCGGCCGCGACGACGACGAGCCCGACGACCCGCGCCCAGACCGGCAGGATCAGCCACAAGCCCAGCCAGGACAGGGCGACGAAGCTCGCCAGGATGGCGGCCCCCAGCACCAGGGGCGGCCAGAGCCTCTCGAAGACGAGCACCAGCCGCGCGCGGCCGATCAGGCGCTCGAACTCGGTCTTGCGGTTGGCTGCATCCGGCACGGGCTCTGCTCCGGTCATGGCGGCCGCGCTCGGCGGCTGCCGCCCGTCATGCTACGTCGTTCCGCGCCGGAAGGCCAAACATCGCGTGGCGCGGCATGGCGGACCCGGTTCTATTTGGCGGCGATCTGGCCGCGAATGCGCTCGAAGACGTCGCGGCGCAAGACGCGCTTCCTCATCAGATCGTCGACCGAGCGGTAGGGGCGGTGCTTGGCGATCGCCTGGCCGATGTGGCCGCCGCCGCGCAGGTGATTGAGGGCCTCGACGGACGCGTTGTTGATGTTGATCGCCTGGCTCGCGACAGGCGTCGGCGCTGCGGCAGCGGCGGGGTCGGTGGCAGGGTCCGGCTGCGGGGCGGGCTCGGCCGACGCCACCTCGTCGGGCGCCGGTGCCGGCGTGGCGGACGCAGGAGATGCGGCGACCGGCGCCTCTGCCGGGCCAGCCTCGGTCGGCGCGGGGGCGGCCGACGGCTTCGAGATCGGCGCGACCATGGCAACCGGGATGACGCCGGTCGTCGGCTGGGAATTGGAGGAGGGGTCAGGCGTCGCCGCAGCGGGCGTCGCGGACGAAGCCACCGGTGAAGTCGTCGTGGCGGCGGGGACCGACTCGGTGATCTTGGCGGTCGTCTTGGGCGTGTCGGCATCCGGATAGACGACGCGGACCGGCGCCTGCGCCGGCTCGACCGTGTCGGGCGTCACCGCCGGCTTGGCGGGCGGGGCGGAGCCGCCGGTGGCGGCCGCCGCGCTCGACGCCACGTCGACCCCGTGCGCGGCGGGCATCCGGCCCTTCGACGTCAGCAGCACCGTAAGCTGCCAGATCAGCCCCGCCGCACAGACCGCGGCTGCGAGGAGAAGAACGCGGTCGATGATCGATTTACTCGCCATTGTGGAACTCGCTGCCGCCCCGATCTTTCAATCTCGTTCTCAAGCGACGCCGGCCACGACCGTCACGGCTCAGTGCTGGCGTCGCAGGCGCTGAACGCGCTAGACTACGAGAACAGGACCATATCCGGTAACCCAAGACACCAAATGTGTGGCGAGAGTGCGGACGCGGCTAGGATAGATCGCACGACGATCGGCGTTCAATACACCAAATCAAGGCCGGTACGGTCTCATCCACACTGAAAGTCGACGGCGACCGGTCAGAGCTCCGTGAACCAGTCCGTCGCGACTGCAAGATCCTGGCGCGGTCCCTTGCGGATCGCCAGGGCGAGGACGTGGCAGGAGGTCGGCGCGCCGCAATGGAACTGCCACTGGTCAGGATCCGACCCGATCTCCGGCCCGAAGGCGACCTTGATCCCCTGCGCCCCGAGCGTCTCGACCCGCAACGCATCCATCGGCAGGGCGAGGCCTGAGCCGAGCGCCTTGTAGCAGGCTTCCTTGAGCGTCCAATGCTGCAGGAAGAGGCGCCGGCGGCTTTCCGGCGCCGTGTCGAGTATAGTTGCGGCCTCCGGCCGGGCAAAGAACCTCGCGGCGACGGCCTCGACGTCGCCGGCACTGTCGAGATGCTCGACGTCGACGCCGAGATCTGGGCCGGTGCTCGCCGCGCAGGCGATGAGGCCTCGCGTATGCGACAGGCTGAAGCGCACGGAGCGGAACGTCGCCGGCGCGCAGATCTCGGGGCGCTGGCCTCGCGGCGCGACGAAGCGCCAGTCGGCCGGATCGGCGCCGGTGAGCCGCGACAGGCTCAACCGCTGGACGACCCGTGTGCAAAGGTGCTCGTGGCGGAGCCGCGGCAGCCCGAAGGCCTCGGCGCGCCGCCGTTCCTCGGCGGTCAGCAGCCTGTCGGTCCAGGCCGCGAGCCGTTCCGCCGTGACCCCGTCCGGATCGAGCAGCCTGACGATGACGCGACCCTCGTCGAGCGACGACCCCGTTCGAGCCGTTCCGTCTCCGATCGGGCTCAACCGGCCTTCGCCGCGTCGCCGCCCTTATGGGGCTTGGCCAGATGGCCTTTCTGCCGCAGGTGCTTGGTGAGGATCTGCCGGATCGCGTCGGAGACGTTGGGGATCGGGGTGCGACCGCGCCGCCAGGCGTCGACGGCCCGCAGCAACTCCTCGTCGAAGCCGATGACTTTCTTGACGGGATAGATCTGCGATCTCGGCATGGCGATCGGTCCGGAGAGGCGACACCAGTCTAAGGACGAAAGCTCATATGCGCAATATGCGCAACGACGCCGTTCGCCGCCTGCCGCGGGCCCCTGACGCCGCCCCGCCGACGCCCCATATGAAGGTTCGCGCCGCCATGGCGCTACGAACGCGCCGCATGAGCCGAAGCTTCTTTCACCGTCTGGTCGACCGCTTTCGCCGGCTGCGTCCGGCCGGCCCGCACGCCGCCCCAGTTCGGTCTGCCGCACTGCCGGAAGGGCTGCGCATCTACGCGATCGGCGACGTCCACGGCCATGCGGACCTGCTCGATCGCATGGCGTCGAGGATCGAGGCGGATCTCGCCCGCAACCCTGCGCAAGACGCCCGGGCTGTCTTCGTCGGCGACTATATCGACCGTGGCCCCGACTCGGCCGGCGTGATCGAACGCCTGGCGTCGGGCCGCTTTCCGCTGCCCTTCGAGACGTTGCGCGGCAATCACGAGGACGTGTTGATCGGCCTTCTCGCGGCGCCCGTCGATGCGCTCGGCGCGAGCTTGGAGCACTGGTACCAGCTCGGCGGCCTCGAGACGCTCCGTTCCTATGGGGTCGACGTCGGCAAGGCGGCGAGCGGCAAAAGCCCGGATCGAATGCGCCGCGCCTTCCTCGATCGCTTTCCGGAGGCGCATCGGGCCTTTCTGCTGACGACGCGGCTGTCGCTGACCCTTGGCGACTATTTCCTCGTCCATGCGGGCGCGCGGCCGGGCGTGCCGCTCGACGTGCAGTCGCCGGAGGACCTCATGTGGATCCGTGAGGACTGCTACCGCTCGGACTACGATTTCGGCAAGGTTCTGGTGCATGGCCATACGCCGCGCCGCGCCCCGGAGAACCTGCCGCGGCGCATCAACGTCGATACGGGCGCCTTCAAATGGGGCGTGCTCAGCGCCGTCGCGCTCGAAGCCGATACACGTCGCTTCCTCTCGACGCGGGATTGACGGCGGCCGTCGCTTCATTCTCTCGTATGGCCATGACGATCGACGCGCGTTCCCACGGTCTGTGGCAATCGACGGCTCCGGCGGCCCCGGCGACCGCGCCGCTCGATCGCGATATCGAGGCCGACGTCGCGATCATCGGTGCCGGGTTTACGGGCCTCTCGGCGGCGCTCCATCTCGCCGAAGGGGGTGCCAGGGTCGCCGTTCTCGAGGCGGCCGAGGTCGGCTTCGGCGGATCGGGACGCAATGTCGGGCTGGTCAATGCGGGTCTGTGGGTGATGCCCGACGACGTGCCGGCGGTGCTGGGCGCGGATTACGGCGAGCGCCTGCTGCGCCTTCTCGGCGAGGCGCCGGCGCTGGTCTTCGAGCTCATCGCGAAGCACGCCATCGCCTGCGAGCCCGAGCGGGCCGGCACGCTCCACTGCGCGGTCGGCGACAAGGGACTGGCCGAGATCAGCGCCCGCGCGGCGCAATGGCAGGCCCGAGGGGCGCCGGTCCGCCTGCTCGGCGCGGCGGAGGCTGCCGTCCGCATCGGCAGCACGGCTTACGCGGGCGCGCTGCTCGACGCGCGGGCCGGCACCATCCAGCCGCTCGCCTATGTGCGCGGACTGGCGCGGGCGGCGATCGCCGCCGGGGCCAGGATCTTCACCCGGAGCCCGGTGTCGCGGGCAATGCGGGACGGCGAGGCCGCCTGGCGGCTCGATGCGCCCGGAGGCGCCGTGCGGGCACCCTGGGTCGTCGTCGCGACCAACGCCTACGGGATGGCCTCGCCGTTCCCGCAGGTGGCCGAAGAGCTGGTGCTCCTGCCCTATTTCCAGTTCGCGACGGCACCGCTGGGCCACAACCTCCGCGCCACGATCCTGCCGGGCCGCGAAGGCGCCTGGGATACCAAGGAGATCCTCTCGTCCTTCCGGCTCGATGCGGCCGGCCGCCTGCTGTTCGGCAGCGTCGGCGCCTTGCGCGGCACCGGCGAAGCCGTGCATCGGGCCTGGGCGCGCCGCGCCGTGCGCCGCATCTTCCCGCAGCTCGGCGACGTCACGTTCGACACGGGCTGGTTCGGCCGCATCGGCATGACCTCGGACAGCACGCCGCGCTTCCACGAACTAGCCCCGAACATCATAGGCTTCTCGGGCTACAACGGGCGCGGCATCGCGCCCGGGACGATCTTCGGCCGCGCGCTGGCGCGTCGCATCCTGGGGCAGGGCAGCGCGGAGGAGATGCCCTTGCCCGCCACCGCTCCGCGGGCCGTGTCGTTTCGCGCGGTCAAAGGCGCTTATTACGAATTTGGCGCGCAGGCCGCCCACTTGGCCGACGGGCGGTTGCGGGGCCGCTCCGAGCCGGCGAAGCGCGCCCGATAATGGCTTGCATAGGCCCCGGGCAGCCGCTATATCGCCCTCTCCCGGGCGCGTAGCTCAGCGGGAGAGCACTCCCTTGACATGGGAGGGGTCACAGGTTCAATCCCTGTCGTGCCCACCATCCAAGTGCCCGCGGGACTTGGCTTTCCGCATCCAGGATCAGCGATCGCCGCGCCGGCCGATGCTGAACGGTGCTGAACGATATCCGGGCGAGATCCGTGCGGGCCTGACGCCATTTCGTTCCCGGCCCGCCGAGCCGCACGAGATCGAGCCTGGCATCGATCGCGCATCGACGTCCTCGGTCTTCGCATCGACCGAGGCGACGCACCGCGCGTCGAGCAGAGCCGGCATGACGAGACGCGGCATCTGCGGCGGGATGGACGACGTATAGCCTTTGATGTCTCGGCATCATGCTCCAAAGCGGAGAAATCGGCTGCCCTCCCTCGATTCCATTTCCGGTAGTTCGGTCGACGCCCTCGGCCTCGGGGCCGAACGCCCGACCGGACCCGCGGCCGGCGACGGCCGGGCGGGCCGTCCGGTGCCCGGCTTCAACCGCGTCGGCTCCCGCCGCTATCTCCAGGCCGCCGCGGCGCTCTTCCTCGCCGGCTTCGCCACTTTTTCGCTGCTCTACTGCGTGCAGCCGCTGCTGCCGACCCTGGCGCGGGCGTTCGGTGTCGGCGCCGCGGCGAGCTCGCTCGCCATCTCCGTCACCACCGGCCTGCTGGCGCTCTCGATCGTCGCTGCCGCCTCGCTCTCCGATCTGTGGGGCCGCAAGCCCGTGATGGCGGGCTCGCTGGCCCTCGCCGCGGCCTGCAACGCGGCGGCCGCCATCGCGCCCTCCTGGTCGCTCTTCCTCGGCCTGCGGGCGCTCGAAGGCATCGCGCTCGGCGGCGTGCCGGCCGTCGCCATGACCTATCTGGCGGAGGAGACCGAGCCGGCCGGCCTCGGCCTCGCCATGGGCCTCTACGTCGGCTCGACCGCGGTCGGCGGCATGGGCGGCCGGGTCATCGCCGGCCTCATCGCCGCGGCGACGTCCTGGCGGGTGGCGGTCGGGCTCGTCGGCCTCGCCGGGCTGGTCCTGGCGCTCGCCTTCGTCCTGCTGCTGCCGGCCTCGCGACATTTTCGCCGCCGGCCGGTCGATCCCGCCGGGCAGGCCCGCGCCTTCGCGGCGGCGCTGCGCCGGCCGGCGCTGCTGGCGCTCTACGCCTTCGGCTTCCTGATCATGGGCGGCTTCGTCGCCCTCTACAATTACGCCGGCTTCCGGCTGGAGGCGCCGCCTTACGGGCTCGACCAGGCCCAACAGGGGCTGATCTTCACGCTCTACCTCCTCGGGACCGTGAGCTCGACGCTCGCGGGGGCCCTCGCCGACCGGTTCGGCCGGGCCCCGGTCATGGCGGCCGCGAGCCTGCTCGCGCTCGGCGGCGTCTTCGCCTCGCTGTTCGTTCCGCTCGCCGCCCTGGTGCTCGGCATCGCTCTCGTCACCTTGGGATTCTTTGCAGGCCATGCGGTGGCGAGCGGCTCGGTCGGCGGGCTCGCCGGCGAGCACAAGGGGCAAACGGCCTCGCTCTATCTCCTGAGCTATTACGCCGGCTCGAGCCTGCTCGGCACGGCCGGCGGCTGGTTCTGGAGCCTCGGCCGCTGGTCCGCGGTCGCGGGCTTCCTTGCCGTCCTGTTCGGACTGGCGCTGAGCGTCGCGGTCCTGGTCCGGTGGCTCGAGGCGCGATCATGAAAAGAGCTCCGGGCGGCGCAGCCTGAGCGTCTGCACCAGCACCAGCGTCTTCATGTCGAGGAGGGCGTTGCGGTCGGCCAGCGCCGCGAGTTCGGCGAGCGGCATCTCCACGACCGTGATGTTCTCGTGCTCCTCGGCGAGGCCGCCGCCCGGGCCCGTGCGGTCCGCCGCCCGATAGGCTGCGAGATAGAGGTCCATGCGCTCGCTCGAGACGCCCGGCAGCGACCACATCCTCCCGCAATGATCGAGCTCGCCGAGCATGACGCCGGCTTCCTCGTGCGCTTCGCGCCGCGCGGCTTCGGCCGGATCCTCGTCCGCCGCCCTGAGGCCGGCCGGGACTTCGAGCAGGTGCTGCGCCTCGCCGGCGAGCAGCACCGGCGCGCGCGGAAGCTGCACCAGCAGGACCGTCCGACGGTCGGGATCATAGGGCAATACTCCGACGCCGGCCCCGTGATCCTCGATCTCGCGCTCGAAGACGACGCCATCGTCTCCCGCGAGCCTCACGAGGCGGATCTTGAGCCAGCCCTGGTAGGCCACGGCGCTGTCGCGGATCGTCACGGTCATGGTGGCCCCCCGGCCTCAATCTGCCATGGGCGCGCGCCGATAGCCAAGCCGAGCGCCCGGCCTTATGGTGCGGAAAACGAAGGGAGCCCGACGATGCACGACGCCGCAGCCTTGGCCGAACCCGCGAGCGCGCCGCGGGGGATTCCCTTCGACACGGAGACGCTCGATCGTCTCATGGACGAGGCGGGGTTCGATGCGCTCGCCATCACCTCCAAGCATTCGATCCAATATTTCTTCGGCGGCTATCGCTACTTCTTCTACGGCGCCATGGATGCGCATGGGCTGAGCCGCTACCTGCCGGTGATCGTCTACGTCAAGGGCCGGCCGGACCGGGCCGCCTATCTGGCCAATCCGATGGAGGCGATGGAGGCCGAGCTCGGCAAATTCTGGACGCCCGAGACGCAGTTCCGCCACTGGACCAGCCCCGATGCCGCCCGCGCCGCGCTGGCCTATATCGACAAGGCCGCCCCTCGGGGTGCGCGCATCGGCGTCGAGATGGGCTTCCTGCCTGCCGACGCCTTCACGATCCTGAGCGAGGGGCTCGGCCACAACCGCCTCGGCGATGCCACGCTGACCCTCGAAATGCTGCGCGCCGTCAAGACGCCGGCCGAGCTCGACAAGCTGCGCCAGGCGTCCGAGAAGGTGGTCGAGGCCATGCTGGCGACCTTCGCGGCCGCAAGCGAGGGCATCTCGAAGCTCGAGCTCAACGAGCGGCTCAAGCGCGAGGAGCGGGCGCGCGGCCTCGAGTTCGACTATTGCCTGATGACCATGGGCACGAGCCTCAACCGCTCGCCCTCCGAGCAGCGGCTGCGCAAGGGCGAGATCATGTCGCTCGATTCCGGCGGCAACCAGGACGGCTATATCGGCGACCTCTGCCGCATGGGCATCCTGGGCGAGCCCGACGCCGAGCTCGAGGACCTGCTCGCCGAGGTCGATGCCATCCAGCAGGCCGCGCGGACGCCGATCCGCGCCGGCGCCCGCGGCGGCGAGATCTTCACCAGCGCCGAGACGGCGCTCGAAGGTTCGGTGCATCGCGACCACATCCATTTCGCGGCGCATGGCATGGGGCTCGTCGGCCACGAGGCGCCCTGGCTCTCCGACCGCATGACGCCGCCCTATCCGGCCTACCACGCCGACCGGCCGCTCGACGCCGGCATGGTGGTCTCGATCGAGACGACCCTGCGCCACCCCGCCCGCGGCTTCGTCAAGCTCGAGGACACGGTGGCCGTGACGAAGGCCGGCTGGGAGGCGTTCGGCGACACGGGCCGGGGTTGGAACCGGATGGGGTGAGGAGCCTGCTCGAGAGCGGAAGGTAAGCTCGCATCCTCGACAGGGATGCCGACCCGGCATAGCCTCATGGCATTGCCGCGGGAGATGTTGCCATGAGCCGGCATGCTGCCATCGCCATCCTGTGTCTGGCCGCGATGCCGCCGACGGGCGCCTCCGCGGTGGACTTCAAGCATCGCGAACCCTTCGTCCCGACGCATGAGTGCACCTGCCGGTTCAAAGGTGAAAACCTGCCGCTCGGCGCGCGGCGGTGTCTTATGACGGCGCAGGGTCCGCGCATCTCCGAATGCGTGACGGAACTGAACGTGACCTCCTGGCGCCCGAGCTATGAGGAATGTCCCCAGGCCCTTGTCGTCACGCCGCGCGGCTGACGGTCTGCTTTGCGGTTCTCCATCCCTCCGCCGCACCAGATCGCCGCGACGCGGCTAGGAACTCCCCGTGAGCGAAGCATTCGAACCGTCACCTGCCTGGCAGGCTTGGGCTCTGCGCCGTGCCAGGTAGTCTCTCACCGCTCCATCGGTCTCCAGGGCAATCGCCTGATCGAAAGCCGCCGCGGCCGCCGGCTGGTCGCCCATTTTGGAAAGCAGCTCGGCCTTGCCGGCCCAGAAGGGCTGGTAGCCGGATAGGCGAGGATCGGCCGCGATCGCGTCGAGTGCCCGAAGGCCGGCCTCCGGACCGAGCCGCTCCGCCGAAGCTATGGCGCGATTGATCGCCACGACCGGCGAGCCGGTGAGACGATGCAGATGGTCGTAGAGGTTCTCGATCGCGGGCCAATCCGTGGCATTGCCACGGCGCCGGTCGGCATGGGCCGACTGTATGGCGGCCTCCAATTGAAAGCGGCCGATCCGCCCGCGACCGGCGGCACGCCCGAGAAGGTCCTCCGCCTCCGCGATCATCTCCGGGTCCCAAAGGGCCGTATCCTGCTCGGCGAGCGGCACATAGTCGCCCGACGCGTTCCGGCGGGCCTCACTTCTGGCATCCAGATGCAGCATCAGCGCCATGAGCCCGAGCGCCTCGGGTTCCTGGGGCGCGAGCTTGACCGCCAGCGCGCCGAGCCAAAGGGCCTCGTGCGCCAGCCCGCGCCGGCGGGGATCGCCGCCCAATGGGTCCGTCCAGCCTTGCATGAAGACCGCATAGATTGCGTCCAGCACCGCATCGAGCCGGGCCGCGACCTCGCTTCCATCCGGGGGCTCGAACGAGATGCCGGCGAGCTTGATCTTGCGCTTGGCGCGCACCAGCCGCTGGGTCATCGTGTGGGGCGAGACCAGGAACGCGCCGGCGATCGACGCCGTATCCAGGCCCATGACGGTCTGCAGCATGAGCGGCGCGCGCACCTTCCGGTCGATCGCCGGATGAGCGCAGACGAACATCAGGCGAAGCCGCCAGTCGGGGATCTGCTCGTCCTCGTCGCAAGCCGCGTCGGCACGTTCGTCGGCAGCCAGTCGAAGATGGCCGGCCGCCCCTTCGACCACGCGCGCGTGGCGGATGCGGTCGACCAGCCGACGCCTGGCGACCGACAGCAGCCAGGCCTCCGGGCTCCGCGGCACGCCCTCCTTGTGCCAGCGCACGAGCGCGCCGGTGAAGGCATCCGACAAGGCATCCTCGGCGGCGGAGAGATCGCGTGTCTCGGCCGCCAGGATGGCGATCAGCTTGCCGTACCGGTCCCGCGCCACGCCGTCCGCGGCCCGGAGCACGTCGAGCTGGTCGCCGGTCGTCATGGCGTCACATCTCCCACAGGGGCCGGACCTCGACGGCGCCTTGTGCCGCACCGGGGCAGCGGGCCGCCCAGGCGATGGCGGCGTCGAGATCGGGCGCGTCGATCAGGAAATAGCCGCCCAACTGCTCGCGCGTGTCCGAGTAGGGTCCGTCGAGCACCTCGACCTTTCCGTCCTTGCTGCGGACGGTCGAGGCCGTGTCGGCCGGGCGGAGCCGCCGGCCGTCGACCAAGGCACCCGCCTGCTGCAGCGCCTGCCCGTAGGCCATGTAGGCGGGCGAGTGCGTGTTCGTCGGCTCCATCGCCTGAAACGCCGCTTCGTCGCGATAGATCATGAGGATATATTTCATCGGGGTCTCCTTCGTGCGATCCATGTTCCGAGGATCACGCCCAATGTCGGTTGACGATCCCACGAACCGACAGCAGGCGCCTCGCCACGCAAAGTTTTTCCGAGCCGCGAGGCCGAGACCAGTCCGCGATATCCTCTCGCCGCCACGCCGCCTCCACGCTAGATTGCTCGGCGCGCGAACAAAAATGCGCCGCGACCAAGCCCGGGGAACGCCCTTGATCACCTCCGACACTCTCGCCGGCCTGCCGGCCTCGATCCGCAAACCCACGTATGACCGCTCCAAGGTCAAGGCCGGCATCGCGCATCTGAGCGTCGGCAATTTCCATCGCGCCCATCAGGCGGTCTATACCGACCGGGTGCTGGCGCTGGGCGGCCAGGGCGGGTGGGGCATCTTAGGCATCGGCCTCATCGACACGCCGGCCGAGCGCGCCAAAGCCGAGGCGCTCAAGGGGCAGGGCGGCCTCTATTCGCTGACCGAATATCCGCCCGAGGGCCAGCCCGAGGCGCGCATCGTCGGCTCCATCGTCGACTACATGCATGCGCCCGCCGATGTCGAGGCGGTGCTCGAGCGCCTCGCCGATCCGGCGATCCGCATCGTCACCCTGACCATCACGGAAGGCGGCTACAACATCGACGAGACCGGCCGCTTCAGGCTCGAGGACCCGGCCTTCGCGGCCGACCTCAAGGCCGAGGCGCCGAAAACCAGCTTCGGCATCATGACCGAGGCGCTGCGGCGACGGCGCGACGCCGGCACCGGACCGTTCTCGGTCTTCTCGTGCGACAACCTGCGCCACAACGGCTCGGTCGCCCGCAACGCGGTCTTGAGCTTCGCCCGCGCCAAGGATCCGGCGCTGGCTCAATGGATCGAGAAGCACGTCACCTTTCCGTCCTCGATGGTCGATCGCATCACGCCCGCCGTCGGGCCGGCCGACGTGAATCGACTCAACCGACAGAACGGCCTCGACGACGCGGCGCCGGTCTTCGCCGAGGATTTCATCCAATGGGTGGTGGAGGACAATTTCTGCGCCGGCCGCCCGGCGTGGGAGAAGGTCGGCGTGCAATTCACCGACGACGTCAACGCGTACGAGCAGGTCAAGCTCCGCATGCTCAATGCCTCGCATCTGGCGCTGGCCTACCCGGGCACGCTGATGGGTTTCCGGCTCGTGCATCTCGCCATGCAGGACAGGGATGTCCGCATGCTGCTCGAGCAGTTCATGGCGCGCGACGCGGCGCCGCTCCTCGATGCGCCGGCCGACATGCCGACGGGGCCTTATGCGGACATGCTGATCCGCCGCTTCTCGAACCCCGCCATCGGCGACCAGATGCTGCGCCTGTGCTCGAACGGCGCCGCCAAGATGCCCGTCTACCTGCAGGACAATACCGTGGGGACGCTCGAGCGCGGCGCCGAGCATCGCCGCATTGCCTTCGTGCTCGCGGCCTATGCGGATTACATCAAGGGGGTCGATGACAAGGGCCAACGCTACGATCTCGACGAGCCGCATCTGAGCGAGGCCGACAAGCTGCTCGCCGCCGATCCCGACCTCAAGGCGGCGCTCGACATGAGCATGTTCGCCGGCTGGGACCTCGCGGGCCACGCCGCCTTCGCGGAGGATTTCGCGCGGCTCCGCCAGGCAATCCGCGACCAGGGGACGGCCAGGACGCTGTCGCAGGTGCTCTCCGAGGTCGGTTCGAAATAAGCGAAGCGCCCTGTAACCATCCCGGCGCCGGATCGTATGTCCTTCAAAGGAGGATATCATGATCCATCGACGCCATCTCCTGGCCGGCGCAGCCGTGTCCTTCGTTCTCGCGGTTCCGGTCATGGGCCGGGCGGCCGAGACGCAGACCTTCACGCAGAAGGCCTTCGACGCCGCCAAGGCCGCCGGGCGCCCGGTGCTGGTCGAGGTGACGGCGCCCTGGTGCCCCACCTGCAAGGCGCAGCGCCCGATCCTCTCCGACCTGCTGTCGGCGCCGAAATTCAAAGATCTTGCCGTCTTCGACGTCGATTTCGACTCGCGCAAGGGCGTGTTGAAGGAGCTCGGCGTGCGCATGCAGAGCACGCTGATCGCCTACAAGGGCGCCTCCGAGCGCGGCCGCTCGACCGGCGACACCGACAAGGCCTCGATCGCCCGGCTGCTCGACAAGACGCTCTGAGGTCGCGCCGTGACAGGCACGCTGGTCCTGGCCGGCCTGGCGGGGCTCCTCTCGGTCCTGTCGCCCTGCGTCGTGCCGTTGCTGCCGATCGTGCTCGGCGCGGCGGCCGCCGAGCATCGGTTGGCGCCGGTGGCGCTGGCGTTAGGCGTATCGCTCTCCTTCGTCGCCATCGGGCTGTTCTTCGCCACGATCGGTCTCGCCTTGCCGATCGACGGCGACACCGTGCGGCTCGCCGCGGCGGTCGTGATGATGGCGGCCGGCATCTTTCTGCTGGTGCCGCCGCTTGGCGTGAGGCTGGCGACGGCTGCCGGCCCGCTCGGGCACTGGACCGACGCGCATCTCGGCAGCTTTTCGCGCGCCGGGCTCTGGGGGCAGTTCGGCGTCGGCCTGCTGCTCGGGGCCGTCTGGAGCCCCTGCGTCGGCCCCACGCTCGGCGCCGCCTCGAGCCTCGCCGCGCAAGGGCGCGACCTCGGGCAGGTGGCAGCCACCATGGCGGTCTTCGGCATCGGGGCGGCGGTGCCGCTGCTCGTCATGGGCCTGCTCGCGCGCGGCGTGCTGATGCGCTGGCGCGCCCGCATGCTGCAGGCTGCGAGCGCACTCAAGATGGCGCTCGGTGCGGCGCTCGCCTGCATCGGCCTCATCATCCTTACCGGGGTCGATCATCGCGTCGAGGCGGCGCTGGTCGCGGCAAGCCCCGGCTGGCTGACCACGCTGACGACGCGATTCTGAACCAATCGGCTCTCCCGGACTTGTGAAGGAGAAAGCCCGGGCCGCTTCGGCGGCCGCAACGGCACTCCATCCCGCAGAGGACCATCCTATGAGCCATCTTTTCGAGCCCTGGCGGCTCGGCGAGCTCGACCTCGACAACCGCATCGTCATCGCCCCCATGTGCCAATATTCGGCGGAGGAAGGATCGGCCACCGATTGGCATATCATCCATCTCGGCTCGCTGGCGCTCTCGGGCGCCGGGCTCCTGATCATCGAGGCGACCGGGGTGTCGCCCGAGGCGCGCATCACCGCCGCCGACCTCGGCCTCTATTCCGACGCCAACGAGTTAGCGCTCGGCCGGGTGCTGAAGGCCGTGCGGGCCTATTCGCCGATCCCGGTCGCCATCCAGCTCGCCCACGCGGGCCGCAAGGCCTCGACCAAGCTGCCCTGGGAGGGCGGCCAGCAGGTCGGCTCCGAGGCGCCGGGCGGCTGGGTGACGCAGGCTCCTTCGGCCGTGCCTTTTGCGCCGGCCGACGAGGCGCCGGCGGCGCTCGACGATGCCGGCCTCGCGCGGGTGCGCGACGATTTCGTCGCGACCGCCAAACGCGCCGTCAGGCTCGGCCTCGAGGGAATCGAGATCCACGGCGCCCACGGTTACCTGCTGCACGAGTTCCTCTCGCCCCTTGCCAACCGGCGGACCGATCGCTACGGCGGCAGCCTCGAGAACCGGATGCGCTTTCCGCTCGAGATCTTCGATGCGGTGAAGGCGGCGGTGCCGGCCGCGATGCCGGTGTGGATGCGCGTCTCGGCCTCGGACTGGGTCGAGGGCGGCTGGGACATCGAGAGCACGGTCGCGCTGGCGCGCGCCTTGAAGGCGCACGGGTCGGCGGCGATCCATGTGTCGTCGGGCGGGATGTCGCCGGAGCAGAAGATCAAGCTCGGGCCGGGCTACCAGGTGCCCTTCGCGGCGCGGATCAAGGCGGATACGGGCCTGCCGACGATCGCGGTCGGGCTGATCACCGACGCCCGCCAGGCGGAGAACATCCTCGTCCAAGGCGAGGCCGATGCCGTGTCGCTGGCGCGCGCCATGCTCTACGACCCGCGCTGGCCCTGGCATGCGGCGGCCGAGTTCGGCGCCTCCGTCTCCGCGCCCCCGCAATATTGGCGCTCGCAGCCGCAGGGCCTCAAGAACCTATTCAAGCCCGTTCGCGGCAGGCGAAGCTGACGCCCGGCCACGACGACGGAGGTCAGATGTCCTTGGCGCTGTCGCCGCCCGTCACCTCGTATTCGGCGCCCGTCACCATATTGGCGGCGTCGGAGGCGAGGAAGACGGCCGCGGGCGAGATGTCGTCCGGCTGCAGCCAGCCGACCTTGAGCGGCACCGTGGCGGCGCGAATGTCCCATGCGTCCTGGGGCGACGGATGGTCGGGCGCCGCGCGGCCCGTCTCGCCGATGCTCTCGCTCAGGCGTTTGTCGTAGCGCGTGAGCGCCGTGTCGACGAGGCCGGGAATGAGCGCGTTGACCGTGATGTTGTACGGCCCGAGCTCGATCGCGGCGGACTTCATGAGCCCCAGGATGCCCCATTTCGAGGCCGAGTAGCTCGAGGCGTCCTTGGTGCCGTGCTTGCCCTGCATCGACGAGAGCAGGATGAAGCGGCCCTTGCGTCGCGCGACCATCTTGGGCGCGAAGGCCCGCACCGTATTCGCCGTGCCGTTGAGGTTGTTGTCGATGACGTCGCGCCAGTCCGCGTCCTCCATCTCCATCAGCGGCACCCAGCGCTGGATCGCGGCGTTGGCGACGACGATGTCAAGCTTGCCATAAGTTTTCTCGACCTGATCGGCGACGGCGCGCAGCGCGGCGATGTCGCGGATGTCGGCGCGCACCGCCTCTGCGCGCCTGCCATAGGCACGGACCTGCCTGACGGTTTCGTCGAGCTCGGCCCGCGTGGCCGGCACGGCGTTGGAGGCCGACGATACCGGTCCGGCGATGTCGAGCGCCACGACATCGGCCCCGTTGGCCGCCATCTCAACCGCGATCGCCCGTCCGATTCCCCGGGCGGCGCCGGTGACGATCGCGACCTTGCCGCTCAGCGTGCTGCCACGCCCCGGCGTCACCGGTCCGGCGGTCTTGTCGGGACCGGGCTCTGGAACCGGCTTGCCGTCGAGAAGCGCAGGCCCGGCGTCGGTGCGGGTCTGCGCCGCGGCGGCGCCCGAGATGACGAGGCCGGCGGCCGCGGCCCCCATCATCAGCCCGCGACGATCGGGATCAGGATTGCTCATTGGTGCCTCCGTTCGGATGCATGGCAACCGGGCGGCCCTGTCGAGGTTCCCGCTGCAGAATGTCCGCGTCAGGCCGACCGGCCGGCAGCGAGAGAGAGAGCGACATACCATTCGAAATTTAATCGACGCGATCAACTGAAAGCGATATGCAATTACCTTTCGGAAAGGACCAGTGCTGAGGTGACCCGCTCTCCCGGATTCGAGGCCAGGGCGACGAACGAAGCCAAGACAGACGGGCACTGAACATGTCGACAGCCGTCAGCCGGGTTCTGGAGCGTCTCAGGGACGACGGAGGACTTCAGGGCAAGGATATTGCCAACATCGTCGCCGTCTCGCCGGCGACCGTGTCGCGCTGGTCGAGCGGCAAGGCGACGCCAAGCCTGCACACGCAGACCGTGATCGCCGAGCTTCGCTACGTGGTCGACCGGCTCGCCGACTTCTACACGCCTGACGAGACGCGGCTTTGGCTTCATTCGAAGCACGCGATGTTGAATCACGAGCGCGCGATCGACCTGATCAACACCGGGCGCACCGAGGCGGTGCTGGCCGTCATAGAGGCCCTGGACTCGGGGGCCTACACCTAGTGTCGGAGGACGCCGGGCGAGCTCGCGACGTCGAGCTTCTGGATGCGGTGGACAAGTTTGCGCGCGAGGCCTTCAAGGCGACCGTCTGGCGTGTCGTGCGCGAGGGGCGAGATCCACTTTTGGGCAGTCCCTCCCAGACGCGCTGGTGCAACGGTGGCTTCGATGTTCTCTACACGTCTTTCGATCGAGACGGTGCCGTCGCCGAGATCCACTCGTTTCTGGCCCTTCAGCCCGTCTTTCCATCGAAGCTTCGATATTTCGCCTATAAGGTAAGCGTACGCGTCACGCAGGCCATGAGACCGGCGGATCTGGACATGCTCGCCGACCTGGGCGTGACGCCAAGCCGATACCAGGACCGGGATTTTATTCGCACCCAGGCCATTGCCGATGCCGCCTACTTCCTCGGCTTCGACGGTCTGGTGGCTCCGAGCGCGCGCTGGAACTGCCTGAACCTCGTCCTGTTCACGGACCGCATCCCGCCCGATCAAATCGAGCTTCTCGAACATCCCGCCGAGCCCGTGGCCTGGGAGGCCTGGCGGAAGCGGCACCGCAGATAGCTTGTCGGGAGACCGGGCGCAACCGACTCCCCAGCTCACCGCGCCTCGTCCCGCCGCCCCGGCAGAACGGGGTCGGATTCGATCATGGCGAAGAGGATGTGGTCCTGCCAGCGGCCGTTGATCCGGAGATAGGAGCGGGCATAGCCCTCGCGCTGGAAGCCGACGCTTTCGAGCAGATGCATCGAGGCCTTGTTGTGCGGCAGGCAGGCGGCTTCGAGCCGGTGCAGGCGCAGCGTCGAGAAGACGAAGTTGGTGACCGCGCGGACCGCGGCGCTCATGTAGCCGCGGCCTGCGTAAGGCTCGCCCATCCAATAGCCGAGCGTCCCCGTCTGGGCGACGCCGCGGCGGATCTGGCCGACGGTCAGGCCGCCGAGCATGGTGTCGTCGTCGCGGAAGACCAGGAACGGGAAGGCCTCGTCGCGGTTCATCTCCTCGGCGTGCAGGCGGATGCGACGGCGGAAGGCGGCGCGGGTCAGGTCGTCGGCGGGCCAGACCGGCTCCCAGATGCTCAGGAAGGTCCGGCTGCGCTCGCGCAAGGCCGCCCACTCGTCGAAATCGCGCATCTCGGCCGGCCGCATATAGACGCCGCCGCCGCGCACGATGGTCGTCGAATCATGGGTCGAGCCGAGCCGGAAGAGCGCCACCGTCACCCTCGTTCGGCAAGCCCGAGCCGCGCCGCGACCGCGTCGGGGGTGAGCACGCCGCGCACCGGCCCGACCGCCGCGACGGTCGGCGCGCTTTTCAGCATCGCGGCGCCGGCACGCCGGGCATCGGCCGCCGTGATGGCGTCGATCTTTCCCATGATCTCGGCGAGATCCAGCACCCGGCCGTAGGCGAGGTGCTGGCGGGCGATCTGCTCGGCGCGGGCGGCCGAGCTTTCGAGCGCCACCAGAAGCGACACCTTGAGCTGCGCCTTGGCGCGCTCGACCTCCTCCTCGTCGAGCGTCTCCGTGGCTTCGGCCAGCGCATCGAGCGCTACCGGCATGAGCTCGGCGATGTGGCGCTCCGAGGTGGCGGCATAGAAGCCGAAGAGCCCGGTATCCGCGTAGGCCCAGTCGAAGGAATTGATCGAATAGGCGAGGCCGCGCTCCTCGCGCACCGTCTGGAACAGGCGCGAGGACATGCCGCCGCCGAGCGCATTCGAGAAGATATGCGCGGCGTAGTGGTTGTCGGCATGGAAGGACGTGCCCCGGAAGCCGACCACGATATGGGCCTGCTCGTAGCGGCGCTTGAGCCTGACCTCGCCGCCGACATAGCGCGCCGGCAAGGCCGGTGGACCGGCCTCTCGCGTCAGGCCGTCGAGGCGCCGCGCCGCATCGTCGACGAGCCGCGCGTGGTCGACGGCGCCCGCCGCCGCGACGATCGTCTCGCCCGCGCTGTAGCGCCGGGACAGGAAGCCCGCGACCTTGTCGCGGCTGAAGGTCGAGACGCCCTTCGGCGTGCCGAGGATGGGCCGGCCGATGGGCTGGTCCGGATAGGCGGTCGCGGTGAAGAGCTCGAAGACGAGGTCGTCCGGCACGTCTTCGACGGCGCCGATCTCCTGGAGCACGACCTCCTTCTCGCGCTCGACCTCGGCGGGATCGAAGGTGCTGTCGGTCAGGATGTCGGAGAGGATGTCGAGGGCCAGGCCGGTGTCGGCGCAGAGCACGCGGGCGTAATAGGCGGTCTGCTCGCTCGAGGTCGCGGCATTGAGCTCGCCGCCGGCGCTCTCGATCTCCTCGGCGATGCGTCGTGCCGTGCGGCGGCGCGTCCCCTTGAAGGCCATATGCTCGAGGAAATGCGACAGGCCGTGCTCGGCTTCGGTCTCGTGGCGCGAGCCGATGCCGACCCAGATGCCGAGCGAGGTGGTCTGCAGATGCGGCATGTCGTCGGTCATGACGCGCAGGCCGGAGGGCAGGGTGGTGATGGTGACGCTCACGCAGGGCGTCCGTTGCTGCGACCGGCCCGTTCCCTGATGAAGCGCTCGATACCGCCGACCTCGTTCGGCAGCACGGTAAAATGCTCCTCGCGCCCGAGCAGGTCGGCGAGATGCGGCGGCAGGGCGGGGCGCTGCCCGGTGGCGCGCTCGACCGCGTCGGGAAACTTGGCCGGATGGGCGGTGCCGAGCACCACCATGGGAGTCGCGGGATCGGCGGCGAGCGCGTGGCGCGCCGCGCCGACCCCGACGGCGGTGTGCGGATCGATCACGAGGCCGGCCTCGGCATGGGCGCGGCGCATCTCGGCCTGCGTCCCCGCCTCGTCGACCCGATGGGCGTCGAACTCGGCGCGGACGCGGCCGAGCGGTTCGGCGTCGAGCGTGAAGCGTCCCGACTGCCTGAGGCTCGCCATCAGCCGGCAGACAGCGTCGGCGTCGCCGCCATAGGCCGAGAACATGAGCCGCTCGAAATTCGACGAGACCTGGATGTCCATCGAGGGCGATTGCGTGGGCGTCACGCCCTGGATTTCGTAAATTCCGGAGGCGAGGCAGCGCGCCAGGATGTCGTTCTCGTTGGTGGCGACGACGAGGCGGGAGACCGGCAGGCCCATGGCCTTGGCGATCCAGCCCGCCAGCACATCGCCGAAATTGCCGGTCGGCACCGCGAAGCTGAGCTTGCGATGCGGGCTGCCCAAGGCCACGCCGGCCGCGAAATAATAGCCGATCTGCGCCACGACGCGCGCCCAGTTGATCGAATTGACGCCCGACAGGTTGAGCTCGTCGCGGAAGGCGTGGTGGTTGAACAGCGCCTTCACGATGGCCTGGCAGTCGTCGAAGCTGCCTTCGAGCGCGATGGCATGGACGTTCGGCGCCGCGACGCCGGTCATCTGCCGGCGCTGCACCTCGGACACCCGGCCATGCGGATAGAGGATGAACAGGTCGACCGAGTCGAGCCCCTTGAAGGCCTCGATGGCGGCCGCGCCGGTGTCGCCCGAGGTGGCGCCGACGATCGTGGTGCGTGCGCCGCGCCGGCGGAGCGCCTCCTCCATCATGCGGCCGAGAAGCTGCATGGCGACGTCCTTGAAGGCCAGCGTCGGGCCGTGGAACAGTTCGAGCACGAAGAGGTTGCGGTCGAGCTGGACGAGCGGGACGGTGGCCGGATGGCGGAACCCCGCATAGGCCGCCTCGGTCATGCGGCGCAGCGTCTCGCGCGGAAAGCTCGCCTCGGCGAAGGGCGCGATGATGCGGGTGGCGACCTCGGCGTAAGGCAGGCCGGCGAGG
Organism: Lichenihabitans sp.; assembly: GCA_036276175.1. GTDB lineage: Bacteria > Pseudomonadota > Alphaproteobacteria > Rhizobiales > Beijerinckiaceae > Lichenihabitans. The sequence goes on from DATBEH010000083.1 coordinate 32,195, forward strand.
TCGGCGATCTCCCCGGCCGGAAGGCGCGGCATCACCGCAGGAACGTAGAGGCCACCGTCCCGGGCGAGGCCCGCCAGCAGCGCGTCCTCGAAAGGGAGCGTCGGCGCGGTGCCACGGGTCGAGATATAATCCACGGTCGATGATCCTCTGCGGCGAAGGCGCCGCGCCCGAGTTTAAGGCGTCCGGCCCGCGACTTCACCACATAGATTTTCGGGAAGGTCAACTCGGGAGCGCCGGCCGCACCTTCCCATCTTGTCGCAAGCGAGAACCTCGATCGTGAGCGCGGGGACGCACCCAAGGCCGAAGCCGCCGTTGCAGGTCCCTCGGTAATTTTGTACAATTGGGCTTGTGGTGTGCGATGGCCGTTGTGAGTGTGGACGATGCCAAGCTCGACTTGCCCCGGTTGATCGCCGATGCGATCGATGGAAAGGACGTCTTCATCGTCAAGGAGCGAGGCGAAGCCGTTAAATTGACGCCGGTCGACATCAAACCTGCGCGACGGCCCGGCGCCCTGAAAGGACAGATTGCCCTCACGCCGGAGTTTTTTGAGCCACTGTCCGCCAACGAATTGGCGGCCTGGATCGGGGATGCGTCTGACAAGCCGTGACAGCCGTTCTGCTCGATACACACGCGCTTCTTTGGTGGTTGGTCGATGATCCGTCGCTTCCCTCTCAAGCGAAGCACGTCATAGCCGATACAAATACAACCATTCTGGTCAGTGCCGCATCCGCGATGGAGATCACGACGAAATACCGGCTCGGCAAGCTTCCTTACGCTGGAAGGCTCGCCACGAGTTTCATATCCGTTGTAGCCGGTGAAGGCTTCGAGCTTCTGTCAATCTCTGTGCCGCATGCGGTCTTCGCCGGGAACCTGGAGATTTCCCATAAGGACCCGTTCGACCGCTTGCTGATCGCCCAATCGATCCTGGACTCCGTGTCGCTCGTCGGTAACGAGCGCCTTTTCGATGGGTTCGGCGTGTCTCGAATCTGGACTTGATTTCCTCCGAGCAAGCCGACTTGCCTCGTCGTGTCACCTAAACGTCTTCCTCGGATCGAAGGCGTCGCGCACCGCCTCGCCGATGAACACCAGGAGCGACAGCAGCAGCGCGATGGCGAAGAAGCCGGTGAGGCCGAGCCACGGCGCCTGCAGGTTCGACTTGCCCTGCAGCAGCAGTTCGCCGAGCGAGGGCGACCCCGGCGGCAGGCCGAAGCCCAGGAAATCGAGCGAGGTCAGCGTCGTGATCGAGCCGTTGAGCACGAAGGGCAGGAAGGTCAAGGTCGCCACCATGGCGTTGGGCAGCAGGTGCTTGACCATGATGCGGGCGTTCGACAGGCCGAGGGCGCGCGCCGCATTGACATATTCGAAGTTGCGCGCCCGCAGGAACTCGGCCCGCACCACATGGACGAGGTTGACCCAGGAAAACAGCAGCAGGATCCCGAGCAGCACGAAGAACGAGGGCGTGATGATCGAGGCGACGATGATCAGCAGGTAGAGATGGGGGAGCGAGGACCAGATCTCGATCACCCGCTGCATGATGAGGTCGGTCCAGCCGCCGAAATAACCCTGCACGGCGCCGGCCGCGATGCCGATGACCGACGAGATCCCGGCCAGGATCAGGCCGAACAGGATCGAGATGCGGAAACCGTAGATCAGCCGGGCGACGACGTCGCGGCCCTGGTCGTCGGTGCCGAGCCAGTTCCACTCGATCGCATCGCAAGGATGGACGGCGGGCGGCTTGCCGCCGTGGCGCTCGATCGAGGCGACGCATTGCTTGTCCGAGAGCATCCAGGTCGGCGGGGAGGGGGCCGGCACCGGCAGGTCGAGGTTATGCGTCCGATAGGAATAGCGGATCGGCGGCCAGAGCATCCAGCCGTTCGAATTGATCTCGTTCGCCACGAAGGGGTCGCGGTAGTCGGTCTCGGCCAGGAAGCCGCCGAACTTGTCCTCCGGATAGTCGTGCAGGAAGGGGAACAGGATCTCGCCCTTGTAGGAGGCGACGATCGGCTTGTCGTTGGCGACGAATTCCGCTCCGAGCGAGACGAAGAACAGCACGAGGAACAGGATCAGCGACCAGAAACCGCGCCGGTTGCGCCTGAAGTTGTCGAGCCGCCGCTGGTTGATCGGCGAAAGGCCGAGCAGCCCTTTGCGGGGCAGGGGAGGCGCCAGCATCCGCCGCTCGACGGGCGACGCGGAACCCGCGACCGCGTCCATCATACGCTCCGCGTCTCGAAGTCGATGCGCGGATCGATCCAGGTATAGGTCAGGTCCGAGATCAGGTTCACCACGAGCCCGAGCAGCGCGAAGATGTAAAGATTGGCGAAGACCACCGGGTAGTCGCGGTTGAGGATCGATTCGTAGGACAAGAGGCCCAGCCCGTCGAGCGAGAAGATGCTCTCGATCAGCAGCGCTCCCGTGAAGAAGGCCGAGACGAAGGCGCCGGGGAAGCCCGCCACGACGATCATCATGGCGTTGCGGAAGACGTGGCCGTAGAGCACCCGCCGCTCGGAGAGGCCCTTCATCCGGGCGGTCTGCACATAGCTCTTGCGGATCTCGTCGAGGAAGGAATTCTTGGTCAGGAAGGTCGCGGTGGCGAAGGCGCCGATCGACATGGCGATGATCGGCAGGGTGATGTGCCAAAGATAGTCGCCGATCCTGGCCGGCCAGGAGAGGTCCGCCCAGTTCTCGGAGGTCAGGCCGCGCAGCGGGAAGATCTGCCAGAACGAGCCACCGGCGAACAGCACGATGAGCAGGATGGCGAAGAGGAAGCTCGGGATCGCATAGCCGATGATGACGACGCCCGAGGTCCAGACGTCGAACCGCGAGCCGTCGCGCACCGCCTTGGCGATGCCGAGCGGGATCGAGATCGCATAGGAGATCAACGTCATCCACAGGCCGAGCGAGATCGACACGGGGAGCTTCTCGCCGATCAGCTTCAACACCGAGACGTCGCGGAAATAGCTCTGGCCGAAATCGAAGACCGCATAGTTCCGGATCATGATCCAGAAGCGCTCGTAGGCCGGCTTGTCGAAGCCGAACTGCTTCTCGAGGTCCTTGATGAACTTCGGATCGAGCCCCTGGGCGCCGCGATAGCGGGACGATTCGCCCGCGGCGCCGGCCTGGGCCTGCGCGCCGCCGCCGATATCGGCGCCGCCACCGCCGAGCCGGGATGCGTTGCCGCCGTCGAGCCCCTGCAGTTGCGCGATGATCCGCTCGACCGGACCGCCCGGCGCGAACTGAACGATGATGAAGGAGATCAGCATGATGCCGAAGATGGTCGGGATCATCAGCAGGAGGCGTCGGGCGATATAGGCGAGCATCGAATTCAGAAACTCTCAAGTCCGAGAGGCATTTCCTCCCCCGCTAGGCTACCGCATTCACACAACTCGATTTCCATCGGGAAAGGCGCTGTTGTCCTTCCCCGGAACGGGAAGGTGGATCGGCTGGCACGTTTACGCAGCCAGCGCAATTTGACAAAGTCACACTCGTCATGGGGGACCTTAGAGCCTGTTTGGCAACTCTCTCTTCCTCATCCTGAGCCGGCCGCAACGCGGCCAAGTCGAAGCACGGCAGGCGCCAGCCGTGCTTCGAGACGGTCCTGGCGGACCTCCTCAGCATGAGGACCTTGGAGTTCTAAACAGATGGACTCTTAGACACCCCCACGAATGTGACTTTGTCAAAGTAAACTTGGCTGCGAAGCCGAGACGGAAGGGGTGAAGGCGGCACACCGTGCCGCTGTCGGCTCCTGCGGAGCAGGGGTGACTCCACCCGTCGCCCTGACGGGCGACACCTTCCCCGTTCCGGGAAGAAATCGCCCATTGTCGGCGCCGTGTACGTTAATTCCAAAATGTATGAATCCGATAGCCCGCTTCGCAGGCGAGGATAGCCTCCCGCCATGCCGATCACCCGCCAAGCTTGAGCTTGGCGGCCTTGTCCTTGTCGTACCACCAGGTCGAGAGCACGCCCGGATCGAATTTCGGGCGCCGCGACGGCCAACTGAACTGGTCCCAGAAGGCCAGCCAATGGTCCGGGTTGTTCCACATCAGCACGCCGTAACAGCCGGCGCGCAGGATGCGGTCGATGCATTTGCAGATGGCGTTGAGCTCGGGGCGGCTCTCCGCCACCAGCGCCTTGGCGATCAGCGCATCGAGGACAGGGTCGGCGACCCCCGTCAGGTTCAGCGATCCGGGCGTATGGGCGGCCTGCGACCCGTAGATGACGCGCAGGTCCTCGCCCGGCGTGAAGCTCGCCCCGTAGCGGAGCGTCACGACGTCATAGTCGAAGCTGTTGACGCGCGACTGGTACTGTGCCGCGTCGACGATGCGGAAGGTCGCGTCGATGCCGAGCAGGCGAAGGTTCTTGATGAAGGGGCTCGTATGGCGTTCCAGCGAGCCCTGGAAGTCCAGGAACTCGATGCGGAAGGACTGGCCGTCCGGGAGCTTCAGTACATTGCCGTCGCGCTTGCAGCCGGCCTCCTGCATCAACTTGAAGGCTTGGCTCAGCAACGCCCGATCCTGCCCCGAGCCGTCGGAGACTGGCGGCATGACGGCCTCGCCGAACACCGCATCGGCGACCTTGCCGCGGAACGGTTCGAGCAGCTTGATCTCGTCCGGGCCGGGCATGCCGGTCGCCGCCATCGGCGAATTCTGGAAATAGGACCAGGTCCGCTGATAGAGGCCGAACATGATGTTGCGGTTGGTCCATTCGAAATCGAAGGCGAGGCCGAGCGCCTGACGGATGCGGGAATCCTTGAACTGCGCCCGGCGGCTGTTGAGCCACCACGCCTGGGCACCGCGCGGCGCCTCGTCGGGCACCGTGTCGCGCTTGACCCGCCCTTCCGTCACCGCCGGGAAATCGTAGCCCTTGGCCCAGTTGATCGACGTCGCGTCCTCGTGGAACGTGATGGCGCCCGACTTGAAGGCCTCGAAGCCGACCTGCCGCTCGCGGTAATATTCGTAGCGGATCACGTCGAAATTGCCCTGGCCGATGTTGATCGGCAGGTCCTTGGCCCAATAATCGGGCACGCGGTTGAACTCGATGAACCGGCCCTGATCGAAGGCGCCGATCTTGTAGCCGCTGGAGCCCAGCGGCGGCGTCAACGTCGTCTGGTCGAACTCGTGCGCCGTGTAGAAGGCGTTGGAGAAGATCGGCTGGCCGGCGATGATCAGCGGCAATTGGCGGCTGTGCCCGGGCTTGAGCGTCACGGTGACGATGTCGTCGGCCTCGGCCTCCGCCTTGTCGAGATCGCGCAGGCTGGTGACGATGTTGGGGTGGCCTTTGGCCTTGAGGATGTCGAGCGAGAAGACGACGTCCGCGGCCGTGAGCTTCGAGCCGTCGTGGAAGCGCGCCTCGGGCCGCAGCTTGAACCGGTAGGTCAGCCTGTCGGCCGACCAGGCGACCGAGCGGGCCACGACACCGTAGAGCGCATCGGGCTCGTCGAGCGTGCCGCTCATCAGCGTGTCGAAGATCGCCCCGACCCCGGCGGCGCCGCTGCCCTTCAGGATATAGATGTTGAGCGTATCGAAGGTGGTGAAGTTCTGGTTGTTGCCGGCGGTCGTCGGCTCGATGACGATCGAGCCGCCCTTGGCAGCTTCCGGGGTGACGTAGGGAAGCGCCTTGAAATCCGCCGGCAAGGCTAGTTCGCCGAAGACCGAGAGGCCGTAGCTTTCCGCTTCGCCCGCCGCCGCCGCGGCGGATCTTTCCAGCCCGCGTGTGAAGGGGAGGACCACGGTCGAGCCCGCGAGGACGAGCGCCGATCGGCGGGTCAATGTCGGCATGTTGTCGGCTTTCTCCTGCGTGAATCGCGCACGCCCAAGGACGGGAGGATTATGTCGGTTTTCGGAAGGAAGGCCAGTGCGGCGCGTCAGCCGCCCCGCGGCTCGAACAGACGCCGATCCCACCAGACCGGCGTGTGAAGATCATGCGTGATCGATCCGGCGCCCGGATGATCGGGATTGATGAGGATGTTCCGCTCCATGCGAGCCACCACGCTCGGCACGATGAGGATGGCCGACCGCTGCTCCTCGAGCCAGCGGTCGCCGAAGCTGCGCGATTGTGCGCCCGACATCGCATTCCAGCCGGGCAGCCGATCGGGCGTGACCACCTCGTAGGATGTATGGTCGGGAATGGTGATCGTGATGAAATGCTGGTTCGGCGGCAGGCGCCCCGACCCGTGAACCAGCCTCTCCAGCATCGCCGTCGAATAATGCTCGCTCGCGTAGAGGATCGCGGTTCCGGCGCTGTGCCAGCACCCGTGGAACAGTTTCGAACCACTGGCGTCGAAGATCGGATAAAGGCCGTCCGGATCACCGATCCGATACGCGTGCAGGACGCGGTCGAGACGTTGGGGCACCACGCTGGTCAGACCGCGGTCCCATATTGCAGGCCGCCCAGGAGGTTCTCGACGACATCGCCGCCGAAATCGCTGGCAAGAGCCAGATCGATCGGCTTGCGGCCGTCGAGCAGCGGATGCGGCCGCCCAAGGAAATCGCGGGCCTCGGCTTCGCTCCCCAGACCTCGACCGTGAAAGCCCAGATCTTGGCCAGACGCGTGAGCCTGCCGCTCTCCTCGGTGCTCAAGCGACGCGACGGTCCCTTTCGTCGGCGCATCAGCGTCGGTCTCGGCACGATGAGATATTTGAACGTCTCGTCGTTCGGCGCGATCGCCTCGGCCAGGTGATCGAGGGCCAGGACGGACAGGCCTTCCCGCCCCTTGGGGTCTGGCTCAGCCCTTCTTGGCTGGCGCGGCTGGTGCGGCCGGGGGAGCCTGCGTCGCGGTCGGCAGAGCTTCTGGACTGTCCGACAGCGTATGCACGTAATCGATGATATCGGCGCGTTTCTGCGGATCGGATTCGCCCGCGAAGGTCATCTTGGTGCCGGGCGCATAGGTCTTGGGCGAGGTGATGAACTCGTTGATCTTGGCGAAGTCCCACTTGCCGCCCTTCGACTTCAGCGCATCCGAATAGGCGAAGCCCGGCACGGAGGCGACGTCGCGGCCGACGACGTTCCACAGCGGCGGGCCGATCTTGGGGCCCGCCCCCTTCTCGAAATTGTGGCAGGCGGCGCAAGCCTTGGCGAAGCTTTCGCCCTTCTTTTCGTCCGCATGGGCGAGGAGGACGGGCAAAGGCTCGGCCGGGGCGGCCGGCTTGCCGCCGCCCGTGTCGGCCGTCTCCGCCGGCGCCGCGGGCAGGTCGAATCCGGGCTTGGAGGGAACCGAAGGAGAATAGATGAAACCGGAGAACAGGCCGAGAGCCATGGTCAACAGGAGCGTACCAAGAACCGCGCCGGCGGTCTTGTTGACTTCGAATGAATCCATAACCCGGACGGCTCCCAGACAAGTCGGCAGAGGCGCGCCGATTCCGCCCGACCAGCGGTGACGCTCAGGTTTCAACTGCCACTTTGCCGAAGCCTTGGCAACACGTATAAGCGCCGGGCCTTGCGGCTTTTGGCCCCCGTTCCGGCCGTTCGCGCAAGGCCCGCTGACCCTCAGGCTTCATGGCTCCCATCATCCTCGTTCCGGCCCGCATGGCCTCGACCCGGCTGCCCGGCAAGCCGATGGCCGACATCCACGGGGTGCCGATGATCGTCCACGTCTGGCGGCGGGCGTGCGAGGCCGACCTCGGGCCGGTGGTGGTGGCGAGCGACGATTCCGCCGTTTTGCGGGCGATCGAAGACGCCGGCGGGCGGGCCGTGATGACCCGCGCCGACCACGCCTCCGGCAGCGACCGGATCGACGAGGCGCTCGAGGCGCTCGATCCCGAGGGCCGCCACGACGTCGTGGTCAACGTGCAGGGCGACCTGCCGACCATCGATCCCGCCATCATCCGCGCCGCCGTCGAGCCGCTGGCCGATCCTCGCGTCGAGATCGCGACGCTGGCGGCGGTCATCCGCCGCGCCGAGGAGGCGGCCGACCCGAACATCGTCAAGGCGATCGGGAGCGAGATCGTGCCCGGCCGGTTTCGCGCGCTCTACTTCACCCGCGCCACCGCCCCCTGGGGCGAGGGGCCGCTCCTCCACCACATCGGGCTCTATGCCTATCGGCGCGCTGCGCTGCGCCGCTTCGTCCGCCTGCCGCCGTCGCCGCTCGAGCGCCGCGAGAAGCTCGAGCAATTGCGCGCGCTCGAAGCCGGCATGCGCATCGACATCACCCTGGTCGACACCGTGCCGCTCGGCGTCGACACGCCGGGCGAGCTCGAGCGCGCCCGCACTCTGTTGGACCCGACATGAAGAAGATCACCATCGCCTATCAGGGCGAGTCCGGCGCCAATTCCCACACCGCCTGCCTCGACGTCTATCCGGATTGCGAGCCGCTGCCCTGTCCGAGCTTCGAGGATGCCTTCGCGGCGGTTCAGGAGGGGCGCGCCGACCTCGGCATGATCCCGATCGAGAATTCCATCGCCGGGCGCGTCGCCGACATCCATGCGCTGATGCCGAATTCCGGCCTGCACATCGTCGGCGAATATTTCCTGCCGATCCATTTCCAATTGATGGGCCTGAAGGGCGCGCGGCTCGACGGGCTCAAACATGTCCACAGCCACGTGCACGCGCTCGGCCAGTGCCGCAAGATCATCCGGCGTCTCGGGCTCCAGGCGCATGTGGCGGGCGACACGGCCGGCTCGGCGCGCGAGGTGGCCGAATGGGGCGATCCGGCCCGCGCCTCGCTCGCCCCGCGCCTCGCCGCCGCGATCTACGGGCTCAATATCCTGGCCGAGGACGTCGAGGACGAGGCTCACAACACGACGCGCTTCGTCGTCCTGTCGAAGACTCCGGCCCTGGCCGGTCCCGGCAACGGCCCGGTGGTGACGACCTTCGTATTCCGGGTCCGCAACATGCCGGCCTCGCTCTACAAGGCGCTCGGCGGCTTCGCCACCAACGCGGTCAACATGACCAAGCTCGAGAGCTACATGGTCGAGGGCGAGTTCACCGCGACGCAATTCCTCGCCGACGTCGACGGCCATCCGGAGGAGCCGCCGCTGCGCCGGGCGCTCGAGGAGCTCGCCTTCTTCTCGCGCGAGGTGAAGATCCTGGGCGTCTATCCGGCGCACCCGTTCCGCATCGAGACGACGCGGCCGGAGCGAGACTGAGCCGGCGCGCTCACCCGACCGTGCGTCGCGCCGGCATCCAGTCGGACAGAATCTCGACGTCGAGATCGAAGGTCCTCGCGCGGATCTTTCCGGCGACCGCCTTGTCGAGCTCGCCATGATCCTCGAGGTCGCCGAGCGCCAGCTTGACAGCGCCTCGACATTGATCGGCGGCGATCGTCGCGACCTCCCGCCGAAGGATTGGGTTGCGGTCGAGAATGTCGTGGGCCGCGATCCGCGCCTCGCGGATCGATCGGCGCCAGGCGTTGCGCGGCGGCTCGGCCGGCGAAAACTCGAGCTTGAGCAGGTGATGGATAATCCGCCTCATCTGGCTCGACAAGGCGTCGTAGCGCGAGTCCCCCAAGCTCTCGATCTCCTCGGCCAGGTTGTCGAGATCGAGCCCCCGCGCCGCCGCCGCCGGGAGATCGTCGGGCGAAAGGGCGCGGATCGCCTCGGCCTGATCGCGCGTCCAGGCGACGAAGTCATCCTTGTAGAGCTGGTGGAGGTCGGCCATGGCGGGCTCCTGTCATCGCTCCGATCGTATCAGGCTTCCTGGCCACCCTCCAGCCAGGCGCGCCCGACGTGATGGGCGATGGTCATCGGGGTCGGACGCGGCAGGCCTTCGGGGATGCGTGCCCGCCAGCATCGACGTCACCTCGTCGCGATTGAACCGGCGCGCATCCGCGAGTTCCTGCCGGTCGATGGTGATCGTGCTCGCCGCATCCGCCAAGCAGCCGATCATCAGCGAGAAGGCTCGTTCCGCAACATCGGCGCCTCTCTCCCATAAACCGAGAGGGCGACAGCCATCAAGCGGCAGCCTGTCCGGCGGGTTTCGGCCGCTGGTCGGGCGGCAGCGCCTCGGCGGCGAGCTCCGCCAGCACCTCTGCAGCGCCGGCGCTCGTCTGCGCGCTCGAGCCGAGCCGGCGCACCGAGACCGTGCGCGCCTCCGCCTCCTTGCGCCCGACGACGATCAGCACCGGCACCTTGGCGAGCGAGTGCTCGCGCACCTTGTAGGTGATCTTCTCGTTGCGCAGGTCGCCTTCGACCCTGAGCCCGAGCCTGCGCGCCTGCGCGATCAGGTCGAGCGCGTAGTCGTCGGCCTCCTGCGTGATCGTGGCGACCACCGCCTGGACCGGCGACAGCCACAGGGGTAGATGGCCGGCGAAATGCTCGATCAGAATGCCGGTGAAGCGCTCGAGCGAGCCGAACATCGCCCGGTGCAGCATCACCGGCGTCACCTTCTCGCTCGAGGGGTCGATGTAGAAGGCGCCGAACCGGCCCGGCATGTTGAAATCGACCTGCAGCGTGCCGCACTGCCAGTCACGGCCGATGGCGTCGCGCAGCACATATTCGAGCTTCGGCCCGTAGAAGGCGCCTTCCCCCGGGTTGATCGAGGTCTCGATGCCGCGGCGCGCCACGTCCTCGATGACGCGTCCCAGGGCGGCTTCCGCCTTGTCCCAGACTTCGTCCGAGCCGACCCGCTTCTCGGGCCGCGTCGACAATTTGATGCGCACGTCGTCGAAGCCGAAATCGGCGTAGATGGAGAGGATCAGGTCGTTGACCTTCATGCTCTCGGCCATGATCTGGTCTTCGGTGCAGAAGATGTGGGCGTCATCCTGGGTAAAGGCGCGCACCCGCATCACGCCATGCAGCGCGCCCGAGGGCTCGTAGCGGTGCACGATGCCGAACTCGCAGATCTTGAGCGGCAGGTCGCGATAGCTCTTCAACCCGTTCTTGAAGATCTGCACGTGGCCCGGGCAGTTCATCGGCTTCAGCGCGAAGACGCGCTCGTCCTCGGTCTGGGTGAAGAACATGTTCTCGCGGAACGTGTCCCAATGGCCCGAGGTGACCCAGAGCGCCTTGTCGAGCACCTGGGGCGTGTTGACCTCGGTGTAGCCGGCCTCCTCTTGCCGCCGGCGCATGTAGCCGATCAGCGTCTGGAACAGGCTCCAGCCCTTGGGGTGCCAGAAGATCGTGCCGGGGCCCTCCTCCTGGAAATGGAACAGGTCCATCTCCCGCCCCAGGCGCCGGTGGTCGCGCCGGGCGGCCTCTTCGAGCTGCTTGAGATGCGCGTCGAGCTCGGCCTGGGTGGCGAAGGCCGTACCGTAGATGCGCGACAGCATGTGATTGCTGGAATCGCCGCGCCAATAGGCGCCGGCGACCTTCATCAGCTTGAACGCCGTGCCGACCTTGCCGGTCGACGTCATATGCGGGCCGCGGCAGAGGTCGAGCCACTCGCCCTGCCTGTAGATCTTCAGGTCCTGGTTCGCCGGAATCGCATCGACGAGCTCGACCTTGAAGGTTTCCCCGCGGTCCGCGAAGAAACGCCTGGCCTCGTCACGGCTCCAGACTTCCTTGGCGAAGGGCCAGTCGCGGGCGACGATCTCGCGCATCTTGGCTTCGATGGCCGCGAAATCCTCCGGCGTAAACGGCTGCGCCTTGTAGAAATCGTAATAGAAGCCGTCCTCGATCACCGGGCCGATGGTGACCTGGGTGCCCGGATAGAGGGCCTGCACCGCCTCGGCCAGCACGTGCGCCGCATCGTGCCGGATGAGCGGCAGGGCGCGCGGGTCGTCGCGGCCGAGGAACTCGATCGCGCCGTCGGCATCGAGCGAATCGGAGAGGTCGCGGGTCACGCCGTCGATCACCATGGCGACGGTGCGCTTGGCGAGCGAGGGGGAAATGCCCTTGGCGATGTCGAGGCCGGTCGTGCCGGCCGGGTAGGAGCGGGCCGCGCCATCGGGGAATGTCAGGGAGATCGTCATCATCGGCTCCATGGCTCACTCGCCGAAACCATCGGCGTAAGCTGCTCTCGCGAGGGCGACGCGATACGGCAAAGCGGGCGGTGCGGCAAGTCTCGCGCCGCGGAACAGGACGCGCGCCGTGGACATGACCTGCGGCCCCGATCGAGCGTCGACGTGGCCTTTGCCGCGCCGGAGGGCTCGACTATGATGCGGGCTCCGAGGTTTCGCGGGTCATGAAAACCTTACGCGTCTTGCTTGTCTGCGTTGCGCTCTGTGTGCTGGCCGCCCTCGGCTGGCGCTTCATCGCGCCATCGCCCCGCGAGGCCCTGCGGGAACCGTCGCGGCCGGCAGCTCCGGAGGCGCCGCCGCCCAAGATGACGGCCTCGCGGCCCCAGCCTCCGGCGGCGCCCGTAGCGGGGACGGCCGCCGAGGCTCGCCGTAGCGTCGAGGCGCGGGTCGCGGAAGTGCCGCAATACGCGGCCGTCTTCGCCAGCCTCGGCGCGGCGTTCCCGCACGTCCGGGACCAACTTCTCGACCAGTGGGCCGCGCGGCTCGCAAAGAGCGGAGTGCTGGCCTCTCCGGACACGCTGGTCTGGCAGGCGATGCGCGACGTGCAGCAATCCCAGGGCCTGCTCGCCCGACGCGCCGGCGACGAGGCCCTCTCGGCCTATTTCGACGCGCGCCTCGCCCTGCTCGACGCCATGGCGCCGAGCGATCCCAAGCTCTGCGCCGACTTCCTCTATGGCAGCGCCGACGTGTCGCTCGACGCCTTCTCGGCGACGCACCGCGACCTCGTCGCCAATCTGGCGCAACGCCAGCTCGCCGCCCTGACGAGCGGCAAGGACGGCAAGGGCGATCCTGTCGCACCGACGCCGGCCGACTTCGATCTCGTCGCCGCGGGGCTCGCCGCCAAAGGCCTCGGCCCGGACGAGATCGGCGTGCTCCTCGACGGCAGGATGCTCGATCCGCCACCATCGGACACGCACCTCTGCGACATGGGCCGCATCTATCTCACGGTGCTGCGCACCTTGCCGGCCGAGGCGCGGCTGCGGATCTACGGGCTCGCGGCCGAGCTGCTGGCCCGCTCCTGAACCTCCTCTTCGGGCGGCTGTCGCCAGCGGCCGTAGCGCCAGGGTCTATGCGCGCAGCCCGGCGGGCAGCTTCCCGGCACCGGATCATATCCGGCGCCGCCCCACGGATGGCAGCGGCTCAAGCGGGCCACCCCCATCCAGCCGCCGGCCCACAGGCCGTGCCGGGCGATGGCCTCGTCGGCATAGTCCGAGCAGGTCGGCAGATAGCGGCATTGCCGCCCGACGAGACCGGACAGGGTCAGCTGGTAGAGCCGGATGACGAGCCGGACCAGCGCCGTCGCCACGGCGGTCAGCCGGCGGTTGCGGCCTGGCGCCGACCCGCGGCGTGGCCTTCGATCTGGCTCACGGCATCGACCACCGCGTCGAAGGTCAGCATGGTCGAGGCGTGGCGGGCCTTGTAGTCGCGCACCGGCTCGAGCACGGCGCAATCGGCCCAGATGCCGTCGGGCGGCGGACCGTTCTCCTTGAGCATGCGCCGCATGTCGTCCCGCACGGCCCGGAGCGAGGCGGCGCTCTGGCCGACGATCGTCCGGGCCATGATCGACGAGGAGGCCTGGCCAAGTGCGCAGGCCTTCACCTCATGGGCGAAATCCGTGACGACGCCATCCGCCATCGTGACGTCGACCGTCACGGTCGACCCGCAGAGCCTGGAATGGGCGGTGGCGGTGGCATCGGGCGCCGCCAGGCGGCCGAGGCGCGGGATGTTGCCGGCGAGCTCCAGAATACGCGCGTTGTAGATGTCGTTGAGCATCGAAAGCCTTGCATCGGCCGCTCCGGCCGCGCCCTTGCGTGGGTCCTCGGCAGGATATAGTGCGTGATCGGCCGCTCCACGAGCCCGTTCCGCCATGACCTCCGCCACAGACCCCGCTTCGATCGAGGAGACCACCGCCCTGCGTCCGCGCTACGACGCGGCGGGGCTGATAACCTGCGTCACGGTCGACCGCCAAGGCAGGGTGCTGATGGCGGCGCACATGAACGCCGAGGCGCTGCGCCTGACCCTCGACACCGGCACGGTGCATTACTGGTCGCGCTCGCGCGGGTGCCTCTGGCGCAAGGGCGACACGTCGGGGCAGGTGCAGCGCGTCGTCGACCTCAGGACGGACTGCGATCAGGATGCGATCCTGGCGCGCGTCGAGGTCGGGGGCGACGGCGGCGCCTGCCATACCGGTCGGCGGAGCTGCTTCTATCGGCGCATCGTCGTGGATGACGCCGGTCCCCGGCTCAAGACGGTGCCTGATCCAACTTAGGCGGTGCCGATATAGTCCAGCATGTCCTGCCGCTCCTGCTCGATCTCGGCGATGCGATATTTCACGACGTCGCCGATCGAGACGAGACCCACCAGCCGGCCGTGCTCGACGACCGGAATGTGCCGGAAGCGGCCTTCGGTCATGCGCTCCATCGCCTGGTTGACGGTCATGTCCTCGGTCGCCGTGACGACGCGCGAGGTCATGTGGCGCGACACGGCCTCGTCCAGCACCTCCGTCCCGTGCCGGCCGAGCGCGCGGACCAGATCGCGCTCGGAGAAGATCCCGAGCACTTCGCCATCGGCACCGCCGACCACCACGGCACCGATTCGCTTGTCGTTGAGGATGCGCAGGATTTCGGACAGGATGCGGTGGGGCGCGACCGTCACGACGTCGCGGCCCTTGGTGGAGAGAATACGCGCCACCGTCATGATCGTCTCCCTCGTGCATGAAGGCTCTGGCTCGAAAGCGGCCTTCCCGCAGCCAGCATGATACGCCGGGCGCGCGCCCGCAAGCCTCGATCGCCGAAACTCCGCCCCGCGCTACCCCGGCTCCGGGTCCGGCCCGTCGAGGGCGGGCGGCACGACCTGGGCAGGACGATCGAACAGCGGCAGCGCCAGGAGCCCGAACAGGAAACCGCCGATATGCGCCTGCCAGGCGACGGCGCCGCCGGTCAGCCCGGCCGAAATGGCGCCGATGCCGAACAGCAGGTTGGTGGCGAACCAGGCGATCAGGAAGGTGACGGCCCGGCGGTCGCGCACCATGGCGCCGAGCGACACCAGCGGCTGCCGCGCGGCGACGTCGCGCGCGGGATCGGACAGGCCGATGAGGGACGAAACGGGCAGGCGGGGCTGGAACACGAAGCGCAGCACCGCGCCCATGCACGCCGAAACCGCCGCCGACGCCCCGATCACAGGCTGCAGGTCGAGCCAATGGGTGAGGTAATGCGCGAGCGCGCCGGCCAGGCTGCCGCCGCAGAGGAACAGGATCAGCCGCGGCGTGCCGAGGCGCCGCGCCACGGGCGCCCCGAAGGCGAGGAGCCAGAGGAGGTTCAGCCCCACATGGGCCCAGCTCGCGTGGAGCAGCCCGTAGGTCAGCACGGTCCAGGGCTGCAGGCCGTAGTCTTGCAGGATGAAGCGTGCCCATTGGGCCTGCGCCAGCCCGGCCGCGCCTTCACTGGAGAGGGCTTGCACGGCCCGGGTGACGCGCGCCGGGTCGAACGCATAGGTGATGGTGCCGGGCTCGAAGGCGAGCCTCAGCAGGATCGCGTCGTCCCAGTCCTGCGGGATTATCTGGCGAAGGCCGTGGATGGCGACCAGGACCGCCATGACGAGCAGAAGGTCACGCGGGATGTTGAAGATCGGTTCCCGCCGCGGCTCGGGATCGGGAGCCCGATACGTCGGGTCAAGCACCGCGGCGGTCCTCGAGGCGGAGCGGCGACGGGCCGGGACGGGGCGCGCCCGCGGCCCATGAGGGAGCGCCCGTCGTAGCCGCCGCGCCGCATCCCATCCGCCTGACGATCCTATACGCTGATTAAGGTGCCCGACAGGGGAGCAGCCTGTCGGGCTTTACCTTGTCTGGCGCCGGTTTGCCGGGAGCAACGGCGGAGCCGGCGCCGTCTCTGAAGCGCGTGCTTGAGGAATTTCAATCTGGCACGCCCGCCGCGCCCGGACAAGCTTGGCGCCTGCTTAACCTTAATCGCCCTGGCACGCGGGCTGCTGCGCCTGGCCGCACAGGCCGATTCCGCCGGATCCCATCCCGGAAACCGACAGGAGGCGGCCCGAAACGACGCTGGAGGCCCATTTTGAAACATTTCATCTGCCGCGAGCTCTTCGCCTATTGGGATCGCCTGCGCGGTGCCAGGGCGGCGCCCGAGCGCGGCGACATCGATCCGGCCGCGATCCGTTCGCTCCTCGCCGACACCTTCGTGCTCGAAGTGACGGGAGGCTTCGGCGAGCGCGATTTTCCCATCCGGCTCGCCGGGACGCGGCTCGATGCGCTCGCCCTGCGGCCGCTCAAAGGGAGCTCGTTCCTGTCGCTGTTCGGCAGGGACCAGCACGATGCCGTGGCGGGCCTCATCGACATCGTCCTCGACGACCAGGCGGCGGTCGTGGCCGGCCTGAGAGGCCGGCCCGAAGGGGGCGGCGCGGAGATCGACCTCGAATTGCTGATCCTGCCGCTTCGCCATCATGCCAAGACCCATGCACGCCTGCTCGGCGCCCTGGCGCCGCATTGCATCCCATCCTGGCTCGGCCTGCGGCCCCTGGAGGATCTGACGCTGGTCTCGTTCCGCAACATAGCGAGCCCGAGCTCGAGGGTTCTGTCGCCGGGGCGCCGTTCGAGCCCGCCGGCCGGGCCGGTGCGCTACAACCGGTTTACGGTCCACCAGGGCGGTCGCTGAGCCGGAGCGTGGAGCATTGTCTTTAGGCGGCCTTAACCCGCCCCCTTTAGCCTGCGCGGCATGACACGTCACGTCCGACCCGCCGAAAGACACGCCCCGTGAGCGTTTCGTCGCTGCTGAAGTTCGAGGCGCTGCCGCGCGAGCGACGGCGCCACCAGCGCGTGAAGGTCGCCGTGCTGGGCCGCTACATGCTGGCGAGCCGGAAGGAATATCCCTGCCAAACCATCGACATGTCACCGGGCGGCGTGGCCCTCGTGGTGCCGGTGCAGGGGGCCGCCGGTGAGCGGGTGATCTGCTATCTGGATCAGCTCGGCCGCATCGAGGGCAGGATCGCGCGTCTGTTCGCCAACGGTTTCGCGCTGCAGACGAACGTCCCGCTGATCAAGCGGGAGAAGCTCGCCGATCAGCTCACCTGGCTCGCCAATCGCCACGCCTTGGGACTGCCGGAGGATCGCCGCCACGAGCGCATCGTACCGCGCAATCCGCGCACCACGCTGATCCTTCCCGACGAGCGCGAGGTGCTGGTCAAGCTGATCGACGTCTCGCTGTCGGGCGCCGCGCTGGCGACCGATCTGCGGCTGCCGATCGGCACGCCGGTCACGGTCGGTCACACGCCGGGCAATGTGGTGCGCGTCTTCGGCCACGGCATCGCGGTCGAGTTCTCGCGGCTGCTGCCGGTCGGCCAATTCGGCGAGGACGTGCAATTGTGAGCCGCCGGCAACGGCTTTTAAGCGTTACTTTACCATAACGACATAAATTCCTCGGCAGGACGGTTGACGACAGTTCCGCTGCGCGGTCCGCATCGGCGGGGCCGGCTCAGCCTGTCGCCGAGGGTCGATCATGCTGATCTGTGAATTCTTCGGCTGGGCCGAGGAGGCCAGCGCGGGCGAGCGGGCGGAGGCTGCCGGCGCCCTTGCCAAGACCTATCTCTATGCCGAGCTCGACCCGGTCGACCTCGGCGACGCCGAGCGCGCCTTGACGGTGCTGCTCGACGACCCGTCGCCGCTCGTGCGCCGCGCTTTGGCCGAGGCGCTCGCCCCGGCGGCCGGTGCGCCCCACCATATCCTCGTCGCCCTGACGGCCGACCGACCCGACATCGCCGCGCTGGTGCTGGAGCGCTCACCGGTGCTCGGTGACGCGGACCTCATCGATGCGGCGGCGATGGGCGACGACGTCACCCGATGTGCCCTGGCGCGCAGGACGCGCGTGTCGGCGGCGCTCGCCGGAGCGCTCGCGGAGATCGGCGGTGCCGAGCCGGCGCTGGCGCTGAGCCGCAACCCCGGCGCCGCCCTCGGGGATTTCGCGGTGCGCCGGCTGATCGAGCGGTTCGGCGCGGACGGCCGCGTCCGGGAGGCGCTCGCGGGCCGCGGCGACCTCTCGGCCGAGATGCGTCATACGCTGGTCGTCGCGACCGCGTCGGCCCTGTCCGATTTCGCCCAGCGGTGCCATTGGCTCAACCCCGAACGGGCCCGTCGCGTCGCGACCGAAGCCCGCGAACGCGCCACGATGACGATCGGCGCGACCCTTCCGGATGCCCGGTCGGCCGCCGGCAACCTCGGCTTCGTGGCCTATCTGCACGATGCGGGTCATCTGACGCCGGCCCTGCTGATGCGCGCCTTGCTGGGCGGCAATCTCGCCCTGTTCGAGGCGGCCCTGGCGGCCCTGTCCGGAAAGAGCTTGGGGCGGATCGCGGGGCTGACGCGCAGCCCCGACGGTCTCGGCTTCGCGGCGCTTTACAAGGGTGCGGGGCTGCCGCCCTCTCTGCTGCCGGCCGTGCGCGCCGCGCTGCGGGCACTCCAGGCTCTCGATGCCGAGCCCGGCGACGGCCGCCTGCGGCGCTGGATGATCGGCCGCGTCCTGCACGATTGCGCCCGCCTGGGTGTGGGTCGCGACGGCGGCGGGCTGAGCGTGCTGCTGCGTCGCCTCGAAGTGGAAGCGGCGCGCGAGGAGGCCCGCGACAACCGCCTCGACCGCCGCATGGCCGCCGCGATCCGGGATCGGACGATCCCGCCGCCGGCGAGGATCCCCGAGATCCCGCTGCCGCGGGCCGCCTGAGCCGCGCTCCCTCGCTAGAGCAGTATCGGATCAGAGGGAATCGTATTGCGATTTCATCCCGATGAAACTGCTCGCATGTCGAAGCTGGAGCAGTTCGGCAACAGCCGAACATGCTTTAGTCTTCGGTGCGCGGATAGGAGATGATCGACAGGAAGCGGATCGGCA
>DATBEH010000084.1:0-34179 GCA_036276175.1 Lichenihabitans sp.
GGCTCTCGTTCGTGCCGACGATGATGGCCGAGCCGCCATAGAGACGCCCCAGGGTCAGCGCGCGCTGCAAAACCTTGCGCAGGTTCAGGCGCCGCTCCGCGGCTTCCGCCGCTGCCACGCAGGGCCGATCGCCCGCCCATTCGCGCCACTCGCGCACCATGTCGTAGGGCACGATGTCGACGACCTTGCGGGCCAGCCAGTCGCCCCGGTACATCGCCTCGACCTGGGCGCGGTCGAGGCTGAACAGGAAGAAGGCGTCATTGACTGCCTTGTCCTTGCCGGCATTGAGCGAGGCCGCGAGGTTCGACAGGCTGTCGCGCACCTCGGGCGTGAAGGTGGATAGGGCCATCGGAACTCACGGGCTGGGGAGGAGATCCGGCAGGCCCCCTCATCCGTCGCGGCTTCGCCGTGACACCTTCTCCCGCGCGCGGGAGAAGGGCGGCAGCGTCAGACGAGGGTGATGAGCCGGTAGTCGCCGCGGCGCAGCGCTTCGAGCGCGTAGCGCAAAGCGTCGATCACGTGGTTGTGGCGATCTTCGAGAATGGGGAGCACGTCGCCGGTGATCCGGTCGACGCGGTAGGAGAAGAGCGTCAGCTCGTCGATGGCGTGGCGGCAGCTCGGGTCGACCACGATGTCATGCGCCTGCAGGAAGGCTATGCCCTCCTCGACGGAGTTCTTGCCCTTCTTCGACGGTTTTAGACGGAAGCCCTCGCGGCGCAGGTGGTCGATGAGCTCGGGCCGGGCGCTGTCGGCGGTGATCGGCCAGGACGCTGCCGGATGCGGCGCGCCGATCTCCCGGAACAGCGTGCCGATGGCGTCGATCGGGCATTGGGTGCGGTAGGCTTCGCGCTCGATATAGATGGTCCGACCCAGGCGGTAGCAGCGCACCAGCACGGTCGGGTCGACCGCGAACCCCCAGTCGGCGCCGAAATAGGGCCGCGCATCCTCCGGCAGGTCGAGGCTGCCGATGCGCCAGTTGCGGAACACGCGCGCTTCCGCATGGAGCTGATAGGCCCCGCCCCAGACATGGGCATATTTCTCCGGGTCGTGCGCCTGATCCCAGAGGCGCTCGGCGTCGAGCACCGCCGGGAACCAGGGATTGTCGTCGAAGCTGACGCGGCGCAGGATCGCGTCGGGGCGCGGCGGGCCGGCGCGGAACATGGCGTCGACCGGGTCGGTGGGCTGGCGCGGGTTCCAGGAGAACCACAGCTCCGAGCCGGGCTTGCGCACCGTCGGGGTCAGGATGTCGAGTGACACCTGGCTCACCGTCGCGGCCTCCTCGACCCAGGCGATGTCGATGCCCTCCATGGATTTGATCGATTCGGGGTTTTGACGCAGCCCGGCGAAGAGGATGAGCGAGCCGTTGCGGCCCCTGATCGCCTCCGCGGTCGAGCGGTAGCGGCCTTTCAATCCCAGTGCCGCGATGCGATCGTCGAGCAGGCGTTTCGATGAGTCGCGGATGGAGCGCTGGATCTCGCGCGCCGCGAGGATCCGCAGCGGCCGCTGCGCCGCCATCAGGACAAGGGCGGTGGCGATGGAGTGGGATTTTCCGGAGCCGCGACCGCCGTAGAAGGCCTTGTAGCGCGAGGGGCGAAAGAGATCGCGGAAGGCTTCGGGCAGTTCGATGTCAAGGTTTTTCGGCAGGCGTGACGAAGCGGACCGTGATGCCATGCGCCGCATCGTCCCCGTCAGGAGCCTGTTTCAGAGTGCCGTAGCCGCGGTCGATCAGCGCGTTGATGGCCGAGACGCGGGCCTGTTCGCTCGTCGCCTCATGGGCGAGGCGCGCCAGTTCGCGGATGGCATCGGGCACATGGGCCCGGATGGCCTCGCGGATCGCGATGGTGGCGTCGTCGGGGAGCGACTTCGTCTTGCCGGAGCCCCGCGTCGCCATGATCTCGCCTCGTCGGCCAGCGGTGGCGCCCCGGAGCCGCATCTCTGCAGTTGACCCTTGTAGACCACGACAGCCGCCCGAAGTCAAGAACAAAAAGAGAACATATCGGGCTTCGGCGATGCCGCAACGCGGCCGGGGCAGGATCAGAGCCGGCCGAAGATGGCGAGCCGCGTCAGGGCCCCGGCCAGGAAGCTCGCGAACATGACGAAGCCATTGACGAACACGCCGAACCCGCGCTCGCGCAGCACGGCATTGGTGATGAGGCCGAGCACGCAGATCGCCAGGCCGGACATGACCGCAAGCCCGATCAGGGCCATGGTCGAGAGCTGCGAAAGGGCATGAAACACGAGAGACGGCTCCCTGTCGGCGCGGCTGCCAGCCCGGGACCGCCAGTTTCGCGCCGACACTCTAAAACTTCGTTCATGCTTATGCGGTCTTATCCTTCATCTTCGGTGGAGTAGATCCCATGCGGCTCGGACCCGGCATTCTGGCCCTCGGCCTGCTGGCGACATCGGGCTTCATCGGCGGCTTCTGCATCACCAGCGGGTCGGGCCAGTACCTCGACATGCTGCCCAGGCACCATGCCGAAAGCGCTGCGCCGAATGCCAACGAGGACGCGGCGGCCGGCATCATGGCGGCGGGTGGGGACCCCAAGCGGGGCGGCCATCGGCACAAGACGGCGGGTGGTGGCGGTGCTGCCGATGAAGGCAGTGACGGTGCCGCGCCGGAAGGTGGGGACGCCGGCGCCGCGAGCGCCGGCACGGCGAGCGCGGGGGACGCTCCCAAGACAGGCGGCACGGATCCGCACGCCGGCACAGCGCCACGGCAGCTCGGTGGCGCCGAGGCCGCCGGGTTCCTGGCCGGCAATACGGTGGTCGAGGATGCGTCAGCGCGGCGCTATTCGTATTTCGCGCCGCGCGGCGTGCGGATGGACGGCAACCGCCAGGGCTTCGTCGCGAGACCCTGGGATCGCGCCAAATCCACCCTCTGCAGCCCTGGCAGCGACGGCATCCTGGTGTGCCGCGCGATCGAGGTGCGCACCAAGGGCCTCGACGCGCCGGCCGGCGGTTCCTCGATCGGTGAGCTACGCCTCGACGAGAGGCGCTGGCTGCCGATCCTGAGCGGCAATGTCGAATCCTTCCCGGATCATCTGCCCTTCCTCGACAGCGTGGTCGCCGAGGTGAAGCCCGAACCCTCGGCGCTCAAGCCAACCGCGATCGGAGCGGCGGCGTTGGCGACGCTCGTCGGTCATCTCGCGGCGATCGGCTCTGCGGAACAGGGTCGCGCGACGACGTTCGTCGCCTTCGCCAAGGACGGAAGCCGGCTCGACATCGAGCGCTCCCAGGACGATGACGCCGCGCTCAAGGTCACGCCGGGCCGCTGGAGCTTCGCCAAGGGAATGCTGTGCGAGGACCGCGCCGGCGCGGACGAAGCCCCCGCCTGCTTCGCCCTCCAGGCCTGGGGCAAAACCTCCCTGCGGCTCGTCCCGAAAGGCAAGGACGACACGATCCGCCTCGACGTCCTGACCGAAACCGACAGACCCCAGCATCAGGCCGCGCAGTAACCCGCCACGACCTTCGGCCCCAGGTGACTCAGGACGGGCAGCCCTGCTGGCGCATCTTGGCCGTCGCGATCTGGCGTGTCCCCGGCGACAGGTTGGGATCCGACAGGAAGACCTTGTAGTAGCTGCACAGCTCTTGATGGTTCATCTTGTCGAGCGGCTTCGGCGGATCATAAGGGTTCTGCGTCGTCTCGCATCCGCCGACGGCGAGCCCGCAGCAGATGATCATCGCGAGAGTTGAGGCCTTCATCCAGTCGCTCCCTTCGTCACCGGTCCGGCCATTCGATCCTAGAGCAATATCCGATCGGAAGGAATCGCTTTACGGTTCCATCCCGATGAAACTGCTCGCATTTCGAAGCCAGAGCAGGTCGGCGTGCGGTCGACCGAACGCCGGAGCGTGATCGCCGCGCGGCGGGCCGGCATGGATGGCAGCCGGGCTCCTCGGCGACCGACGGGAGAGAGCCGCACGAACCCATCGGACGATCATCCCCAGATGCTTGAGGCGCGCCCTATGGTCGCAAGGCCACCTGGCCTATAGTGTGCGCGTCCTCACTCCGCGGAGCGCGAATCATGCATATCTTATGGACCATCATCATCGGCTTCGTCGCCGGCGTCATCGCCAAATTCATCATGCCGGGTCCGAACGAGCCGAGCGGCTTCATCATGACCACCATCCTGGGCATCGTCGGCGCCTTCGTCGCGACGTTCATCGGCCAGGCGGTCGGCTGGTATGGGCCGGATCAGGGCGCGGGCTTCATCGCCTCGATCGTCGGCGCGATCATCGTTCTTGCCATCTACGGCTTCTTCGTCGGCCGGAGCCGGTCGACACTGTAGCGCGCCCGCTGGCAAGACGGCCGCGTCGCGGCCGTCTTGCGTCCCGCCAGGCCGCCATCAGGTCCTGGCCAGCGCCGAGCGGATTGGACAATAGCCGGTCGCTCCCCGATAGGCCAGGAAGGATCCAGCCGCGAGCGCCAGGACGCTCAGCAGCACGTTAGGCCGCGGACGGGCGGCGACCGCCGCCAGGAACACGCCGCCGCCGACCGAAAGGGTGCGTTCGGCGAGGGACAGTTCGCCGCCCTCGTGGAGGGCGGCAGGTGATCGGGACATGGTCTCTCCTTGCATCGTCGACATCGATGTGCCGCTTGAGTACGCGATGGAGGCCTGCGCAGTTCCAGGCAAATGACCAGACCCGGAATGGGAGCGTGCATGAGGCGCAATGCACGAAGGGTCCGGCGGCGCAGCGCGACGGGATGGCCGTGGCGGACGGCACGAGGCTGGCCTGCGGCAACTTTTGGGCCCTAGCCCGGTTCTTGCATCGATCAGGTCACGCCAGCCCTCATGAAAGCGCCGAGCCATGAAAGTTCGTTGCGGCTACGATATCTCGTATCATTGCCCGATGCCGACCCCGATGCAATTCCTGCTCAGCGTTCACCCCTCCCGCGAGCGCGATCTCGTGACCGAGCAGGTGCTGCGAACCGACCCGCCTTTGCCGCAACGCACCATCCTCGACAGTTTCGGCAACAGGATGACCCGCCTCGTCGCGCCACCGGGCGAGATCCGGATCACCTCCGACTTCGTCATCGAGGACAGTGGCCTGCCCGACGAGGTCGACTGGACCACTCCCGAAGTTCCCGTCGAGCAGCTGCCCGACGAGGTCCTCGTCTATCTGCTGGGCAGCCGCTACTGCGACACGGACCTGTTGAGCGACCTCGCCTGGTCGACGTTCGGCGCGACCCCGCGGGGCTGGGCCAGGGTGCAGGCGATCGTGGATTACGCCCACAACCACATCCGGTTCGACTATCAGCAGGCTCGGGCGACCCGCACGGCGAGCGAAGGCCACCGCGAGAAGGTCGGAGTCTGCCGCGATTTCGCCCATCTCGCGATCGCGCTCTGCCGTTGCATGAACATCCCCGCGCGCTACTGCACGGGCTACCTCGGCGACATCGGCGTGCCGCCAGTACCAGACCCGATGGATTTCAGCGCCTGGTTCGAGGTCTTTCTCGGCGGCCGCTGGTATACGTTCGATGCCCGGCACAACAAGCCACGCATCGCCCGCATCGTCATGGCGCGCGGCCGCGACGCCACCGACGTGGCGATCTCCACCGCCTTCGGCTCCGCCGATCTTGGGCGTTTCACGGTCGTGACCGAGGAGGTCGCCGAGTTCGGCGGCTTCGCCCAAGGCCAAACGGCGCAGTTCTCATCCCCGGAGATTCGCGGATCCGTGCCCGTGCCGACCGCCTGAGGGTGGGAAAGATGCAACAGGCGCGGATCCGGTCCGCTGCGGCGCGCGCCGCAGCGGATGGCGATGATGCGCCGGCCACCGAAGCGTGCCACCATGCATGCCCTATCGACGTATCAGCGGCGTACGAATGACCGTCTTATCGGTGCGGCACCAGACGCGCTACGACTACCGCACCCCGGTGCGGTTCGGGGAACATCGGTTGATGTTCCGTCCGCGCGACAGCTACGATCAGCGGCTGATCTCGTCGGACGTGCGAATCTCGCCGGAGCCCAAGCGGGTGCGCTGGTTCCATGACGTCTTCGGCAATTGCGTCGCCGTCGCGGCCTTCGCCGGGGAGGCGACGTCGCTCACCTTCGACACGTCGATCGTCCTCGACCATACGCCCTCGAACGCGCCAGACTTCGAGATCGAGGATCACGCGCGCACCTACCCGTTCACCTATGGCGCCGAGGAGCGCCCGGACATCTCGCGGCTCATCGAGTGCCACTATCTCGATCCCGACCACCAGCTCGACAAGTGGGTCCGCCGCTTCACCCGTTACGGCCAGCAGACCAATACGGGCGAACTTCTGATGACGCTGACCTATGCGATCAAGGAGAGCTTCACCTACATGCATCGCAACGAGCGGGGCACGCAGGACCCGCTGCACACGCTCTCGACCGGCAAGGGCTCCTGCCGCGATTTCGCCGTCCTGATGATGGAGGCGGTGCGCACGCTCGGCTTCGCGGCCAGGTTCGTGTCGGGCTATCTCCACGTGCCGCCGGCCGAAGGCGAGACCCATTCCGGCGGCGGCAACACCCATGCCTGGTGCCAGGTCTATCTGCCGGGGGCCGGCTGGGTGGAGTTCGACCCGACGAACGGCATCGTCGGCAATCGCGACCTGATCCGGGTCGCGGTGGCGCGCGACCCGCGGCAGGCGATCCCGCTGCAGGGCACCTTCTTCGGCGCTGCGGCCGATTACGTCGGCATGAGCGTCCAGGTCGATGTCGAGGAGCGTCGCGAGGGTGCTCCGGTCAGAACCCAGGCGCCCCCGCCGGCCGAGGCACCGACGAGCGCGGCCGCCTGAGGCGGCGCGCGGGGGCCGTTCGCCGCCTCAGCTCCCGGTGCGGGACAGTCCGTCGGAGGCGACCTGATTGCCGGGGTCGATCACCTTGGCGCGGGAATAGGACTCGCGGGCCTTGACCGCATTGCCGGATTTCTCGTAGGCGACGCCGAGATCGGCCCAGGCCTCGGCGTTCTTGGTGTTGACGTTGAGGGCGGCGTTGAGGTCCTCGATCGCCGCCGTATATTTGCCCTGCGCCATGAGGCTCTGGGCCCGGGCCTGATAGGGCGCGGCCACGAAGGGATCGCGGTCGATCGCATTGTCGAAATCGGTGATGGCCTGCGCCTGCTCGCCCTGGCGCTGATGGATGAGGCCCCGCGCGTGGAAGGCCTGCGCCCCGAGGGCGCCCTCCGGATTGAGACGGATCGCCTGATCGAGGTCGGACATCGCCTGGGTGTAATTGCCTTGCGCGCGCAGAAGGTTGGCGCGGCCGATATAGGCCGGGGCATGGTTCGGGTTGCTCTGCAGGGCGCGGTCAAAGTCGGCGAGGGCGAGATCGCTGTGCTTGGTCTGCCGATAGGCGAGCGCCCGATTGGTATAGGCGGCGGTATTCTTCGGATCGAGCTGGACCGCGGTGGAGAAATCGGTGATCGCGTCGGAGAAGTCGCCGATGCGCGCATAGGCGGCGCCACGCGTGTTGTAGGCCTCGGAATCGTTGGGGTTGCGCTTGATGACGTCGGTCAGCGAATCGATGTTGACGCTCGTGTCCTTGGTCGGGGTCGTGACCTCGGCGACGCCCGTCCCGATCGAGCCGACGGAACCCATGCTCTCGCATCCGGCGAGCGCCAGCGCCATGGCCAGCAGCGGCGCCACGGTCCGGACATTGACGCGGCCACCCGTGCGGCCTTTGCCGCAACCGTATCCCGCGCCGCGCAACAGTTTGACGTTCATCATTTCGCCCGTTTCAACCGATTATTCCGCCCGATCGACCGCTGCTGGACGGCAGACACTCGAACTGCAGGTGAAATGAGGCACGACTGAGTTAACGCGAGGTAATCGGCCGTCTACCGGAGGATTTCGATGGCCTGTGGGAATGATGCCTCAGCGCCGCCGCGAAAGATCCCTTATCGCAGGCCCGGCACCGGCCTGGGCTTGACCGGCAGCAGGCCTTCACGCTGCAATGCCTTGCGGGCGAGCTTGCGCGCGCGGCGCACGGCCTCGGATTTCTCGCGCGCGCGCTTCTCGGACGGCTTCTCGTAGTGGTCGCGCAGCCTCATCTCGCGGAAGATGCCTTCGCGCTGCATCTTCTTCTTCAGCGCCTTCAGGGCCTGATCGACGTTGTTGTCGCGGACGAGGACTTGCAAACCGCTATCCACCGTGGAGGGCCGTCCGTCGCGGAACGGGCCGATGTCGCTCTCGATAAGGACGCGAACGCGGTGGTGCGGAGCGTGATCCACCGGGAGGCGCGCATAGCAGAAGCCCACGATGCTGTCCATGACTTCCGCGACGGCGGACCCGACGCTCGGCCTTAACGCGCCATTAAGGCTCATCGTTTACCAAGAAGGACGTCCGGCTGGCCGGGCACGACTGTCCTTCGGACAGGTCGCCCGCTTTGTTTGACGCCTCCCTGTTGAACTTCAGAGCTGCTTTCGGGCAGCTCTTTTTTTGCACCGGATCATCCCGTCGCACGAGTCGCGGTTAACCTTAACGCCGGGTTAAAACCTTCGCCTTAAGGCTTGGTGTTAAACTTGCTGCCTTGATCGGAATCGGTCCGCATCGGTCCGATTTGACACAGATGTGGCCGGGTCGATCTCACGGCCGGTTGCGACACACTCGAGGATGGGCGATGGGCGGTGCTTTCCTGGGCAATGGCGGCGACAACACGATATCTTTCGCCCGCAAGCTGGCGGAGTCGCCCCGCTTCAAGACATTGTTCCGGGACGGCATGAAACTCGTCGAGGAGGTCGCGGCCTATCTCGACGGTCCGGGGCGGCAGGATGCCAGGACGCTGACGCGTCCCTTGGCGCTCGCCTATGCGGCCGAAAGCATGCGGCTGACGACGCGACTGATGCAGCTCGCCTCGTGGCTGCTGGTGCAACGCGCCGTCAACGAAGGTGAGATGACCCCCGGCCAGGCCGAAGCGGAAAGGACCAAGGTGCGGCTGTCGCCGCAATCGGTCGCCTCGGGTCCCGACACCTACGGCCTGCTTCCGGAAACGCTGCGCGGCCTCTCCGACCGGTCGCTGCGTCTGCAGGCACGGCTCATCTATCTCGATCGCTCGGCATCCGGGACGGAGACCGTCTCCCTTGCGGCGCCCGGCCTGCCGCACTTCGCTCCGAGCCTGTCGGACGTCGGTCCGGGCGAGCTCGGCCTGCAATGGGAGATGATCCGCGTCGCCTTCAACGGGCGCTGATCCGCGAGCCCCATCCCGGGACAGGCAGGGCGGCTGTCGCGTTCCGGCTCCGCGCCGGGACGCGGCCCCCCTTACTTCTTGCCGAAGCTCAACCCCGAGAAACGGCTGTTGAAGCGCGACAGGCGACCGCCGCGGTCGAGCAGCTGCTGGCTGCCCCCCGTCCAGGCCGGATGAGTGTTGGGGTCGATGTCGAGGTTCAGCGTGTCGCCGTCCTTGCCGAGCGTCGAGCGGGTCTGGAACTCGGTGCCGTCGGTCATCACGACCCGGATGAAATGATAGTTGGGATGCGTGTCCGTCTTCATGGGCTCGTCCTAGCAGCGACCCAGCACGGCACGGCCGACATCCGCCGCCGCCGATGATTTCGCCTTGCTGGGAGAATTGCGGTCCTATACCGCAGCCTCTTATGGAATACAATTGCGCCGGAGACCTGTAAGGCAAATCGTCGGTCACCGACGAACCCAGGGTGGACGCCATTTCGGAACCAGAGGTCACGGCACCGGCGACGCGTCGGACGAGGCGGCGGCAAGGCCGCCAGGAGGGGCGGCCCTCGCTCAGGGCGCTGGCCCCGCTCCTGCCCTATGTGGCGCGCTACAAGGGACGCGTCGCGGCCGCGGTCGCGGCGCTGAGCCTGGCTTCGCTCGCGACCCTGGTGGTTCCGGAGGCGGTGCGCCGTCTCATCGACTTCGGCTTCACGCCCGAGAAGGCGGGGCTGATCAACGCCTATTTCGGCGCGATGGTGGCGGTCGTGGCGGTGCTGGCCTTCGCGTCGGGCGCCCGCTATTTCCTGGTCATGACGCTCGGCGAGCGGATCGTGGCGGACCTGCGCGCCGATCTCTTCGCCCATCTCAGCCGGCTCGACGCCGGGTTCTACGACACGGCCCAGTCGGGCGAGCTCGTCTCGCGCCTCACAGCCGACACGACGCAGCTCAAGTCCGCCTTCGGCTCCTCGGCCTCGGTCGCGTTGCGCAACCTGTTCCTCTTCGTCGGCGCCACCGTGATGATGGTCGTGTCGAGCCCCAAGCTGTCGGCCATCGTGATCGGCGCGATCCCGGTCATCGTCATCCCGCTGGTCTTCTCGGGTCGCCGGGTCAGCCGGCGCTCGCGCTCGGCCCAGGACCGGCTGGCGGAAGCGACCGCGCTCGCGGCCGAGAACCTCGGCGCCATGCGCACCATGCAGGCCTTCAACGCCGAGCCGGCGACCCGCGCCAGGTTCGGCGCCGCGATCGAGACCGCCTTTGACGCGGCGCGCGACGCCATGGGAGCGCGGGCGCTTCTCACCATGGTGGCGATCTTCCTCTCGTTCGGCAGCGTGGTCGCCGTGCTGTGGCTCGGCGCGCATGACGTGATGGCGGCGCGGATGTCGGGCGGGCTCCTGTCGCAGTTCGTGCTCTATGCGGTGCTCGGCGCCTCGTCGCTCGGCCAGCTCAGCGAGGTGTGGAGCGAGATCTCGGCCGCCGCCGGTGCGGCCGGTCGCCTCGCCGAGATCCTGGCCATCCGCCCGAGGATCGCAGCGCCGGCCCGTCCGGTCGCGCTGCCGGCCCCGGCGGACGGCCGTGTCGTCTTCGACCACGTCGATTTCTCCTACCCGAGCCGCACTCAGGCGGCCGTGGTCCATGACCTCTGCTTCGGCATAAGTCCGGGAGAACGCGTCGCCATCGTGGGGCCGTCGGGCGCCGGGAAGTCGACCGTATTCCAGCTGCTGATGCGTTTCTATGACCCGCTTGCAGGCCGGATCCTGATCGACGGGGTCGACCTTCGCTCGGCCGATCCCGCCGCGGTGCGCGACCGGCTGGCGCTCGTCCCGCAAGATCCGGTGATCTTCTCGGCGTCGATCGCCGACAACATCCGCTACGGGCGGCCCGACGCCAGCGACGCCGAGCTGCGCGAGGCTGCCGAGCGCGCCGCGGCGCTGAGCTTCATACGCGCGCTGCCCGCGGGCATGGAGACGCCGGTCGGCGAGCGCGGGGTCACGCTCTCGGGGGGCCAGCGCCAGCGCATCGCCATCGCGCGCGCCATCCTCAAGGATGCGCCGGTGCTGCTCCTCGACGAGGCGACCTCGGCGCTCGACGCCGAGAGCGAGACCCTGGTCCAGGGCGCGCTCGACGGGCTGATGCGCGGACGCACGACCCTCGTCATCGCCCATCGGCTGGCGACCATCGTCTCGGCCGACCGCATTCTGGTCATGGACGATGGCCGCATCGTCGAGGAAGGCACGCATGCCTCGCTCAGCGAGCGTGGCGGCCTCTATGCCAAGCTGGCGCGGCTGCAGTTCGGCCTGCGGTCTCCCGAGGTCTCGGTGGCGGACTAGCCGTGGCGTCGCCGTTTCGCCGGAATCGATGCGGATAAGGCGGAGATCTCTCCTCGCAGCTTTGCAGTCGCCAATGGCAGACGTCCGCGCCCGGCTCTATCTCATCACCCCTCGCATCGGTGCCATCACGGAGATCGAACCGCAGCTCGCGGCGGCGCTCGGCGCGGGCGACGTCGCCTGCCTGCTGCTCCGCTTCGCCGCAATGCCCGAACGCGCCGCCAAGGAGATCGCGAAGCGGGTCGCGGCGATCGTCCAGCAGCGCGATACGGCGCTGTTGGTCGAGGACGCCCGCCTCGCGGCCCATGTCGGCACGGACGGCGTGCATGTGGAGGGGCTCGGCCAAGCCTTCGCCGACGCGCTCGACAGCATGAAGCCCGGGCGGATCGTCGGCGTCGGCGCCGGGCTGTCGCGCGACGAGGCCATGCAGGCCGGGGAAGCGGGTGCCGACTACCTGATGTTCGATGCCGGTCCCGGGGCGGCGGCCGAAACGCTCGGCTTGACGGCCTGGTGGGCGGAAATCTTCAACGTGCCCTGCGTCGGCGTCGCGCATCGTCGCGACGAGGTCGAGGCGCTCGGTGCGAGCGGGGCGGAGTTCGTCGGCCTCGGCGACGCCGTCTGGCGGGATCCGCGCGGCCTCGCGGCCGTCGTGGGCGATGCGGAGGCGGCCTTGGTCCGCGCC
The DNA here is from genome assembly GCA_036276175.1 of Lichenihabitans sp. Taxonomy (GTDB): domain Bacteria; phylum Pseudomonadota; class Alphaproteobacteria; order Rhizobiales; family Beijerinckiaceae; genus Lichenihabitans. Next base: position 12,137 of record DATBEH010000084.1, read on the forward strand.
GCGGCGCGCCGTGGGGTACCGGCGTGAACCGAGGCATCCGCGTCGCTCCGCCGCTGCTGATCAGCCTGATCCTCTCGGCCGGGCCGGCCTTGGCGCAGAGCATGGGCGCCGCACCGCCCGGCGCCGAGCCACAGCGGCCCATGTCGCCCGCGGGTGTTCCGGCGCCCGATCTCGCCTTCGGGGCCTTCCAGCGCGGCTATTTCGCCACCGCACTGAAGGAGGCCACGCAGCGGGTCACCGACAACCCGGAAGACGGCGCCGCCATGACCCTCATCGGCGAGATCTACACCCAAGGGCTGGCGGTCAAGAAGGACCTCGTGGAGGCCGCCCACTGGTATCGTCTCGCCAGCGAGCGCGGCAACCGCGAGGGGACGTTCGCCTACGGCATGGCACTGCTCGAGGGCAAGGGCGTCCCCGAGGACAAGGCCGCCGCCAAGTCCTATTTCGAGACGGCGGCGGCCGAGGGCCATGCCGGCGCTTGGTACAACCTCGGCGTGCTGGCCCTCGAAGGCAATGGCGTGGTCCGCGACTACAAGGACGCCGCCGACGATTTCGGGAAGGCGGCGGCGGGGGGAGACGTCGACGCCATGTTCGCTCTCGGCACCATGGTCAAGGCCGGTCGCGGCACGCCCCAGGACCTGCCGCAGGCGGCGAGCCTGTTCAAGGCCGCCGCAGGACAGAAGCATCCGGGTGCCGAGCTCGAATACGGCATCATGGCCTTCAACGGCGAGGGCATGCCGAAGGACGAGGCGCTGGCCGCCAAATACTTCCTGCGCGCCGCGACGGAAGGCAATCCGGTGGCAGCGAACAGGCTGGCGCGCCTCTACGCGGCGGGCCGCGGCCTGCCCAAGAACCTCGTCGAGGCGGCGCATTGGCACCTGCTGGCGCGCGCCAAGGGCATCGCCGATCCCTGGCTCGACGGTGTGCTGGCCTCGCTCAGCCCGGCCGACAAGGCCAAGGTCAATGCGACCCTCCAGAAGACCTTGGGCGAATGAGCTCGGCACCCACCCCGTTCGACGCTCTCCGGAGCCGCGCCGATGAGGCCTGCCTCAACGGCTGGCCGGCCGTGCGGGAGGTCGTGCTCGACGCGGCGGTGCTGCGCCTGTCCGGAGGCTATACGCGGCGCGCCAATTCGGTGAACCTGCTGGGGCCGATCCGGCGCGAGCCTGCCGATTTCATCCGGGCCTGCGAGAACGTCTACGATCGTGGGGGCCTACCGACGATCTTCCGGCTGTCGTCGGCCGTCCCCGGCGACCTCGGCCCGGCGCTGGAGCAAGCCGGCTTCGGGGCTCCGGAGGACGAGACGCTGGTGCTGCGGCGCGACCTGCGGGGGTTCCGGCGCGATACCGAGGGCGACGTCTCGCTCACGTCGAGACCGATCGAGTCGGGATGGCTCGACGCCCTCGCCGGGATCCAGGGTCTTGACGATACGAAGCGCGACATCCGCCGCCTCATCATCGATGCCATCGCGGTACCGGCCGTCTTTGCGGCGACGCAGGTCGACGGACAGGCCGTGGCGCTCGCTTTCGGCGCCCTGCACGACGGCATGGTCTGCATCAATTCGGTCGCCACCCACCCGGACTTCCGCCGGCGCGGCTTCGCCCGGCGGGCGATCGGGGCCGTCCTGGCCTGGGCGGCCGGCGAGGGGCGGGCCACCGACGCTTGCATCCCGGTCGTGGCCGGCAACCATCCGGCCGTGGCCCTCTGTCGCGGCCTCGGCTTCGAGGACGAGGTCCTGCGCTATCACTACCGAAGGCGCCCCGACGCCTGACGACGCCGGGGCTTGCGGTGTCGGGGCCTTTCGGTCCACTTGGCCTGCCTCAGGCTGATCTTTCCAGAGAAACTCCCGGTTTGCCCGCATGATCCGCTCCGCCCTGATGAATGTGATGACCGCCGCCGTGATCAAGGCCGGGCGGGGGCTCAAGCGCGACTTCGGCGAGATCGAGAACCTGCAGGTCTCGATCAAGGGTCCGGGAGATTTCGTCAGCGCGGCCGACCGGCGCTCGGAGAAGACGCTGTTCGAGGAACTGGCCAAGGTCCGCCCGGGCTATGGCTTCGTCATGGAGGAGAGCGGCCGCATCGAAGGGTCCGACAAGAGCCACACCTGGCACATCGACCCGCTCGACGGCACCGTGAACTTCCTCCATGGCCTGCCGATCTTCGCCCTCTCGGTCGGTCTCGAACGCGAGGGCACGCTCGTCGCCGGCGTGGTCTACAACCCCGTCACCGACGACATGTTCTTCGCCGAACGCGGCCAGGGCGCCTATCACAACAACCGCCGGCTCCGGGTCGCGGCGCGCCGCGACATCGCCGAGGCGCTGGTCGGCTGCGGCATCCCGGCGCTCGGCAAGGCGCAGGCCCATCCCCGCTTCAAGGCCGAGATGGCCGAGGTGATGGCGCGCGTCGGCGTCCTGCGGCGGCTCGGTGCGGCCGCGCTCGACCTCGCCTTCGTGGCGTCCGGCGGCTACGATGCCTATTGGGAGCGGGGCCTGAAATCCTGGGACGTCGCCGCGGGCGCGCTTCTGGTGCGCGAGGCCGGCGGCTTCGTCTCGACCGCCGAGGGCGGCGACGATCTGCTTACGGGCGGCTCGGTCGTGGCCGGCAACGACGACATGCACCGGCAGATGCTCGCCATCCTGCGCAAGCTCCGCTGACGGGCCCGCCGCAGGTCCCGGCTTGGGTCGGCCGTCGCCTGTGCCTTATCACAAAGATCGCTTCATCAAAAAGATCACTTCGGCAGAGGTTATCTGGTAGAACTGCCACAATCCTGCCGCTGAACGAGCGCCCCACCGGGTAAAATCGGCCTTATGGCGACACGCAACGATCCTCTGCGGCTGTCATCGCCGCATATCTTCCTGGTCCGGATGATCGTCTTCATCATCCTGGTCGGCTTCATCGCGCTGATCCTCAATCAGCAGATCGCGCGCGCCTTCATGGCCAATCCGCCGCTGAACGGCCTGATCCTCGGCGTGCTGCTGGTCGGCATCATCCTGGGCCTGCGCCAGGTCTTCCGGCTGTTTCCGGAAATCCGCTGGGCCAACAGCATCAACGCGCCCGAGGCGCCGGCCGCCAAGCCGCCGAAACTGCTCGCCCCCATGGCAGCCTTCATGGCGTCGAGCACCGGGCCGGGCGGCGCCACCGGCCGCGCCTCGATCTCGACCTTGACCATGCGGGCCATCCTCGACTCGATCGGCACGCGGCTCGACGAATCGCGCGAGATCGCCCGCTACCTGACCGGGCTCCTGATCTTCCTCGGACTGCTCGGCACGTTCTGGGGCCTGCTCGAGACCGTCGGATCGATCTCGGGCGTGCTCAAGTCGATGCAGACGGGCGGCGACAATGCCGTGATGTTCGACGATCTTAAGAACGGCCTCGCGGCTCCGTTGGCCGGCATGAGCGTCTCCTTCACCTCGTCGCTCTTCGGCCTCGCCGGCTCGCTGGTCCTGGGCTTCCTCGACCTGCAGGCCGGCCAGGCGCAGAACCGGTTCTACAACGAACTCGAGGACAAGCTGTCGAGCTTCACCGCCGCCCCGTCGAGCGAGGTTGCGCCGGGCCACGCGATCGCGCTGCCGCCCGAGCTCCACACGGCCCTCGACAAGATCGCCGCCACGGCCGAAGGCAGTGGCGGCCGGTCGGCCACCATGGCCATGGCCAATCTCGCCGAAGGCATCCAGGCGCTCGTGCAGCACATGCGCTCCGAGCAACAGCTCATCCGCGATTGGGTCGAGTCCCAGGCGGACCAGAACAGCGAGGTGCGGCGCCTGCTCGAGCGGCTGGTGCGCGAGAAGGAACTGCGCTGACCATGGCGCTCGCCCGCACCCGCCGTGCGCCGCGGCAGATCGACTATTGGCCCGGCTTCGTCGACGCGCTGTCGACCATGCTGCTCATGATCACCTTCCTCCTCTCCGTGTTCATGCTCTCGCAATTCTATATGTCTCGCGAGGTGACCGGAAAGGACACGGCGCTGAGCCGGCTCAACCGGCAGATCGAAGAGCTCACCTCACTCCTGGCGCTCGAACGCTCCGGCAAATCGGACGCGCAATCGGACCTCTCGGTCCTGCAGGCGACGCTCGATTCGGCCCAGAAGCAGCGCGACGAGCTTCAGGGCGTCATGGCCCGGACCGCCTCCTCGGCCGCCGCCGCCGGATCGCAGGTCGACCAGGCCAACCAGGCCCTCGACGCGCAGAAGGACGTCACGTCGCGGGCGATGGCCAGGGTCGACATCCTGAACCAGCAGATCGCCGCCCTGCGCAAGCAGCTCGCCGCCATCGGGGCGGCGCTCGATGCCTCGGAGGCGCGCGACAAGGACTCCCAGGTCAAGATCGCCGACCTCGGCTCCCGCCTGAACGTGGCGCTGGCCGAGAAGGTGCAGGAACTGTCGCGCTACCGTTCGGATTTCTTCGGCCGGCTGCGCGAGATCCTCGGCAGCCGCCCCGATATCCGTGTCGTCGGCGACCGCTTCGTCTTCGAATCGCAGGTTCTGTTCGACAGCGGCCAGGCGGTGCTCAAGCCCGACGGCGAAGCCGAGCTCGACAAGCTCGCCTCCGCCGTGATGGACCTCGAACGGGAGATCCCGCCCGACATCGCCTGGATCATGCGGGTCGACGGTCATACCGACAACCGGCCGATCAGCTCCTCTCAGTTCAAGTCGAACTGGGAACTCTCGGCCGACCGTGCCATCGCGGTCGTGCAATATCTGATCAGCAAGGGTGTCGACCCGCATCGCCTGGCCGCCACCGGCTTCGGGGAGTTCCAGCCGATCGAGACGGGCGACACCGAGGAGGCGCGGAGCAAGAACCGCCGGATCGAGCTCAAGCTGACCGAGCGATAGATCGGCGTTCGGCGGCTATGCGTCCTTCGGGAAGTCGGCCGAAAGCCCCGTCTCCCGCCATGTCTCGATCTCCGCGAGCGTATCCTTCAGCTTGGCCGTCACCGCCTCGATGCCGAAAGCGCCGAGCACGAGATGCTTCGGCGGATCGTCGATCTCGGTGATTCGGATCATGGCCTCGCCGGCCCGCACCGGATCGCCCGGTTGCGTGCCGCTGATGGCCGATGTCCTCCCCATGCGGGCGCCGACCGTCTCGGCATAATCGGCGATGCGGCTCTCGGTCTTGCGCAGCGAGCGCCCGGCCCAGTCGGTGCGGAACGGCCCCGGTTCGACGCAGGTCACCTTGATTCCGAGCGGAGCGACCTCCTTGCCGAGCGAATCGCTGAATCCCTCGACGGCGTGCTTGGTGGCGGAATAATAGCCCGATCCCGGAAAGCCGATGAAGCCGCCGACCGACGTGATGTTGATGATGTGCCCGCGCCGCTTCGCCCGCATGCCAGGCAGCGCGGCCCGCACCATCGCCGCGAGGCCGAAGACGTTGGCCTCGAACATCGCGCGGATCTCCGTCTCGACGCCCTCCTCGACCGAGGCGAGGTAGCCGTAGCCGGCATTGTTGACGAGCACGTCGATGCCGCCGAACGCCTCCTCGGCGGTGCCGACCGCCGCGGCGATCTCGTCGTCGTCGGTGACGTCGAGCGTCAGCGGCAGGGCGCGCTCGCCGTGTCCGGCGACGAGATCGGCGAGCCGCGACGCATCGCGGGCGGTGACTGCCGCGCGCCAACCACGCTCGAGGACGAGCCTGGCGAGCTCGCGGCCGAAGCCGGTCGAACAGCCTGTGATGAACCAGATCGGTTGCGATGCTGAGGACATGTCGGAAACCTCGAAGGGTTGAGGGAAGAACGGGTGGCCCACCTAGCGGTCGAGCAAGGCCAGACCCGCTTCGGTGTATCGGGCACCCGCGACGCCGCCCGGCGGCAGGGCCGCATCGAGCTCGGCGAGGTCCTCGCGGCTGAGCCCGATGTCGGCGGCGGCAACGTTCTCTTCGAGGAAGCGCCGCCGCTTGGTGCCGGGGATGGGAACGATGTCGTCGCCCTTGGCGAGCAGCCAGGCGAGCGCGATCTGCCCGGGCTTGGCGCCTCGGCGTGCCGCGAGCTCGGCGACAGTCTCGGCAGCCTTCATGTTGGCGTCGAAATTCTCGCCCTGGTAGCGCGGGTCGCCGCGCCGGTAGTCCGTCGCCGGATAGTCCTCGGCCCGCTGCGCCGTCCCGGTCAGGAAACCGCGGCCGAGCGGACTGAAGGGCACGAGGCCGATGCCGAGCTCGCGCAAGAGCGGGATGATGCGCGGCTCGAGGTTGCGCTCCCACAGGGAATATTCGCTCTGCAGCGCACTGATCGGATGGGTCCGATGGGCACTGCGGATGTTGGCCTCGCCGGCTTCCGACAGGCCGAGGTAGCGGACCTTGCCGGCGTCGACGAGCCGGGCCATCGCGCCGACCACGTCTTCGATCGGAACCGATGGGTCGATGCGATGCTGATAGAGCAGGTCGATCCGATCGGTCGCAAGGCGCTTGAGTGAGGCCTCGACGGCTTCGACGATGTGCTCCGGGCGGCTGTCGGTGCCCACGGACTTGCCGTCGACGAGGCGGAAGCCGAATTTCGTCGCGACCTGGACCGCGTCGCGCCGTCCCTTCAGGGCACGACCCAGAAGCTCCTCGTTGGTGAACGGTCCGTAGACCTCGGCGGTGTCGAAGAAGGTGACGCCGAGATCGATGGCACGATGAATCGTGGCGATGCTTTCGGCATCGTCCGAGGTCCCGTAGGACTGGCTCATCCCCATGCAGCCGAGTCCCAAGGCGGAGACCTCCAGACCCTGGGTTCCGAGGTGGCGTGATGCGAGCATGGGTGTCCTGAGCATGGAAGATATGTTGCGCGGTGGGATGCTTGCGAACGCCGGGCGAAGCCGCATGTTCCCGCATTGCGATATGGACCGCCGCCGCCTAAACAACGGGAACTGCCCCCGTGGCGGCCAGCCCCCGCCGACGGATCACGGAGCCACGCCCGTCCTGTCCCATCCCCGCGCCCTGCCGCTTCTGGTCGCCGGCGCCTTCTTCATGGAATATCTCGACGGCACGGTGATCGCCACCGCCCTGCCGCAGATGGCCCTGTCCTTCGGTCTGCGTCCCGTCGACGTGTCGCTCGGCATGTCGGCCTATCTGCTGACGCTCGCGGTGTTCCTGCCGGCCAGCGGCTACATGGCGGAGCGCTTCGGGGCACGCCGGGTCTTCACCTCCGCCGTCGTGGTCTTCACCGTCGCCTCGATTGCCTGCGGTGTTTCGATCGGGCTCAAGACTTTCGTCGCCGCTCGCATCCTGCAAGGCGTCGGCGGCGCCATGATGGTGCCGGTCGGACGCCTCGTCGTGCTTCGCACCACCGCCAAGAAGGATTTGATGAGCGCCGTGGCGACGCTGACCTGGCCGGCACTCATGGCACCGATCCTGGCCCCGCCTCTCGGCGGCTTTCTCACCGCCTATGCGAGCTGGCGCTGGATCTTCTTCATCAACGTGCCACTCGGCCTCTTCGGCATCTGGCTGGCGCTGCGGCTGGTGCCGACCGAAAGGGGCGGCCATAGCCAGCGCTTCGACATCCTGGGCTTCGTCCTGACCGCGTTCGCGGTTCTGGCGCTCATGGGAGTGACCGAGATCGTCGGCCGCGACGTGATCGACTGGCGCCTCATCGGCATCCTGCTGCCGGCGAGCGCCTTCCTGGGGTACCTCGCCGTGCGGCACATGCGCCGGAGTGCGGCACCGATCCTCGACCTCGCCACGCTCAAGGTGCCGAGCTTCGCGGTCAGCGTTGTCGGCGGATCGCTCTTCCGCATGGCGGTCAGCGCGATTCCCTTCCTGCTTCCGCTTCTATTCCAGGTCGGTTTCGGCCTCGATGCCTTCCACTCCGGCCTGCTGGTCCTGGCGCTCTTCGTCGGCAATGTCGGCATCAAGCCGGTGACGACCCCGATCCTGCGCCGCTTCGGCTTTCGCGCGACGATCGTCGGCAACGGTCTGCTGACGGCGGGCGGCATCCTGCTCTGCGCAACGCTCCGGCCCTCGACGTCGGTCTGGCTGGTGGTGGCGATCCTCGGCTTCGGCGGCGCCACGCGCTCGATGGGGCTGACCGCGATCAGCACGATCGCCTTCGCCGACGTCGAGGAGCGGCGGATGAACGGCGCCAACACGCTGTTCAACATGCTCCAGCAGATGTCGCTGGGCCTGGGCGTCGCGCTCGGCTCGTTGTGCCTGCGTATCGCGCAGCTCTGGCGGCCGCCGGGGGCCGCCCATGCGACCCCTGCCGAATTCTCGATCGCCTTCGGACTCGTCAGCCTCATCGCTCTGGTCGCCATCGCCGACGCCATCGCTCTGCCCGCCGATGCCGGCGCACAGGTCGCCAGAGGATGAGATCCGATGCCGTCGTCGAGGTGGCCGGGCTGCGCAATCCTGCGTTCAGCTCGACCGCTGCCAGAAGAGCCTGGCAGCGGCGGTGCTGGAGCGCGATGCGGAAGGCCGGCGGGTACGCAAGGCGGGCATCATGGGCGTGGTGCTCCGTTCCGGCGGTGTTTCGGCCGGCGACCGGATCATGGTGGAGCGGCCCGCATCGCCTCATCGCGCGCTCGAACCGGTCTGAAACGAGAGCGGCCGTCAGATTCGGCATCGACCTCGGGCGCTGCGCCCCTTATCTGTGACGCATGAAATTCCTCGACGAAGCCAAGGTGATGATCCGCTCCGGCGACGGCGGCGCCGGCTGCGTGTCGTTCCGGCGCGAGAAATTCATCGAATTCGGCGGTCCGGACGGGGGCGACGGCGGCCGAGGCGGCAGCGTGATCGCCCAATGCGTCGACGGCCTCAATACGCTCATCGACTATCGCTACCAGCAGCACGTCAAGGCCAAGACCGGGATGCACGGGATGGGCCGCAACCGGGCGGGCGGCAAGGGGACCGACGCCATCCTCAAGGTGCCGGCCGGCACGCAGGTCCTCGAGGAGGACGGCGAGACGCTGATCGGGGACCTGACCGAGGTCGGGCAGACGCTGATGCTGGCCAAGGGCGGCAACGGCGGCTTCGGCAACGCCTATTTCACCACCTCGACCAACCGGGCGCCGCGCCATGCCAATCCGGGCCAGGAGGGGATCGAGCGGACCATCATCCTGCGCCTGAAGCTGATCGCCGATGCGGGCCTCGTCGGCCTGCCCAATGCCGGCAAGTCGACCTTCCTGGCCGCCGTTTCGGCGGCGCGGCCGAAGATCGCGGACTATCCCTTCACCACGCTGAAACCCGGGCTCGGGGTCGTGCGGGTCGGCGACCGGGAATTCGTGCTGGCCGACATCCCCGGGCTGATCGAGGGGGCGCACGAAGGGCATGGTCTCGGCGACCGCTTTCTCGGCCATGTCGAGCGCTGCAACGTGCTCCTGCACCTCGTCGAGGCGACCGGCGAGCATGCCGGGCAGGCCTACAAGACCATCCGCAAGGAGCTCGACGCCTACGGAGGCGGACTGGCCGACAAGCCCGAGATCCTGGCCCTGAGCAAGGTCGATGCGGTCGACGCCGAGACGCTGAAGACCCAGGCGGCACGCCTGAGGCGGGCCGCCAAGCGGACGCCCCTCAGGGTCTCGGCCGTCACGGGTGCCGGCATGCCGGCGCTTTTGCATGCCGTCCTGTCGGAGATCGATGCGCGCCGCAAAGGCGAGGTCGCGGCGGTCGCCGAGGACGCGGCTTGGCGCCCCTGAGCATCCTGCCCAAAATGAAGGGGCGCCACGACGGGCGCCCCAAAAAATCGTCGGCAGGACAGGCCGCTCAGTGCTGCTCCTGCTTCTTCTTGGAATGATGATGCCCGACCGCACAGCCGGCCGCCGCGCCGACGCCGCCATGGCCCACCATATGGCCGGCAATCCCGCCGACGATGGCGCCCGTGACGCAGCCCGCTTGCGCGGTCGCGACCGAGCCCAGCATCGATACGGTGGCAAGTGCAATGATCAGCGAACGCATGGTCGGCTCCCGTTTGTGGCCCCAGCGAACAACGCCCATTGCCCGAAAGGGTTCGAGGGGGATGGAGAATTCGTTGTAGAGCCCATACGTCTGTTCCAGCCGCTCTCATGCCGCCGAAAAGCGTCATGATCCGGATCGGCGTAATGGCGAGACGGTCCGCATGACGTTCCAGTCGATCTATTCCCACGGCTTTCTACGCGTCGCGGCCTGCACCATCCGGTCGCAGCTGGCGGATCCCTCCGCCAATGCCGTCTCGATCCTCGATGCGACGCGTAGGTGCCACGCGCGGGGCGTCGGGGTCGCGGTCTTCCCCGAGCTCTGCGTCTCCGGCTATTCGATCGACGACCTGCTGCTGCAGGACGTCGTGCTCGATGCCAGCGTCGCCGCCATCGAGACGATCGTCGAGGCCTCGCGCGACCTCATGCCGGTGATCCTCGTCGGGGCGCCGCTGCGCCATGGCAGCCGGCTCTACAATTGCGGCCTCGCCATCCATCGCGGCGCGATCCTGGGCGCGGTGCCGAAGACCTATCTGCCGAACTATCGCGAGTTCTACGAACACCGGCATTTCGCGTCCGGCGAAGGCCATGAAGGCGGCGAGATCGCCGTCGGCCGGTTCACGGCGCCTTTCGGCACCGACCTCGTCTTTGCGGCGGACGACGTGCCGGGTTTCGGGCTGCACGTCGAGATCTGCGAAGACCTCTGGGTCCCGGTGCCGCCAAGCGCCATCGGCGCGCTCGCCGGCGCGACGGTGCTGGCCAACCTCTCGGCCAGCAACATCACCATCGCCAAGGCCGACGCGCGCCGCCTCCACGCGCAGGCGCAGTCGGCCCGGTGCGTCGCGGCCTACGTCTATGCGGCGGCGGGCGCGGGCGAATCGACCACCGACCTCGCCTGGGACGGCCAGTGCTCGATCTTCGAGAACGGTGTCGTGCTCGACGAGACGCCGCGCTTTCCGGCTGCCGACCAGATGGCGGTCGCCGACATCGATCTCGACCTTCTGCGCCAGGAGCGCGCGCGTCAGGGCACCTTCGACGATTGCGCACGCGCCTGGGGTGGCGCGACGGAAAGCTTCCGCAGGATCGCGTTCCGGCTCGACCCGCCGACGACCGACATCGGCTTCGAGCGGCGCATCGAGCGCTTCCCCTTCGTGCCGGCGAAGCCCGAACAGCTCGCCCAGGATTGCTACGAAGCCTACAACATCCAGGTTGCCGGGCTGAAGCAGCGTCTCGAGGCGATCAGGGTCGAGCGCCTGGTGATCGGCGTCTCGGGCGGGCTCGACTCGACCCAGGCGCTGATCGTCGCCGCCAAGGCTTTCGACCTGCTCGGCCTGCCGCGCGGCAATATCCTGGCCTATACGATGCCGGGCTTTGCGACCGGCGAGGAGACGAAGCGCAGCGCGCACCGGCTGATGGCCTCGCTCGGCGTCGCGGCCCACGAGCTCGACATCCGCCCGGCGGCCGAGCAGATGCTCAAGGACCTCCACCATCCGTTCAGCCGCGGCGAGACGCACTACGACATCACCTTCGAGAATGTGCAGGCTGGCTTGCGCACCGACTATCTGTTCCGGCTCGCCAACCAGCATGGCGGCATCGTGCTCGGCACCGGCGACCTGAGCGAATTGGCGCTCGGATGGTGCACCTACGGGGTCGGCGACCAGATGTCGCATTACAACGTCAACGCCGGCGTGCCGAAGACGCTGATCCAGCACCTGATCCGCTGGGTGATCGCGTCGCGGCAATTCGACGAGGCGGTCGGCGAGACTCTCGAGCGCATCATCGCCACCGAGATCTCGCCCGAACTGGTGCCGGTCGAGACCGGCGCGACGCCGCAAAGCACCGAGGCCATGGTGGGACCCTACGCACTGCAGGACTTCAACCTCTTCCACGTGCTGCGCTACGGCTTCCGGCCATCGAAGATCGCCTTCCTGGCCAGCCGCGCCTGGGGCGACCGGGAGCAGGGCGCGTGGCCGCCCGGCTTCCCCGAGGATCGCCGGCCGCAATACGACCTCGGCGAGATCCGCCATTGGCTGCAGGTCTTCCTGCGCCGCTATTTCGGCTTCAGCCAGTTCAAGCGCTCGGCCATGCCGAACGGTCCCAAGGTCGTGGCCGGCGGCTCGCTCTCGCCGCGCGGCGACTGGCGGGCGCCATCCGACGGCAATGCGGCGGCGTGGCTCGCCGAGCTCGAGACGAATGTCCCGGTTGGGGAACCCGAAGCATGACCCGGGACGACGTCGACCGCCTCCGCTTCGGGCCGCTGGCCAGCACGACCCTTCACCTTTGCGTCGACATGCAGGCGCTCTTTGCCGGGGACACGGCGTGGCACACGCCCTGGATGCGCAGGATCCTGCCCAATGTGGAGCGGATCGCGCGTGCCCACCCGGCGCAGACGATCTTCACGCGCTTCGTCCCCGCGGCGAATGCCGAAGCGGCGCCTGGCCGCTGGCGGGCCTATTACGAGCGCTGGGCCGACATGACCCGGGACCGGCTGGCGCCCGGCATGATCGACCTGATGGATCCCCTGGGCGGCCTCGTGCCGCCGGCCGAGGTCTTCGACAAGACGGCCTACGGGCCCTGGCTCGACGGAACGCTTGATCGGCGGCTCAAGGCACGGAGCGTCGACACGTTGGTCGTGACCGGCGGCGAGACGGATGTCTGCGTCCTCGCCACGGTCTTCGGCGCGGTCGATCTCGGCTATCGGACCATCGTCGTGAGCGACGCGCTATGTTCGGCCTCGGACGCCACGCACGACGACGCGAAGGAACTGCTGGGCCGCCGCTTCGACGTGCAGGTCGAGATGGTTTCGACCGATACGCTGCTCGACGCCTGGAAGCCGGCCTGAGCCAGAGCGGTCAGGTCAAGCCTTTTTCCGTCCTGATGCCGGGCCGAATGCGTCAGCACTCGTGTCGAGAGGCTCATCCTTCCCGGTTCGGGCGGTCGGCTCGGGATCGGCGCTGTCGGACAGCAGGCCGAGCGTCTCCTTGAGAGCGTCCGGCGAATGGCGGCCGGGAAGGCGGATCTTGCGCACGCGTCCGTCCGCCGCATGGCGGACCGTGTAGGTCACGTCCGGATCGTTGGCGTCCGGCGCTGTCCCCAGCAGCCCGACGACGAAGAGCGTCCAATAGCCGAGGTCGTAATGATAGCGCACGTCCTCGACGCTCCAGCCGTCGGGGACGATCGGAGACGGGTCGGGGCGTGCAGCCATCGGGGACATCCTCGTCGGAGCGGGGACCTCACCCGCGAGCCCATGAATGCCACGATCGATGGGTGGCGGCGAGAGGAATGGCCGCTTTCGTGCGGGATTTCTCGGAGCTCGGAACCGAAGAGGAGGTTTTCCGCTTGAGGACGTGAAAGGCCCCGCAAGGGCCGGGCGGAGGCGACACGATGGCTTACGATGCGACAACCCCCGTGAGCGGGATGCGGACCCGGACGGAAGACTTCACGCGCCTGGTCAGCGCGATGTTCGACAGCCGCGATCATGCCGAGAAGGCTCGCCAGGATCTCATCGCGGCCGGGATCACGGACGACGCCATCGTCATCGCGGGCGCCGACCCGGCCCGGCCCCTGGGCGATGCGGGCGACGCAGACCATCGGGAAGGCTTCTGGGAGACGCTCAAGGAGCTCTTCATGCCGGACGAGGACCGCTACAGCTTCGCGGAAGGAATGCGTCGCGGCGGGGTGACGATCTCGGTCAAGACCGACACGGCGACGCACGACCGCGTCGTCGACGTCCTGGATCGGGACGGCGCGGTCGACCTCGACGAGCGCGAGCAGAGCTGGCGAAGCGAGGGCTGGAGCGGCTACACGGCGCGCGACCCGATCGTCGACGGTCGCAGCGAGGAGCCCGGCTCGGTCGTCCTGCCGGAAGAAGAGCCGAGCTACGCACCGCCGTCGAACGCCACTGCCGGCTTCACGGCGAGCGCCGCCGACCATTTCCGCATCGATGCGGCGCCGCCGGTCGAGAGCCCCGGTGCGCTGCCGGAAGCGGAGCGGCTTGCGACGCCGGATTCGGCCTATGCGGCCTCTGCCCCCGGCCCCGATCCGGCGGCAACGGCGCGCATCGGCATCCGCGACACGTCCCATGGACGGTCGCGGATCCGGACCTATCTGACCGATTCTCCGCCCGACACAGGGAGCGACGACCGGCCGTGACCCGGGATCGCGCCCGGGCACCCATCCGTTCCGTTCGACATCGCGAGAGCCATCATGGACTATGATCAGCCGCCGGGGCGCGGCAGCCGGCACAGCGTCACCGCCTTCTTCGACGATCGGGCTCATGCCGACAAGGCGCGAGCCGATCTCCTCGCGGCAGGCTTCCGCGACGAGGACATTGCCCTCAAGGCCGTCGAGCAGGCGGCGGCCGACACGGTGTCCGGCTCGCACCGTGAGGGCATCCTGCGCTCGCTCGTCGACATCTTCGTCTTCATGCCGCCGCCGGACCAGTTGACCTATGCGGAGGCGCTGCAGCGCGGCGGGGTGGCGCTGGCCGTGCGGACGTCGCCGGAGGGCTACGAGCGCGCCATCGACATCCTGGATCGCGACGGCGCGGCCAATCTCGACGAACGCGAAGCGACCTGGATGTCCGAAGGCGCGATGCCGAGCCCGGCCGTTCCGCGCGAGGGCGGCCCCGGCTCGCCGGAGCAGGCCACGTTCGAAGCCGACAACCGGCATGATCCGCTCGTCAACCCGACGGCCAATCGCGACGTGCGCGAACGGATCGGCACCGGCACGGCCAATATGGCGGCCGCCACCGACCCGGCACCCGAGAGCGCAGCCGCCACCGCGCCCCCCGCCCCGCCCCGCCCATCGACCGCGGTCCGCGACACCACGCACGGCCGCGAGCGCGTCCGCAGCTACATCGACAGCACCGACGCCATGCCGCCCGGACCCGATCCGCAGATCTGAAAGCGCGTCGCACGGTCTTGAACCGCCATGATCGCCTCACGATGTCTTGGCGGTTGCCCACGATGGGCGGCGATGGAGATGCAATCATGAGTTCGGTGTCGGATACGGGTCCCGAGGGCGCGTGGCGCCGTCGTGGTGGATGCGGAGCGGCCGGCTGGCGTCCCATGGAGGTTCTGGCCGTCGTGCTGGGCTTCATGGTCTACTGGCCGATCGGCCTTGGCCTCATCGGGTGGAAGATGATGCAACGGCGCGGCAGGCTCGACATGAACGCCGACTGGTTCGGCTTCCTGCGCCAGAAGATGGAAGGCTTCGCTGGTGGAATGGGCTCCACGAGCCCTTCGGCCAGAGACGGAATGGGCGGCTTCGGCTTTTCGGCGCGAAGCGGCAACGCCGCCTTCGACGAGTGGCGCAAGGCGGAGATCGAGCGGCTCGAAGAGGAGCGTCGCAAGCTCGAGGCGGCGCAGCGCGAGTTCGATGACTTCGTCGCCGAGGCGCGCAAGGCGCGCGACCGCGAGGAGTTCGAGCGGTTCATGCGGGGACGCAGCACGCCACAAGGCTGAACGATCCCCTGACGTCGCGGCGGGAGAGCGGTCGCCCTCCCGCCGTTTCACGTTCAGGTAAGGATGTTCGGGAATTTCCCGAAGGTGGTGCCCCGGCCGCCGACGCGCTGAACATTGGCTTAACGTTGCCGCTCCAGTTTGAGCGGCATGTCCCGCCGCCTCAAGATCCTTATCTTTACTTCGGTGACTTTTGCCGGACTCGCCGGCTGCTCGACCTATGTGGTGGAGCGGCGACCCGCGTGGCGGGCCGAAGCGGAGAATGCCTGCCTGGCCTCGGGCGCGGTGCGCGAGAGCGTGTCGTTGCGAGCCGCACCGGAGATCAACGGGCCGGGCATCTGCGGCCTCAACCATCCGTTCAAGGTGACGGCGCTCGCCGACGGGGCGGTGACGATCAACTCGACCCAGACGCTCGGCTGCCCGATGATCGCGGCGCTCGACGCCTGGCTCAAGCAGGTGGTGCAGCCCGCCGCCATGGCGCGCTTCGGCGAGAAGGTCGTCCGCATCAATTCGATGGGCAGCTATTCCTGCCGCGGCATCAACAACATGGCCGGCGCCCATCTGTCCGAGCACGCCTTCGGCAATGCCGTCGACATCGGCGGCTTCGTGCTCGAAAGCGGGCGCGAGCTCAACA
Source organism: Lichenihabitans sp. (assembly GCA_036276175.1). Classification (GTDB taxonomy): domain Bacteria; phylum Pseudomonadota; class Alphaproteobacteria; order Rhizobiales; family Beijerinckiaceae; genus Lichenihabitans. Next base: position 28,089 of record DATBEH010000084.1, read on the forward strand.
TCATGCGCGGCTTCAACGGCCCCGACGAGCAGGAGCGTGCCTTCCTGCACGAGGCCCATGCGGGCGCCTGCGGCTTCTTCACCACGGTGCTCGGGCCGGGCTACAACATCTTCCACTACAACCACTTCCATGTCGATCTGGCGATGCATGGATCGACGTCGCGAGGGCCACGCCGCTACTGCAAGCCCGTCCCGCAGACGAACCTTCCCGAGCCGCCTCGCAAGGACAACCTGCCCGATCCGCCGACCATCGACGAGGAGATGGACATGGCCCGGGCCCCTCTCCCGGTCGACCCGGCCGGGGCCGAGCGGCCATCCCTCGTCGCGAGCGTGCCGCCGGCGCCGATGCCGCGACAGGCCTATGCGCCCGTCCGGCAACCGCCGGAGGCCGCCGTCGCCCGGGCGGTTGCGCCGACCAATCGTCGGCCGCCGCCGGCGATCAGCTTTTCCGCCGAGGCACCGTCGTTCGATGCGGCGCGCCCGCCCACGCCGATCGCGCCGGGAGCGCCGCGCCAGCTGTCGGCCCACCAGATCCCGGCGGGCCGGCGCCCGCCGCAGGACGCCGGCTGGCAGGATCCTGCGACCGATCAGGGAATGGGCGCAGAGACCGGCGACCCACCGGCGGACGAGGCGGCACCCGGTGGACGAGACGATGGCTCACGGGCGCGCCGGCGCCCCGCTGGCGAAGCGCCCGCCGATTGGGACCTGACCTCCTCGATCCATTGAATTAACCCACCCACGAGGGTCCGTTTCATAGTCCCGACAGCCCTTTCAGCAATCCTTAGCGGTTTTGCGCCACGCTGAAATCGAGCGGCAACGAGACGTGGCCCGGACATTGCGGTCCCGGCGGCAGGGTCGGGAGTGCACGCATGCTGGGCACAGGCGAAGACTTACCGACGTCGCTCGAAGGTTCGCGGACAGGCGCGCCACCATCTCACCCGGCCAGACAGGACCCGCCGGTCTTCGGACCCTGGCGCGACTTCAAGGGTCGCGGCATCCGGGGCATGAAGGCCTCGCTCCGGTCCGGTCTGCCGACGCCGCCTGCCGCAAACGGGGACGCTCGCCCGGCGAGCGCGCCCGCGACGGCGGCGACGCACGACGCGGACCTCCTCAAATCCGTCTTCGACAACCTGCGGCAAGGCGTGCTGATCCTTGGGCCGGACGGCCGCATCCGGGCCTTCAACGGCTGGGTGTCGCACCTCCTCGCATTGGGCGCCGGCGCGCTCCGCATCGGGCTCACCGTGGACGAGCTGATCGCGGCCGCCCACGCGGCGGGACATTATGGAACGCGCAGCGTCGCGGAAGCCCTCGCCACGTGGCGGCGACGCTTCGACAGCAAGCTCCCCTCGCAGCACGAATCAGCCTTGGCGAACGGCAGCACGCTGCGGGTGGCCTATGCGCCGGCTCCGGATGGTGGCTGGATCATCACCTATGAGGACGTCACGGCCCGGATCAAGACCGCGCGCGACCTGGCCGCCCAGAACGAGCGCTTCGACGCCGCGCTGACCAACATGCCGCACGGGCTCTGCCTGTTCGACGACGACCGCCGACTGATCCTGTGCAACCCGGCCTACGGCGATCTCTATTGCCTCCCGGCGGCGCTGATGCAGGCCGGCACTCCGCTCAAGAGCATCCTCGCCCACCGGGAAGCGACGGGCAACGGGCCGGCCGATATGGGAAGCTATTTCGACGTCATCGTCGAGGCGGACCGCAAGGGGGGCTTCGCCAACCGCCGCGTGGCGTTGCAGGACGGGCGTACGATCCGCATCACCCACAACCCCATGCAGGGCGGCTACGTCGCTCTGCACGAAGACATCACCGCGACGGTGCGGGCCGAGGAAGAAGTCCGGCACCTCGGCTCGCATGACGCGCTGACGGGGCTGCCCAATCGCGTGTCGCTGCGCGAAAAGCTCGGCCAGGCGCTGGCGCGCGTCTCCCGCGAGCGGCCCGTCGCGGTGCTGTGCCTCGACCTCGACGAATTCAAGATCGTCAACGACACCCTGGGCCATGCGGTCGGCGATCTGCTGCTGCAGGCGGTGACCGAACGGATCGGATATTCGCTCGGCGAAACCAGCACTTTCGCCCGGCTCGGCGGGGACGAGTTCGTCGTGCTCCAGCACGATCCGCGCAACCGTGACGATGCCGAGGCGCTGGCCCGGGTGCTGGTCGAGCGAATGGCCGTGCCGTTCCATATCGAAGGCCATGACATCGTCGTCGGCGTCAGCATCGGGATCGCCTTCTGCCCGGACGACGGCGTAATGGCCGACGACGTCCTGAAGAAGGCCGACATCTCGCTCTACCGCGCCAAGACCGACGGGAAGAACAGGTTCAGGTTCTTCGAGAGCGCCATGGACGAGGAATTGCAGACGCGGCGGATGCTCGAGCTCGACCTGCGCCAGACCGTGGCGCAGAATGGCTTCAGCCTGTACTATCAACCACTGGTGGACGCGAAGACCGCGCGTATCCGCGGTTTCGAAGCGCTGCTGCGCTGGAAGCACCCGGAGCGTGGCTTCATCCCGCCGCTGGAATTCATCCCGCTCGCCGAGGAGATCGGTCTCATCGGCACGCTCGGCGCCTGGGTGCTGCGTCAGGCCTGCCGGGATGCGGCGAGCTGGCCCGAGGACGTCTCGGTCGCCGTCAACCTCTCCGCGCTGCAGTTCCGCGACGGGACGCTGTGCGACATCGTCGCGAGCGCGCTCGAGGACGCCGGCCTCGTCGCGGGCCGGCTCGAGCTCGAGATCACCGAATCGGTCCTCATCGTCGACAGCGCCGGCACGCTCGCCACGCTGAACCGGCTGAAAGCGCTCGGGGTGCGCATCGCGCTCGACGATTTCGGCACGGGCTATTCGTCGCTGAGCTATCTGCGCGCCTTTCCGTTCGACAAGATCAAGATCGACAAGTCGTTCATCCGCGACCTCGGCGAGGTCGTCGGTTCGACGGTCATCGTCGGAGCGGTCGCAGGCCTCGGCGCGGCGCTCGGCATCAACACGACGGCCGAGGGCGTCGAGACCGAGGAGCAGCTCGCACGAGTGCGCCAACACGGCTGCAGCGAGGTCCAGGGCTTCTTCTTCTCGAGCCCCTGCCCGCTCGAGGCGGTCCCGGCGCTCCTGGCCCGCATGCCGCTGGTCGGCACCGACGCGCGCACCGCGGCCTGACCACCGAGGCACGCAGACGCGCTCGACCCGCTGTCGCGGCGGCGCCACAGGCGTCGGCTATTCGCACCTCGACGTGCGGCGCGCGGCTCGGCGCCTTGACCCTGCGGGTCGCGGCATCGCATCGTCCGATCCAAATCGCCAGACGAGGATCGTCGATCATGGAACGTGCGTTTCGAGCCCTTACGCTCGCCATTGCGCTTGCTGGCGTCGCGGGCGGCGCCCTGGCTCGTCCGGTCGTACCGGCGGAAAAGCGCTATTACGATTATGACGGCGACCTGCCGGCCTGCGACGACCCCGGCGTGCTCGACCGCATCAAGGCCCGGTTCAGCACGAAGGAGTCGGAATACTGGAACACGTCGCTCGAGATCGTCAGCTACGACCGAGTGAAACTGGTCGCGGCCCGGCCTTGGGGCGCCGACCACATCCCGCGCAACTATTGCGCCGCGCGGGCGCTGCTCAACGACAATTCCTACCACGACGTCTCCTATTCCGTAGCTGAGGACCTCGGCATCATCGGGTTCGGCTACGGGGTCGAGTGGTGCGTACAGGGTCTCGACCGCAACCTCGCCTACGCGCCGAATTGCCAGCTGGCGCGTCCTTGAGGATCGGCTGGCGCCGATCAGCGCTGGCCCTTGGGCTGATTGCAGCGGCGGCGCTCGCCGCCTCGGCCATGGCGTCCCCGTCGGCCGCCCAGGACAGCGCCGATCCGCCCTGCGTCCTCGACAAATGCCTGGGAGCCGGGCCGGACGCCACGACCCCGCCAATCCCGCCGACGGGCAGGCGGCCCGGGCCGATCGGGTCTTCGGTCGCCACGCCGGGCAATTTCGACTTCTACGTCCTGGCGCTCTCGTGGTCGCCCGGCTTCTGTGCCACGGGCGGCGCCGAGAAGGCCGGCCGGCAATGCGCCCCCGGCAGCGGACTGGGCTTCGTCGTGCATGGACTCTGGCCGCAATTCACGCACGGCTTCCCGAACGACTGCGGACCAGCCGGCCGTTTCCCCTCGCGTCACGCGCTCGATAGCGTCGATGGGCTCTATCCCGATACCGGCCTCGCCCGCTACGAATGGCGCAAGCACGGCACCTGCTCGGGCAAGAGCCCGACCGACTATTTCGCCGACGTCAAGCGGGCGCGCGGCGGCATCGCCATCCCGCCCCCGCTGCTCGCGCCGCGCGAGGACCAGACCTGGGTGCCGATCGACGTCGCGCGCGCCTTCGCCGCCGCCAACCCGGGCTTGCGGCCGGACGAGATGGCCGTCACCTGCCGGCAGGCGACGCTCGAAGAGGTCCGCATCTGCCTCGCCAAGGACCTGCGGGGCTACGTGCCGTGCCCCGAGGTGGCGCGCGGATCGTGCCGCACACGGCAGATGAATGTGCCTGGATTGCGGTGACGCCGCGCTGCCGAGCCGCCGCCGCAAGCTCCGAGCAGGGTCGTGTCGCTAAGGTCGGTGTCTCCAGCGCCCGAAGAGGGTCCGGCACACAGGCTTCATGGCTTATGACGATCAACGTTTCCGCCCGCACTCTGGTGCCGTCGACCCTCAATCTCGGCTCGGGCAAGGACTACCGGAACGATTGCTTCAACATCGACATCGACGACAGCTGGTATCCCGACGCGATCGTCGATTTCGGCGGCCTCGACCTCGGCCCGGATGGCATCTCGGTTTCGACCCGGCGTTTCGGCGACGTGCAGTTGCGGCCCGCGTTCTTCGACCGGATCATCGCCAACGACGTGCTCGAACACGTCCCCGATCTCATGCGGCTGATGACCAACTGCCTCGCGCTGCTCAAGGAGGGCGGCGTCTTCGAGGTCAACGTGCCCTACGACCTCTCCTGCGGCGCCTGGCAGGACCCGACCCACGTCCGCGCCTTCAACGAACGCAGCTGGCTCTATTACACCGACTGGTTCTGGTACATGGGCTGGAGCGAGGCGCGTTTCACGCTCGACCGGCTGCAGTTCGTGCCGAGCGACGTCGGCCGGCAGATGGCCGAGACGCTGCCGCTCGGCGAACTGATCCGCATGCCCCGCGCCATCGATTGCATGTCGGTCTCGCTGCGCAAGGTCCCGCTGAGCCCGGCCGATCGACAGACCTGGGACCACTGGCGAGAGCGCAAGCGTCTGGCGGAGCGGGAGCGCGGGCCGATGGCGGCCGGCTCGCCGCCGAACATCGATCTCGCGACCGAATTGCCGGCTCCATCATATGCGTCGGCGCCGGCCGTGCCGGCCGCCTTTGCGGGCGGCTGGGCCGAGCATGGCGATCGGCATTGCGTGTGGATCGTCACGCCGGAGGGCTATAGCCATTCGCGCGCCTTCGACGATTGTGCGACCGCCTTGAGCGAGGCCTTCGCGGAACTCGGCGGCTCGGCGCCCCTCGTGCGCGACCCCCGTGATTGGCGGGAGCGGGCCCCGATCGTGATCGGCCCGCACCTGCTGCCGCCGCAGGCGGACTTGCCTCCCGGCAGCATCCTGGTCAATTTCGAGCAGGTCTCGACGGGCCAAGGCTGGATCAGCGAAGCCTATCTGTCGCTGCTGCGGCGCTTCCCGGTGCTCGACTACAGCCAGCGCAACCGGGCGGCGCTGATCGGCAAGGGCATCGGCCATGCCGGGCTCATCGGTATCGGCCACTCGCCGAGCCTGCTGCGGATCGCTCCCGCTCCCGTGAAGGACATCGACGTCCTGTTCTACGGCTCGATCAACCCGCGACGGAAGCGGATCATCGACAGCCTACAGGCGCGGGGCCTCGAGGTGGTGAGCCTCTTCGACGTCTACGGAGCGGAGCGCGACGCGACCATCGCGCGCGCCAAGGTGGTGCTCAACCTGCACTTCTACGACAGCGCCATCTTCGAGGTCGTGCGGGTCTCCTACCTGCTGGCGAACGGCATCTGCGTCCTGAGCGAGAGCGACGAGGGCGACCCCGACGTGGCGCCGTTCCGCGATGGCCTC
>DATBEH010000085.1:0-3590 GCA_036276175.1 Lichenihabitans sp.
CGCTCGAAGGCAAGTTCGCGGAGGCGGAGACCGTGGCGCGGCGCGACCTCTCGCCGAGCGACGCGACGGCGAGCGTCGCCGCCATCAGGGAGGCGGTCGCCCAGCCGGATAGCTGGGACAGGATCCGGACCCTCGGCCGCCGCAAGGTTGCGAAAGCCGACTCGCGGCGATTGGCCCCCGCTCCGGGGGCGCCGGCGCAGTCCGAATAAGCCCGTCCGGCGTCAGGGTACCCCGGCGGTCTCCATGGCGGCCCGAGCCGGCACGGCGGCCGGCTCGCCCATCCACCCGACCGCGGGCTTGGGCTGCGAGGAGCGGATGGCCTTCTTGGCCGTGCGCATGCCGCGCACGACGATCTCGAGCGGTTTCGGCAGCTGGCGCCGGAAGAAAGCCAGCTTGCGCACATGCGTCTCGACCTCCCAGCGCACCACGGCGCCGGCCGGGAAGAAGACGATGTCGCCGGGCCCGAGACGGCGGGCTGGCGCGATGCCGTCATCGAGGATGACCGAGCCTTCGAGGATATGGATGGTCTCCTCGGTGTGGTAGCGCCATTCGAATCGCCCGGGCGTGCAGTCCCAGATCAGCGTGCAGGCCGTCCCGTCGCGGCTGCGGGACAGCTCGGCATTGCGGGCGGTCGGCGTCCCGTCCAGGATCCAGGCCGGATTGATCGGCGCCGGTTTGAGGTCAACGGCAACATTCCCATGAACGATCGACGGTCGCACCACAGCCCCACTCCCATGATGATCGAAATTACAGGATAGAAAGAACCAAGGCTTTTTATAAACAGGATAGGTCTTTGGAACCAAGACAAATCGTAGTATACGGAAATTAATGTTTCTGCCGTCGTTAATGACGTGATTAATATATTTGGTGAATTGCGAGGATTGGAACAGTTTGCATGAAAGACGCAGGAGTCGACGAAGCCTGCGGCGGGCCAGCGGCATGTCGATGGATCCGGAGCGTCACGCCGGCGCCAGAACTGAGCCGACTACGAACGGGGGTGGACAGGTCGGCTGTTGCCGGGGGCAGGATCTTCCCCGGGACCTATGTCCCCGACATCCGCCGTGAGGCGCTGCTCTCCAGGACGTCCTTCCCGAACGAGGAAGGTGTCACGCCGTGAGATCTCGCGTCAGGCGGACATCCTCATGACAGGGCGCGACACCGCGTCTCGGACTGGCTCGGCCAAGTGCGGCAAGGGGTCGGCGGATGCGCCGACCCGGAACCGCCCGTCGACGCCTATAGCCCGCGCTCGTAGATCTCGCGGCAGTCGGGATCGAGCTGCGCGACGTGGCGGCCCATGCAGGCGGCGATCTTGGTCTCGTCGGGAACGTCGTCGTTGCAGAATTTCATCACGTTGTTGTAGCAGGCCTGCTCGGCGCGCTGCCGAACCGCATCCTGATGGACCCGGGCCGAGGCCAGGCCCGGCCACAGCAGGACAAGGGCGACGACGCAGATATGTATCTTGGCCATTCAGATCTCCTCGAGGCGCCGGCGAGACTCGGCCGGCCTGCCCCAGCCCCTGATTGCGCCCTCTTGTGTTAGCGCCGGCTTAGGAAAGGCCCGATCGCCGGCGCGGTATTTCGGCGTCGCCCGCCGGTCAGTTGATCCGGCAGGCCAGTCCGGCCGGGCCGAGATGGTATCCGGGAGGGCAGGGGCGCGGACGCGCACAGCCGCTCACCATGAGGAGCGACAAGGTCAGCGCAACGGCGGCGGCACAGAACTTCATGGGAACTCCGCGAGATTTGAACAAAAGCTTACCCCATTCGGACAGATGCCATCCGAATCGATAAGGAAGTCCAAACGCCCGGGGGGTTCCGACCGATCACTTGCCGCGCTTCTTCAACCCGGCATCGAAGACCTTGCGGCATTCGGGGCTGAGCGAGCGCCGGTTCGCCTTCATGCAGGCGATGATGCGGTCCTCGTCGGGGACGTAGTCGTTGCAGAGCCGGAAGACGTCGGGCTGGCAGAGCGACTGCTCGACGTCGCTGTAATCCTGCTGGGGCGAGGTGATCGCCCAGGCGGAAGGCGCACCGGCAGCGAGCGTGCCGAGCGCGACGGCGAGCGTCGCAGCATATCTGATCATCATTCTACGTCCTGTCGATGGGCGCCGCGTCATCAGGACAAGCCGAGGATCGCGCGTCGTTTCGTGTGTCGTCCATATCCTTGCGGCCGACTTGCACAGTCAAGTCCGCAGGAATCGGCAGGATCTTTTTTGCATCGCGGTGAGCTTTGCGGGTCGCAACGGCTCAGAACAATCCCGCCACGATGTTGATCGTGAGGCCGAGGATCGCGGCATTGAACACGAAGGACACGATGCTGTGCACCGTGCCGATTCGCCTGAGCCGCTGCGACGTGAAGGCGATGTCGGCCGTCTGCGATGCGACGCCGATCACGATGGCGAAATGCAGGAAATCCCAGTAGTCGGGCAGCGTCTCGCCGGGGAAGCCGAGGCCGCCCTGGTCCTGCGTCGAGGGGTCGTCGTCATTGTCGGGCGCGTAATATTCATGCGCGTAGTGAAGCGCGAAGATGAGCTGGACGACGAGCCAGGAGCAGGCGACGGTGGCGAAGCCAAGCCCGACCCGGAGCGCTTTCGCAAGCCCATGCGCATCCTTGGCGGCGGCGAGCTCGACCGCGACCGCGGCGAGGCTGGCGATCGCCAGCAGCAGCACCAGGCCGAGAATCAATCCCTGGCCCTCGTCCATCCTGGCGGCGACGGCCCGGATGGAGGGTGGGTCGCCCGCGTGGAAGCTCGTCAGCACCAGCGCGATGAAGGTGAGGCAGCCCGCGTCCCAGGCGATCGGCGCGCGCGTGGTCTGCTCGAGACCCATCGGGATGACGGCGAGGATGGCGGCGGCGAGAAGGCCGACGCCGATCGCCCCCAACAGGCGCGGGCGCGAGCGAAGCGGGCCGAGGTAACGCTGGCGAGACAAGACTGAGCTGGACATGAGGCGCCCCCGATGACGAGGCTTTCCTGGACGCCCGCTCGGCGCCGTGCAAGCTCAAGTGTCGCCAATCCGTCGCGTTGCGGGCGGTGGCAGCGCATGGTCGCTGTCGTCCTTGAGCGCGATACCGCTCAGCGACAGCGCGAAAGCACGCTCGACCAGCCAGGCGATCTTGCCGGCGGCCCGCGACGGCGAGAGGCCTCCCGGGCGGATGTTGGAGACGCAGTTGCGCTCGGCGTCGCTGCGGCCGGGGCCCGGATGGTAGGTCAGGTAGGCGCCGAGGCTGTCCGAGGCCGAAAGGCCGGGACGCTCGCCGATCAGCATGACGCAGAAGCGGGCCTTGAGCAGCGCGCCGATGTCGTCGCCGAGCGCCACGCGTCCCTGCCGGGCGACGCAGGCCGTGTCGACGCGCAGTCCCAGGGTGCGCAGCCGCGGCAGCAAGTCCGTGACGAGGGCCGCGGCATGCCGGTTTACGGCGGTGGCCGAGAGGCCGTCCGCCACGACGAGGACGACGTCGCGGGGTTGCGCCGCGTGGCCGGCCAGGAGGTCGCGGCTGCGCGCCGACAGGCGACGGCCGAAATCGGGCCGACGCAGATAGGTCTCGCGGTCGGGTGCCGCGCTTTCGACCTCGATCGTGACGAGACCGAGCTC
>DATBEH010000086.1:0-65248 GCA_036276175.1 Lichenihabitans sp.
AACCTGCGCGGCGCGGTGCTCTCGATCGTCGACCTCGCCGCCCGCCTGGGGTTGCCGGGGACCGAGCCTTCGGCCCGCCACGTGATCATCGTGGCGCAGGTCGGCCATCAGGTCGTCGGCCTCCTGGTCGACGCGGTCTCCGACATCCTCACCGTCACGGCGGACGCGATCCAGCCGACACCGGACGTCGCCTCGGACATGGCCCGCTCCTTCGTGACTGGAGTTCTGGCGATCGATGGGCGGATGATCAGCCTCATCACGCTCGAGCAGGTCCTGCCCAAGCCGGAACGCGAGGCCGCGTAACGGCATGGCGGCGAATTCTCGCAAGATACATGCGGCGAGCATCGTGGACGGAGAATTCGCGTTCAGCAGCGAAGATTTCCGCAAGATCGCCGCCATGCTGCACGCCGACGCCGGCATCTATCTCCCCGACGCGAAGGCGACGCTCGTCTATTCGCGCCTGGTCAAGCGCCTGCGCACGCTCGGGCTCGCCTCCTTCGCCGACTATTGCGCGCTGGTGGCGGACCACGCAGGTGCCGACGAGCGGCAGAAGATGCTGGCCGCGCTGACCACCAACGTCACCCGCTTCTTCCGCGAACCGCACCATTTCGATCACCTCAAGCGCCAGACGCTTCCTCCTCTGCTCGAGGCGGCCCGACGGGGCGGCCGGGTGCGCATCTGGTCGGCCGGCTGCTCGCGCGGCCACGAGCCCTATTCCATCGGGATGATCGTCCTGTCCCTGCTGCCCGACGCGGCCGATCTCGACGTCAGGATCCTGGCGACCGACATCGATCCCAACGTCGTCGAGGAAGGCCGGCAGGGCCTCTATGAGGCCGGCGAGGTCGCGATCGTGCCGCCGGCCGAGCGGTCGCGCTTCTTCGTCAGGGACCGCACGCGCGACACGCGCTTCAGCGTGACCGACGACCTTCGCGCGCTGGTGTCGTTTCGTGAGCTCAACCTCATCGGCCACTGGCCGATGAAGGGACGGTTCGACGCCATCTTCTGCCGCAACGTGGTCATCTATTTCGACGAGCCCACCCAGACGAAGATCTGGAGCCGGTTCGTGCCGCTGCTGATGCCGGGCGGCCTGCTCTGCATCGGCCATTCCGAGCGGCTGCTCGGCTCGGCGCTGCCGCTCTTCACCAGCGCCGGCATCACCACCTACGAACTGGCGAGGGGACAGGCATGAGGAAGAGCCGCGTTCTCGTCGTCGACGATTCGGCCAGCATGAGGCAGCTCATCGCGAGCGTGCTCAACGCCGCCCCGGACATCGAGGTGGTGGGCGAGGCCTGCGACCCGCTCGAAGCCCGGCAGGCTATCAAGGCGCTCAACCCGGACGTCGTGACCCTCGACGTCGAAATGCCGAACATGAACGGCCTCGATTTCCTCGAGAAGCTGATGCGCCTGCGGCCGATGCCGGTCATCATGGTGTCGAACCTGACGCAGCGCGGCGGCGACATCACGATCAAGGCGCTCGAGATCGGCGCCATGGACTGCGTCACCAAGCCCATGCCGGGCGACCGGGAGCTGTTCGGCGGTCTCGTCGACAAGATCCGGCTGGCCGCCGAGGCGCGGCCGCACGTCGCGGCGACGGCCGGCGGTCGGGCTCCGACGAAGGCCGCGCGAACCGGCAACATCGCCTACCGGCCGAGCGGCCGGATCGTCGCGATCGGTTCCTCGACGGGCGGCGTGGAAGCCCTGACGAGCGTGCTCTCGGGCTTCCCGGCCAATTGCCCCCCGACCGTCATCACCCAGCACATGCCCGGGACCTTCACCAAGAGCTTCGCCGATCGGCTGAACCGGTTGAGCGAGGCCTCGGTCGCCGAGGCGCAAGACGGCGCGCCCCTGCTGCCCGGCCGGATCTATCTGGCGCCGGGCGGTCTCGGCCGCCATCTCGAGGTCGTCGGCGGCGACAATCTACGTTGCCGCCTGCGCGCCGGCGACCCGGTCAGCGGCCACTGTCCCTCGGTCGACGCGCTGTTCCGGTCGGTCGCCAAGGTCGCCGGCAGCAACGCCCTCGGCGTCATTCTCACCGGCATGGGGCGGGACGGCGCGGACGGCCTCCTCGCCATGCGCCAGGCCGGCGCCCGGACCCTCGGCCAGGATGCGGCGACCTCGCTGATCTACGGCATGCCGCGCACCGCCTTCGAGGCGGGTGGAGTCGAGAAGCAGTTGTCCCTGGGCAGGATCGGCGCCGAGATCCTGACCCTCACGACCCACTGATGCGAGTCACGGTCATGCCTCTTGCCTCCGCCCTGAAAGTCCTGATCGCCGACGATCAGCAGACCAGCCGTCTGCTGATCCGTTCGGGACTGACGGATCTCGGCATCTCCAACGTCGCGATGGCCAAGGACGGCGAGGAAGCCCTGTCGCTGATCATGAAGCAGCCGGCCCATCTCGTCATCTCGGACTTCCACATGCCGAAGATGAACGGCGTCGAGCTGCTGCGGGCCGTCCGCGCCCATGGGCCGACGCAGAAGTCCGCCTTCTTCCTGCTCACCGGCGTCGAGGACAAGGAGTTCCTGCAGAGCGCCATCAGCCTCAGGATCAACAACTACCTGAAGAAGCCGGTGTCGGTGCCCGAGTTGCGCAAGAAGATCGAGGCCGTGTTCGGCCCGCTGCAATGAGGGGACAAGCGGCGAGGCCGATATCGCGCTTCGGCCAGCCCGGCGAGGCGAGTCCCCACCATGTGATCCAGGGCGAGTACAGGATCTCCGCCGATCCCGATATCGTGCTGACCGCGATCCTGGGCTCCTGCGTGGCCGCCTGCCTGCGCGATCCTGTCGCCGGCATCGGCGGCATGAACCACTTCCTGCTGCCCGGCGACAACGGCCACGGGCGGCCGTCGAGCCAGGCCGAGCGCCAGGGCGTGCATGCGATGGAACTCCTGGTCAACGCGCTGCTCGACCGGGGGGCGGCGCGGTCCAGGCTCGAAGCGAAGCTGTTCGGCGGGGCCAAGACGATCTCCGGCCTGTCGGACATCGGCGCCCTCAATGCCGAGTTCGCCTCGGCCTTCCTGCGGCGGGAGCGCATCACGGTGATCGGGGAATGCTTGACGGGCGCGCGGGGACGGCGGGTCCAATATTGGCCCGTGTCCGGCCGCGCCCGACGGATCTTCCTGGCCCTGCCGGAAGAGCCTCCGAGGCTCCTTGCCCCGCCCGCCGCCGAGAGCGGCACGCTGGACCTTTTCTGATGGCGCGGAGAGCCCGAGTCTTGAGCGCACGGCCACGGAACCGCGGGGCGGCCGACGCCACGACGCTGCCGGTGCTGCTCGGGCGGGTCGCCACGGAACTCGGCGCGCGCGCGCGCGACGTCAACGACCTGCAGGTCAAGCTGGGCCCGGTGCTGGCCGAACTCGCGAGCGAAAGCCATCACCTGTCCGCCGACATTCAGCGGCTCGATCTGCTCGCCCAGTCCCTGGCGAGCCTCTCGGCTTTCGTTCAGGGTCTTGGAGCAAGCTGTGGCGCCGGCGCACCGGTCGACCCGGCGCCTCTTGCCGAGGCGCTGCCGCTGCGCGACCTCGCCGAGCGGCTGTGCGGTCGGGCGGTCGTCGACGAGGCCAAGGATCTCGAGCTGTTCTGAGCGCGACGTTCCAAAGGTGGGGCGTTCACTCGATAAATGGAGCGGTCACGAGGCGGCGCCCGACCAGGAAGGCATCGGCCACCAGCCCGAACGGCGCCGCATCGACCTCGCTCTCGCCGCGACGCAGCAGGTCGGCGAAACGCCGGTAGATCCCCTCGTATTCGGCCATGGGCTCGTCGACCACGAGCCGTCCGCCGACGAGGAGCTTCGAGCCGCCATGGGTGAGACTGAGGCGCTCGCCCTCCTCGGTCTCGAGATCGATGGTCCAGCTCTGCTCGCCGGTCTGCCGCCAGTCGAATTCGGCCGTCAGCGCCGCTCCCTCCGTGGCGCCGCCTGGAGAGGAGAAGGTCAGCGAGGCCGCGATCGGCATGTCGCGGTTCGCCGGGGTGGCGAGCTCCGCCGCGGCGACGAAGACCGGCGCCGGCATGATCCGGCTCAGGATCGACAGCGCGTTGATGCCAGGGTCGAAGACGCCGAAACCGCCCGCCTGCCAGATCCAGTCCTGGCCCGGATGCCAACGGCGCACGTCCTCCTTCCATTCGATGTGGAGCTTGCGCACCCTCTTCCCCGCGAGACGCGCCCGGGCGGCATCGACGGCGGCATTATATTGCGAGTGCCAGGTGGTGAAGAGCACGCGGCCGAGCTTCGCGGCCTCGGCCGCGAGGTCGTCGAGTTCGCGCGTCGTCTGGGCCGGCGGCTTCTCGAGCAGCACGTGCTTGCCGGCGCGAAGCGCCTGACGGGCGATGGCGTGACGCACGCTCGGCGGGGTGCAGACGGCGACGGCATCGAGTTCCGGCTCGGCGGCGAAGAGCTCGGCCGGCGTCGCATAGGTCGGCACGCCGGGCTCGCGCAGCCCGCGCTGGCTGACCAGCGCCTTGAGCGCGAAATCGGCATTGCCGGCGATCATCGGCAGATGCTGGTCCTGCGAGATCTTGCCGACCCCGATGATCGCGATTCCGTAGGGTGCCAAGCGACCCTCCCTCCTGCTTCGCGGGCTGTGGCGGCCCTCGCCTCGTCGTTCATTCGCATATCCGGTCCTGCGCCGACAAGACGGGCCCAGCGCAGTTTCGTTTGGGCGATCGACGACGCCACCCTAAGCAAGCCTTGCGTGGCTAAGCCACGATTGATTTTGCTTTTACAAAGCAAAATCAATGCTGCTAAACATTCTCGAGTGTAAGCAAGCTCGTACGAGCTTGCTTAGAACGAGCCGCCACTTCGGCGCCGCCGGACATCGTCGCCCGAATGCTCCACCTCCGCCTCCGCCCGCTTCGCTGCCTGTGGGCGGCTTATCTGCTGCTCGCATTCCCGGTGGTGGTGCTGCTGGTCTTTGCCACCCCGCCGTTCCAGGTGGCCGACGAGGCCAACCACTTCCTCAGGGCCGTGCAGGTCGAGACCGGCCACCTGATCGCGACCAGGCGGGGAAAGCAGGCAGCCGGCGGCGAGATCGACGGCCAGGCGATCGACGTCTCGCGCGCCTTCGACGATCTGAAGTTCCATCCGGACCACAAGCTCGAGACCTCCTTGCTGACGCAGGAGGATGGTCCGAGCTGGGGAGAGCAGCCGAAGATCTTCGCCGATTTCGCCAATACGGCGATCTATCCGCCGTTCTTCTATGCGCCGGCAGCCATCGGCATCAAGCTCGGCAAGCGGTTCGGTCTGTCGATCCTTGGGACGCTCTATCTCGCTCGGCTCGTCAACGCGCTTTGCGCCACGGCGCTGGCGGGGGCCGCCCTCGCGCTCTGCGGCAAAGGTCGCGCCACGCTCGGCGTCATCCTGTCCTTTCCCATGGTGCTGAGCCTGTTCGGCTCGGTCTCGCCGGATGCCTTGTCGATCGCCTCCGGGGCATTCGTGATCGCCCTCTGGTCGAAGTATCTCGACCGCGACGAAGACATTCCGGTCTGGCCGCGCTGCATCGCCGCCGGACTGCTCGGCGCCATCATCGCGGCGCGGATCCCGCTGATGCCTCTCTATGGACTCGTCCTGCTGCCGACCTCCCGGCGCCGCCGCCTCTTCTCGCGGACCTGGCTCAGCCGCCGCGACATGCTCTCGATCGTGATCGGGCTCGGGCCGATCGCGTTCGGGTTGCTCGGCGCCCACGTGGCCAAGATCCCCTTCCGGCCGGACGACGGCGTCGCCCCCATGGTTCAACTGACCGGGCTTCTCCATGATCCGATCAGGATCGTCACGGTAATGATCGCGACGCTGCACGATCTCGGAATCGGCTACCTCCGCCAGATGATCGGCGTCCTCGGTTGGCTCGACACCGACTTCCCGCCCCGGTTCTATGAGTGGATGGGGCTCTGCATCACGGTGGCCGTCGCGATCGAGTGCTTCGGACCCGAGCGCGGGTTACGCGGATGGAGCGCCGTGCTCCTCGTTTGCGGACTCGCCGCCGCCGTCCTGGGCGTCTTCTTCGCGCTCTATCTCGCCTGGACGCCGGTCGGCGTGGCGGCCATCGATGGCGTGCAGGGACGCTATTTCCTC
Organism: Lichenihabitans sp.; assembly: GCA_036276175.1. Lineage (GTDB taxonomy): Bacteria > Pseudomonadota > Alphaproteobacteria > Rhizobiales > Beijerinckiaceae > Lichenihabitans. Next base: position 6,067 of record DATBEH010000086.1, read on the forward strand.
GTACCGGCAATGGTCCTCGTCGTCGTGCTGCCCACGTTCGGTCGCGCCACGAAGGATCCGGGAGGAGGTCCGATCGACGCCGGCCGTCTGGCGATTTGCGTGACGGTCGGGCTGGTCAATCTCTGGATCGTGCCGATCACGATCCTGAACCGCTACTATGGATGATCAGGGCGACGTCGTCCGGAGCCGACCGCGGCGGCGGTCAACCCACGGCATAGATCGGCCCATCGTGATGAGCCGCCGCCCGATCCGATGGGAGCCTGCCATTCCGAACGGGATCGCGATTCGACATCCCGACGATGCTTGACGGATGCGAGGTCGGGCCGCATAGCCACTCGGAAATCGACCACGAGGTGCAATCATTCGCCCGATCGATCACCGATGACGACCACCGCCGTATCGGAGAACGCGACCGCCGCCCCTCTTCGGCCGGAGGATTGGGACGGTCTGGGTCCAAGTGTTCCCAGACGTGTCCGAGGCGCGGCGGCCCGGCCCCGTATCGCGGTGCTGGTCCCCTGCTATAACGAGGAGATGACCGTGGCCGCGGTCGTCGAGGGCTTCAGATCGGCTCTGCCCGACGCGACGGTCTACGTCTACGACAACAATTCGCGCGATGCGACGGCGGCCCGCGCCCGCGACGCAGGAGCTGTCGTGCGCGTGGAGAGGCGGCAGGGCAAGGGTCATGTGCTGCGGCGGATGTTCGCGGATGTCGAAGCCGATCTCTACATCCTGGTCGATGGCGACGATACTTACGATTGCAGCGTTGCGCCGACGGTCGTGGAGCGGATCGTCGAGGGCGGGCTCGATTTCGTCAATGTCGCACGGATCTCGACCGCAACGGAGGCTTATCGGCCCGGTCACAAGCTCGGCAACCGTGTCCTGACGCAGATCGTGCGCACCATCTTCGGCCGGGAATCCTCCGACATGCTCTCGGGTTACAAGGGTTTGTCGCGGCGTTTCGTGAAGAGCTTCCCGGCGCTTTCGAGCGGTTTCGAGACGGAGACGGAACTGACCGTCCATGCGCTCGAGCTCCGCATGCCGATGGGCGAGCTCCCGGCGCCCTACAAGGAGCGGCCGACCGGTTCGACCAGCAAGCTGCGCACCTACCGGGACGGATGGCGCATCCTCATGCTGATCTCGCGCCTGGTGCGGGACGAGCGGCCGATGCGGTTCTTCGGCTGGCTCGGCCTGGCGGTGGTGGCCTGCGGCCTGCTGCTCGGCCTGCCCGTCGTCGCGGACTTCCTGGCGACCGGCCTCGTGCCGCGCCTTCCGACCGCCGTGCTCAGCGTCGGCGTCATCGTGCTCGGCTGGCTCTCGATCTTCGCCGGCATCATCCTCGACATGATGACCAAGGCCCGCCACGAGATGAAGCGGCTGGCCTATCTGTCCATCCCGAAATACGAGCCGTGAGCGCGCTCCCCGCCGAGCCAGCGCGGCGCGCCTCGGCGCTGCGCTTCCTGCGCTTCTGCTGCGTCGGGGCGGCCGGGTTCGTGACCGATACCGGCATCCTGCTGGCCTTGGTCCACCTCGGCCATGTCGATCCGATCGTGGCCAAGGCCGTGTCCTTCGCGGTCGCCGTCCTGGTGACCTTCGACCTGAACCGTCGCTGGGCTTTCGAAGGAGGGCGGGACGTGCGCCCGCTGGCGGCCTTCCCTGCCTACCTCGCCGTGCAGGGCGTCGGCTTCCTCTGCAATTGGACGGTCTTCACCGCCTGCATCATCCTGCTGCCGAAGCCGTTCGGAAGCGTCCTTGGCGCCGCGACCATCGCCTCCGCGGTGGCGCTCGTGCTCAATTATCTCGGCGCCGCACGTCTCGTCTTCGGCGGCAGGATCGTCGACTGATCTTCACCGGAGGCGGAACGCCGCGTCGAGCGCGGCGACCTGATCCGGATCGAGCCTGCGCACCGCCATGCCGCGCGTCAGCACCAGGAGCTTGGCGGTCTCCTCCAGCTCTTCGGCCGTGAAGACGGCCGCGTCGAGCGACAGGCCGGCCACGACCGGTCCGTGGTTGGCGAGCAGCACGGCGGCGTGCTCGGTGCTCGGGGGCATGCGCCCGGACCAGCGGCGCCACGTCGGGCGAGCCCGGCACCGTATAAGGCAGCACCGGCACGCGGCCGACGCGCATCACCATGTAGGGCGTGATCGGCGGGATCGCATCCTTCGGGTCGACGTCGGCCAGGCAGGACAGCGCGGTCGCGAAGGTCGAATGGAGATGCACCACGGCCTGGGTGGCGGGCCGGCCCTCGTAAAAGGCGCGATGGAGCGGCAGTTCCTTGGTAGGCTTGTCGCCGCCGATGTGGCGCCAATCGGCGTCGATGCGCGCCAGCCGCTCGGGATCGAGCAGGCCGAGGCAGGAATTGGTCGGCGTCACCAGGAATCCGTCGCCGCAGCGTACCGAGATATTGCCCGACGACCCAACGGTGAAGCCGCGCCCGAAGAGCATCCGGCCCCAGAGCGCCATCCGCTCGCGAAGCTCCGTCTCGGTCATCGGCCTCGGGCTCCGCTGCCAGGCAGGTCGATCCGCGCGATCTCGGCATAGAGCCGCGCCACCGAGGCGTCGTCGTCCTTGCCCATGCCGGCCGCGGCGGTCATCAGGAAGAGCTGCAGCGCCGCGCCCGCCATCGGCGTCGGGAAGGCTTCGGCGCGCGACATGTCGGCCACGATGCCGAGATCCTTGGTGAAAATGTCGACCGCGCTCTTCGGCGCGTAATCGCCGTCGAGCACGTGCGGCACGCGGTTCTCGAACATCCAGGAATTGCCGGCCGCGGCCGTGATCACCTCGTAGACCTTGCCGAGGTCGAGGCCGAGCTTCCTCGCCAGCACGATCGCCTCGCAGGCGGCCGCGATATGCACGCCCGCCAGAAGCTGGTTGATCATCTTGAAGGCGGCGGCCAGGCCGGGCTCGTCGCCGAGCGCATAGGCCTTCGCCGCGATGGCGTCGAGGACGGGCGCGGCGCGCGCCATGGCGGCAGGCTTCCCCGAGGCCAGGACGGTGAGCGCACCCTCCAACGCCTTGACCGACCCGCCGCTCATCGGTGCATCCACGTAGAGCCGTCCGGCATCGTCGACCATCGCCGCGAGCCGCCGGGCGCGATCGGGCGCCATGGTGGCGCAGGAGAGGATCACGGCGTCGGGAGCGCAGGCCGCCAGGGCACCGCCTTCCCCGCCCAGCACCGCTTCGGTCTGGTCGGCATTGACCACCACGCTGACCACCGCATCGGCATCCCGCGCCGCTTCGGCGATGGAGGCCGCGCCGATGCCATGCTCGCGCCCGAAACGCGCGACGATCTCCGGCCGGCTATCGGCTCCCCGCACCTCGAATCCGGCCTTGGCCAGCGACGCCGCCATGCCGTAGCCCATGGAGCCGAGGCCGATGACGGCGACGATCTTGACTGATTCACCCGGCATGATGCTCCCTTCGGTTCCTCGGTCGATGCCGCACCGCCGCCAGTCGGTCCGGACGTTCGCGAATAGGCGGCCCGCCTCAGAACCTGCGATATCCCGCCAGGGATGCATCGTCGACATCCGGCAGGTTGATCACGATGTTTTCCGGAGATCGGCACGCGATCCACCAGAGGTCGTCGGTGGTGCTCATGTTGGCTTCGAGGTGGGGCAGGAACGGCGGGACGAACATGAAATCCCCTGTCGAGAGATCCACGAACTCCCGATAATCCCCGCCGAAGTAGATGCGGGCGCGGCCCGAGAGGACATAGGCTCCCGTCTCCGCCTCGCCGTGATGGTGCGGCAGCGAGCGGAACCCGGGCTTGTTGCTCGCCTTGCCGAACCAAAGCTTCGTCGCCGGCGTATGCCGCGGCCCCACGCCCGTGACCAAGGCGAGCCCGCCCGACTGGCCGGTATCGCCGTGTTCCCCACCGCTCCGCGTCACTATGGGCCGATCGCTCATCGTCACTCTCATCCATCGCTGTCTTCGATACAATAGAGCACGATCGGTTTGGATCGGATCGCTCTGCGATCCAAACGATTGACGTGCTCGCTGTTCTAATGTGGAGCAGATCAGCAACAGCTGATCGTGCTCTGGCGACGCATTTGCCATTGGCCAGGACAAGGAGGACCGAATGACCGCACCGCTCTCGCCCGAGCTCACCTTGCTCGTCTGGTCGGTGATCCTGTTGCTGGCGCATATCGCGGCCCAGGGGAGCCTCGTGGTGCCGCTACGAGGATTCAAGTGGAACGCGGGCCCGCGCGACGAGGGCCAGCCGCCGCTCGGTAGACACGCCGGCCGCGCCCAGCGCGCCCTCGACAACTACAAGGAGACCTATCCGGCCTTCATCGCCCTGACGCTGGGGCTCGCGGTCGCGGGCCACGGCGGCGGCATCGGCGAGGTGGGCGCCTGGTTATGGTTCCTCGCGCGCATCGCTTTCCTGCCGCTCTACCTTTTCGGTGTGCCGTGGCTTCGGTCGGCCGCCTATGGCGTGTCGATGGCCGGCCTCCTGCTGATGTTCGTCCGCCTGTTGTGACGTACGGAGAGCCGGATTCATTGAGCCAACCTGCTCCTCAAACCGGCAACGCCGTCGTCTTCTTGACGGTGCGCAGCGCCAGCGTCGACTGGACGCGCACGACGCCGGGCAGCTGCGTCAGGATGGCGGTATGGACGCGCTCGAAATCCGAGGCGTCGTCATAAGCGATCCGCAGCAGATAATCGGCGGCGCCCGCCAGCAGGTAACATTCCATGATCTCCGGGTGGCGGCTCACGGCCGCCTCGAACCGATCGAGCGCGGCGCGGCCCTGCTGGTCGAGGGTCACGAAAACGAAGGCGACCGCCGGCAGGCCTACGGCCTTGGGCTCGAGGAGCGCCGCATAGCCCGAAACGATTCCCGCCTCCTCGAGCAGGCGCACGCGGCGCAGGCAGGCCGACGCCGAGAGGTTGACGCGCTCGGCCAGATCCGCGTTGGCGAGGCGGCCGTCCTGTTGCAAGAGGCGCAGGATCGCGCGGTCCTTGTCGTCCACAGCTTATCTTCGCATAATATTCGATAGGGTACGGATTATACGCAATTCTCAACCTATCCTAGGGTAGAATGGGAGCGGAATTCCACGGAAGTTGCGCGGATGAACGCCTATGCTCCGCCGAGCGGCGGCAAGCCGGCTCGATCAGGCGAGGACATCATGCGCATCGGCGTTCCCAAGGAGATCAAGGACAACGAGTTCCGCGTCGGGCTGATCCCCTCCTCGGTCGCGGAACTGGTGCATCACGGCCATAGCGTCACGGTGGAAAGCGGCGCGGGCCTCGGCGCCGGATCATCGGACGCCGACTATGCCGAGGCCGGCGCGACCATCGCACCCGAAGCCGCGGCGATCTTCCGCGACGCCGAGATGATCGTGAAGGTCAAGGAGCCGCTCTCCGCCGAGCGCAAGCGGCTGCGTCCGGGCCAGATCCTCTTCACCTATCTGCATCTCGCCCCGGATCTCGACCAGACGCGCGATCTCTTGGCGTCGAAGGCGGTCTGCATCGCCTACGAGACCGTGACCTCGCCCACGGGCGCCCTGCCCCTGCTGACGCCGATGTCGGAGGTGGCCGGCCGGCTCGCGCCCCAGGTCGGCGCCCATAGCCTCGAGAAGGCGCAGGGCGGCCTCGGCATCCTGCTCGGGGGCGTGCCGGGCGTGCCGGCGGCCGACGTGGTGATCCTCGGCGGCGGCGTCTCCGGCACCCATGCGGCGACGATCGCGGTCGGCATGGGCGCCAAGGTCACGGTCGTCGACCGCTCCGCCGAGACGCTGAAGCGGCTCGCGGCGCAGTTCGGCACCTCGATCTCGACCGTGTTCTCGACGCGGGCCGCCATCGCGGCTTTGGTGCGCAAGGCCGACCTTCTCATCGGCACGGTGCTGGTGCCGGGCGCCGCCGCGCCCAAGCTCGTGACCCGCGACATGGTGCGCACGATGAAGAAGGGCGCAGTCATCGTCGACGTCGCCATCGATCAGGGCGGCTGCGTCGAGACCTCCCATTCGACGACCCATTCGGACCCGACTTATGTGGTCGACGGCGTCGTCCATTACTGCGTCGCCAACATGCCGGGCGCCGTCGCCCGCACCTCGACCTTCGCGTTGAACAACGTCACCCTGCCCTTCGCGGTGGCGCTGGCCGACAAGGGGTGGAAGGCGGCGCTCGCGGCCGATGCGCACCTGCGCAACGGCCTCAACGTCTGCGACGGTCGCATCACCTGCGCGCCCGTGGCCGAGGCGCATGGCCTCGACTTCATTGACACGATGGCGGCGATCGGCGGGTAGGCCCGGTCAGCTTCCGGTCGGGTTCACCCCGCGCCAAGCTCGCTCGAAGGGCAGCCGCCAGGCATGCGGGGCGACGAGCTGGTGGATCGACTTCGGCCCCCAGGACCCCGGCTGATAGAGCCGCACCGGCGGCGGCGCCTCGAGCAGCGGAACCGACACTTCCCACAGCCGCTCGATGCCCTCCGCGGTGGTGAACAGCGTGTGGTCGCCGCGCATGGCATCGAGGATCAGCCGCTCGTAGGCTTCGAGTACCTCGCCGGCGAGCCCCGTGTCGTGCATGGCGAACTGCAGCGAGAGCTTGTCGAGCCGCATGCCCGGTCCCGGGCGCTTGCCGTAGAAGGACAGCGACATCTTCGAGGCATCGGCGAGGTCGAAGGTGAGATGATCGGGGCCTTGGGCGCCCACCCCGGAGCCTGCCGGGAACATGCTCTTCGGCGGCTCGCGGAAGGCGATCGAGATGATGCGCTGCCCCTCCGCCATGCGCTTGCCGGTGCGCAGGAAGAAGGGCACGCCCGCCCAGCGCCAGTTGTCGATCAGGCATTTGAGCGCGATCAGCGTCTCGGTCTCCGATTCGGGGTCGACCCCCTCCTCGGCGCGATACCCGGTATATTGCCCGCGCACCACGTCCTTCGGCTCGATCGGCAGCATCGAGCGGAACACCTTGTTCTTCTCCTCGCTGATCGGACCGGGGGCCAGCTCGGTCGGCGGTTCCATCGCCATGAAGCCGAGGATCTGGAACAGGTGGGTCACCACCATGTCCCGATAGGCGCCGGTGGCCTCGTAGAAGCGCGAGCGCTGGTTCAGCCCCAGGGTCTCCGGCACGTCGATCTGCACGTGGTCGATGAAATTGCGGTTCCAGATCGGCTCGAACAACCCGTTGGCGAAGCGGAACGCCAGGATGTTCTGCGCCGGCTCCTTGCCGAGGAAATGGTCGATCCGGAAGATCCGCTCTTCGGCGAAGACCTCGTGCAGCCGGGCGTTGAGCGCGACCGCGCTCGCCAGGTCGACGCCGAAGGGCTTCTCCATGATGACGCGGGCGCGGTCGGCGAGATCGGCATCCCTGAGCATGTAGACGGCCGACAGGGCGGCGCTCGGCGGCACGCTGAGGTAATGCACGAGCCGGCTCTCGCCGGGAAATACGCTTTGGGCACGTTCGACGGCCGCCTTCAGCGGCGCTGCGCCCGCCGTGATCGGCACGTAATCCAGCGTATCGGCGAATTCCGCCCAATCGCTCTCGGTGAACTTGCGGGCGAACTGGTCGAGCGCGCCGCGCGCGATGGTCTTGAACCCTTCGGCGTCGATGTCGTCGAGCGACACGCCGATGATCCGGCAGCCGGGAATGAAGCCGGCCCTCGACAGGTGAAACAGGCCCGGCAGCAGCTTGCGCCGGGCGAGATCGCCGGTGGCGCCGACGAGAACGACGACCTGCGGATAGCCGGGACCGACGCCGCGCGGAATCTTCAATGGACGCACCTCCAGCACGGGTGCCGCATGGCACTGCCGAGCTTTACCTTATCCATTTCAGCGACACGGCGGCAACGCCGTCGCACAATCCTGTGGATCGGTCCGTCCGCGTGGACCTTCCCGGTCATCCGCCCCTGGCCAGCACGCGCTCGGCACGCCGCAGGTGCGGACGATCGACCATGCGGCCGCCGAGCCCGACTACACCCGCCCCAGGGCTTGCCGCAAAGGCCGCGACGATGGCGCGCGCCTCCTCGATCACATCGAGTGCCGGCGTGAAAGCCGCGTTGATGATCGCGACCTGATCCGGATGGATGGCGAGCTTGCTCGAGAAGCCGTCGCGCCGCGCCGCCGCGCATTCGGCCTCGAGGCCCTCGAGGTGGCGATAGTCCGTGAAGACGGTATCGACGGCATCGACCCCGGCCGCCGCCGCGGCAAAGAGCGTCAGGCCGCGCGCCAGCCGGTAGGGGTCCGTATAGGCGCCCGTGGCATCGCGGTTGGTCTCGGCGCCGAGGTCGGCCGACAGGTCCTCCGCCCCCCAGGTGATGCCGACGAGGCGGCCGCTCGATCCCGCCAGCGATCCGAGGACGAACAGGCTCCGCGCCGTCTCGGTGGCGATCGGCAGGATCGCCGTGCCGCCATCGGGCAGATCGCATTCGGCCTCGCGCACGGCGAGCTTGACGCTCAGATGCGAAACGTCGGCGCCGCCTGCGGCCTTGGGCAGCATGATGCCGTCGGGCGCCCCGCGCATCACTGCGTCGAGGTCGAGGTCGGCCAGGCCGGTGTCGAGCGCGTTGATTCGGACGAAGAGCTCGGGGCAGCTCGGCCGACCTCTCGCGTCCGCCAGGAAGCCCGCCACCGTCGCCCTCGCCGAGCTTTTAGCACCCGGGGCGACCGAATCCTCGAGGTCGAGGATCAGCGCGTCGGCGCCGGCGCCCCAAGCCTTGTCGAGCTTACGGGCGCTGTCGCCCGGCACGAAGAGCAGCGAGCGCATCGGCTCAAGCCTCCACCGGGCGACGGCGCATCATGGTCTGGCGATGGCATTCGGCGACGAGCGTCCCGTCCTGCTTGTAGGCGCGATGGATGAAATCGACGATGCCGACCTCGGGGCGCGAGCGCGAACCGCGCACGGCCGCGATCTCGGTCGTGACGCGGATCGTGTCGCCCTCGAACAGCGGCGCCGGAAAACGCACGTCGGTCATGCCGAGATTGGCGACCGCGGTGCCGACGTTCAGGTCGTTGACCGAGATGCCGATCATCAGGCCAAGGGTGAACAGCGAATTCATCAGCGGCCGGCCCCATTCGGTCTCGGTGGCGCAGAAATGCGCGTCGATATGCAGTGGCTGCGGGTTCAGCGTCATGTTGGAGAACAGCATGTTGTCCATCTGCGTCACCGTGCGGGTGAGCCGGTGATCGATGCGCGCGCCGACCGCGAAATCCTCGAAATAGAGACCGCCGCGCGGATGCGGGGCATTGGCCGGAGAGGGGGTATCAGGCATGGAAGATCTCGGATTCGCGGCGATCGCATGACGCAGTTGATTCGGACGGTTTCCCCTCATCCGGCGCCCGCAGCCAAGTTTACGCTGGCCGCGTAAACTTGCCAGCGAGCCGCCACCTTCTCCCGCAAGGGGAGAAGGGAAAGCCTTGTCCTGCGGCGTTGGCGCCCTTCTCCCCCTGCGGGAGAAGGTGGATTTCGCGGAACGCGAAAGCCGGATGAGGGGTTGCGAGGAAAGCCAGGCTCCATCCGAAGATCCCGTCCTCACCCCGATTTCCCGAACAATTCGCGCCCGATCAGCATGCGGCGGATCTCGCTCGTCCCGGCCCCGATCTCGTAGAGCTTGGCGTCGCGCAGCAGGCGGGCCGCCGGATAGTCGTTGATATAGCCGTTGCCGCCCAGAAGCTGAATCGTGTCGAGGGCGCAGCGCGTCGCGGCCTCCGCCGCAAAGAGAATGGCCCCGGCCGCATCCTCGCGCGTCGTGGCGCCTCGGTCGCAAGCCTTGGCCACGGCATAGACGTAGGCGCGGGCCGCATTGGTCGCGACATACATGTCCGCGACCTTCGCCTGCACGAGCTGGAACGTGCCGATCGGCGCGCCGAACTGCTTTCTCTCATGCACATAGGGCAGCACGAGGTCGAGGCAGGCCGCCATGATGCCCAAGGGACCCGCGGCCAGTACGGCGCGCTCGTAGTCGAGCCCCGACATCAGCACCGAGATTCCGCGCCCGACCTCGCCGAGCACGTTCTCCTCCGGCACCGCGCAAGCCTCGAAGACGAGCTCGCCGGTGTCCGACCCGCGCATGCCGAGCTTGTCGAGCTTCTGCCGTGCCGAGAAGCCCGCCATGCCCCTCTCGACGATAAAGGCCGTGATGCCGCGCGCCCCTGCCTGCGGGTCCGTCTTGGCATAGACCACCAGCGTCTCGGCCACCGGTCCGTTGGTGATCCACATCTTGGACCCGTCGAGGACATAGCGGTCGCCGCGCCGCTCGGCGCGCATGCGCATCGACACGACGTCCGACCCCGCCTCGGGTTCCGACATGGCGAGCGCGCCGACGTGCTCGCCCGAGATCAGCTTCGGCAGGTAGCGGCGCTTCTGCGCCCCCGTGCCGTTGCGGCGGATCTGGTTGACGCAGAGGTTGGAGTGCGCCCCGTAGGAGAGGCCCACCGAGGCCGAGGCGCGCGAGATCTCCTCCAGCGCCACGCAATGCTCAAGGTAGCCCAGACCGGCGCCGCCATGCTCCTCCTCGACCGTGATGCCGTGCAGACCGAGCGCGCCCATCTTGAGCCAGAGGTCGCGGGGAAACTGATTTGTGCGGTCGATCTCGGCGGCGCGCGGCGCGATGCGGCTTTGCGCGAAATCCCTGACCGTCTCGCGGATCGCCTCCGCCGTCTCGCCGAGGCCGAAATCGAAGGGCGGCGCGGCATTCGGGATCATGAGCGGCCTCCCTGGTTCTCACGGCCAGTAGACGACCCTTCGCCAGGGCCGTCAATTTCGACGTGCGCCATCGCGCGGCATGGCGCAGACTGCGCGTCAGTTCATCGGGAGGGCACGAGTGGAAACGTCCCTGAGCCAGGTGCGCGGCGCGACCGACGTTCTGTTGCTCGATGTGACGATCGGCGTTGCCCTGAGCCAGGCAGCGCGCCGCTGGCCGGACCGTCTCGCCCTCATCGATCGCGGTAGTGACAAACGCTTCACCTGGGCGGAGCTCGATCGCGACGCCGAGCGGCTGGCGGCGGGCTTCCTGGCGCTCGGCCTCGAGCCCGGCGAGCGCATCGGCATCTGGTCGCTCAACACGGCCGAATGGGCGCTGACGCAATTTGCCGCCGCCAAGGCCGGACTGATCCTGGTGACCATCAACCCGGCCTATCGGCTGGTCGAGCTCGACTTCGCCTTGAACAAGGTCGGCTGCAAGGCGCTGGTGCTGGGGCCGCCGTTCAAGACCACCGATTACCTCGGACTTCTCAGGAGTCTCGCGCCCGAGATCGACGCGGCCGTCCCCGGGGAGCTTCGGGCCACACGGCTCCTGGCGCTGCGCATCGTGATCGTCTTCGGCATGCCGCCGCCGCCCGGGACGATCGGCTTGGCGGATGTCATGGAGCGTGCAACGCCGGCAGGGGCGGCGCGGGTCTCCGGATTTGCCGAGGTCCTGAAGCCCGACGACGCTATCAACATCCAGTTCACCAGCGGCACGACGGGCTCGCCCAAGGGCGTCACGCTGACCCACCGCAACATCCTCAACAACGGCTATTTCGTCGGCCGCGCCATAAGGCTGACGGCCGAGGACCGCCTCTGCATCCCCGTCCCGCTCTACCATTGCTTCGGCATGGTGATGGGTAATCTCGCGAGCCTCACCCACGGGGCCGCCATGGTCTATCCGGGCCGCGGCTTCGATCCGCTGGCGACGCTCGAAGCGGTCGAAGCCGAACGCTGCACGGCGCTCTATGGCGTACCAACCCTGTTCATCGCCGAGCTCGACCATCCGCAATTCGCCCGTTTCGACCTGACCTGCCTGCGCACCGGCATCATGGCCGGATCCCCCTGCCCCATCGCGGTGATGCGCCGGGTCATCGAGCGCATGCACATGGGCGAGCTCACGATCGCCTACGGCATGACCGAGACGAGCCCGGTCAGCTTCCAGAGCGCCACCGACGATCCCCTGGAGCGGCGCGTCTCGACCGTCGGCCGCGTGCATCCGCATCTCGAGGTGAAGATCACCGATGCGGAGGGAAGCACCGTGCCGCGCGGCACGCCGGGCGAGATTTTGACACGCGGCTACGCGGTCATGCAGGGCTATTGGGACGAGCCGGCGCGGACCGCCGACGTGCTCGACGCCGAGGGGTTCATGCATACGGGCGATCTCGGCACCCTCGACGTCGAGGGCTATTGCAACATCACCGGACGCATCAAGGACCTGATCATCCGCGGCGGCGAGAACATTTCTCCGCGGGAGGTCGAAGAATACCTCTACCGCCATCCGGCGATCGCCGATGTCCAGGTGTTCGGCGTACCGGACCCGCTCTACGGCGAGGAGCTCTGCGCCTGGATCCGCCTCCGCGAGGCGCGCGCGCTCACGGCTGACGAGATCCGCGCCTTCTGCACGGGCCAGATCGCGCATCAAAAAATCCCGCGCTATGTCGAGTTCGTGACCGAGTTCCCAATGACCGTCACCGGCAAGATGCAGAAATATCTCATGCGCGAGGCGATGGAGAAGAAGCTCTGCCTCACGAGCGAGGCGACGGCGTGACCTCATACCGGACGCAGTCAGATCCGATCCTGCTGGGGATATAGGCGATCCCGAGACTTGGCATCATGGACTAGCTGCAGCGCCATTCGCGTCCGGAGGATGTCCAGACAGGGCCGCGATCTCTTTAACCCTGTCGAGAGTCACGCCATGTCTTTGCTCGACCGCAAGCGGGTAGTCAGTGGGTTCGAGTTCGATTGCCGGCCTCAGATTACCGAGCCGGATATGAACATGGCACTTGATCCCAATCGGCTCCGGATAGCCTCTGAGCCAATTGCATAGCCAAGCGAACCGTGGCGGCTCGTCTGCGACATCCGGCACATCCCAAAGATCGAGAATACGTCGAAAGCTCGCTTCTGAGACAGATATCCAAACCCCAAAAATCAGAGTTTCCGTAGTACCGAGCACAGGAGTTTCCAAACAACCACGCACATAGTATTGAGACTCGTCGATGACGCAAAGATCATCGTCCCATCTCGTGCGACGATGACGCTCATCCTCCGATAGCTGAAACCAATTGTCTGGACCCTTCAACGCGTAGCTCATCGGCAGGCTATCGTAAGTCGTCCCACAGCAAGCGCAGGTCCAAACGTAATCCACGGATACCCTTTTCAAGGCTGTATCTCTCCACACTCGAAACGCTTGATAGCATAAGGAAGCGCGCAGGACCAAGGAGACATGATCTACCGGAAGTGTATAATCCTTTCGCATCCGGCGACCCTTGCCGCTATCCGCTGCCTCGACGGTGGCGTTGTCGCCGTGCCCCGCACTGGCTATGCTCTTTGCCGATTTGGGGATGAGGTCATGCAGAGAGTCTGGGGGGCGGTCATTATCGTCGTTCTGACTTTCCTGACGGCCTCCGCCGCCTGGGCGGACAAGCGTGTCGCCCTCGTCATCGGCAATTCCAACTATCAGGCGGTCGCGCAACTGCCGAACCCGGCGAACGATGCCCGCGCCTTCGCGCAGGTCTTGAAGGATGCCCATTTCGACTCGGTCGTCGTCAAGACCGATCTGGGCATCGATGCCTTCCGTCAGGCATTACGGGATTTCACGGCCCTCGCGGCGGATGCCGACACGGCCGTGTTCTTCTACGCCGGGCACGGGCTCGAGGTCGGCGGCAGCAACCTTCTCGTTCCTGTCGACGCCAAGCTGCGCACCGATCTCGACGCCGAAGACGAGACGGTGTCGATCGACCGCGTCCTGCGGGCGCTCGATCCCGTCAAGCACCTGCGGCTGGTGATCCTTGATGCCTGCCGCGACAATCCCTTCGTGGCGTCGATGAAGCATACGGGCTCGTCGCGCGGCATCAGCCGCGGCCTGCAGCGGATCGACGCCGCGCCCGCCGATACGATGATCGCCTTCGCGACCGAGCCGGGCTCCGTCGCGGCAGACGGCGACGGCCGCCATAGCCCCTTCACCGCCGCCCTGATGGCGGACGTAGCCGTGCCGGGCCTCGATCTCAGGCTGGCGCTCGGCAAGGTGCGCGACGACGTCCTCAAGGCGACGGGCGGCAAGCAGCGTCCCTACGTGACAGGGTCGCTGGGCGGCGCCAACCAGCCGCTCGTGCCCGCCGATGGTGCCGCGCCGCCGTCCGAGGCGCCGCGACAGGCGGAAGCGCCGTCACCTCCGCCTCCCGACAGCGCCGCCGGCGACTTCAAATTCGCCGAGAGCATCGGCACGAGCGACGGCTGGCAGGCCTTCCTGCGCGTCCATCCCGACGGGCCGCTCGCCGATGTGGCTCGCGACCGGGTCGCGGCCCTGAAGACGAGCGAAGCTCGGCCGCCGACGCCACCGCCGGCCGACGACCAGCAGGCAAGGCTCGAGCCGCAACCGACGGCCCCACCGCGCGCCCTGCCGCCGGTGCCCTCCAGCGGTCGCTACGTCGTTGGGGGACTCGACCCGAACGGCGACAATTTCCTGGCGCTGCGCACGGCGCCGAACGGATCGGCGGCGATGCTACGCCAGCTGCCGCCCGGCGCGCGGCTGAGCGTCGGGGAGCGAAGCGGGGGTTGGCTCCATGTGGCGACCGAAGATGGCGAGAACGGTTGGGTCTCCGGCCGCTACGTCCTGCCCTACGGCAGCGCGGCACCCCGGCCCGCCGCACCGGCGCAAGGCTATGAAGGCTATTCCTACGTGACGGGCCTCGACCCCAACGGCGACAATTTCCTGGCGCTCAAGGCTGCGCCCGACATCCATTCTGGCCGGCTCATGAAGATGGGCCCTGGCACGAAGCTGCGCGTGCTCGGCCACAACGGCTCCTGGGCGCAAGTCCAATTGCTCGACGGGACCAGCGGCTGGGCCTCGAGCCGCTACATCGGCTGCTGCACGGCGGCGCGCTGACAAACACCCGGCGCGATTGCTCGGTCAGTTTGTGATCGCTTGTGAAGCAAGCTCGCGCATAAGCCCTCGTCCTTCGACAGGCTCGGGACGAGGGACGGTGAGGCGATTGCCCCAGACCCGACACCCGGTTCCGATACCCCATCGGCTGTGCTTTAACGGGCGCCATCGAGATCGGTGTGACGGGGAAAGACTCGCATGAGCGTATTGACCATCCATGGGGGCTGCGGCGTCCTCGATCCCTCGGAGCTCGCCGAAGCGGAATGGGCCGAGGCGCGAGACCACCTGGCGCAGGCGCTGCGGGCCGGATGGAGCGTGCTGCGCCAGGGCGGGCGGGCGCTCGACGCCGTCGAAGCCTCGGTCGTCGCGCTCGAGGATTCGCCGCATTTCAACGCCGGCCACGGTGCGGCGCTCAACGCCGAGGGCGAGCACGAGCTCGACGCCTCGATCATGGACGGGGCGACGCTCGCCGCCGGCGCCGTCTGTGCGGCGCAACGCATCCGCAATCCGGTCAGGGCGGCGCGGGCCGTGCTCGAGAGCGGCAAGCTCGCGCTGCTGGCCGGTCCGGCGGCGGACCGTTTCGCCGAAGCGCGGGGGCTCGCCGTCGTCGAGCCCGGATATTTCACCACGGAGCGGCGCCTGCAGTCGCTCGACGCGATGATCCGCCGTGGCGAGGATGGGACTTTGGCCTCGGCCAGCGAGGCCGAGAAGCACGGCACGGTGGGCGCGGTGGCGCTCGACGCCCAGGGGCATCTCGCCGCCGCGACCTCGACCGGGGGCTATACCAACAAGCCGCCGGGCCGCGTCGGCGACAGCCCCATCATCGGCGCCGGCACCTATGCGCGCGATGGCGTCTGCGCGGTCTCCGGCACCGGCCAGGGCGAGTATTTCATCCGCCACGTGCTCGGCCACGAGGTGGCGAGCCGCGTTGCCTATCTGGGCGAGACGCTGGCCGAGGCGACGACAGGCGTTCTCGCCGACCTGAAGCCATACGGGATCGGCGCCGGCCTCATCGCGGTGGATGCCCGCGGGCATGTCGCGGCGCCGTTCAACACGGGCGGCATGTTTCGCGGCTGGGTGACGGCCGGGGGCGAAGCCATCGTCGGCACGCATGGTGCGCTGGTCCGGGTCGATATCCGCTGAGGGGGGCGGCGTCGCAGCCGAAGCCCTTTGCACCGATCCTGAAAATGGCGTTAAGGTTTCGGCCGTGGTGATCCCGGAGTGCGACCTCCATGACCGAACCGCCGAAGATCTTTGCCATCGTCTCGCGGCACGACTACCCGCGGCTCAGACGCCTGATCCCAACCCTGCCGGAGGACTTCTGCTGCTGGATCGAGAGGCGCTATCATGAGCGCCAGGCCTACGAAGCGTCATGCAGGCGATATGCCGAGATCGAAGCGGTCTGTCCGGTCGCTTTCGAACACGATTGCCGGGACCGGACTCCGCTGACCGAGGTCGAGCTCGACGCTTGGGCGGCGCGCACTCATCATGCGCCGATGACACCGGCGGCTCCGGAGCGCAGGGTGGAGATTTCGACGCGGACCTGAGCCGCCGCGGCGATCCGCCTCCCGTTCAGCGCGCCTCGATCGCTCAGGCCAGTTCGAGCGCGATCGCGGTCGCTTCGCCGCCACCGATGCAGAGCGCCGCGACCCCGCGCCTGAGCTTGCGGCGCCGCATCGCATGAACGAGGGTCACGATGATCCGGGCGCCCGAGGCGCCGATCGGATGGCCGAGCGCGCAGGCGCCGCCATTGACGTTGACGGCCTCGTGCGGCAACGCGAGATCGCGCATCGCCGCCATGGCGACGAGGGCGAAAGCCTCGTTGATCTCCCACAGGTCGACCTCGTCGCGCGACCAGCCGACCTTGCCGAGCAGCGCCTCGATGGCGCCGATCGGGGCGGTGGTGAATTGGGCCGGCGCCCGTGCGTGGCCCGCGTGGCCGCGGATGACGGCCAAGGGCGCGAGCCCGGCCGCCTCCGCCTCCGAGGCCCGCATCAGCACCAGCGCCGCCGCGCCGTCCGAGATGGACGACGAATTGGCTGCCGTCACGGTGCCGCCCTCGCGAAAGGCCGGCGTCAGCCGGGGAATCTTGGCCGGATCGGCTTTTTGCGGCTGCTCGTCGACCGCGACGCTGATCGGCGCGCGGCCGCCGGTCTCCGCGACCCGCACGATCTCGGCCGCGAAAGATCCGTCCTGCGCGGCGCGACGGGCGCGGGCCAGCGACTCGGTCGCATAATCGTCCTGCGCCGCGCGCGAAAACTGGTAGGCCTCGGCCGTATCCTCGGCGAAAGAGCCCATCAGCCGGCCCGTATAGGCGTCCTCGAGCCCGTCGAGGAACATGTGATCCTTGACCTCGCCGTGGCCGAGCCGCAAGCCGCCGCGCGCCTTGGGCAGCAGGTAGGGGGCATTCGACATCGATTCCATGCCGCCGGCGACCATCCGCGCCGCAGAGCCGCAGAGGATCGCGTCATGGGCCAGCATCACCGCCTTCATGCCCGAGCCGCAGACCTTCGAGATGGTGGAGCAGGGTATCGCTTCCGACAGGCCGGAGCCGAGCGACGCCTGCCGGGCGGGGTTCTGGCCGACCCCGGCGCCGAGCACGTTACCCATCATCACCTCGTCGATCGTCCCGCGTTCCACGCCGGCACGCTCGAGCGCGGCCCCGATCGCGATGGCGCCGAGCTTCGGCGCCGCAAGGCCGGCGAGCGCACCCTGAAAGCTTCCCATCGGCGTGCGGGCGGCTGAGACGATGGCGACGGGGTCTTTCATGGCGTGATCCTCCGGCAGGGCGATCGGGCAACACTTTCCCTCGCCCTCATGCTGAGCCGAATGCGCAGCATTCGTGTCGAAGCACCGGGGCGCCCCTTCGTCCTTCGACTCAGCCGCTTTCGCGGCTGGCTCAGGATGAGGGGCTTCCTGGGCAAGCCCGACAGCCCGGGCCTCTCCCTTCACCAGTGTAGCGCGGATCGGACCGCGCGGCGAAGAATGCTCGGGACTTTCGCGACCGAAACTGACAAGATCGCGCATCGACGGCCGCACGGCCGGACGAGGTCGGCGATGAAGAACAGCGACAGGCTGCGCCTGCATATTCCGGTTCCGCTGAGCCGGCCTGGCGACGCGCCCGACTTCAGCGACCTCGACATCCCGCCGCCCGATCGTATCGCCAGGCCCGAGGTCACCGCGCCCGCTAGCGATCTCACATCGCTCGCCTATGGCCTCGTCCGCGTGCTCGACGACGAGGGCCGAGCGACCGGCTCCTGGGATCCCAAGCTCGATCCGGAGATGCTCGACCGCGCCCTGCGCCTGATGATGCTGACCCGCGCCTTCGACGAGCGCATGATGCGGGTGCAGCGCCAGGGCAAACTGTCGTTCTATGTACCGTGCACCGGCGAGGAGGCGGTGGCGGTCGGCGGCACGCTAGCGCTCGATCCCGCCGACATGCTGTTCCCGAGCTACCGCCAGCAGGGCGCCCTGCTGACGCGCGGCGGCCGGCCGGTCGACATGATCTGCCAACTGCTTTCGAACGCCGGCGACCGGCTGAAAGGTCGGCAGATGCCGACCATGTATTCGAGCCGCGCCCTCAACTTCTTCTCGATCTCCGGCAATCTCGGCACGCAATACAGCCAGGCCGTCGGCTGGGCCATGGCCTCGGCGCTCAAGGGCGACACCCGCGTCGCCATGTCGTGGATCGGCGAGGGTACGACGGCCGAGCCCGATTTCCACTATGCCATGACCTTCGCGTCGGTCTATGGCGCGCCGGTGATCCTTAACGTCGTCAACAACCAATGGGCGATCTCGTCCTATCAGGGCTTCGCGGGTGGCGGGCAATCGACCTTCGCGGCCCGCGCGATCGGCTATGGCGTGGCCGGGCTGCGCGTCGACGGCAACGACCTTCCGGCCGTCTATGCCGCGACGCAATGGGCCCGGGAGCGGGCGCGCGCCAATCGCGGTCCCACCTTGATCGAGCTCTTCACCTACCGGGCCTCGGCCCATTCGACGAGCGACGATCCGAGCCGCTACCGCCCGGCCGACGAGGCGCAGCGCTGGCCGCTCGGCGACCCCGTCGCGCGGCTGAAGCAGCATATGATCCTGCGCGGCCTCTGGTCGGAGGAGCGCCACGTCCAGCTCGGCGCGGAACTCGCCGAGGAGGTCCGCGAGGCCGATAGGCAGGCCGAGGCGCACGGCACGCTGCCCGAACATCCCGGCCTGGTCGCAGGCACGATGTTCGAGGACGTGTTCAAGGAGATGCCCTGGCATCTGCGCCGCCAGCGGCACGAGCTGGAGTCCCAGTCTTGAGCCGCATGAATATGGTGCAGGCGCTGAATTCCGGTCTCGACGTCATGCTCGGGCGCGACCCCGACGTCGTATTGTTCGGCGAGGACGTCGGCTATTTCGGCGGCGTCTTCCGCGTCTCCGACAAGCTGCAGGCGAAGCACGGAATAAACCGCGTCTTCGACACGCCGATCGCCGAGGGCGGCATCGTCGGCGTCGCGGTCGGCATGGGGGCCTACGGACTGAGGCCCGTGGTCGAGGTCCAGTTCGCCGACTACATTTATCCGGCCTTCGACCAGATCGTGTCGGAGGCGGCACGGCTGCGCTATCGCTCGGCCGGCGAGTTCAATGCGCCGCTGACCATCCGCACGCCCTATGGCGGCGGCATCTTCGGCGGCCAGACTCATTCGCAGAGCCCGGAAGGCATCTTCACCCATGTGGCGGGACTGAAGACCGTCATCCCTTCGAACCCGCTCGACGCCAAGGGCCTGCTGATCAGCGCCATCGAGGACGACGATCCCGTGATCTTCCTCGAGCCGAAGCGCCTCTACAACGGTCCGTTCGACGGCCGCCCCGATGGCCCGGCCCGCTCCTGGCAGGACCATCCGATGGCCGACGTGCCCGACGGCTATTTCAAGGTGCCGCTCGGCCGCGCCGCCGTGGCGCGGGGCGGCAAGGCCGTCACCGTGCTGGCCTACGGCACCATGGTCCATGTGGCGCTCGCCGCCGCCGAGGAGAGCGGCGTCGACGCCGAGGTCGTCGACCTGCGCTCCCTGCTGCCGCTCGACATCGAGACGGTCGAAGCCTCGGTGAAGAAGACCGGGCGCTGCATCGTGGTGCACGAGGCGACGCGCACCTGCGGCTATGGCGCCGAACTCTGCGCCCTGGTGCAGGAGCATTGCTTCTACCATCTCGAAGCCCCGGTCTTGCGCGTCACCGGCTGGGACACGCCCTACCCGCACGCCTTCGAATGGGACTATTTCCCAGGTCCCCGGCGCGTCGCGAAGGCGCTTGGCGACATCATGGCGAGCTGACCATGGGCACCTTCACCTTCAAGCTGCCCGACATCGGCGAGGGGACGACCGAGGCCGAGATCGCCGCCTGGCACGTCGAGGTCGGCGCGCTGATCCGCGAGGAGGATCCGCTCCTCGAGCTCACCACCAACAAGGCCACCGTCGAGGTGACCTCGCCGGTGCACGGCAAGGTGCTGGAACGGCATGGCGAGGTCGGCGACACGCGCCCCATCGGCACGCCGCTGCTGCTGATCGAGACGGATGCGCCGGCGGCAAGGGCCGAGGAGGCCTCGTCGGACGGCCCTCACCCCGAACCCGTCGGCGAAGAAAGCGTCAAGACAGCAAACGACCCTCATGCTGAGCCGAATGCGGAGCATTCGAGTCGAAGCACGGCTAGCGCCCCTCGATCCTTCGACACGCCGCCTTCGGCAGCGGCTCAGGATGAGGGGACCCGGGGGAATGACGGACGTCCGCTTGCCTCGCCCGCCGTGCGCCAGGCTGCCAAGGACCGCGGCATCGACCTCGGCGGCATCGCGGGCACCGGTCCCGAAGGCCGTGTCACGCGGACGGATCTGGATCGCGCCACGAGGCCCTCCGAGGCGCCGGCCGAACCCGAGGACCACGTCACCGAGATCAAGATCGTCGGCATCCGCCGGCAAATCGCCGAGCGGCTCCAGGACTCGACGCGCCGCATCCCGCATTTCGCCTATGTGGAGGAGGTCGACGTCACGGCGCTCGAAGCCTTGCGCACCGACCTCAACGCCGAGACGCCGGAGATCCGGCTGACCCTTCTGCCTTTCCTGGTGCTGGCGCTGGTCAAGGCGTTGCCGCGCTTTCCGCAGATCAACGCGCGCTTCGACGACGCGGCCGGCATGTTGAAGCAGCATGCGGCCATTCACGTCGGCATCGCCACTCAGACGAAGATGGGCCTGCTCGTGCCGGTGCTGCGCCATGCCGAGACGCTCGACCTTCATGCCATTGCGGCCGGAATCAAGCGCCTCGCCGGGGGCGCCCGGGGTGGATCGCTCAAGCCGGGCGAGCTCTCCGGCTCGACCATCACGCTGACCAGCCTCGGCGCCCTCGGCGGCATCGCGTCGACACCGGTGATCAACGCGCCCGAGACCGCCATCGTGGGGGTCAACAAGATCGTGGAGCGGCCGGTCGTTCTGGGCGGGCAGATCGTGGTGCGCCGGATGATGAACCTGTCCTCCTCCTTCGACCACCGGATCGTCGACGGCTTCGACGCGGCGAGCTTCATCCAGGTGGTGAAGCGCATGCTGGAGCAGCCGGCGCGGCTGTTCATGGGAAACCGACAGCCGTGAGCCAGGACAGCGCTATGCCGAGCTTCGGCTTCACCGAAGACCAGATGGCGCTGCGCGACATGGCGGCGACCTTCGCGGCCGACCGTCTCGCCCCAAAGGCGATCGAGTGGGACCGGGACAAGCATTTCCCTGTCGACGTCCTGCGCGAAGCGGCGGCCCTCGGCATGGCGGGGATCTATAGCGGCGAGGATGTCGGCGGCTCGGGTCTGACGCGGTTCGACGCGGCGCTGATCTTCGAGGCGCTGGCCACGGGCTGCCCGACGGTGGCGGCCTATATCTCGATTCACAACATGGTCGGTTCTCTCATCGACGCCTTCGGCTCGGCCGAGCAGCGGCAACGCTGGCTGCCCGGCTTGAACCGCATGGACAGGCTCGCGAGCTACTGCCTCACCGAACCGGGCTCGGGCTCGGATGCGGCGGCGCTGAAGACGCGGGCACGGCGCAACGGCGACCATTACGTCCTCGACGGCGAGAAGCAGTTTATCTCGGGCGCCGGCAACCCGGACGATTTCTACCTCGTCATGGCGCGCACGGGTGAGGACGGCCCTCGCGGAATCTCGGCCATCGTGGTCGAGGGCGGCACGCCGGGCCTCTCCTTCGGCGAGAACGAGCGCAAGATGGGCTGGAACGCCCAGCCGACGCGCGCCGTGGTCTTCGAGGGCTGCCGCGTGCCGGTCGAGAATCGTCTCGGCCAGGAGGGCGACGGCTTCAAGATCGCCATGGCGGGGCTCGACGGCGGGCGGATCAATATCGCGGCCTGCTCGGTCGGCGGGGCGCAATCGGCGCTCGACAAGGCGCTCGCCTATATGAGCGAGCGAAAGGCCTTCGGCAAAAGGCTCGACGAGTTCCAGGCGCTGCAATTCCGCATCGCCGATATGGCGACGGAGCTCGAAGCGGCGCGCACGCTGATCTGGCGCGCCGCGGCGGCGCTCGACCGGCGTGACCCGCAAGCGACGAAGCTCTGCGCCATGGCCAAGCGCTTCGGCACGGATGCAGGCTTCTCGGTCGCCAACGACGCGCTCCAGCTCCTCGGCGGCTACGGCTATCTGGCCGATTTCGGCATCGAGAAGATCGTGCGCGACCTGCGCGTCCACCAGATCCTCGAAGGCACCAACGAGATCATGCGCCTCATCGTGGCTCGCGCCCTGATCGGGACGACGCCGTGACCGATGTCCTGGTGCGGCGCGAAGGACGCCTCGGCCGCCTCACCCTCGACCGTCCCGCTTCATTGAACGCCCTGACCCTCGGCATGGTCCGCACGATCGACGCGGCGCTGACGGCCTGGGACCATGACGATGCGATCGCCGCCGTGCTGATCGACGGCGAGGGTGAGCGGGCCTTCTGCGCGGGGGGCGATATCCGCACCCTCTACGACGCGGCGCGAGGCGGCGCCTGGGCCGAGGCCAGGACCTATTTCTTCGAGGAATACCGGCTCAACGCCCGGCTCGGCCGCTACCCGAAGCCTGTGGTGAGCGTCATGCATGGCCTCGCCATGGGCGGCGGCATCGGGCTCGGCGCCCACGTGGCCTTCAGGATCGTCACCGAGACCTCGAGGCTCGCACTGCCCGAATGCGGCATCGGCTTCTCGCCCGATGTCGGCGGCACCTTCCGGCTCGGCCGGGCGCCGGGCGAGACGGGCCTGCATGCGGCGCTGACCGGCGCGCGTCTCGATCCGGCGGACGCGATTGCCTGCGGCTTCGCCGACCGCCTCGTGCCCTCCGAACAGCTCGGCGCGTTGCGCGACGGCCTCTCGGGCTGCCGTGGGCGCGACGAGGTTGCGGCGCTGATCGAGGCGCTTGCCGTGGCTCCTGCAGCGAGCCGGCTCGTCGCCGCGCGCGACTGGATCGACAACGCCTATGCGCACGAGACAGCGGAGGCGATCCTGGCTGCGCTCACCTCCTCGTCGGAGGGAGAGTCGCGCGAGGCTGCCACCACCATCGACCGGAATTCGCCCGGCTCGGTCAAGATCGCGCTCCGGGCGGTGCGGGAGGCGCGCCGCACCCCGACCCTCACCGCCTGCCTGGAGCGGGAATTCCGCGTGACGCTGTCGCGCATCCGAGACCCGGATTTCATCGAGGGCATCCGCGCCGCCGTCGTCGACAAGGACCGGACGCCGCGCTGGCAACCGGCCCGGCTCGCGGACGTGACGGAGGTCGAGGTCGCGCGGCATTTCGTGGCGCCCGAGGGCGAAGCGGGGCTGGGCTTGTCGGCCTGAACGAGAGGAGAACCGGATGGCGAGGATCGGCTTCATCGGACTCGGGCATATGGGTGGTCCCATGGCGGCCAATCTTGTCAAGGCCGGCCATGCGGTGCAGGGCTTCGACCTCGTGCCCGTGGCGCTTGCCTCGGCTCGAGGCGCCGGCGTGATGGCTGTCGCCTCGGCCCGCGAGGCCGTCCAGGGCACCGAAATCGTCATCACCATGCTGCCGGCCGGCCGGCACGTGGTTTCGGTCTACGAGGAGGTGCTCGAAGCGACGGCACCTGGCGCGCTTCTCATCGACGCCTCGACCGTCGATATCGCCTCGGCCCGCACGGCGCATGGTCTCGCGGAGGCGCATGGCCTCGACGCGGTCGATGCACCCGTGTCGGGCGGCGTCGCAGGCGCCGAGGGCGCGATGCTCACCTTCATGGCCGGCGGGAGCGAGGCCGCGATCGCCCGCGCGATGCCGGTGCTCGAGGCCATGGGCAAGCGGGTGGTCCATTGCGGCGGCCCGGGCGCCGGACAGGCGGCCAAGATCTGCAACAACATGATCCTCGGCATCTCGATGATCGGCATCAGCGAGGCCTTCGTGCTCGGCGAGAAGCTCGGGCTGACGCATCAGGCGGTCTTCGACGTCGCCTCGACCTCCTCCGGCCAGTGCTGGGCGCTCGTCAACCATTGCCCGGTGCCCGGCCCGGTGCCCGCCAGCGCCGCCAACCGGGACTACAAGCCGGGCTTCGCCACTGCGCTGATGTTGAAAGACCTGACGCTGTCGCAAGCGGCGGCGCGCGAGGCCGGCGCCGCGACGCCGCTCGGCCAAGCCGCCCAGACGCTCTACGAACGCTTCGCGGCGGCCGGCAATGCCGATCTCGACTATTCGGCCATCGTCACCTTCATCCGCGACACCCTGGAGCGTCCCTCATGAGCGAAGCTTACGAGACCCTGCTGATCGAGCCGCACGACCGCGTCGTCCTCGTCAGGCTCAACCGGCCGAAAGCGCTCAACGCGCTGAACAGCCAGGTCATGACGGAGCTCGTCGCGGCCTTCGAACGCTTCGACCGCGATCCCGAAATCGGCTGCATCGTCTTGACCGGCTCTGAGAAGGCTTTCGCGGCCGGCGCCGACATCAAGGAGATGCAGTCGAAATCCGCGACCGAGATGCAGGCGCAGGACTTCTTCGCCGGCTGGGAGGCGATCTCGCGGATCCGCAAGCCGATCGTCGCCGCGGTCTCGGGCTTCGCGCTCGGCGGCGGCTGCGAGCTCGCCATGATGTGCGACGTCGTCTATGCGTCGGAGACGGCCAAGTTCGGCCAGCCGGAGATCCGGCTCGGCGTCATCCCCGGCATGGGCGGCTCGCAGCGCCTCGCCCGCATCGTTGGCCGGCCGAAAGCCATGGACATGTGCCTGACCGGCCGGCTGATGGAGGCCGAGGAGGCGGAGCGCGCCGGCCTAGTGTCGCGCATCTTCCCCGCGGCCGACCTCGAAGCCAGGACCCTGGAGGCGGCGACCGTCATCGCCGGCATGTCGCTGCCCTCGGTGATCTCCTGCAAGGAGAGCGTCAATCGCGCCGACGAAGGCTCGCTGCACGAAGGTCTGCGCTTCGAGCGCCGCCTCTTCCATGCCCTGTTCTCGACCGACGACCGAACGGAGGGGATGGCGGCCTTCATCGAGAAGCGTCCGCCGCGCTTCACGCATCGCTGAGGCTCGAGCTCGGCGAAAATCGTATGACTGTTTTTTTAGCCATGCATCCTGAAACTCAATGGGCCACTCAGTCGTAGCTCAGTCTCTACGACATGCAGGAGAAACCCTATGCGAGGTCTCAGGATCCTGCTGGCGTCGGCCATCCTGCTCGGCGCCATCGGATATGCGCGGGCGGATACGACTTGCGCGTCGGTGCGCACCGATCTCACCGGACCCAACGTCTTCGGCACGCATACGATGCGGCAGCTCTCGGATTCGGCACGTGCCGGGAATTGCAACGACGCCGCCTATCTGGTCCGGCGCGCCAGGGACGCCCAGGGCTTCCTCGAGACGAACTGCGCCGCCGACGAGGATCTCAAGACGCTCGCCGCCGACATGGTGCAGCTCGGCCGCGACACGCTCGCCAATACCACCTGCCAGGAGTGAGCCGGCCGCGCCGCTCAGGTGATGACCGAAGGGGCCTTGCGGCCGGTGTAGCGCTCGATCTCGGCGAGCGAACGCGAGACGCCGATGAGATCGCCCAGCGCCTCGAAGGTGTCGAGGTCGAGCGTGTCGGCCTCGAACCGCTCGATATAGACCCGCAAGGTGGCGCCCGCCGTGCCGGTGCCTGACAGGCGGTAGACGATGCGCGAGCCGTCGGCGAACATGATGCGGATGCCCTGGTGCGCCGAATCCGATCCGTCGACCGGATCGTGATAGGCGAAATCGTCGGCGGCCTTCACGACGAGCTGGCCGAGGCGCTGGCCAGCGAGGGTGGGCAGCTTGTCGCGCAAAGCCGTCACCAGCGCATTGGCGCCAGCCGCGTCGACCTCCTCGTAGTCGTGGCGGGCGTAGTAGTTGCGGCCATAGGTCTTCCAATGGCCGCGCATGACATCGAGCACACTCTCCCGGCGGGCCGAGAGGATATCGAGCCAGAGCAGCACCGCCCAGAGGCCGTCCTTCTCGCGCACGTGGTTCGAGCCGGTTCCGGCGCTCTCCTCGCCGCAGATCGTCGCCTTGCCGGCATCGAGCAGGTTGCCGAAGAACTTCCAACCGGTCGGCGTCTCATAGAGCGCGATGCCCTTGGCCGCCGCGACGCGGTCGGCGGCGGCGCTCGTCGGCATCGAGCGGGCGATGCCCGCCAGCCCCTCGGCATAGCCGGGGGCGAGATGCGCATTGGCAGCCAAGACCGCCAGGCTGTCGGACGGCGTCACGAAGATGCCGCGGCCGATAATGAGATTGCGGTCGCCGTCGCCATCGGATGCCGCGCAAAGGTCCGGCGCCTCGGCCGACATGGCGAGATCGTAGAGGTCCTTGGCATAGACGAGGTTGGGGTCGGGGTGATGGCCGCCGAAATCCGGCAGCGGCGTGCCGTTGACGACGGTGCCCGGCGCCGCGCCGAGCTCGTCCTCGAGGATCCGCTTCGCATAGGGACCGGTGACCGCCGACATGGCGTCGAAGCGCATGCGGAAGCCGCCCTTGAACATGGCCCGGATGCGATCGAAGTCGAAGAGCGTCTCCATCAGCGTCTGGTAGGCGGCGACGGGATCGACCACCTCGACCGTCATGGCGCCGATCTTCGTCGTCCCGAGCCGATCCAGATCGAGATCCGGCGCCGCCTCGATCTTGTATTGCTTGATCGTCTTGGTGCGGGCGAAGATGGCATCGGTCACCTTCTCGGGCGCCGGACCGCCGTTCTCGCCGTTGTATTTGATGCCGAAATCGCCGTCCGGACCGCCGGGATTGTGGCTCGCCGAGAGGATGATGCCGCCAAAGGCCTTCTCCTGGCGGATCAGGTTCGAGGCCGCCGGCGTCGACAGGATGCCGCCCTGCCCCACGAGCACGCGCCCGAATCCGTTGGCGGACGCCATCTTCAGGATCGTCTGGATCGATTCGCGATTAAAGTAGCGGCCGTCGCCGCCGACCACAAGCGTCTTGCCGGCGAAGCCCTGGAGGCTGTCGAAGATCGACTGGACGAAATTCTCGACGTAATGCGGCTGCTGGAAATGCGGCACCTTCTTGCGCAGGCCGGAGGTGCCAGGCTTCTGATCGTCGAAAGGCGTCGTCGAGACGATTGTCATGCGATGGCTCCGGCGCGCGGCGATGCGGGGGAAGGGTTGGCCAAAAGCTCGCGGTAGAGGTCGGCGGTACGGCGTGCCGGGCGGCGCCAGGAAACGTCGGTCCGCATCCCGGCCCGGATCATGCCTTCCCAGTCCGAGGGCGCGCGGAAGATGTCCGCCGTGCGCCGCAGCGCGGTCTCGAGCGCCGGACCGGTGACAGGCGAGAACATCACGCCGGTGGCGCTGCCGCTCGCCAGCGCCATCTCGTTGGCGTCGACGATCGTGTCGGTCAGTCCGCCGACCCGCGAGACGACCGGCACCGCGCCATAGCGCAGGGCGCAGAGCTGGGTCAGGCCGCAGGGCTCGAAGCGCGACGGCACCAGCAAGGCGTCGCAGCCCGCCTGCATCAGATGCGCGAGCGTCTCGTCATAGCCGATGACGACGCCGACGCGGCCCTTGTGAATCTCGGCGGTGACGCGGAACGCCTCCTCCAGCCATCGGTCGCCGGTGCCGATGAGCGCCAGCTGGCCGCCGACTTCGAGCAGCACCGGCAGGCTGTGCAGCACGAGATCGAGCCCCTTCTGGCCGGAGAGGCGGCTGACGACGCCGAACAGGATCGCATCGGTCGCAGGGGCGAGCCCGAAGCGCTCCTGCAACGCGACCTTATTCTCGCGCCGCGCATCGAGGCGCGCGATATCGTAGGGCGACGCAATCGCCTTGTCGGTCGCCGGGTTCCAGACCTCCTCGTCGATGCCGTTGCGGATGCCGACGAGCACGCCGGCGCGGGCGCGCAGAAGCCCATCGAGGCCCATGCCGTTCTCGGGGCTCAGGATCTCGGCCGCGTAGCTCGGCGACACCGTGGTGATGCGGTCGGCGAACTGCAGGCCGGCCTTGAGATAGCTGATCGCACCGTAATATTCGATGCCCTCGACTCGCATGGCGTCCGGCGGCAGCCCGAGGGCGCCGAGCAGTTGAGCCGGAAACTGGCCCGGGAAGGCGAGATTGTGGATGGTCATGACGCTCGGCGGATGCGCCTCGCCGCCGTAGTGCAGGTAGGCGGGCGCCAGTCCCGCCTGCCAGTCGTGGCCGTGCAGCACGTCCGGGCGATAGGCGCCGACAAGCCCCGTGGCGAGGCGCGCGCCGACCTGCGCGAGCGCCGCGAAACGGAACCCATTGTCCGGCCAGTCGGTCCCGTTGGATGCGACATAGGGGTTGCCGTCGCGGTTGAACAAATGCGGCGCATCAAGCGCGAAGAGGTCGAGGCCGCAGGCGCTGCCGGCCACGAGCCGGGCCGGGCCACCGAAGAGGTGGGTGAAGTCGGCCACGACCTCGCCCTCCTTCAGCGCTGTCATCACGGGCGGATAGCCGGGCACCAGCGTGCGCACCGCAACGCCCTCGCGCTTCAGCACGCCCGGCAGCGCGCCGACCACGTCCGCCAAACCGCCGGTCTTGACCAGCGGATAGATCTCCGAGGCGATCGACAGGACCTCGATGGTCATGCTTGAGCCTCTTCAGTGGCCGAGCGCGTCGATCATCTTCTGCGTGACGAGGCATATGCCCCGTTCGGTGCGGCGGAAGCGCTTGGCGTCGAGCACAGGGTCCTCGCCGATGACCAGGCCTTCGGGGATGTTGACGCCGCGATCGATCACCACATCGGTCAGCCGGGCCGATCGGCCGATGTTGACGTAAGGCAGGACGACGGCCCGCTCGACGGTCGAGAAGGAATTGATCCGCACGCCGGTGAACAGCAGCGAATGTTTCAGCGACGCGCCCGAGACGACGCAATCTCCCGAGACCAGCGAGGACACCGCCTGGCCGCGCCGCCCCTCGACGTCGTGCACGAATTTGGCCGGGGCCGTCAGCTCGCTGTAGGTCCAGATCGGCCAATCGTGGTCGTAGAGATCGAGGCCCGGCACGACATCGGTAAGGTCGATATTGGCTTCCCAATAGGCATCGACCGTGCCGACGTCCCGCCAATAGGCCTCGTGCTCGTGGGTCGAACGCACGCAGGACTGCGAGAAGTGATGCGCGATCGCCTTGCCGCTCGCCACGATCTCCGGGATGATGTCCTTGCCGAAATCATGCTGCGACGCGGGCTTGGCGGCGTCGCGCTTGAGCGCCTCGATCAGGAACTTCGTCTCGAACACGTAGATGCCCATGCTGGCTAAGGCGGCCCCGGGCTTGCCCGGCATGGCGGGCGGGTCCTTGGGCTTCTCGAGGAAGGAGATGATCTTGTTCTCCTCATCGACATGCATCACGCCGAAGCCGACCGCCTCCAGGCGCGGCACCTCGAGGCAGCCGACCGTCACGTCCGCTCCGGCATCGACATGCTGCTGGAGCATCTTCTCGTAGTCCATCTTGTAGACGTGGTCGCCCGCCAGGATCACCATGTATTTCGGGTCGTAGCTCTCGATGATGTCGATGTTCTGGTAGACCGCGTCGGCGGTACCGACATACCACATGTTCTCCGAGACGCGCTGGCTCGCGGGCAGCACGTCGAAGCTCTCGTTGCGCTCCGGCCGCAGGAAGTTCCAGCCGCGGCTCAGGTGGCGGATCAGGCTGTGCGCCTTGTATTGCGTCGCCACCGCGATGCGCCTGATCCCGGAATTCAGGGCATTCGAGAGGGCGAAGTCGATGATGCGGGTCTTGCCGCCAAAATGGACGGCGGGCTTGGCACGGCGGTCCGTCAGCTCCAGGAGACGGCTGCCGCGACCGCCTGCCAGAACATAGGCCATGGCGTTACGCGAGAGCGGCGCCTGGTTCGTCCTCAGGTCCATTCGGTCCTCCCCTCGTCCATGGTAGGCGGCTCATCGGGGCTGCCGAGGCCTGGTGTCGTGATTTGAATTGTGTTTCACGCGCCGGCAAATTCAAGATAGAGCGTCGCCAACGGCGGCAGGAAAACCTCCGCCGAGGCCGGCAGGCCGTGCGCGCCGCCCATCGTCGCGGCGACACCGCCCATGTTGCCGCTGTTCGAGCCGCCGTAGAGCGCGGCATCGGTGTTGAGCACCTCGGTCCACTGCCCCGCGAAGGGCAGGCCGATGCGGTAGTGGCTGCGCGGCACCGGGGTGAAGTTCGACACGATCGCGACCGGCCGGTCGTCCGCGCCGCCGAAGCGCAGCCAGGCCAGCACCGAATTGGCGCTGTCGTCGGCGATGATCCAGCGAAACCCGTCCGGCTCGCAGTCGCGCACATGGAGCGCCGGCGTCGCCCGGTAGAGCGCGTTGAGGTCGCGGATCAGCGCGCTGAGCCCCGAATGATAGCCGTATTGCAGCAGATGCCAGTCGAGGCTCTGGTTGAAGTTCCATTCGGCCGTCTGGCCGAACTCGCTGCCCATGAACAGGAGCTTCTTGCCCGGATGGCCCCACATGAAGCCGTAATAGGCCCGGGCGTTGGCGAAGCGCTGCCACTCGTCGCCGGGCATCTTGCCGATGATCGATTTCTTGCCGTGCACGACCTCGTCGTGGCTGAGCGGCAGCACGAAATTCTCCGAGAAGGCGTAGAGCAGCCCGAAGGTCATGCGGTCGTAGTGCCAGCGCCGATGCACGGGGTCACGCGAGATGAACTCGAGCGTGTCGTGCATCCACCCCATGTTCCACTTGAAGCCGAAGCCGAGGCCTCCGGCGTAGGTCGGCGAGGAGACGCCGGGCCAGGCGGTCGATTCCTCCGCGATGGTCATGGCGCCGGGATGTTTCTGGTAGACCAGCGTGTTGACGTGCTTGAGAAAATCCACGGCCTCGCGGTTGTCGTTGCCGCCGTCCCAGTTCGGCAGCCACTCGCCCGCCTTGCGCGAGTAGTCGAGGTAGAGCATCGAGGCCACCGCATCGACGCGCAGCCCGTCGACGTGGAAATGTTCGAGCCAATAGAGCGCATTGGCGGTCAGGAAGCCCGACACTTCGCGGCGGGCGAAATCGTAGATCGCCGTGTTCCAGTCGGGATGGAAGCCCCGGCGCGGGTCGGCATATTCGTAGACCGGCGTCCCGTCGAAATGGGCGAGCCCGTGCACGTCGACCGGAAAATGCGCCGGCACCCAGTCGATGATCACGCCGAGCCCGGCGGCATGCGCCCGGTCGACGAAGCGGGCGAGGCCCTCGGGCTCGCCGAAGCGGCGCGTCGGCGAGAAGAGGCCGATCGGCTGGTAGCCCCAGGAGGCGTCGAGCGGATGTTCCGAAACCGGCATGAGTTCGAGGTGGGTGAAGCCCATCTCGGCCGCATAGGGGACCAACTGATCCGCCAGCTCGTCATAGGTGAGGAAGCGGTTGCCGTCGCCCCGCCGCCACGAGCCGAGATGGACCTCGTAGATCGACATCGGCGTGCGGCGGCGGTCGAGCGTGCCGCGCCTGGCGAGGTAGTCGCCGTCCGTCCAGGCGAAGGACGATGGCGCCGCCACGACCGAGGCGGTCGAGGGCCGAAGCTCGCTCTCGAAGGCGACCGGGTCGGCCTTGAGCGGCAGCAGGGCGCCACGCGGGCCGATCACCTCGTATTTGTAGATGGCGCCGACGCCGATCCCGGGGGCGAAGATCTCCCACAGGCCGCTCTCGATGCGCTTGCGCATCTGGTGGCGGCGCCCGTCCCAGTCGTTCCAGCTGCCGACCACGGAGACGCGCTCGGCATTGGGCGCCCAGACGGCGAAATGGACGCCCGCCACGCCCTCGTGCTCCACCACATGGGCGCCGAGCCGGTCGTAGAGCCTCTCGTGCCGCCCTTCGACGAAGAGATGATCGTCGAGCTGGCCGAGCACGGGACCGAAACCGTAAGGATCGTCGAAGTCCCAGGCGCCGCCGGCATTCTCGGCGTGCAGGTGGTAGCGGATGTCGCCTCGCGGCACCTCGCCCTCGAAGAAACCGGCGTCGCCGCGCCGGGTCAGCGGTATGGCCTTGCCATCCGGCCCGACAGCAGAGAGACGCTCGGCGTATGGCACGAAGGCCCGGAGCACGCCACCGTCGGCCTGTCGGTGGACGCCGAGCACCGCGAAGGGATCGCCATGCCGTGCCGCGACGATGGCCGCGACGTCGGACTCGCGTGCCTGCCAGCCGCTCTCGCTCATGACGCCTCCCGTTCGACCTTGGACGTGTCTATTACGCCGGGGCGTGCGGGACGTTCCAGATCTCGCCGGCATATTCGCCGATCGTGCGATCGGAGGAGAACCAGCCGACCCGCGCGGTGTTGAGAACACTCGATCGCCACCAGGACGCACCGCCGCGCCACACGGCATCGACCCGCCTTTGCGCCGCATAATAGTCGTCGAAATCGGCCATGACCAGGAAGTGATCGTGGTCGAGGAGTCCATTGACCCAATCGGTGTAGCGATTGGTATCGTCGGGCGAGAAGACGCCCGAGGAGACGGCATCGAGCACCTGATGCAGCGTGGGCGAGGCCGCGACCGTGTCGCGTGCGTTGATGCCGTCGCGACGCTTCGCCTCCGCCTCCGCCGCGGTGAGGCCGAAGATGAAGATATTGTCGAGGCCGACCCGCTCGCTGATCTCGACATTGGCGCCGTCGAGCGTCCCGATGGTCAGGGCGCCGTTGAGCGCCAGCTTCATGTTGCCGGTGCCCGAGGCCTCCATGCCGGCGGTCGAGATCTGCTCGGAGAGGTCGGCGGCCGGAATGATCACCTCGGCGGTCGAGACGTTGTAGTTTGGAACGAAGACCACCTTCAGCAGGCCGCGCACGGTCGGGTCGCCGTTCACGACGCGCGCCACGTCGTTGGCGAGCTTGATGATCAGCTTGGCCGAGTGGTAGCTCGCCGCCGCCTTGCCGGCGAAGATCTTGACGCGCGGCACCCAGTCGCGCCACGGCTCGGCCCTGATGGCATTGTAGAGGGCGATGGTCTCGAGCAGGTTCAGGTGCTGGCGCTTGTATTCGTGGATGCGCTTGATCTGCACGTCGAACATGGCGTCGGGGTCGACCGCCGTTCCCACCCGCGACTGGATCAGCCGCGCGAGCGCGATCTTGTTGGTCCGCCGGGCCTTCCGCAGACGCTCGTGCAAAGCCGCGTCGTCGGCGTGGTCGGCGAGCCTTTCGAGAATGCCCGGGTCGTCCAGAACGGCGGGGCCGAGCACGTCGACGAGGATCCCGGTCAGAGCCGGATTGGCCTCGAACAGCCAGCGACGGAAGGTGATGCCGTTGGTCTTGTTGGTGATGCGGTCCGGATAGAGGTGGTTGAGGTCGCGGAACACCGTCTGGCGCATCAGGTCGGTGTGCAGCGCCGAGACGCCGTTGACCTTGTGCGAACCGACGAAGGCGAGCGTCCCCATCTTGACCCGCCGCCCCCAACCCTCGTCGATGAGCGATACGGTCGAGAGCAGGCCGCTGTCGGTCTCGCCGCCTTTTCGCAATCCGTCGAGATGGAGCGCGTTGATCATGTAGATGATCTGCATGTGGCGCGGCAGCAGCCGCTCCATCAGCGGCACCGGCCAGGTTTCGAGCGCCTCGGGCAGCAGCGTGTGGTTGGTGTAGCTGAAGGTGCCTTGCGTGATCGTCCAGGCCTCGGCCCAGGGCACGCCGTTGAGATCGACCAGGATGCGCATCAGCTCGACGACGGCGATCGCCGGATGGGTGTCGTTGAGCTGGATCGCCGCATTGCGGGCAAGCGAGGTGAGGTCCGGGTTCTTCTTCTTGTGGCGGCGGACGAGATCCTGCAGAGAGGCGGAGACGAAGAAGAACTCCTGGCGCAGGCGCAATTCCTGCCCGGCCGGGGTCGCGTCGCTCGGGTAGAGCACCTTGGAGATGGATTCGGCCCGCACGCGGTCGGAAAGCGCGCCGACATGGTCGCCCTGGTTGAAAGCATCGAGCCGGAGCGGATCGGCGGCGCGCGCCGACCACAGCCGGAGCGTGTTGACATGCCTCCCACGCCAGCCGACGACCGGGATGTCATAGGCCACGGCCTCGACCGTCTCGGCGGGGCTCCAGACATATTGCGGAACTTCGGTCGCCGTCTCGAGCGTATCGACCGTGCCGCCGAAGCCGATGTCGTAGGCGATCTCCGGCCGGGCAAACTCCCAGGGGTTGCCGAAGGAAAG
Organism: Lichenihabitans sp.; assembly: GCA_036276175.1. GTDB lineage: Bacteria > Pseudomonadota > Alphaproteobacteria > Rhizobiales > Beijerinckiaceae > Lichenihabitans. Next base: position 40,412 of record DATBEH010000086.1, read on the forward strand.
CCAGTTCTCCGGATATTCCTGCTGCCAGCCGTCCTTGACCACCTGCCGGAACAGGCCGTGGTCGTAACGGATGCCGTAGCCGTAGGCGGGGATCGCCAACGTCGCCATGCTCTCCATGAAACACGCCGCGAGGCGCCCCAGGCCGCCGTTGCCGAGCGCCGCATCGGGCTCGATCGTCCTGAGCTTGTCGAGGTCGACGCCGAGCTCCGCGAGCGCCTCGCGCATCGGGGCCGTCAAGCCGAGGTTCATCATCGCGTCGAACAGGAGCCGCCCGATCAGGAACTCGAGCGACATGTAGTAGACGCGCTTGGTCGGCCCGGCATTGGCCTTCTGGTAGGAGTCCTGCCAGCCGGCGACGATATGGTCGCGAACCGTGAGCGCCGTCGCCAGGAACCAGTCGCGCTCGCTCGCGTCCGGCGAACGCTTGCCGACCGCATAGGCGAGCTTCGCCAGGACTGCCTTGCGCAGCGCTTCGACGCTCCTGTCGGTTCTCAGCTCCACTCCCGGCAAGGCATCCGTCTTCGCCTTCACGTCGAGCGGCTGTTCGGTCATCATCGGATCGGTCCTTACGGGAAACGGAAGCGTCGCCGTCCATGACCTAAGCGCAGGTCGGCCATGCAGGCAATCCGGTGACGCAGGTAATTCCCGGCGATTGTGGCTCCGAGCTGTCCCGAAGCTGACCGAGCCGGACATACCGCGCCGCGGCGAAGGGCCGCCGGTCGCGCTCTGGTTCTTGTTGCGGTGCAACATAATTTATAGACGTGTTCCGCCACCAGGACGCCTGATGACCATAGCCGATCGACTGCGCGCCATCCTTCCCGATCCGGAGCCCGCTTCGGGCGGCACGCCGCCCGGCCCGGGCGAGGCGCGCCGGCTGTCGCTGGCACTGCAGGGCGGAGGCTCGCTCGGCGCCTTCGCCTGGGGGGTGCTCGATGCGCTCCTCGAGCACGGCGTGCGGTTCGACGCGGTCAGCGGATCGAGCGCCGGGGCGGTCAACGCCGTGCTGCTGGCGAGCGGATTGGCGAACGGTGGCCGGGATCGGGCCCGCGAGCTGCTGGAGCGCTTCTGGCGGCATGCGAGCGAGGCCGCCAGCATGCAGTTCGTCAGCAGCATGTTCTCCTGGTCGGGTCCGCCGATGTCGCCCTACCAGTTCAATCCGCTCGACATCAGCCCACTGCGCAGCCTGCTGCGAACCGAGGTCGATTTCGACATGCTGCGGCAACGCTCCCCGATCCGCCTGCTGATCGGCGCCACGCGGGTGGTGGACGGACGCCTGCGCATCTTCCGGGAGAGCGAACTGACCGCCGAGGCCATCATGGCCTCGGCCTGCCTGCCGTCGATGAGCCAGGCGGTCGAGATCGACGGCGAGGCCTATTGGGATGGCGGCTTCTCGGCCAATCCGCCGCTCATCCCGCTGGTCCAGGCGACCGCCGTGCCCGACGTGCTCGTGGTGCAGATCATCCCGACCCAAGCGCCGGCCCTGCCCCGCTCATCGAGCGACATCGCCCGCCGCGTCGCGCAGATCACCTTCAACGCCTCGCTGCTGCGCGACCTCGACACGCTGGCGAGCCTGACCGACGTCGGCCGCGCCCCGCTCCCGGCGCTCTTTCGCAAGCTCGACAAATCGGCGCGATTGCGCCTGCATCGCCTCTCGGCGGAAGATCACGTGGCGGCCCTGGCGAGCGCCAGCGCGACGGACCTCGACTGGCGCTTCCTCTGCGGCCTGCGCGACGCCGGCCGCGCCGCCGCGAACACCTGGCTCGGGACGAGCAGCACGACGTCGGACGCGGCCTGAGTGCCGCTCCTTGGCGCGGGATCAGTCTTTGGCGCGCTCGACGTAGGAGCCGTCGTCGGTGAGAATGACGATGCGGGTGCCCGGCTGGATATGTGGCGGCACCATGGCGCGCGCGCCGTTGGAGAGCTTGGCGGGCTTGTAGGAGGACGACGCGGTCTGCCCTTTCATCGCCGGCTCGGTCTCGACGACCTCAAAGGTCACGCGGGCCGGAAGCTGGATCGCCACCGCGCTGTCGTTGAACATGGAGAGCATCACCTTCATGCCCTCCTGCAGATATTGCGCCTGGCCGCCGAGGATGTCCTTGGAAACCGTGACCTGCTCGTAATTCTCGGCATTCATGAAGGTATAGCCGTCGCCGTCCTCGTAGAGGTAGCTATAGTCGTGATCCTCGACATGGGCGCGCTCCACCTGCTCGGTGGTCTTGTAGCGGTCGGAGACCTTCACGCCGTCGCTGATGCGGCGCATGTCGATCTGCGTCGTCGGCGTGCCCTTGCCGGGATGGAAGCTCTCGGCGCTGAGCACGGCATAGAGCTGCCCGTCCTTCTCGATGATATTGCCCTTGCGGACCGAACTGGCGATGACTCTCACGGAATTTACCTTTAGATAAAACGGCGACGCGACCGGAGCGCTCACGCTCCAGCCTGCCTGTCGGGCGCGCACCATAGAGATTTTCCGCCGGAATGCCAGCGCTTCGCGGCGGCGCGGCGTCCCGGCAACAAGGTGTCGTCAAGGACCCATGACCGCCCGCTCACCGCATTGGTCGCCGCATGTCTATGCCGACCGCCAGCCCTTCCTGCGCGGCCGTGTGGCCATCGCGGCGGCTTTGCGCCGGCACTTCGACGCACAAGGTTTCATGGAGGTGGAGACGCCGATCCTGCAGGTCTCGCCCGGCAACGAGGAGCATCTCGAGGCCTTCGCGACCGGCCTCGTCGGGCCGGAGGGCGCCGAGACGCGCCTCTATCTGCACACCTCGCCCGAATTCGCCATGAAGGCGCTGCTGGCGGCCGGCGAGCGACGCATCGTCACCTTCGCCCGGGTGTTCCGCAACCGCGAGCGCAGCGCCACCCATCACCCCGAATTCACCTTGCTCGAATGGTATCGGGCGGAGGAACCATACGCGACCCTCATGGAGGATTGCGCCGCGCTGCTGCATGTCGCCGCCGCGACGACCGGCTCGCATCTCTGGCACCATCGCGGGCGAAGCTGCGATCCGAGCGCCGAGCCCGAGCGGCTCGGCGTCGCCGAGGCCTTTCGTCGCCACGCCGGCATCGACCTCCCGGCGACGCTCCGCCCCGCGCCGGATCGCGACGCCCTGGCGAAGGCCGCGCGGGCCACAGGCGTCGGCTTCGGCGCGGACGACACCTGGTCGGACATCTTCAGCCGTGTCCTGGTCGAGCGGATCGAGCCGCAGCTCGGGCTCGGCCGCCCGACGATCCTCGACCGCTATCCGGCGCCCGAGGCCGCCCTGGCGCGGCCCTGCCCCGACGATCCGCGCGTGGCCGAGCGCTTCGAGCTCTATGCCTGCGGGGTCGAGCTCGCCAACGGCTTCGGCGAGCTGACGGACGTGCCGGAGCAGCGCCGCAGATTCGAGGCCGCCATGGCGGCCCGGCGCGCCCGCGGGGCCGAGGCTTATCCGATCGACGAGGATTTTCTGGCGGCGCTCGGCCGGATGCCCGCTGCCAGCGGCATCGCGCTCGGCTTCGATCGACTCGTGATGCTGGCTACCGGCGCCACGCGCATCGAGCAGGTGCTGTGGTTGCCGGTCGTCGATCCGGCAGCAGGGTGACGGCCATGGACAAGACCCTGCGCGACCCGGCCGCCCTGGCGGCGGCAGGCCTGATCCCCGGCGCGGCGGCGGACGGCCTCGCCACCCTGGCCGAGCGCTACGCGATCGCGATCCCTCCCGCATTCGCGGCGCTGATCGACCCTGCGGATCCAACCGATCCCATCGCGCGGCAGGTCGTCCCGATCCTCGCCGAGCTCGACCACCAGCCCGAGGAGCGCGCCGACCCGATCGGTGACGAGGCCCACAGTCCCCTGCCCGGCATCGTGCACCGCTATCCGGACCGCGTGCTGCTCAAGCTCCTGCACGTCTGCCCCCTCTATTGCCGCTTCTGCTTTCGCCGCGAGCGCGTCGGGCCGGGCGAGGATGCGATGTTGTCGGCCGACCAAACCGCGGCGGCGCTCGACTACATCGCCGGGACTCCGGCCGTCTGGGAGGTGATTTTGACCGGTGGCGACCCGCTCATGCTCTCGCCGCGACGCATCGCCGCCGTGATGGCGCGGCTCGCGGCCATGGACCATGTGCGGATCGTGCGCTTCCACACCCGCGTACCGGTGGCGACGCCCGAGGCGGTCACGCCGGCACTCGTCGAGGCCCTGCGATCCTCGGGCAAGGCCACCTATGTGGCACTTCACGCCAACCATCCGCGCGAACTGACCGCCGCGGCGCGGGCGGCCTGCGCCCGGCTGATCGACGCCGGCCTTGTGCTGCTGAGCCAGACGGTGCTGCTGCGCGGCGTCAATGACGATCCGGAGGTGCTGGCCGCGTTGATGCGGAGCCTCGTCGAGACCCGTGTGAGACCCTACTACCTGCACCACCCCGACCTGGCGCCGGGCACGAGCCACTTCCGGCTGTCGCTCGAGGAGGGACAGCGGATCGTCGCAGCGCTGCGCGGCCGCGTCTCGGGCCTCTGCCAACCGACCTATGTGCTCGACATCCCGGGCGGATTCGGCAAGGTGCCGGTCGGGCCGACCTATCTCGCCGAGGCCGGCCGCGTCCTCGACCCGTGGGGAAACGAGCATCCTTGCCCCGCGCCGGGAGCCGGTGGCGCGGGACTTGCTGCGTCCGGCTGAGCATCGAGGCAGGGGCCTGGCGATTCCGGCGCGGAGCCGTTGCGCCGATGCTCCAAGCTGGTACGGTTTTGCCGGAAGAGAAGAAGAGGTGGCCATGCCCCGTCTGTTCACGGGCCTCGAAATCCCCCCCAGCCTCGCCGACGAACTCGCCGTGATGCGCGGCGGCCTCTCCGGGGCTCGGTGGATCGATGTCGAGAACTACCACCTCACGCTGCGCTTCATCGGCGACATCGACGAGCCGACCGCGGACGCGGTCGACGAGATGATGGCGCAGATCCGTCGCAAGCCCTTCACGGTCACGCTCGAGGGCCTCGATTATTTCGGCGGCGACAAGCCGCGCGCCATCGTGGCCAAGGCGCAGGCGTCGTCGGCGTTGATCGAATTGCAGGCCGAGCAGGAACGATTGATTCGCCGGATCGGCATCGCGCCCGAACCGCGTCGCTTCACCCCGCACGTGACTTTGGCCCGGCTTCGCCAGGCCTCGGTCGAAGCGGTCGCGCATTATCTCGGCACGCGTGGTTTCCTGAGCCGCCGTTTCGAGGTCGATCGATTCGTGCTGTTCTCGTCGCGCGACTCGGTCGGCGGAGGCCCTTACGTGGTCGAGGCGGCCTACCCGCTCGGATAGGCGGCCGGACAGGGGATGCGCGACATGCAGCGGAGCCACACTCCGCGGCTTTCTCCGAGGCGGACCGTCTTAGCCGTCGACACCTTCCGGGGGTTCACCTAGCGTCGGGGCAATTGGCGGGGGCGCGCATTTCGTGCTGAAACGATTTTTACTGTCTTCCGTCTGCATCGTGCTGACGTCGCTTCCGGTCGCCGCGGCAGATCTGCCCACGGACCATTTTCAGCCCCCGGCACCTGCGGTCCTGCCGCAGACCCCGGTCTTCTACGATTACGAGCTTCGGATCGGCGGCCTCGCCCACGACCCTCTCAGTCCCGAACACGGTTCGGCAGATCTCAATGCCGAAATCCTGTTCCCGAAGTTCTGGCATGCGTCGAATAGTTTCTGGGATCAGTTCATTCCGCATCCCGACCTTGGCTTCACGGCGAACTTTGCCGGCAAGACCAGCAATCTCTACGGCGGCGCGGCTTGGAACTTCGATATCACCGAACGGTTCTTCGTCAGCGGCGAGTTCGGTCCGGGCCTCAACAACGGCGAGACCGGCCATATCGTGAGCGCAGGTCACAACAAGGTCGGCTGCAACGTCTGGTTCCATGAATCCGCGAGCGGAGGCTACCGGCTGACCGAGAGGTGGAGCATCATGGCGACGATCGAACATTCGTCGAACGCCGGGATCTGTTCCGAGAATCGCGGCTTGACGAACTACGGACTGCGGGTCGGCTACCGGTTCTGACATCGTTCCAGACGCATTTTCGGCGCTCTGGACGGCCGGCAGTTTCGACGACGGCACAAGCGATGCCAAGACGTCTCGTCAGCTCGGACGCGTCGATGTCCTCATCCTGATCCTGCCTGAGGAAGGGGACACCGAGGCTCGTGCTCGTCCTTCGTCCGTCTCGGGATGAGGCTGCAAAGAATTCCAGACCCAGTAGAGCCAGGGATCCGCTTGACCAGCGAAGACGCTCGAACGGACGCTCACCCCGCCTCATGCGAATTCGCGATGGGCGGACCTGTCGGGTTCGTCATTGCGAGGAGCGGCAGCGACGAAGTAATCCGGACGCATAGGCCCGGGATGGTTTCGCCGGACGGCTTTGGGCGAAACGGGTCGGCTCCGATGAGCGCGATCCGGTTCAGAAGCGGAACGACAGGCTGGCCGCGCCGAACCGATCCATCGATTGCTGCGTCGTGAATTCCTTTGTCCGCTCGGTGAAGGTGAAGTCGAGCTTCACCCAGTCCGCATAGAATATCGAGGCGCCCGCCGTGAAATCGCCGACCAGGATGTTCTTCTTCACCGACGGGCTGTCGACGAACGTATTGCCGTCGAGGAAGATATTCCGGGCGACGGCGCGACCCTGCACGCCGGCGAACAGATACCAGCCCCAGGGGCCGTCGAGGCGCGAGGCATCGAACCACGACGTGCCCGAGAGCGAGGGCCGCACGCGCGCCACGCCATAGTCGACACCGAGGTTCTGCCCGATCCGGGCCTGCACCCCGGCATCCGCATAGGTCATGACGTTGCCGGCCGTGATACCGGCTTCAGGGATGACGTCGGTCTGCATTCCGAAGAACGAGCTTTGCCATATCTTCCAGCGCCGGTCGTACGTGATCATCACGCCGGGCTCGTTCTTCAGCTGATGGCTCCAGGCCTTGTCGAGATCCGGTTGGCTGAAGCCCGCGGCGGTATGCACCAGCTCCTGGGCTTGCCGCGCCAGCGAATCGGGTCCGACGACGCCGGCCAGCACCTCGAAGTTCTCGAGCATGTTGCCGTGGGTCTCCTGAAGGAGGCTGCCCCCCGTGTAGAGCCAGCCTGCGAACGGCCGGTCGGTCGGATCGGGTACCGGCTGGTGATATTTGGTCGGCGTGAAGATGCTCTGTCCGAACACGATATCGAAGCGACGCTGGACGTCCACCCCGGGCTGCATGATCGGCAGGGTCGACAGTGCGGCGTAGAGACCCGCGGTCGCGTCGTCGGTCGCTAGCTTCGGCGACAAGTAGGTCAGCAACGCGCCTTGCGTGTAGTGCCGGTCGGTGCCGCTCGGCAGCAGCGCGTCGTTCTCCTCGATGATCGTGATCCGGCCGTTTTCCGCGACCGCCCGATCCGGCAGTGCCGTGAGCGCCGCCAGGCCGATCATCGCCAGACCGGCCGCGACGCGGCATGACGTTTCGATCTTCCTGCGCCCGTTGCCGCCCATTGTCCGTTTCATACGCCGCACGCACGCTGGAGGATGCAGGCTCCGAGTCCCGAAGCGGGCTGCCTGGCCGGTGGATTGCCGACCGGTGCCGGTTTCGCTGTCACGACGGCGCCCAGCGCCTATTCGAAGTGGTAGGCGGCGCCGACGCGGAAGATGTTGCCGTCGAGCTGCTGCTTGCAGTCCATGCAATTGTTCAGGTTGACGAGCTTCTTGGTGAAGGAATTCGCGTAGAGGTATTCGCCGCGCAGCGAGACGCGCTCGCTGATGCGGTAGTCGATGCCGCCGCCGATCGTGAAGGCCTCGCTGTTGAGGTGGCCGCGTTGCGACCCGGTCGCCTGGTCGATCTGCTCGGAGCGGCCGTAGAGGATGCCGGCCGCCGCGAAGGGCAATACCCTGCCGAACGCGTAGCCGACGCGGCCGCGCAGATCCGCCATGACGTAGTTGCGGAAGCTCGCCGGACCCGTCGGCTCGGCACCGTTTCCCTTGATCTCGCTGTAGGCGGTCGAGCCTTCGAAGCCGAGCATCAGGCGATTGTAGACCATGAAGTTCGTGCCGGCATAAAGACCGCCGAGCGCCCCGCTGGTGCTGAACTTGGTGCTGGACGCATTCGCGGCCGACTTGGTGCGTGGCGTGAGGAAGCCGCCGCCGCCGAAGACGCCGCCATAGGCGCCGGCCCAGTTCACCGTACCCATGCTGTCGATGTCGGTTCGCGGGGGATTGTCCCCGAAGCGCGAGATGATCGCGGCGCGGACCACGTTGGAGTCGGACTTCGTGCGGTAGCTCTGGCCATTGTAGCCGAAGGTCGAAACCGGCACTTCGTCGTGCAGATATTCGACGCGCAGGACGAGCGGCCCGAGGAAGCCGTTGATGAAGGAATTGTTGAAGGGCAGGAAGCGGGCCGGATTGACCTTGACATCGATGCCGCCGCCGATCGTGTAGCCGACGTTCTGCTGGTTTCGCCCGAAGTCGTTGACTGGCACCGCCTGGGATTGAGAGGTCTCGTTGATGACGGCGCCGCCCGCCACGAAGGGCATGAACCAGCCGAACTCGTAGCCGAGGCGGCCGCGCAGGCGGATATCGTACAGAGATTGGATCGTGGTCGGGTTGAGGCCCGTACCGCCTCTGTCGGTCTTTTGGATGTCGTTGAGGTCGATACCGCCCTCCGCCCCGAACACGACATGACCATACTGGAAATTATAGCCGACCAGCGCGCCGCTGGTCAGGCCCGAGGTGTTGAGGTTGCGCGAGCCGCCACCCGCCTGGCGAGTGTGGAAGTCGGTGAAGCCGAATCCGAAGGTCGACCCCGCGTAGAACCCGTCCCAATTGTTGACGAGGATCGGCGCCGTATAGACGGGAGGCGCGGTCCGCAGGGGCAGATCGGCCGCCTGCACCAGGGCGGTGCAGGAGAAGAGCCCCAGGGCAGCCGCGATGCCGCCCGTCTTGAATTTGGTCATAGCCAATATGCCCCGCTACGAAACCCTCGGTGTAGCTCGGAAACCTACATGCAACGGGCTGATGCCGGAAGGCGCCGAGCCCGATTCGGGTCCAACATCCGCCACCCTGTGTCTTTTGGGGCTCATTTTGATGCCACAAATGCGCATCCCGGCCGCGACGGAGTCAACGAAGCCTTACGGAGACGGCATCGCTGGCGCCTTTGGCGTCGGAGACGGAAATGCGGGCGAATCCTTCGCCATCAGGGCGCCAGCTGTTCTCCCGCCGCGGCGACGACCCGGCCGGGATGCCGTTGACGAACCAGGCGAAAGGCGGCGTCCCACCCTCGAGCTTGAGCACCAGGGCTGCCGTAGCGCCGTCGAGCCCGAGATCGACGGTCGCGCCGTCCGACGGGTAGCTGATCCTGACCCGCCGCGTGCCGCCGGCTTCGGCGCCATGCAGCCGGCGCAGGGGAACCGGCAGGTCGCGGGCGGCCCGCACCTCGGCACCGGGCGGAGGCGGAGGCGGGTCGAGCGGCGCGCCGAGGCGGGCGAAGGCATCGAAGAGGATCGGCGCGGCCGCCTGCCGCCCGACGAGCCCCGGGACGGCGGCATTGTCGGGGCGGCCGAGCCAGGCGGCGATCGTGGTGCGGCGGGTGAAACCGACCGCCCAGGCGTCGCGATAGCCATAGGAGGTCCCGGTCTTGAAGGCGATGCGGCCGCCGAGCGCATTGTCGGGTGGCGGGGCGCCGCGCAGGATGTCGGCGACCGACCAGGCGGCGACCGGGTCCGCCACCGGACGCCGGTCGGGCTCGGCCGATACCGTATCCAGGCTCTCCCGGAGCCATGGCACGTCGCCGCCACGCGCCAGGCCCGAATAGAGCGCCGCGAGATCGACCAGCCTGATGCCCAGGCCGCCGAGGCCGATGGCGAGACCGGCGGGCTGGTCGTCTGGGATCTCCACCCGCGCGCCCGCTTCGCGCAGCCGGGCCAGCAGGCGCGCCGGCCCGAGCCGGTCGAGCAGCGCGACGGCGGGAAGGTTCAGCGAGAGCTGCAACGCTTGGCGGGCCGAGACGGTGCCGCGGTAGGCGCCGTCGAAATTCTCCGGCGCGTAGATGCCGAAATGGGTCGGCCGGTCGTCGATGAGGGTCTCGGGCGAGGCGATGCCGTCCTCGAACGCTAGGGCATAGATGAAGGGCTTGAGCGTCGAGCCCGGGGAGCGCCAGGCCCGCGTCATGTCGAGCGCCCCGGCGCGCGGCGCGGAACGGTAGTCGGCCGCCCCGATATCGGCGAGGATCTCGCCGGTGGCATTGTCGATCACCAACAGCGCGCCCGAGACGGCCGGCCCGAAACGGGCGGCCTCGAGGCGCACGAGGTCCTGGCTCATGCGCTCGAGCCCCGCATCGAGCGTCATGTGCAGCACCGTGGCCTGCGGTGCCGCGCCGCGAGCCCGGGCGGTCGCGTGCGGGGCCAGCGCCGGCAGCGGCCGGCGGCCCGGCGGTACGGGCTCGCCCTTGGCGTGGGCGATTTCGGCCGGCGTCGCCAGTCCGAGCGCCGCCGCCCGGTCGAGGATCCGGTCGCGGGATGCCTTGGCGCGGGCGGGGAAGCGGTCCGGCCGGCGCCACTCCGGCGACTGTGGCAGGGCCACGAGCAACGCCGCCTCGGCGAGATCGAGACGGCGCGGCTCGTGGCCGAAATAGGCGAGGCTCGCGGCCCGAACGCCCTCGAGGTTGCCGCCGTAGGGTGCGCGTTCGAGATAGAGGTCGAGGATCGCCGCCTTGCTCAGATGGTCTTCGAGCCAGGCGGCGCGCAGCATCTGATGCAGCTTGGTGCCGAAGCCTCTCGTCCGCCGCGGCTCGACCAGCCGCGCCACCTGCATGGTCAGGGTGGATCCGCCGGAGACGATGCGGCCCCGCCCCGCCATCTGCACGGCCGCCCGCGCCAGCGCATAGGGGTCGATGCCCCGATGATCGAGGAAGCGCTTGTCCTCGCAGCCGATCAGCAGGGCCACGAAGCGAGGATCGACGGCGTCGCGTTCGATCGGCAGGCGCCAGCGACCGTCGGGCGCCATGAAGACCCGCAGCACCTGCCCCTGGCGATCGAGCGCGACGACCGAGGGCCGCGCCGCGGCCGGGGGCGGCAGGCGGCGAAGCAGGCCTTCCCAGGCGGCCGGGACGGTGAGGCCGGCGATGAAGAGCGCGACAGCGAGCCAGCCGCAGACGCGGCCCCGCCCCTCAGGATCGGTAGTCGCCGTTGATCTCCACATAGGCTTTGGTCAGGTCGCAGGTCCACACGGTGGCGCGGCCCGAGCCTAGGCCGAGATCGGCCCGAATGTCGATCGCCTCGCCTTTCATGTAGGCGGCCACGGCATCCTCCGCGTAGGCGGGGTCGCGCAGCCCCTGCGCCGCGACGCGGATGTCGCCGAACCAGATCGACAGGCGGTCGCGGTCGGCCGGCTCGCCGGCCTTGCCGACCGCCATCACGATTCGCCCCCAATTGGCGTCCTCGCCGGCGACCGCGGTCTTGACCAGAGGGGAGTTGGCGATGGAGAAAGCCACGCGCTTGGCCGAGGCATCGCTCTCCGCGCCCTCGACCGTGACGGCGACGAACTTTCGCGCCCCCTCGCCGTCGCGCACCACCTGGTGGGCGAGGTCGAGCGTCACGGCGTCGAGCGCCTCGCGGAAGGCGCCGAGGCGCCGATCCTCGGCCCGCACGATCCTGTCGCCGCCGGCCCTGCCGGTGGCGAAGAGCAGCAGCGTATCGGAGGTCGAGGTGTCGCTGTCGACCGTGATGCGATTGAAGGACCGTTCCACCGACGCCGACAGCAGCGATTGCAGCACCGGCGCCGCGATCGACGCGTCGGTGAAGACGAAGCTCAGCATGGTCGCCATGTCGGGCGCGATCATGCCGGCGCCCTTGGCGATGCCGTTGATCGTGACCGTCGTGCCGTCGAGGTCGGCGGTGCGGGTCGCGACCTTGGGAAACGTGTCGGTCGTCATGATCGCCCGCGCCGCCTCGACGATGCCCTCCGCCGAGGCGTCGGCGGCCAGGCCGCCTAGCACCGCCTCGAACTTCGTCGCGTCGAGCGGCTCGCCGATCACACCCGTCGAGGCGAGATAGATCTCGTCGGGCGAGGCGCCGGTGGCGGCCGCGGCCAGCCGCGCGGTCAGAGCCGTCGCCGCGACGCCGGTGCGTCCGGTGAACGCATTGGCATTGCCCGAATTGACCACCAGCACGCGCGCCTTGCCGCCGGCAAGCACCCGGCGACACCAGTCGACCGGAGCCGAGGCACAGCGCGACCTGGTGAAGACGCCCGCCACCTCGGTGCCTTCCGCCAGCAGCGCGAGCATCACGTCCGTGCGGCCCTGGTATTTGATCCCGGCGGCGCCGGCCGCGAAGCGCACGCCGGCGACCGGCACCATCGGCGGAATGGATTTGGGCGCCAGCGGCGAAACCGGGACCTTGGGAGCCATCGACCGAGAATCCTGCCAGAGGCGACCGCAGAAGCCGCGACGCGACGGGGCGCATCGCGGCCCGTGAGACGAAGCCTTCAGGGCTTGGGAGCGGATGCCGGCGCGTCGCCGGCCGGGGGAGCGTCGGCCGGGGGAGCATCGGTTCCGGGTGCGGAACCCGCGGGCGGCAGCGGCGCCGCGGGCGGCTGATCCATGTGCTCGATCTTCGCTCCCTTGCGCAGGGCCAGAACCTCGTCGCTCTGGGCCTTCTGGGCGACGTAGCGGGCGACCTGGTCCTTGACCTGCTCGAAGGGCGGGAACTGCTTCTGCCGCTTGCCCTCGACCTTGATGATGTGCCAGCCGAACTCGGTCTTCACCGGCTGGGACACCTGCCCCGGCTCGAGCTTGAAGGCGGCGGCGGCGAATTCCGGCACCATCTTGTCCTTGGTGAACCAGCCGAGATCGCCGCCCTGCGCGCCCGGATCCTTGGAGAGCTCGTCCGCCACCTTGGCGAAATCCTCGCCCTTCTGAATGCGCGCCAGGGCCGCCTTCGCCTCGTCCTCGGTCGGCACCAGGATGTGGCGGGCGTGGATCTCCTCTTCGGGCTTCTGCGCCTTGGCGGCGGCGTCGTAGACCTTCTTCTCGGCCTCGGGCGTCGCGGCGGCCGTGGCGATCTTGCCCAGCAGGCCTTCCATCAGCACCTTGTCGTGGAAATAGGCCATGCGCCGGGCGAATTCCGGATCGTCGGCGAGCTTTTCCTTGTTGGCCTCCTGGGCCGCGAGCTTGAGGTCGATCAGGTAGTCGAGCACGTAGGCCTCGCGGGCCGGCCCCTTGAGCTGCGCCGGCAAGGTCGGACCGAGGTCCTCGAGCGCCGTCTTGACGTCGTCGTCGGTGATCTCCGCGCCGTCCACCTTGGCCAGGACCTTGGCGCTCGCCGAAGATGCCATGGCCGCGAAGCCGATGAAGGCGGCGGCCGCGGCGATGCGCAAAGCTTTGTCGGGTCTGTTGATCATGGCTTCAACGGTTCCTGCATGGGTGAAGCGGGCCGTCCCGGCACGCCTTGGGCTTGACGAACCCGCCGCGATCCGAAGCCGGGTCGCCGCCGCGGACCACGATCCGGCGGCCATCGCGGCGGCGGCCGCTTCGCATTGACAAGGTTTGGGGGGGCTCTTATCTCTGAACCCGGTCCATTTCCACCTGTTTCTGACGTATGGGGCGGCGCGGTCATGTTGCCGCAGGATGCGGGGTCGGGTCCGGATCTCAGCCGCCTCGACCTTCCATCATGATCGCCCGGATTGCCGATCGATCCCCGCCAGGCGGTGCCCGACGGGCCGCATGTGCTGCACGACCCGGCTCGCGCGTCACCAGATAAGGCTGCTTAACGATGCTCGGTTCGCTCGCCAAGAAGATCTTCGGGACGGCCAATGCGCGGCGACTGAGAACCTACGGACCGAAAGTTCAGGCCATCAACGATCTCGAGAGCGAGGTGGCGCGTCTCGACGACGAGGGGCTGCGCGCCCGCACCGCCATGTTCCGCGACGAGCTCGCGCAGGGCAAGACGCTCGACGACATCCTGGTCCCGGCCTTCGCGACCGTCCGCGAGGCGGCCAAGCGCGTGCTGGGCCAGCGCCATTTCGATGTGCAGCTCGTCGGCGGCATGGTGCTGCATGAAGGCGCCATCGCCGAGATGCGCACCGGCGAGGGCAAGACGCTGGTGGCGACGCTCGCGTGCTATCTCAATGCACTCGCCGGCAAGGGCGTGCATGTGGTGACCGTGAACGACTATCTGGCGCGGCGCGACGCCGAATGGATGGGCCGGATCTACCAGTTCCTCGGGCTGAGCGTCGGCGTCATCGTCCACGGCCTCGACGACGACGAGAGGCGCGCCGCCTATGCGGCCGACATCACCTACGGCACCAACAACGAGTATGGCTTCGACTATCTGCGCGACAACATGAAATACGAGCTGGACCAGATGGTCCAGCGCGGCCATGCCTATGCGATCGTCGACGAGGTTGACTCGATCCTGGTAGACGAGGCCCGCACCCCGCTCATCATCTCGGGTCCCTCCGAGGACCGGTCGGATCTCTATGCGCGGATCGACACCCTGATGCCGAGCCTCGTCAAGGAGGATTACGACGTCGACGAGAAGCAGCGCACCGCCAACCTCACCGAGGCCGGCAACGAGCATATCGAGGAGCTGCTCGAGCAAGCGGGCCTGCTGACCGCCGGCTCGCTTTACGAATCGACCAACGCGACCCTCGTGCATCACGTCCAGCAGGCGCTGCGCGCCCATAAGCTGTTCCAGCGCGACAAGGACTATATCGTCCGCAACGGCGAAGTGGTGATCATCGACGAATTCTCCGGCCGCATGATGCCGGGGCGGCGCTATTCGGAAGGGCTGCACCAGGCGCTCGAAGCCAAGGAGCATGTCACCGTCCAGCCCGAGAACGTGACGCTGGCCTCCATCACCTTCCAGAACTATTTCCGCCTCTACAAGAAGCTGTCCGGCATGACCGGCACGGCGGCGACCGAGGCGGATGAGTTCGCCGAGATCTACAAGCTCGACGTGGTCGAGATCCCGACCAACCAGCCGGTGGCGCGCCACGACGAGGACGACGAGGTCTACCGGACCTTCGACGAGAAGGTGCGAGCCATCGTCAAGGAGATCGAGGACGCCAATTCCAAGATGCAGCCGATCCTCGTCGGCACGACCTCGATCGAGAAATCCGAGCAGCTCGGCGAGATGCTGGCCAAGGCCGGCTACAAGCGGATCGACTTTGCCAAGCCGGACGTCCTCACCGGCCTCTACAAGGCCGCGCGGACCGGCAAGCCCTCGAAGCTCTTCGCCATCCTGAACGCCCGTTTCCACGAGCAGGAAGCCTATATCGTGGCGGAGGCCGGCGTGCCTGGCGCCATCACCATCGCCACCAACATGGCCGGCCGCGGCACCGACATCCAGCTCGGCGGCAATGTCGAGATGCGCGTCTCCCAGGAATGCGCCGAGACCGCCGAAGGCATGCCGCGCGACGCGCGCGAGGCCGAGATCCGCACCGAGGTGGCCGAGTTCAAGCGCAAGGCGATCGAGGCGGGCGGCCTCTATATCCTGGGCACCGAGCGCCACGAGAGCCGCCGCATCGACAACCAGCTGCGCGGCCGCGCCGGCCGCCAGGGCGACCCCGGCCGCTCCAAGTTCTTCCTGTCGCTGCAGGACGACCTGATGCGCATCTTCGGCTCCGAGCGCATGGACATGGTGCTGAAGCGCCTCGGCCTGCAGGAGGGCGAGGCCATCGTCCATCCCTGGATCAACAAGGCGCTGGAGAAGGCCCAGCAGAAGGTCGAAGCCCGCAACTTCGACATGCGCAAGAACATCCTCAAATACGACGACGTCATGAACGACCAGCGCAAGGTCGTGTTCGAGCAGCGCCGCGACATGATGGGCCAGGACTCGCTCGAGGAGGCGATCGGCCAGATGCGCGAAGGGGTGGTGGACGACCTCCTGGTCCGGTTCGTGCCGCACGACGTCTATGCCGAGGCCTGGGACATTGCCGGGCTCAAGCAGGGCGTCATGGGCGCTTTCGGCCTGGATGCCCCCGTCGAGGATTGGGCCAAGGAGGAAGGCATCGGCGAGGAGGAGATGCGCGAGCGGCTGCAGCAGGCGGCCGACGAGGCCTATGCGGCGCGGATCGAGAAGAACAGCCCCGAGGTGATGCGTTACGTCGAGAAGCAGATCGTCCTGCAGGTGCTCGATCATCTGTGGCGCGAGCATCTCATCGTGCTCGACCACCTGCGCCAGGTGATCGGCTGGCGCGGCCTCGCCCAGCGCGACCCGCTCAACGAGTACAAGTCGGAAGCCTTCGAGCTGTTCGACGGGCTCATCGCCAAGCTGCGCGAGATCGTCACCGCGCAGGTGATGCGCGTCGAGGTCGCCTTCGAGCAGCCCTCGGTCAACACCACGTCGCTGCCGCCGATGTATGCGACCCACGCGGATCCGCTGACCGGCGAGGACGACATGGCGATCGCCGACATGAATGCGCGCCTGACGGCCGGGGACTTCTCCGGCCAGGGCAGCATCATGACGGCATTGGCCGAGCGGGAGCCGCTGACCCGCAATCCCGAGGATCCGTCGAGCTGGGGCAAGGTCGGCCGCAACGAGGCCTGCCCCTGCGGCTCGGGCAAGAAGTACAAGCACTGCCACGGTATTCTGGTTTAGGAGGACGGGAGACACCCGATGAGCGATGCCGCCAGGGCGTCTCGGTTGCCGGAGACGGTCGAGGAGTTCCTCGTCTGGCCGGGTGATAGCCGGGCCAAGCATTACGAGCTCGTCGACGGCGTCGTGCGGGCGATGGCGCCGGGCAGCACCACTCACGCGACGATCCAAGGCAACCTGGGCTTCCTGATCGGCGCCCACCTCCGGACAACCCGCTCGGCTTGCCGACTGCTGGTCACGCCCGGCATCGTTCCCCGCGTCAACGCGGCCAGGAATTTCCGCGTTCCCGACCTCGGCGTGACCTGCGTGCCCGATACGGCCCGGCAGATCGCCATGCCGGAACCGATCCTGCTCGTCGAAATCCTATCGCCGTCCAACAAGGCCGCGACCTGGTCCAACATCTGGACCTTCGGAAGCATTCCCTCGCTGCGCGAGATCCTCGTCGTGCAGTCGATCAAGATAGAAGCGCAAATCCTGAGACGCGGGGATGACGGCGGCTGGCCCGACAACCCTTCGGCCTTCGGCGAGGACGACAACCTTGTCCTCGCCTCGCTCGGCTTGTCATGCGCCGTGACCGAGTTCTACACCGGCACCCACTTCCTCGACGCCCGGCGAGGCTGACGGCTGTCGCGCAAGGTCGGCCGGCAGCGGCGCCGCCACGGTGGCGACAAGGCCGCCACCCTCCCGGTTGCGCAAGGCGATCGAAAAACCGTGCCGCTCGGCGATGGCCTTGCAGATGGCGAGCCCGAGCCCGGTGCCTTCGACATCCTGCGGCGCGGCGCGGAAGAAGCGGTCGAAGACGCGCGGCAGTGCCTCCTCCCTGATGCCGCAGCCGGTATCGGCCACTTCCACGTCGAGGCCGCCGTCCCGCGTACGCACGGAGACGTCGACGATGCCGCCGGGCGGCGTGTAGCGCACCGCATTCTCGATCAGATTGCCGAACAGCAGGCGCAGTTCGCGCTCGACGCCGAGCAGCTGGGCGGGCTCGGTCGAAGCGACGCCGAGGTCCACCTGCTTGTTGTCCGCCACCGCCACGTGATCGGCGACGCAGTCGAGGACGAGGGCGACGGCGTCGAGCCGCTCGGGCCTGGGCTTCGCGCTATCCGTTTCGTAGCGGGCGAGACGCAAGAGCTGGTCCACCAGGCCCGAGGCCCGCGCCGCGCCGCGCCGCAGCTCCGGCAGCAGCGTCTCGTCGTCGGGAACCTGCAGGTTCTCGATCTGCAGCCGCAGGGCTGCCAGCGGCGTGCGCAGCTCGTGCGCGGCATCCGAGAGGAACTGCTTCTGTTGCTCGAGACTGTGCTGCAAACGTTCGATCAGGACGTTCATTGCCTCGACCAGCGGCGCGACCTCGACCGGAATGTCCGCGACCGGGATCGGATGGCGGGATTCCGCGCCGCGGGTGGCGATCTCGGCCGCCAGCGCGCTCAGGCGCCCCAGCACGCGCTGAAGCCCCCAGCCGATGACGAGCCAGCCGAGGGGAACGGTGATGAGGATCGGCACCGCCGCCTCGAGCGCCGCGGTCTGCGCCAATTCGGTCCGCACCCTGACCCGCTGCGCCGCCTCGACCACCGTCGTGCCTTCGCTCGTCTGGAAGATCCGCCAGCTTTCGCCGCCCACGGTCTGCGTCGCGAAACCCTCGTCCGGCTGCTGCGGGATGCGAATGGCCGGATTGGAGGATTGCGGCGTGATCTCCCCGGCCCGCCAGATCTGCACCAGGACATCGTCATCACGGTTGTGCGGCGGCAAGGTCGAGTTGCGAAACACCGGCCCGGTGCCGGCGTTGAGGGCGATTTGCCGTAACTGCCCGTCGAGCAGAATGCCCGATTCGGTCAGGTCGATCAGATAAGCGGTCCCGGCGCCGACGAGCCCCACGAGGGTCAAGAGCAGGGTCATCCAGATCAGCGCCGTCCGGCGCACCGAGCGCATGTCAGATCACAGGCGAGAGCATGGCGGCCTCCGAGAACCCGTGCCGACGTTTCGGCATCATGCTCTAGCCTCGCGTCACCATCCAGCCGGCGCCCCGCACGTTGCGGATCAGATCCTTGTCGAACCGCTTGCGCAAGGAGTGGATCAGGACGTCGAGCGCATTGCTCTCGACCTCTTCGTCCCAGCCGTAAAGATGTTCCTCGAGTTGACTTCGGGACAGGATCGTGCCGGGCCGCTCCATCAGCGCGCGCATCAGCGCGAATTCGCGCACCGAGAGGACGCGGTTGGCTTCCCCATACGTCAGCTCGTGGGTGGCGAGGTCGAGCGTGATCTGGGCAGTCTGCAGAATCGACACCGCGACGCCCGCGCGCCGCCGCAGCACCGCCCTGATGCGTGCGACGAGCTCGCGCGTATCGAACGGCTTGACCATGTAGTCGTCGGCGCCGAGATCGAGCCCGATGATCCGGTCGTCGATCTCGTCGCGCGCCGTGATGACGACCAGCGGCGTCTTGTCGCCCTTGAGGCGGAGGTCGCGCAGGACGTCGACCCCGCTCTTGTCCGGCAGCGTCAGGTCGAGCAGAACCGCCGCATATTCACCGACGGCGAGCGCCTCCTCGCCCTCGACGCCGCTCTGCGTCCAGTCGACCGACATCCCCTGGTTCTGAAGCGCCCGCTTCAGTCCCTTGCCGATCATCGGATCGTCTTCGATCAGGAGGACGCGCATGGCTGCTCTCGTTCAGTGCTCGTGGTGCATGCCGCCCGGCGGCCGCACGACGCCATAGAGCCGCTCGGCCAGCGCCGTCATGCGACTCAAGACCCAGGCACCGGGCCGCAGGTGAATGATCGGTCCTGCCGCAAGAGCGATCAAGGCCGAACCGGCGACGTCGAGCGGATAATGCGCGCCGAGCAGGATTCTCGACCAGCCGACCGCGATTCCGCAGGCCAGGAACAGAAGACCGAGCCACGGACAGCCCGGCGCGCGATGCCACGCGAAGGAGACCGCAAGCGCGAAGAACAGGGTCGCCTGGCCACTCGGAAAGGATGTGTCCGACGGCATGTTCAGAAAGTTGCGGACCGGCTCGACCATGAAGGGGCGCGGATGAACGACCAGGTGCGACAGGAGATAGGCGACGGCGAGCGCCACCACGGCCGTCAGCAGCGCGGCGACATCGGCGCGCCGATCCCTCCGGTCGCCGAAGAGCCACAGCAGCGCGAGCGTCGCCGGTGCGAAGAAGACGAGCCCCTGGGCCAGCGCATGGGCGCCGAGCAAGCCGGCGCTGCCGAGATCGAGGCGAGCCGCGAGGGCGAGGAAGGCCCGGTGGTTGAGATCGTCCATCATCGGCGTTCGGCGTTGGTCGACCGTTCCGGGTTGCCGCGAGCCACTCCTTAGCACCCGAAACTTAGCCGAGACCTGTTCGAGGCTTGTCCGAGACCGGTGGAGCCGCGGTCCCGTTAACCACTCCTTAACCGCGATAGCGTCAGATCGACCCGTTAAAGGATCCTTAAGCGTGACGACAGCTCTCGCCTTCTCCTCTCCTGCCCCGTCCCCTGCCCCGGTGCGATTCCGCGGACGCTCGCTGATGGCGCTCGTGATCCGCCCGGAGCCGCCGATCGACGACTGGCTGACCGGCCTCGACAGCCTGCTCGGCCGCTCGCCCGGCTATTTCACCAGCCGGCCGGTCGTCGCCGACCTTTCCGCCTTCCATAGCGCCAGCGACGAGCTCGTCGGCCTGATGGACAAGCTCAGCGGCCGCAACATCCGCGTCATGGCGATCGAAGGCACCGATACGGCGACGCTCGGCTCCGCCGCCCTGAGACTGCCGCCGATCGTCACCGACGGCCGTCCCTCGAAGGAGCTCGTCGTCGCGACGCCGGAGCCCGCCGCGGACGGAGTCGAGGATGAGGATCCGGACAAGGCACCGGCAAAGCCCCTCCTCCACCGCGGGCCACCCTCGCTGATCATCGAGAAGCCCGTGCGCTCGGGCCAGTCGGTCAGCTTCGCGGAAGGCGACATCACCATATTGGGCTCCGTCGCCTCCGGCGCCGAGATCGTGGCCGGCGGGTCGATCCATGTCTACGGCGCGCTGCGGGGGCGCGCCATGGCGGGTTTCGCCTACAAGGACGGACGCATCTTCTGCAGTCGGCTGCACGCCGAGCTGCTTGCGGTCGACGGCATCTACAAGACTGCCGACGAAATGGACGCCAAGCTGCGCGGCAAGCCGATCCAGGCTTGGAGCAATGGCGACGCGCTGGTCATCGCCGGCCTGGCTTAACGAGATTTCACAGGGGTTCAGAACCATGGCGCAGGTCGTCGTCGTCACATCGGGTAAAGGAGGGGTCGGCAAGACCACATCGACGGCCGCGATCGGCGCGGCCCTGGCGCAGGAGGGCCAGAGCGTCGCGGTGGTCGATTTCGACATCGGGCTGCGCAATCTCGACCTGATCCTCGGAGCCGAGAGGCGCGTCGTCTACGATCTCGTCAACGTGATCCAGGGCCATGCCAACCTGTCCCAGGCGCTGATCCGCGACAAGCGCATCGAGACGCTCTATCTCCTGCCCGCCTCGCAGACGCGCGACAAGGACGCGCTGACCGAGGAAGGCGTCTATCGGGTCATCAGCGAATTGCGCGAGCGCTTCGACTGGGTGATCTGCGACAGCCCGGCCGGCATCGAGCGCGGCGCCACCATGGCGATGCGCCATGCCGACCTGGCGCTGATCGTCACCAACCCGGAGGTCTCCTCGGTGCGCGACAGCGACCGCATCATCGGCCTGCTCGATTCCAAGACCGAGAAGGCCGAGCGCGGCGAGTGGATGGAAAAGCTCCTGCTGCTCACCCGCTACGATCCGGGCCGCGCCAACCGCGGCGACATGCTCAAGACCGAGGACGTGCTCGAGATCCTGTCGATCCCGCTGCTCGGCATCATCCCCGAGAGCCAGGACGTGCTGCGCGCCTCGAACCTCGGCTCGCCGGTCACGCTGAACAACCCGCAGAGCGCCCCGGCGCGCGCCTACCTGGAGGCGGCGCGCCGGCTCAAAGGCGAATCCATCGCCGTGACGGTGCCGCGCGACAAGAAGGGATTCTTCAACACGCTGTTCGGAAGGAAGGCCGCATGAACCTCCTCCGCTTCCTGAAACCGCGCGACACCGCCCCGGTGGCGCGCGACAGGCTGCAGATCCTGCTGGCCCATGAGCGCTCGCTCGTCGGCCGCTCGGACCTCGTGGCCATCCTGCGCGAAGAGATCCTGGCGGTGATCGCCAAGCATGTCGCCATCGATCCCGACAAGGTCAAGGTCAAGATGGCCAAGGGCGAGACGCTCTCGACCCTCGAGGTCGACCTCGAGATCCGCGCGCCCTCGAACACCAGGATCGCGCTCGCCTCGTGACCGCCGGGCCGATCCGGTCGAACGGCCCGGGCGGACAGGTCCGTCCGGGCACGGTTCGGCGGCCGGCGCTGCGTCGCTCGCGCCGGACGACGAGAGAAAGCCGCCTACTTCACCAGGCCTTCGGCCTTCATGGCCTCGGCCACCTTCGGGCGCTGGCCCACGCGGGCCGCGTAGTGCTCGATGACCGGCCACCGGCCGAGATCGAACCCGACATGCTTCGCCCAGCCGAGCACCGTGAACAGGTAGCCGTCGGCGACGCTGAACTTGTCGCCCATGAGGTATTGCTTGCCCGCGAGCTGCCCGGACAGCCAGTCGAGACGCTTGGACAGAGTTGTCTTGACGGCCTCCTTCCACTCGGGCGTCTGGGCCGGGTTGAACATCGAGCCCATGGACTTATGGAGCTCGGAGGTGATGAAGTTCAGCCATTCCTGCAGCTTGTAGCGCTCCATCGTACCGGCCGCGGGCGCAATCCCGGCCGCAGGTTTCTGGTCGGCGATATATTGGACGATGGCCGGTCCCTCGGTGAGCACCTGGCCGTCGTCGAGCTGGAGCGCCGGCACGTAGCCCTTGCCGTTCACGCCCTCGAAACCCTCGCCCGACGCAAGCGTCTTGCCCTTCAGATCGACCTTTTCGAGGGTGAACGGAAGTCCCGCCTCGAGCAGGGCGATGTGGGGCGAGAGCGAACAGGCGCCTGGCGCGTAATAAAGCTTCATGGGAAACCTCCTTGGTCCGACGGCGATCCGGCGCGGGAGCGTCGCCATCGCCGCACCGAGGGGCGACATCTCACATCGCTTTCTCCTTGACAAGTACATACCCGTTGGTAAGCATCGGAAGATGGAAGATCCGATCGAACCCCCGCGACCATGCGTCGGGAATGTCTTCGATTCCGGCTGTCCGTCTCGCGTCGTCCTCGGGGTGCTGGCGGAGAAGTGGGCGCTTCTGCTCGTCCATGTGCTCACCGACGGCCCGGCGCGCACGGCGCAATTGCGGCGGCGGATCGGCGGCATCTCGGACAAGATGCTGATCCAGACGCTGCGTCGGCTCGAGCGCAACGGCTTCGTGGCGCGCCGCGCCTACGCCGAGGTGCCTCCTCGGGTCGAATATTCCCTGACGCCGCTCGGCGCTTCGCTGAGCGAGCCCATCACCGCGCTCGACCGCTGGGTCGAACGGAACCTTCAGGACATCGGCGCCGCACAGCGGGATTTCGACGCTCGCTTGGATTGATCGGCGGGGACCGCGCAGACCGGCATGGCTGCACGCCCGCGTCGTCGACGTGGGCGGCCGGCGGGAGCCAGGGGCCTCGCCGGGCCGCTCCGCCGCCGCCTCACTCGCAAATCCGCGCCGCATGCCAGCGCAGATGACTCTCGATGAACGAGGCGATGAAGAAATAGGAATGGTCGTAGCCCTCGCGCCGGTTGAGCGTGAGCGGGATGTCGGCCATGGCGCAGGCCGTCTCAAGCAACTTGGGCTTTAACTGGCTGTCGAGATACGGGTCGGCCGTGCCCTGATCGACCAGGATCGCGGATAGGCGCGCGCCATCCTCGATCAGCGCGCAGGCGTCGTAGCGACGCCACGCCGCGCGGTTAGGGCCGAGATAGCCGCCGAGCGCCTTCTCGCCCCACGGGCAGCGCATCGGCGAGACGATCGGCGCCAGGGCCGAGACGGCGCGGAAGCGACCGGGATTGCGAAGGCCGATGGTCAGCGCCCCATGGCCGCCCATGGAATGGCCGCAGATCCCCTGGCGGGCCATGTCGAGCGGCAGGTTGGCCCCGACGAGCGCCGTCAGCTCCTCCTCGACGTAGCGCCGCATGCGGAAATGCGCCGACCACGGCGCCTCGGTGGCGTCGAGGTAGAAGCCGGCGCCCTGGCCGAAATCGTAGTCGGGAACGTTCGGGACATCGTTGCCGCGTGGCGAGGTGTCGGGCGCGATCAGCGCGAGGCCGAGCTCGGCCGCGACCCGTTGCGCGCCCGCCTTCTGGGTGAAATTGTCCTCGGTGCAGGTGAGCCCGGCCAGGAACCAGACGACCGGCACCCTGCCCTTTTCGGCCGCCGGCGGCAGGAAGACGGCGAAGCGCATCGACGTGCCGGTGGCCGCCGACAGATGCTTGTAGGTCCGCTGCACGCCGCCAAAGCAGCGGCTTTCGGAGATGAGGTCGAGGGGCATTGGTATCTCCCTAGATCTTGGCTTGTCGCGACGGTTGATATCACAACGTGCCGGTTGCTATCATGCACGAGCCTTTTCGCGCGGAGTGGATCGATGCCCGCCGTTACGATCCGCAACCTTTCCGACGAGCTTCATCGCGCGCTCAAGCAACGCGCGAAGAACCATGGGCGCAGTACCGAGGCGGAGATCAGGGATATCCTGAAACAGGCTGTCGATACGGACCACCGCTTGAAGGTCGGCTCGGCGCTCGAGGCGTTCGGCCGCAGGTATGGTGGCCTCGATCTAGACCTCGCCCACGACCAGACGCCCACCATGGGAGCGGATTTCGATTGATCGTCCTCGACACCAACGTCGTCTCCGAGCCCATGCGGCCTCGGGGCGATCAGCGGGTCATCAGCTGGGTGAACCAACAGGCACCGGCGACCCTTTACATTACGGCGACGGTCCTCGCCGAGTTGCTCTTGGGCGTGGACAATCTACCGGAAGGCCGGCGCAAGACGGGGATTGCCAGAGACCTGGCCGATTTCATCGCCAGCCTGTTCCACGGCCGCATTTTACCTTTCGACGAACGGTCTGCCGCGCATTATGCCACGATCGTGGGTAGCGCCCGCCGAGCAGGCCGCGCGATCGGCATCGCCAACGGCCAGGTCGCCGCCGTCGCGGCCCGGCATGGGTTCGCCGTCGCGACGCGGGACACCACGCCTTTCGAGGCCGCCGGCCTGCGCGTCATCGATCCCTGGATGACCTGAGCGCTTCTCAGAACGTCACCACGCTGCGGATCGACTTGCCCTCGTGCATCAGGTCGAAGGC
>DATBEH010000087.1:0-23381 GCA_036276175.1 Lichenihabitans sp.
TTACGACCGCGCACGAGAGCGCATCAGGATCGCCGATCATCGACTCGACAAAGCCCTCGGTGAATTGAAATGATCTCGCCAGACCCTACACCGACGCATTGCCCTTGACCGCAAACGAGGACCCGGGAGGCCGCCGACCCGCGCGACAATCAAAACCGCCACCGAATGACGCGCCGCGACAGCGACTTCCCGCAATAGTCCTTGCGGGCGTCAATCAGACCCGGCAATCATCAACCCGCCGCGACACGACAGTCTCATCCTGATTGTCGCCGCCCTCTCATCAAGATTGTCGCGCTACAGCTCGGGCTCCCCGCCAAGACGCCCTACAAGTCGTCGGTGCCGCCAAGCCGGGGTCAGAAGCCGAACCGGGCGGAACGCCGCGATGAAGTCCAAGGGGCGGCCGGGCACCTTCCGGGCGACGGACCTGCTTTCACCCGCGGCAATCGCCGCTTAGGATCAAGCTCGGTGTCTCACGATCCGGGGCCGGTACACCTGGGCTGCGCTCTGCGCGCGGACAGGTCAAATTTAAATGGTTGCAGACTCAGAGCCCAACCCAAAAATAGTTGATTATTTTTAGTAGGTTGTCCCCTCCGATCTTTGCCGGAACGGTACGGATCAGGATAGCTTCAGCAAGTTGCTTCGCCTACCTTGGCCGGTCGGAAGCTATGCCGCGCCGGCGACGACGCGCGAGCGGACCGTGCCGAGCGGCAGATTGGGCGGTCACGACGACCTTCCCCCGGACTTTGGAACTGACCCATGACGGATCCCCGCGCAGACAATCCTCCTGTTGCGAAGGCGCCGCGTACAGCGGCAGCCATCGTCATCGTGACCGTCGCGGTCATCATCGGCTTGTCACTCTGGTATGTCGTGCAGCCGCAGCCGCTGATGGTCCAGGGCGAGGCGGACGCGACACGCATCGACATCGCGGCTCGCGTGGAGGGGCGGGTCGCGAAACGGCCCGTCGAGCGAGGCGACAACGTCACGGCCGGTCAAACGCTCGTCACGATCGACAACCCGGAGCTGCTAGCGAAGCTGCGGGAGGCGGAGGTCGCCGAAGCCGTGGCCCGAGCCGATCTGACCCGGATCGCGGTCGGGACACGGGCCGAGGTTATCGCAGCCCGAAAGGCGGCGCTGGCCGCGAGCCAAGCCGATGCCACGCTGGCGCAGCAGACATTCGATCGTACCAAGCAACTGACGGATCGCAATTTCGCGCCCGTGCAAAAACTCGACGAGGCCACGCGCTCGCTCGATGTTGCCCAGCGTGGCGTCCAGCAAGCCAAATTCTCCTACGACGAGGCCGTCGCGGGCTACACGCCGGAGGAGCGGGGCGTCGCGAAGGCGAGCCTCGCCAAGGCGGAGGCCTCGGTTGCGACGCTGAAAGCACAGGTCGCCGAGCTGACCGTCAAGGCGCCAGTTGCCTCGCAAGTCTACCAGATCGGCAGCGAGGTCGGCGAGTACGTCTCGCCTGGCGTTCCGCTCCTGTCGCTCGTCGACCTGAGCGATGTCTGGTTGCGCTTCGACCTGCGGGAGGATCTCGTGAAGGGGCTCAAGGTCGGAGATCGTTTTACGGTCAAGGTGTCGGCCCTGGGAGATCGTTCGATCGAGGTCGTGGTCCGCACTATCGCGACACGCGGCGAATATGCCGGCTGGCGGGCCACCCGGGCCACCGGCGACTTCGACCTGCGGACCTTCGAAGTCCGTGCCTATCCTGGCGAGAAGATCCCGGACCTGCGCCCGGGCATGAGCGCCTATGCGGCCTGGACTGGAGCACACTGATGGGCATTCCGCTGCGCCCGGCTCTCCTGGCGGTCGCCGTCCGAGAAATCGCCTGGATCCGTCAGGATCGTGTGGCGCGGCTCATGGTCTTTGCGATCCCGCTGATCGCCTTCGCGCTTCTGGCGGCGACGTTCAGCAATGCTGTGATCCGTCAGTTGAAGGTCGACGTCGTCGACCAGGATCGCTCGCAGATGTCGATGACGCTCATCCAGGCGATCGATGCCGCACCTGGTGTGACGGTCGGATCGCGATCGGCAGACCTGAACGGCGCCATGCACGCCATCCGCTCGGGCGAGGCCATCGCGGCCGCCTATATCCCCCAGGACTTCGAACGCGACCTGATGGCCGGCCGGCGGCCGCAGGTCGTGATCTTCTACAATAAGCAGTTCTTCACGCCTGGAAACGTCGCATCGAGCGCGCTCCAGTCCGCCATCTCGGCCGCAGTCGCGAGCTTGCCCAAAGGCCCAAAACCGGCGGGCTTCACGCCGGGATCTCTGGTCGTCGAGCAATATGTACTCACCAACCCGGCGCTGAACTATGCGCAGTTCCTGCTGCGCGCCATGCTGCCGACGGTGCTTCACGTCATGATCGCGATCGCGGGCGGTTTTGCAGTGGGATCGGAGTTTGCAGGACGCAGCGTGTCGGACTGGCTCGATGCGGCAGGCGGCGCGCCGCTGACCGCTCTTGTCGGCAAGCTTGCGCCCTATTGCGGCATCTTCGTCGTCATCATGGCTGTCGGCCTCGGGATAATCCACGGCCTCTACCAGATCCCGTTCCGGGGCGACTCGGTGATGATAGGCGCCGCGGCCTGCCTGCTGATCATCGCCTATCTGTCGCTCGGTGCCCTCTTCCAGCTTCTCGCTAAGAACCTCGCCACAGGCCTCACGCTGACTGGCATCGTCTGTTCGCCCGCCTTCGGCTTCGCCGGCGTCGGCTTTCCGGTCCTCGCCATGGGCGCCTTTGGCCGAGCCTGGGGATCGCTGCTTCCCCTGCGCTGGTATGTCCAGATCCTGTTCGATCAGGCCGCGCGCGGGGTGCCGTTGCGCGACTCGGCGGAGCCTTTCGTAATCCTGGCCATCCTTGCCACGGCCTTTTTCGGGCTCGCATGGCTTCGGCTTCGATCGCTCGTCCGGCATCCGCTTCCGACTGCCGAGCCGCGGCGGGCGCCCGAAGCGCCGGCCCGTGGCGTAGCCGGCTTCTTCGCGGCCGAATACGGCCGCGTGCTGCGCGACCGCGGCGCCTTCGGCTTGATCGTGCTCGGTCCGCTCATCTATGGCGTGCTCTATCCTCAGCCCTATCTTGGCCAATTGATCCGCGGCATTCCGATCGCGGTCGTGGACGACGACGGCACTTCTCTCAGCCGGACCTTGATCCAGGCGCTCAACGCCGACGAGGCGATCACGGTGGCGAAACGTCCCACGACGCTGGCAGAGGCTCAGGCCTCCCTGCAGCGACGCGAGGTGTTCGGCATCCTGAGCATTCCGGCCGGCACTGAACGAGAGGTCCTCAAAGGCGACAAGGCGCGACTGCCCGCCTTCGTCGATTCCGCCTACTTCCTGCTATACAGCCGTACCCTCCAGGGTCTCATGGAGGCGACCGGAACCGTATCGGCCGAACTTGCGGGCGGCAGTGCGCGTCCGGATGGAAGCCTCTATCGAGCAGCGGTGGCGCGGAACTCCCCAGTCGAGATCCTAAACCAGCCGCTGTTCAATCCGACGGGCGGCTACGGCAGCTACATCGTACCCGCCGCCTTCCTGCTCATTCTGCAGCAGACGCTGTTGATGGGCTCGGCGACGCTCGGCGGCGTCGCCTTCGAACAGGGAGGAGCGCGCGCGCGACGCCGTCGAGGCACGGCAACGGCCGTAATGGGCCAAGCGCTCGCCCACCTTCTTCTCGCGCTGCCCGGGTGTGCGCTCTACCTCGTCGTCCTGCCCCGCCTCTATGGCTTCTCCTACAGTGAGCGCGTGCTCGATCTCCTTGTTCTCCTAATCCCCTATATCCTCGGGATCAGCTTCCTCGGCCAACTTATCGGCGCGGTCTTCCGACGCCGCGAGACCGCAGTCGTGCTGCTGGTCGCGGTCAGCCTGCCGATCTTCTTTCTCGTGGGTGTCGCGTGGCCGCCGGAGGCGATTCCTCCCGTTCTCCGCATTGCAAGTATGGCCCTGCCGAGCACTTCGGGCATCGACGGGCTGGTGCGGGTCAACCAGATGGGGGCTTCGTTCATGGATGTGTCACGGGACTGGACGCGTTTATGGATCCTTGCTGGCGCCTACGCCGTGCTGGCGGTCGCGATGGCCCGCCTCGCAAGTCGGGAGGAGCACGGCCATGTCGCCTAGGATTTGGCTTCTCGCCGCGCTGGTCGTTGCGGGCGGAGTAGCGGCGTTCGCGTATAGTCGCGAGGGTGGCGACGAAGCTCGGCCCATCCTCGGCATGGTGCGGCAAACCGAGATCCGCATCGCGCCCGAGATCACCGGGCGGCTCGCATCGATCGCGATCGTCCCGGGCCAGCATGTCAAACAGGGCGATCTCCTGGCCGTCATCGACAATCCCGATCTAACCGCCGCCCTGGCGGAAACAAGGGCCGCAGCGGTCAGCGCGGCTGCGGATCGAGCCCGGACCTACTCGGGTACACGTCTCGAGGAGGTCTCGATCGCGGCCGAGGCCGTGCGTACGGCCGAGGCAAACTTGCTGTTGGCCCACCAACAGCGAGATCGCGACGCGACCCTGAATTCCAAGAGTTTCCTGAGCCAGCAGAAGCTTGACGAGAGCAATGCGTCGCTCGCAAAGGCCCAGGCCGATCTCGACGGGAAGCGTGCGCAATACGCCGTTGCAAAAGCCGGTCCTACCGCCGAAGAGCGTCGGCTCGCTGACGTCAAGGTCGCACTCGCGGAGGCGGCGACCGCGAGGCTTCAAGCACAGCTCGCCAAGACGAAGCTCTTTGCACCGGCCGATGGGACGGTCGGCATCCGAGTGGCGGAGCCGGGCGAGATTATGACGCCGGGTGAGGCCGTGCTGACGCTCGACCTGGATGGAAAGCGCTGGTTCGCCTTCACGATGCGGGAAGACAAGCTAAATGGATTGGTGGTCGGCGGCACCGCACTCCTGACGGCGAGCGATGGGCGCCACCTGGATGCGCGCGTCTCGGAACTGCGGCCTCTCGGGGAATTCGCGACCTGGCGCGCCGCACGGGCCGTTGGCGATCACGATCTCAACAGCTTCCGGGTCCGGCTCGATCCGGTCGCCGATGCGGGAAAACTCGAACCCGGCATGACGGTATGGCTCGCCACCCATTAGGCCGAAGAAGAGATGCAGCGTTGCACGTCCGGCAAGCGCGATGCGGGGTAAGCGGGGCGCGGTCCTGAGAGCCTTGCGGTGATCCCCGTCGCCAGCAACGTCCGGATCTGGATCGCAACGGGTCACACGGACATGCGTAAAGGCATGCAGGGCTTGGCCGTGCTGGTGCAGGAGGGTTTGAAGCGCGATCCTCTCGCGGGCGACGCTTCCGTCTTTCGTGGCCGGGGTGGATCGAGCGAACATTCGGCGCCCGAGAAGATACACGTATGCATACAAAGCTGGTGGGCTTCGCCGGCTCAGGTCGTATCGAAGATTCGGTGTTAGGCGCGGGCGCTGATTTGCTCGGCGTCGATTTGAAAATAAAATAATTAAGTCATAACGCCGAAGAACACCTTAATTCTGTCGAGAAGTCGCCCCTGTTGCATCGGAATCGACGACGCCTGCGCTGCGATCGTTCGATCTAGGAGCGCTTGTGCTTTGGCGACACCTTCTTCAAAGGCGTGCAATAGAGATGGATTACTTTGCAGAAGCGGTTCAATTGCCGCCTTGGTTACCTCGTAGGCCACGAAGGCTGTGAGGGCTCGCACCGTCGCCGCATTCTCCACGCCGGTGAGAAGCGCCAATTCACCGAAATAATCACCTGATCCGATTGTTCCGACCCGCCTTGGCCCGACCCCGTCGTCGCGGCACACTTCGAACGCACCTTGATGAATCAAGAACATCGAGGCGAGATGGCTGCCCTGTCGGAAGATGGACTCGCCAGCTTGGCCGCGATGGGTGATGACGTCAACTGCTAGCGCCGTGACCTCCTCATCGCTGAGCGTCTGAAGAAGCAGATTCGCTTTCAGACATTCGACCAGAGTTGGTTCGGTCCTGAGCTTGAGAGCCGTCCCATTCTGCGGCGCCAGCGCGATACCGGCGTATCGCGTGTGGCGGGCCACTTGCCGAAGCACGTCGGTGCGTGCGCTTGCGATTTTCGTCAGCGGTGCCGTGAACGTGATTTCATAGAAGGAACCCTCTCCACGTAACTCCGTGCAGGTGATCGCAGGCTCCGGGTGAGAGGCGAGCAGGGACGCGTTGAGGGTGGCCGCTCGCAAGACCTCGATGGCGCGTAACGGGGGAACCTCGGGATCGAGCACGATCCGAACTGTGTCGGTGTGGTTCTCGGATGGCGAACTACGGTTGAGAAGGCGGGATTTGGCCACGACGCTGTTGGGTACTGTAGCGACATCTGCCGTCGCAGTGGCAACACGTGTCGACCGCCAATTGATCTCGATGACGCGACCCTCGACCGAGCCCTCGATCCAGATCAGGTCGCCCACCTTGAACGGCCGATCGATCCCAATGGCCAGCCCCGAGAAAAGATCGCCCAGCGTGCTCTGCAAAGCGAGGCCGAGCACGATCGCGATGATGCCCGAGGTCGCGACCAGCCCGGTGACGGACACGCCGAAGGCAAGGTCGAGGATGGCGATGATCGCGGCCAGGTAAATGACGCCTGCACCGAGGTCGGAGGCGATGCGTATCGGGTGATGCTGACGGTCGAGGCCGAATGCCAATTGTCCCGCGACGATGAGGGTTCGTGCCAGCAGGAGCCACCAAGCTGCAACCAGCACCCTTCGTAGCAATGCGCCAAAGGCGCTCGTCTCATCCGGAAAGCTCGGCTTCACGAGGGAGCCGGTCAGCGAGTGGAGAATCCATCCAAAGACGGCCAGCGAGACGAAGCTCAGGGCGAGATGCGACCAGGGCCGACTTTTGCGGGTCCAGGCCGTGAGGACGGCGGCGACGGCAAACGTCAGCCAGGGAAAGAACGATGAAAGCGTCATTGAGCACAACATAAATCGAGTGCGTGCCTACGTCGCGGCCGAGCGCCCTACCGACATCGGGTAAGAGGGTCGAAGCGCTCGCCTTCGTCTATCGGGTCGTGAATGCCGCGTCGCCCGCTGTCGGGCATGCTCGGTATAGTCCTCGGCGTGAATGCCGGAACGTCCGGACCTCACCGATCTCGCCTTCGTCGATCAGCGCCTTGGCGACGCCATCATCGGGTTCTTGAGATAATTGAAGCCGACCTGCGTCGCGACGCCCGCCTTGGCCGCCGCCTGCGCCATCTCCAGCGCTTCGGCGGCAGTCGGCGCCAGGGGCTTCTCGCAATAGACGTGCTTGCCGGCCGCGATGGCGGCGAGCGCCATCTCGCGGTGGAGCGTGTTCGGCGTCGTGATATCAACGACCTGGATCTCCGGATCGTTAAGGAGGTCCCGCCAGTTTTCGGTCGAGCTCTGGAAGCCGAGTTGCGGGCCGCCTTCGCCGCCGCGGCTCCGTTCACCTCGGCCAGCACCGCGAGGTCCACTTCGAAAGGCAGGCCGAACACGCGGGCCGCGATGACGAAGCCGAGGGCGTGCGTCTTTCCCGTGAAACCCGACCCGATGAGGCCGATGCCGATCCGCTTCTTGTCCCGTCACGCCGATGGTCCTTGCTCGTTGTCGATAGGCCGCCGAACCTCGGCCTCCCGAGCGTCGCCCAAAGGCTGGTTGACCACGAGCCGGGAGTCGAGCCGTCCGTCGAAAAAGTCGACGATGTTGCGGGCCGCCACCTCGCCCATGCGCGCCGCGCATTCCTCGGTGAGCCCGGCCAAATGCGGGCTCAGGATCGCCTGCGGGCAGGCGAGCAGCCGGTTCGATGGCCGTGGCGGCTCGTCGACGAACACGTCGAGTCCGGCGCCGCCGATCCGGCCGTCCACAAGCGCGTCCGCAAGCGCGTCCTCGTCCACCAAGCCGCCACGCGCGGTGTTGACGAGCAACGCGCCCCGCCGCATGGCGCGGAGTTCCGACACGCCGATCAGAGGACGATCGCCGGCCTTCGGGACATGGAGGGAGACCACATGCGCGGCTGCGAGCCCGTCGAGCAGATCCACGACCGGCTCGGCTCCCGCCGACGCGATGGCGTCAGGCGTCTGGAAGGGATCGTAGGCCGAAACCCGCATGCCGAAGGCGGAGGCCATCCCCGCGACGAGCCGGCCAATCCGGCCGAACCCCACGAGGAACAGGCGCTTGCCATGCAGCTCGGTGGCCGAGAAGCTGTTGCGGAGCGCCCATCGACCATCCCGTGTCGCCGCGTCGTGGAGCGCGACCCGCTTGGCCAAGGCCAGCATCAGGGCCAGCGTGTGCTCGGCGACCGGTCGGGAATTCACGTCGCCCACTACGGCGAGCGGGATCCCGCGTACATCGAGCGCCGGCACGTCGATGGCATCGAAACCGACACCGTGCCGTGACACGATGCGGAGGCGCGGCGCCGTTGCGATCGCCCATCCGGGCAAAGGCTGGGTGCGGATCAGAAGGGCGTCCGCCTGCGGCAGCTTCGGCACATAGGATTCGGTCGAGACCTCGTCGACCATTTGGAAGGTGTAGTTCGGGTCCCGGGCGAAGACGGCGACGCCGTCGTCGTGGATGCGGCCGGCGATGAGCACGTGCGGCATGGTCAATAGCCTCCCGGTCCGCCCTTGTCGGGGGCGGCCGCCGCTTCGCCCAGCAGCCTGCGGACCTCGCCGACGCTGGCCTCGGCCGCCCCCGCCAGCAGCCGGACGTCATTCGACACCGTTACGAGGTCGAAGCCCCAGCCGGCGGCCTTGGCGGCATAGGCGGCCGAGCCGTTGTGCAGGGCCGCCCGGATCCCGGCTTTGTGGGCGACGTCGAGGACGTGGCGGATCGCCTCGACCATCTCCGGTTCCTCGCGGTCGAACCCGGTGCGGTACGTCCGCCCGGTGAGCCCGAGTGTCAGGTCGGCCGGGCCGATGTAGAGGCCATCGAGCCCCGGCGTCGCGGCGATCTCGTCGACACGTTCGTAGGCCTCGCGCGTCTCGATCATCGCGAAGCAGAGCACGTTGCCGTCCGCTTGCGTCCCGTAGTCGGTACCTGCCGAAAAGTTGACCCGCGTCGGCCCGAAGGAGCGGGTGCCCGCCGGAGGATAGCGCACGTAAGAGACGAGGTGCTCCGCCTCCTCGCGCGAGTTGATCATCGGGCAGATAATACCGTAGGCGCCGGCGTCGAGCGCCTTCATGATGGCGCCGGGGTCGAGCCAGGGCACGCGGGCCATGACGGCGACGCCGCTCGCGCGCATCGCCTGGAACATGCCGAGCGCTGCCCCATAGTCGAACGCGCCGTGCTGGAGGTCGGCCGTGACCGAATCGTAGCCTGCCGAGGCCATGATCTCGGCCGAGAAGCCGTTGCCGATGGAGAGCCAGCCGTTGATGGCGGGCTTGCCCTCCGCCCAGAGGGTCTTGATGCGATTGGGGATCATGACAGCGCCACCTGGCCGAGCTTGACGTTCGAATAGTCCGCGATGCCCTCGGTGCCGCCCTCGCGCCCCATGCCGCTGTATTTCGTGCCCCCGAACGGCGCCTCGGCGGCCGCGAGCGCAAAGGAGTTGATGCCGACCATCCCCGACTGGATGCGGGCGACGGCCTCGCGGGCGCGGGCGGGGGAGCGAGTGAAGGCATAGGCCGAGAGCCCGTAGACGCTATCGTTGGCCCGCGCATAGACCTCGTCGTCGCTCTTGAAAGGAGTGATGGCCGCGATCGGACCGAAGTTCTCGTGAGCCAGAGCTTTCGCGTCGTCGGGAAGACCGGTGATGACCGTCGGCTGGAAGAAGAAGCCGGCGTTCCTGTCGGCCGGGCGGCTTCCGCCGGCCATGACTTCACCGCCCTTGGCGCGCGCTTCGTCCACGACGGCCTCGATCGCTTCGCGACGGCGCTTGTTGATGAGCGGGCCCATCTGCGTCGCGTCGTCGAGGCCGGAGCCGACCTTGAGCGCCTTAGCCCTGGCGGCGAACCCCTCCGAGAACGGCTTGTAGAGCGACTCGTGAATATAGAACCGGTCAGGCGTTACGCAGACTTGGCCGGCGTTCGCGTATTTCGTCGGCACCGCGAGGTCGAGCGTCCTCTCGAGGTCTGCATCGTCGAACACGATCATCGGCGCGTTGCCGCCGAGTTCCATGCTGACCCGCTTCAGGGTCGCGGCCGCGTCGCGGATCATCTGCTGACCCACCTCCGTCGAGCCGGTCAGGGACACCTTGCGCACGACGGGCGAGTCCATCAGGACGCGGTACGTGTCGCCCGTCGCACCGACGACGAGATTGGCGACGCCCGCCGGCACGCCGGCCTCCTCGAGACAGGCGAAGAGCTCCATCGCGACGCCGGGCACCTCGTTCGAGGGCCGGACCACGACGGTGCAGCCCGCCGCCAGGGCCGGGGCGACCTTCCGGGCGATCAGGACCGCTGGGAAGTTCCACGCCGTGAAGGCCGCCACGACCCCGACCGGCTCGTGAGTGACCTCGATCCGACCGCCCGGCGCCCGGCTCTCGACGATGCGGCCGTAGATCCGCCGGGCCTCCTCGGCATACCAGCGGAACTGGTCGATGGAGAGCTGCCACTCGCGGCGGGACTGGGCCAGAGGCTTGCCTGATTCCAGGGTCATGGTCCTGGCCGCCGCCTCGGTCCGGGCGATCATGACGTCCGCGACCTTGTGCAGAAGGCCGGCGCGCGTCCAGGCCGGCGCCACGCTCCACGTAAGGAACGCGCGGCTCGCGGCCGCGATGGCGTCGCGCGTATCGCCGGCCGATGCCATGGGGCTGTCGCCGAGAGCCTCGCCCGTCGCCGGATCCAGCACCGGATTCTCGCCCGCTCCCCCGGTTCGGCGCCACGCGCCGTCGATGAACAGACCGCGTTCGGAATACATGGCTTTCCCATCCCGTCGCGGCTCCTGCCGCTTCGGTCGGGAAAGCTAGCCTCGCCTCGGCAGCTGCGCAAGAAAAATTGCAAGATATCATATCACGCACATTTGTTTCGTGAGCGCTCTGGGCCGGCTCGGACCGGAAGCATCGTTTCTATCATTGAGGCTTGACAGCGACCTGCATCCATGTCGAATTTGCCGAAATCGCGAATAGGCAAAAATTGTTGTCGCGATGGCCAGCAAGACCAGCAGGGAGGAGCCGAGATATGAAAGGCAGCAAGCATACCGCCATGGCGGCGGCCGTGGGAGCGATGGTGGGATTGGGGGTGGCAGTTGCTGCGACCCCGGCGAGCGCGCAGGACAAGGAACTCACCTTCGCGATGATCACGCACGCCCAGCCCGGTGACACGTTCTGGGACATCATCCGCAAGGGCGCGACCGCGGCGGCCGAGAAGGACCACGTCAAGCTGATCTACCTGTCGGCGCCGGAAGGCCCCAAGGAAGCCCAGCTGATCCAGAACGTGATCGACCAGCACGTCGACGGCATCGCCCTGACCCTGGCCTTCCCCGACGCGGAAGCCTCGGCCGTGAAGGCGGCGGAGGCGGCGGGCATCCCCATCGCCGGCTTCAACGCCGGCGTCAACCAGTGGAAGGCCCAGGGGCTGATCGGCTATGCCGGCCAGGACGAGTCGGTCGCCGGCAAGGCCGTCGGCGAGCAGCTCAACAAGGACGGTGCGAAGGACGTCGTCTGCCTCGACCAGCAGCAGGGCGCGGTTCAGCTCGAGGCGCGGTGCCAGGGCATCAAGGACACGTTCAAGGGCAAGGTCGACGTGCTCTACGTCACCGGCTACGACATGCCGACGGTCAAGGCGCGCCTGCAGGCCAAGCTGCAGCAGGACACGTCGATCGACTACGTCGTGACGCTCGGCGCGCCCTTCGCGCCGGTGGCGCTCGACGCGGTGAACGCTGCCGGCAGCAGCGCCAAGGTCGGAACCTTCGACATGACGCCGGTGGTGATCGACCAAATCGCCCAAGGCAAACTTCAGTGGGCGATCGACCAGCAGCCCTACGTCGAGGGCTACGAGGCGGTCGACATGCTGTGGCTCTACCTCAAGAACGGCGACACCGTCGGCGGTGGCGGCCCGGTCCTGACCGGCCCGTTCTTCGTCAACAAGGACAATGCGGCCGCGGTCGCCAAGTTCGCCAAGGCCGGGACGCGCTGAGCCCAGCTCGGAGCGTCGACTAAAATCAAGACGTAACGACGCATCCGGCCGGGAGAATGTCTTCCGGCCGGTCAAGCGGCGGTCGATCGGGAGGAGATCATTGCCATGACGATTGCCGAGACGTCGGCGCTGCGCCCACAGGTGCGGCCTCAGAGCACTTTGACGCGGATCCTCAAGCGTCCGGAGGCCGGCGCGCTCGGTGGGGCGATCCTGGTATTCCTGTTCTTCTGGTTCATCGCGCCGCCGTTCCGGCAATTACCGGCGTTCACGACCGTCCTCTATCAGGCCTCGACGATCGGCATCCCTGCGGTCGCGGTCGCGCTCCTGATGATCGGCGGCGAATTCGACCTGTCGGCCGGCGTCGCCGTCACCACGATCTCGCTCGCCGCATCGATCTTCGCGACGCATGTGGCGGGCAACCTGTGGATCGGCACGATCTTCTCGCTCGCCTTCGCGCTGACGCTCGGGGCCATCAACGGCTGGCTGCTCATCAAAACCAAGCTGCCGAGCTTCCTGGTGACGCTCGGCTCGTTCCTGATGCTGCAGGGGCTCAACATCGCCATCACCAAGCTGATTACCGGCAACGTGGCGACCGAAGACATCTCCGGCATGCCGGGCTTCAACACGTTGAGCACCATCTTCGCCGCGAACTTCAAGTTCGGTCGCGTGCAGGTGTCGATCGCGATCGTCTACTGGCTGATCCTGGTGGCGATCGCGACGTGGGTGCTGCTGCGCACCAAGCCCGGCAACTGGATCTTCGCGGTGGGCGGCCAGGGCGACAGCGCCCGCGCAGTCGGCGTCCCGGTGAAGCAGGTGAAGATCGGCCTGTTCATGACGGTCGGCTTCGGCTGCTGGTTTCTCGCGATGCATCAGCTCTTCGCCTACAACACCGTGCAATCGGGCGCCGGCATCGGCAACGAGCTGCTCTATATCGCCGCCGCGGTAGTCGGCGGCTGCCTGCTGACCGGCGGCTACGGCTCGGCCGTGGGCTCGGCGCTCGGCGCCTTCATCTTCGGCATGACGACCGAGGGTGTCATCTACGCCGACTGGGATCCGGACTGGTTCCAGTTCTTCGTCGGCGCGATGCTGCTGCTCGCCACCGTCGTGAACCTCTGGATCCGCACCCGCGCGAGCGGAGGGAAGTGAGATGGCCAGCACCTCGAACCCGATCGTCCAGCTCACCAACGTCGGCAAGAGCTATGGCAACGTCCGGGCGCTGCGCGGCGTCAGCCTCGCGGTGCGGCAGGGAGAGGTCACCTGCATCCTGGGCGACAATGGTGCCGGCAAGTCGACGCTGATCAGCGTCATCGCGGGCCTCGCCGGCCACAGCGAGGGCACCTATGCGGTCGACGGCAAGCCGATGAACTTCGGCTCGCCGCGCGAGGCGCTCGATCTCGGCATCGCGGCCGTCTACCAGACGCTGGCGCTGGTCCCGCTGCTGCCGGTGTGGCGCAACTTCTTCCTGGGCTC
This sequence comes from Lichenihabitans sp., assembly GCA_036276175.1. GTDB lineage: Bacteria > Pseudomonadota > Alphaproteobacteria > Rhizobiales > Beijerinckiaceae > Lichenihabitans. The sequence continues at coordinate 13,484 of DATBEH010000087.1, forward strand.
CGAGATCACCAAGGGGGCCGGCCCGCTGAAGCGGCTCGACGTGCCGACCATGTGGGCCGAGACCGACGAGGCGCTGCGCAAGATGGGGATCAACCTCACCGACCTCGACCAGCCGGTCGGTACGCTCTCGGGCGGCCAGCGCCAGTGCGTCGCGATCGCCCGCGCGATCCATTTCGGCGCCCGCGTGCTGATCCTCGACGAGCCGACGGCGGCGCTCGGCGTGAACCAGTCCGGCATCGTGCTGAAATATGTCGCGGCGGCGGCGCGCGAGCAGGGCATCGGGGTGATCTTCATCACCCACAACCCGCATCACGCCTACATGGTCGGCGACCACTTCATCGTGCTGGCGCGGGGCGAGGTGGAGCTCGACGCGCCCCGTTCGCAGCTCTCGCTCGAGAACCTGATGTTCCACATGGCGGGCGGCGCCGGCCTGAACGCCCTCCAGCACGAGCTCCACGTGAACCGCGCCCCCTTGCCGGAGCCCGTGGTCGAGACGCCGCCCTCGGGACCGTGACGACCTCGGGAGCCCTCAATCCGACGCCGTTACGATCGGGATCTGGGGATCCGGATCCTCCTGGATCCTGGCGGCGAGCGCCACCATCAGGGCTTGGGCCAGGCACATCGGAGCCGCGAGAGACCGGGAGAAGGCGTATTCGCCCTCGGGAACCGAAAACAGGACGGTCGCGCATTTCGCGATCGGGGACAGCGCGCTGTCGGTGATCGCGATCACCGGTACGCCGGCCGCATGCGCCGCTTCCGTGATGCTGACGACCTCCTTGGCGTAGAACCTGAAGGAGATCGAGAACAGCAGGTCCGTCGGACGCATGACCCGCGCCATATGGGTCGCGAGGCCGCCGTTCGCGTCGAGCAGGACGACGTTGCGCCCGAGCATGGTCAGGACGTAGCGGACGAAGATCGCGATCGGCGCCGAGCGGAGCTGGCCGGCGATGTAGATGATGTCGGCGTCGGCCATGAGGTCGACCGCTTTCAAGAGATCGTCCTCGCGCGTGTCGTTGAAGAGATCCTGGAGGGTCGCGGTATCGCGAGCCACCAGATCCCCGAGGAAGCCCTTCGGCGTGCCGCGCTTGTGCAACTCGAGGTCGTCTCGCAGCGCCTTGACACGCGCCTCGAAGCCGGGCGCCGCGGTCGCGAGCCGCCGGTTGAACAGCTCCTTCAGATCCTTGAAGCCGTCGTAACCGAGGCTCTGCGCGAACCGCACGAGGCTCGACGCGTGAACCCCGCACTTCCCGGCGATCTCGTTGATCGACTGGATCGCGACATCGTTCGGGTTCTGGGTGAGATAGCGCGCGACCGTCTGGAAGCTGCGGCTGAGACCGTCGTATTCGGCCTGGATCAGGCCGACGAAGGACTCGTAGTCCGTCGGCGCCTTCACGTGTTTCAGATTCTGGCCGATCTTCAACATGTCGGCCATCATAGGCAGTGAGTTGTCTGGCGCCGTGAAGATTGTGGCGGCGGACGGCGCCTGTTCAGCACCGAGGAGGTCATACGCCGACCCGCTGATCCCGGCGCTTCCCCACCTGCGCAGCCCGCGCGTCGCGCACCTCCTGCCTTTCGCTGACCTCCGGCACCCCCACGTCCCACCACGCGTCGCCTGGGCTCCAGCGGAACGCGTCGGACACGATGGTGATGACGGTCGTCCGGTCGGTCGTCTTGGCCCAGTCCATGGCGAGCCCGAGGTCGGCCAAGCTCTCGACGCGACGCGTGAGCGCCCCCATGCTCTCGGCGTGCTTGGCGAAATCGACCGCGAAGGGTTCCTTCACGCGGCAGTCGCGGATCAGGTTATTGAAGGGCGCGGCGCCTTTGCCGATCTGCAGGCGGTTGATGACCGCGTAGCCGCCGTTGTCGCAGACCACCAGGATGAACTTGTGGCCGGCGAGGACGCTCGAATAGATGTCCGAGTTCATCATCATGTAGGTGCCGTCGCCGACGAGCACGATCGGCGTGCGCGTCGGATCCGCCATGGCGGCGCCCCAGCCGGCCGCGATCTCGTAGCCCATGTTCGAGAAGCCGAACTCGCAGTCGAACGTGTTCGGCGCCCTCACCCGCCAGTTCTTTGTGGTCTCGCCCGGCAGGCCGCCCGCGGCCGTGATGACGAGGTCGCGGTCGCCCGCCTTGGCGTTCACGACGCCGACGACCTGCGCATAGGTCGGGACCGGATCGTTGGTCGGCTTCTGCAGCCCGTCGAGCGTGGCGTTCCAGACGGCGAAGGCCTTGCGCCCTTTCTCCATCCAGGCCCGGTCCGCCTGCCAGCCCGCGAGGGCGGCGTCGAGCTCCGCCACGGTCTCGCGGGCATCGCCGATCACCGCCAGCGCCCGGTGCTTGACCGCGTCCCAACGGGCGGTATTGACGGACACGAACTTGGCGTCCCGCGCGAAAGCGGTCCACGACCCGGTCGCGAAGTCCTGCAGCCGCGTGCCGATCGAGAGCACCACGTCGGCCTCGGCCGCCAGTTCGTTGGCGGAGGAGGAGCCGATGATGCCGAGCGGCCCGACATGGGCCGGGTGGTCGTGGCTGACCGAACTCTTGCCCGCGATGGTCTCGACGAGCGGAATGCCATGGCGCTCGGCGAAAGCCGCCACGTCGGCCTCCGCGAAGGAGTAGCGCACGCCCCCGCCGGCGATCAGCAGCGGACGCTTGGCCGTCTTGAGCATCTCGACCGCCTGCCGGACTCGGTCGCGGTCGGGCCGCGGGCGCGGCACCGCGTGGACGACCGGCTCGAAGAATGCGGCCGGATAGTCGATCGCGATCTCCTGGATGTCCTGCGGCAGCGCGATGAAGGCCGGCCCGCAATCCGCCGGGTCGAGCATCGCCGCGACCGCCTGGGGCAACGACGAGATGATCTGCTCGGGATGGGTGATCCGGTCCCAGTAGCGCACCACGGGCCTGAAGGCGTCGTTGACCGTGATGGTGGGGTCATTGAACTGCTCGACCTGCTGGAGCACCGGGTCGGGCCGGCGGCTCGCGAAGGTGTCGCCGGCCAGCAGCAGCACCGGGAGGCGATTGGCAAGGGCGGTGCCGGCCGCGGTGACCATGTTGAGCGCGCCGGGGCCGATCGAGGTCGCCGCCACCATGATCTGCCGGCGGCGCTTGGCCTTGGCGAAGCCGATCGCCGCGAGCGCCATCGACTGCTCGTTCTGGCCGCGCCACGTCGGCAACCTGTCCTGCACCGCTTCCAGCGCCTCGGACAGGCAGGTGACGTTGCCGTGACCGAAGATCGCGAAGACGCCGGGGAACAGCGGCTCTTCGCGGCCGTCCACCGTCGTTCTCTGCCCGCAAAGGTAGCGCACGAGCGCCTGCGTCATCGTCAGCCGGACGGTCTCGCCCATGGTGCCTCGCTCCCCGATATCGTTCGGATCCTTTCTGCAATTGATATTGGCAATAATCAAAACGCGCAACGTTTTTTGCGTTGCTGTGGCGGATCAGCCTTTCGCTTCCGATCAGAAAGACCGTGGCGGGCCGAGAGGCGGGGCCACGCCTCCGAGCAGGCGGCCGGTGAGCCCGATCGCCACGTCCTGGAAGCCCGCGAAGGTGCCGACCGCGACGCGCCGTTGCCCGCGGTCACCGAGCCTCCTCGGCGCCGATCATGATGCGGTTGAGCCGCCGGTCCGCCCCGGACTTGACGAAGTCGTCGAAGGCCCGGGTCGACACGCCGATGATGTGGTCCGAGATGAAGCGCGCGCCCTCGGCGGCGCCGTCCTCGGAATTCTTGAGGCAGCATTCCCATTCGAGCACGGCCCAGCCGTCGAAGCCGTAGCCGGTCAGCTTGGAGAAGATGCCCTTGAAGTCGACCTGCCCGTCGCCGGGGGAGCGGAACCGGCCGGCGCGGCTGAGCCAGGGCTGGTAGCCGCCGTAGGCGCCGGTCTTGCCGTTCGGACGGAACTCGGCGTCCTTCACGTGGAAGGCTTTGATTCGCTCGTGGTAATGGTCGATGTAGGCGAGATAATCGAGCGATTGCAGCACGAAGTGGCTCGGGTCGTACATGATGTTGCAGCGCGTGTGGCCGCCGACGCGCTCGAGGAACATCTCGAAGGTCAGACCGTCGTGGAGGTCCTCGGTCGGGTGGATCTCGTAGCAGATATCGACCCCGGAGGCGTCGAAGGCGTCGAGGATCGGCCGCCAGCGCCGCGCCAACTCGTCGAAGCCGTCCGCGATGAGCCCGTCGGGCCATTGCGGATAGGGGTAAAGGTAGGGCCAGAGCAGCGTGCCGCTGAAGGTCACGTGGCGGTCGAGGCCGAAGCGCTCGGACGCCTTGGCTGCGAGCATGAGCTGGTCGACCGCCCATTCCTGGCGCGCCTTCGGGTTGTGGCGCACCTGCTCCGGCGCGAAAGAATCGGCCGGCAGGTTGAACGACGGATGTAGCGCGACGAGCTGGCCCTGCAGATGGCTCGCGAGGTCGGTGACGACGAGCCCATGCTCGGCGAGCCTGCCTTTGTAGTCGTCGCAATAGGCCTGGCTCTCGGCCGCCTTCGCGAGATCGATCACGCGCCTGTCCCATGTCGGGATCTCGACGCCCTTGAAGCCCTTCGCGGCCGCCCAGCCGGCGAGCCCGTCGATGCTGTCGAAGGGCGCCTCGTCGCGGGCGAATTGGGCGAGGAAGATACCGGGCCCCTTGATGGTTCTCATGTCGATTGTCCCGTGAGTGTCAAAGCGGCGCGTCGGGGTGCGGGGTGTCATCGTAGGCGCCCCAGACGGCCTGATCGAAATTGATCGTCGCGCCGGTCATCATCCCGGATTCGTCGGTCGACAGGAACGCCACGGCGCGCGCCACTTCCATGGGGTCGAGCAGCCGACCGTTCGGCTGCTTGGCCGCCGCAGCCTCGAGCCAGTTCGGGTCGGCGCCATGGTACTCGCGCTGGATCCGGTCTTCGCCGTCCGACGCCATCCAGCCGATGTTGAGGCCGTTGACGCGGATGCGGTTGCGCAAGAGCCCGTAGGCGACGTTGCGGGTCAGCGTGTCGAGCGCGCCCTTCGAAGCGCAATAGGCCGCGATGAAGGGTTGGCCGCCCATCGCCGACATGGACGAGATGTTGACGATGGCCCCGTGCGTCCCCTCGCGCCGCATGACCTTCACGGCCCCCTGTATGAGGAAGAACGGCGCGCGCGTGTTGACTGCGAAGAGGGCGTCGAAGGTTTCGGGCGACGTGTCGAGGATGGTGCCCCGGTCGGTGTTGCCGGCAGCGTTGACGAGCACGTCGACGCGGCCGAAGGCGCGGTCGACGGCGGCGATCACTTTCCCGCAATCCGCAACCTGAGACAGGTCGGCCTGGACGAACTCCGCCCGGCAGCCGGTCGCGGACCGGATCGCCTCGGCCTTGGCGCGGTCCCTTTCGGCGTTTCGGCCGCAGATGACGATTCCCCCGGCGCCGCGCTCGGCGAACAGTGTGGCGACCGCCGCCCCGAGCCCCTGGGTGCTCCCGGTGACGATTGCGATCTTGCCTTTCAACGACGCCGTCATGTCCGTCCCTCCCTGATCTATAGCCTGCGGCCGTGAGCGCTCGGCTCAGCGCGGCGTGGCCGATGCGCGCGTATTCGAGCGGCGGCGCCTTGGCCGGGTCCTGCTCCGCCTCGACGACGAACCAGCCCTGGTAGCCGATCGTCGACAGCTTTTTCGCGACGGCGCCAAAGTCGACCATGCCGTCGCCCGGCACCGTGTAGACGCCCTTTAGCACCGCATCGAGGAACGACTCGGCGTTGCGGTCGAGCCCCGCGGCGACTGGACCTCGCACGTCTTTCGCGTGGACGTGGTTGATCCGCGGCCCATGCTTGTCGAGGACCCGCAGCACGTCGGCGCCGGCGAAGGTGAGGTGGCCCGTGTCGTAGAGGAGCCCCACGGCCTCGCCGGTCGCCGCCATGAGGCGGTCCACGTCCGCCTCGCTCTCGACGGCGGTGCCCATGTGGTGGTGGCACGAGAGCGGCACACCCTGCTCGGCACAGAACTCCGCGAAGGCGGTCAGCTTGCGGCCATAGGCCCGCATGTCCCCGTCGGACAGCACCCGACGCGACGCGATCGGGGCGTGGCGCTGGTTCTGGATCGTCCCCGCGGTCTCGCCGTAGACCAGGACGGGCGCGCCCAGCGTCTTGAACATTCGGAGCTGCCCGGAGGCGCGCTCCTTCTCGGCCTCGAGGTCGGCGTCGAGCACCGTGCCCGAGTACCAGCCCGACACGAGGCAGAGGTCGTACGCGTCGAGAATCGGGCCTAGTTCCGCTGCGGTCGAGGGGAACTTGCCGCCACTCTCGACGCCGGAGAACCCGGCCAGCCGCGCCTCCGAGAGGCAGGTCTCGAGGCTCGTGTCTCCGCCGAGCTCCGGCAGGTCGTCGTTCGACCAGGCAATCGGCGCTATACCGAGCCTCGCTTCCAGTGCCATCGTGGCCTTCTCCCGTCTATCGGTTCGCCACCGGCCCACGCCCCAATCGGAGGTCGGAGAGTGAAGACCGGCCGTTGCGGAACTATAATTGACTTTGCTCGGATCTTGCAACAAAGTTTGCAGAATGAGCCGCCGAGCGGCTCGCGGCATCGGGAGGTCGGATTGATCAGGTTTGCATTGCTGGGCTGCGGCCGCATCGGGGCGATGCATGCCCACAATCTCGCTAAGGCCGAGGGCGTGCGTCTTTCGACGGTCTACGACCCCGTGATCGCCGCGACCATGCCTCTGGGCGAGCTCTACGGCTGCCGGATCGCGGAAAGCCCCGAGGATGCGCTGCGCGACGTCGACGCCGTGCTGATCGCCACGTCAACGCCCACCCACGCCGACCTGATCGAACTCGCGGCCAAGGCTGGCAAGGCGATTTTGTGCGAGAAGCCGATCGACCTCGACCTTGGCCGGGTCCGCGCCTGCCGCGACGCCATCGCGGGGCTCGACGTCCCGATCCAGCTCGGGTTCAACCGCCGCTTCGATCCAGGCTTCAAGGCCGCGCGGGACGCCCGGGCGGCGGGCGACATCGGCACGCTCGAGCAGGTCGTCATCACCTCGCGCGACCCCGGCATGGCGCCACGGGCCTATATCGCGGCCTCGGGCGGCATCTTCCGCGACATGACCATTCACGATTTCGACCTCGCCCGCTTCATGCTGGGCGACGAGCCGACCGAGGTCTTCGCCACCGGCAGCGCGCTCGTCGACCCGACCATCGGCCCCGAGTTCGGCGACCTCGATTCCGTGATGATCGTCATGCGGACCGCCGACGGGAAGCTCTGCCACCTCAACAACTCGCGCCGCGCGTCCTACGGCTACGACCAGCGCGTCGAGCTTCACGGGAGGGAGGGCATGCTCCGGGCAGAGAACCGGAAGGCGCACGAGCTTCGGCGCTTCGGCAAGAGCGCGACGGAGGTGGCCGAGCCCTATCTCAATTTCTTCATCGAGCGCTACACGGCGGCCTACGAGGCCGAGATCGCCTCCTTCGTGTCGGCCGTGAGGGACGGCACGCCCGTCCAGTCCACCTTCGACGACGGCTACCGCGCCCTCGTCTTGGCCGAGGCGGCGCTCGCCTCGTCGAAGAGCGGGTCGGCCGTCAAAGTCGAGACCATCGCCTGAACCACAGGCATCGCCTTCCACGGTTGAACGTCGTTAACCTCTCAGCGGAGAAGCAAGAATGGCCACGGACGGCATCGGCGAAGGACCTGTCGGGTCGAGGCGCCTGCGCCTCGGGATGGTGGGCGGAGGACAAGGCGCCTACATCGGCGGCATCCACCGCTTCGCCGCGCGCCTCGACGGACATTATGACCTCGTGGCCGGAGCCTTCGACGTCGATGCCGCTCGCGGCCACGCCTTCGCGGCCGCAAACCACTTCGACGCGTCGCGCTCCTACGGCGATTTCCGGTCCATGGTCGCGGGGGAGGCGGCGCGCCCCGACCGCGTCGACGTCGTGGCCGTGTGCACGCCGAACCACACGCATTCCCCATCGCCAAAGCCCTCCTGGAGGCCGGCTTCGACGTGATCTGCGAAAAGCCGCTCACGACGACGTTGGAGGACGCGGCGGAACTCGTCGCGGTGGCCCGAAGATCCCAGCGCTTCCTCGGCGTGACTTACACCTATTGCGGCTATCCGATGGTCCACGAGGCCCGCGCCATGGTAGGGGCGGGGGCTATCGGAAAGATCAGGGTCGTCCAGGTCGAGTATCCGCTCGAATGGATGGCGACCGCCATCGAGCGGGCCGGCAACCAGCAGGCGGCCTGGCGCACCGACCCGAAGAAATCGGGGCGAGGCGGCAGCATCGGCGACATCGGCACCCACGCCTACCACCTCGCCGGCTTCGTCACCGGGCTCGAGCTCGAGGCGCTGTGCGCCGATCTCGCGACCTTCGTCGAGGGCCGGGCGCTCGACGACAACGCGCACGTCATGCTGCGCTATGCGGGCGGGGCGCGGGGCCTGCTCTGGTCGTCCCAGGTGGCGGTCGGCTGCTCGAACGGGATCCGGCTCCGCATCTTCGGGGAGACGGGTGGGCTGTCGTGGTTCCAGGAGGAGCCGAATGTGCTCGTCCACGCCCCCCTCGACGGCCGGCCCTGCGCGATCAAACGCGGTCGCGCGGACCTCGACGCGAGTGTGCTGGTCCGGACGCGAACGCCGCCCGGCCACCCGGAGGGCTACATCGAGGCCTTCGCCAACCTCTACGCCGGCTTCGCCGAGGCCATCCGGGCGCGGCGGGACGGCCGCGAGCCGACCCGGGCGGGCCGCGACGTGCCTACTGGCACCGACGGCATGAAAGGTGTCGCCTTCGTCGACGCGGTCGTCGATTGCCACGAGGCGGGCGAGCCGCGATGGGTCAGGCCCGCCTACGTCTGAGCCGATTCGGGGCGGCGACGCAAGGGCCCTCGCACGTCGAGCGGCTCATCACTCAGGTCGAGGATCCAGCGTCCGGCATTCCGGATGCGGCGCGCTCCTGCCTGACGCGTCTCATCGAGATGTTGCGACTTCTGCAGACCGAAATCGCCGAGCTCGATCGCGAGATCGCTGCCCGGGCCAAGGCCGACGACGTCGCCCGCCGTCTTATGACGGTTCACGTTAGCGTCGGATCATGAGACTGCCAGTAATGAACGCGGTCGTTGTCTCGCTTCGCGGCATGTCCAAAGCGGTCCTGGTGTACGAGCGATTGCGCACAGAAATCACGGCGTTGACGCGAGAGCCGGGAAGCCGCATCGACAAGAACGAAGTCTGCGATCAATTCGGCGTCTTGCGCCAACCGGTGGCCGAGGCTTTGGCTAGGCTTTCCGAGGATGGCCTCGTCGACGTTCATCCCCAGAGCGGAAGTTTCGTCGCCCTCATCAGGATCGCGGACGTCGAGGAAGCGGCCTTCGTCAGGCAGGCGATCGAAGCGGAAATGGCGCGCGAAATTGCGCTGGGGACCGACGGGGAGCTTATTTCCGAGCTCAACAGAATTCTTGAATACCAGGCGTTTGCGGCTCGCATCGTCGATGTCGCCGAATTCTATCAGCTCGATTTGCGCTTCCATGCGGCGCTGTTTGCCAGACTCGGGAAGCCTCGTCCGGCCGATGTCGTTGAACGGATGCGGCCTCATCTCGAGCGCGCACGCCGTATGCTGTTGCCCAATCTGCGGCGGAATGAACAGACCCTGCAGGAACATCGCGACGTCGTAGAGGCGCTGGCGACGCGCGTCCCCGAGGCGGCCGCTTCGGCAATGCGCACGCATTTGACGAACTCGATGGAAGCCTTCCGCCGCTTTGCGGACGAGCACGCGAGCCTGTTCGAGCCGGGAGTCCGCCCGTCATGAGCGGCAGACCTGAACTGGGATTGACCCGGTTTGGTGGACACCCTGCAGCTTTCGTCAGAGGTGTTCCCATGCCCAAGCCTCGCCCGCCCTATTCGCCTGAGTTCCGCCGTCAGATGGTCGATCTGGTTCGTGCCGGTCGCGATCCGGATGATCT
>DATBEH010000088.1:0-22262 GCA_036276175.1 Lichenihabitans sp.
CGGCGGAACGATGTCGAGCAGGTCGCCGCCGCCGAAATTCTCGACCGCGCGTATGGTCCCGAGCACGCGCCCGTCCGTCAGTTCGGCGGCGAGCCCGATCAGGTCGGCATGGTAGAATTCCTCGTCGTCGGGCGCAGGCAGGCGGCTGCGATCGATGAAGAGCTCGACGCCGGTCAAGAGTTCCGCCTCGCTCCGGGTCGAAATGTCCTCGACGCGGGCCACCAGCATGTCGTCCTTGAGCGGCCGCACCGCGAGGAGCCGGAAGATGCGGCCGTCGGGCGCCATGAGCGGCCCATAGGCGGCGATCGCCTTGGGATCGGCGGTGAAGGATTTGATGCGGATCTCGCCTTTGATGCCTTGCGCGGCGCCGAAGACGCCGACCAGGATGGTCATCCCCTCGGTCGTCACGCCTTCGACCTCCGTTCTTGCCGGATCCCGATCATGCACATCGCCCCTTTCTCTGCCTCCGATTTCGCCGCGCTTATGGCATGGTTTCCGACCGAGGCGGCACTCATTCAATGGGGCGGCTCGCGCCTGCGCTTCCCCCTCGACGAGGCGCAGCTCGAGGAGATGCTCGCCGAATGCGAGGGCTCGCCGCCCGCGCGGCTGTCTTGGACGGGTCGGCTCGACGGCAGGATGGTCGCCCATGCCCAGGTCGCCTTCGACGCGAGGCATGGTGTGGCGCTGCTGAGCCGCGTCGCGATCGCGCCCGAGGCCAGGGGTCAAGGCCTGGCGGCTCCGTTCCTCGACAGCATCATCGACAGGGCTTTCGCCGTGACCGGCGTCGAACGGTTGGAGCTCAACGTCTACACGTTCAATGACGCGGCGTTGCGGACCTATCGACGCCTCGGCTTCCGGCACGAGGGCACGCGACGCTCGTCGGTGAGGGTCGGCGACGAGCGATGGGATACGGCGATCTTCGCGATGTTGCGCCATGAGCGCTCCGCCGCGCGGTAACGCTCCGCCGCGCGGTGATGGTTAACAGGAATTGAGGAATCGCCGGGAACATAGCGGAGCGGCCGACGTTTGGCACCGGAAGACCTCCCGATGCTCGCACCGGATACGATCCATGGCCTGCGCCCGTCCTCTCGCTCTCGCGCCGCGCCGCCGCACCCCGATCGGCAAGGACTACGTCCCCGCCTCGGTCGTGTCGCCCTGGGCGCGCTTGCCGAGGCCCGGGATAAGCCTGCGGGCCGGGCACGAGGTTCCGGCCTGGGCGGTTCCTGCCGAAATCGTGCAGGGCATGCGGGCCGAGTGAAAGAGCGCGCAGCCAGACGCGTAATGTAATCGTGACGCGAGCGCCTGTATGGGCAGCACGGCGCTGCATTTTCGATCGGCCACGCGATAGATTTTTTCGATTCTGTGACTGAGGATCGCCAGATCGAGGCCAGAGTTCTAGCCTTGTTGCAATTTCGCCCTTAATGCATGGTTCATGGCGCGTCTGCCACAGTCAGGCGGTCGTATCGATCGCCTCAACCGCGTTGCTCGCGCGGCCGGTGCCTTGAAACGGCCGACCGATCCGCGTAGCCCTGTGCTGCAACGCACCTTGTCCAAATTTTATACGAGGCTCGAACGACCGAATGCTGACTACGATCGTCACACGGATCGTTGCGGCCTGTTGCCGCCACGCCAAGCTCGTCATTCTGCTCGCCGCCATCGTCACGGCCGCCTCGGCCTATTTCGCGGTGACGCATTTCGCCATCAACACGGATTCCAGCAAGCTCATCTCCGACAAGCTGCCGTGGCGGGAGCGGCAGGCGGCCTTCACCGCCGCCTTTCCGGACAGCGACGGCCTCATCCTCGTCGTCATCGACGGTGCGACGCCCGAGGTCGCTCAGACTGCGGCCGAAAGCCTGGTCGGTCGTCTGAAGGACGAGCACGATCATTTCGATTTCGCCAGGCTTCCCGTCGAGCAGCCCTTCTTCGCCAAATACGGGCTGCTGTTCCAGCCGACCGCCAAGGTCAAGGCGACCGTCGACCAGCTCGACCGGTCGCAGCCGCTGCTGGCCCAGGTGGCGTCGGATCCGAGCCTGCGCGGGTTCATGACGACGCTGTCGCTGCTTTCGATCGGGGTCGAGCGAGGACAGACGCCGCTCGATCAGGTGACGGGCCTCGCCAACAAGGTCGCCGACACGGCGAGCGCCGCGGTCGAGGGCCGTTTCGCGCCCTTCTCCATGCAGCAGCTGCTCGCCGGGCAGGGCGATAGCAACGCCGCGGCGATATCGACCCGGCGCTTCGTCCAGCTCAAGCCCAAGCTCGACTATGGCAACCTTGAGCCGGGTCAGGCCGCGACGGATGCCGTCGAAAAGGCCGTCGGCGAGCTCAACCTCGACGCGGCGCATGGCGTGAGGGTGCGCCTGACGGGCCAGATCCCGCTAGACGACCAGGAATTCAGCACGGTCAAGGACGGCTTTACGCTGAACTCGATCGTCACCATCCTGGCGGTGCTTGTCATCCTCTGGCTGGCGCTCAAATCGGCCCGGCTCATCGTCGCCGTTTTCATCAGCACCTTCGTGGGCCTGCTGATCACCGCCGCGGTCGGCCTCGCCATCGTCGGCGCGCTCAACCTCATCTCCATCGCCTTCGCGGTGCTGTTCATCGGCATCGGCGTCGATTTCGGCATCCAATTCTCGGTCCGCTACCGCGACGAGCGCTTCACCGAGCCGAAGCTCGTGCCGGCCATCGTCAAGTCCGGCGTCAAGGCCGGCCGGGCGCTGTCGCTTGCCGCCGCCGCCACCGCGGCCGGCTTCTATTCCTTTCTGCCGACCGACTATCGCGGCGTCTCCGAGCTCGGCCTCATCGCCGGCAACGGCATGATCATCGCCTTCTTCGTCAGCATCACCCTGCTGCCGGCGCTGCTGACGCTGCTCCACCCGCCAAGCGAAGGCCGCGAGGTCGGCTACACGTTCCTGGCGCCGCTCGACGATTTCCTGTCGCGCCATCGCTGGTGGGTGATCGGCTTGACGGTCGGCACGGCGCTCATCGGCTCGCCCCTGCTGGCGCAGGTGAAGTTCGATTTCAATCCGCTGAACCTCAACAGTCCCAAGGTCGAGTCTGTGGCGACGCTGCTCGACCTGATGAAGGACCCCGCCACGACGCCGAACAAGATCGACGTGCTGAGCCCCTCGCTCGATCAGGCGAAGGCGACCGCCGGCAAGCTCGACAAGCTGCCCGAGGTGGGAAGCACCCGCACGCTCGCGGATTTCGTTCCGCCCGACCAGGCCGCCAAGCTGCCGCTGATCCAGGATGCGGCCGACACGCTCGGACCGGCGCTGAACCCTCCACAACAGAAGCCGGCGCCCTCGGACGAGGACAATGTCATCGCGCTCAACGCCGCCGCGGTCCGCTTCGACAAGGCGGCGCTCAAGGGGAGCGGCGCGGCGAGCGATGCGGCGCATCGATTGTCGGATAGCCTGCGCAAGCTTGCGGCGGCCCCGGTCGCGGCGCGCGATCTCGCCAGCCGGGCGATCGTGCCGTCGCTGAAGGTCACGGTCGACGAGTTGCGCGACGCCTTGAGCGCGCACGAGCTGACCCTGGCGACGCTGCCGGACGATCTCAAGCGCGACTGGACGACGCCCGACGGCAAGGCGCGTATCGAGGTCACGCCGAAGAACCTGTCGAACAGCAACGACAATCTCGAACGCTTCGCCAACGCCGTGCTCACGGTCGCCCCGGACGCGACGGGCCAGCCCGTGACGATCCAGGATTCAGGCCGATCGGTGATCGCGGCCTTCATCGAGGCGGGCGCGCTGGCGCTGATCTCGATCTCGATCCTGCTGTTCATCGTGCTGCGCAAGGTCGTCGACGTCGCGCTGACGCTGGTGCCGCTGCTGCTCGCCGGCGTGCTGACGATGGAGATCACGGTGCTGATCGGCCTGCCGCTCAATTTCGCCAACATCATCGCCCTGCCGCTGCTGCTGGGGCTCGGCGTGGCGTTCAAGATCTATTTCGTCATGGCGTGGCGCGCCGGGCAGACCAAGCTCCTGCAATCGAGCCTGACGCGGGCGGTGTTCTTCAGCGCCATGGCGACCGCGGTCGCCTTCGGCTCGCTGTGGTCCTCGAAGCATCCGGGAACCTCGAGCATGGGCGAGTTGCTGGCCCTGTCGCTCGCCTGCACGCTGGTCGCGGCGGTGTTCTTCCAGCCGGCCCTGATGGGGCCGCCGCGCCAGACGATGGCGGATCCGAAGCCCGAGGCGCTAGCCGCGAGGCGGCGCGTCGAGGAAGCCGCCGAGTGAGGCGCCGCTCCGCGCCACGGCGGCCCTGACCTCCGGAGACAGTAAGCCGGCGAGTTCCTCCACGTAGCGATAGCCGGGCGCCGCGCCCGCAAAGGCCCCGGCGGTCGCCAGATGCGTGTAGATCTCGGTCAGTCCCTCCGGCAGGCGGTCGACGACGGCGGCGATCCGCTCGCCCGTCATGGCTCCCGTCCAGGCGAGGCCGAAGACCTGGTCGGGGACCATCATGCCGGCAGCCCTGAGCTTCCGTCCGAGCATAGCCGTCCAGGGCCGGACGACGGCCGGAAGAAAACGAGGCGCCGCGGGATCGATGGCACCGGTGAGGCGCGAGGGCTCCGCCGGCAGGCGCACGGCGCGCATGCCATGGTCCCGACCGATCGCGATCATCGCTCCGGCGATCACCGGATGCAGGTGGAAGTGCCGATGCGCGTTGACGTGATCGAGGACGAGGCCGGTCCTGCGGAAGGCCTCGAACTGCGCCGCGACCTCGGCCCTGACCTGCCGACGACGGGCCGGAGAGAAGAAGATCGCCGCGCCGTAAGCCGCCGTGTCGACGCGGAACCGCCCATGATGATCGACGAGGCCAGGCACCTCCGCGGGTGGAAGCAACGGTCGAGCCTCGACAAGAACGAGGTGCAGGCCGACGCGCAGGTTCGGCAGGCGCCGCGCCCGCGCAACGGCGTCCGCCGTGGCCGGAGCGCCGACCATCAGGCTCGCAGCCGTCAGGACGCCATGCAGATGCGCCTGCTCGACGGCGTCGTTGATTTCCGGCGACAGGCCGAAGTCGTCGGCGGTGATGACGAGGTGCTTGGGCATGGGGTTCAACCTCTCATCCGCCTCTCGTTGACACGAGAGGCACCTTCTCCCGCAAGGGGATAAGGGCGCCAATGCCGCAAGATAAGGCAATCCCTTCTCCCCTTGCGGGAGAAGGTGTCGGCGCGAAGCGGCGACGGATGAGGGGCAGTTACGCCGCTTCCTTGCGGTCGCGCAGGAAGCGGAAGAATTCCACGCCCTCGCGCAAGCGGCGCTTCATCATCTCGGGCGAGCGCACCATTTCGCCGACGATCGAGGCGATCTTCGGCGCCCGGAAGTAGAAGCGCTTGTAGAAGTCCTCGACCGAGGTGAAGATCTCGGTATGGCTCAGGTGCGGATAGTTCAGCGGCGCGATCTGCGTGCCGCCGTCCGTCAGCAGCTCCTGCGTCTCGTCGTAGAGCCAGCCGTTCTCTTTGGCCTGCTTGTACAGGAAGGTGCCCGGATAGGGCGCCGCCAGCGAGATCTGGATGGTGTGCGGATTGATCTCCTTGGCGAAGTTGATCGTCTCCTCGATCGTCTCCTTCGTCTCGCCAGGCAGGCCGAGAATGAAGGTGCCGTGGATGACGATGCCGAGCTCGTGGCAATCCTTGGTGAAGCGGCGCGCGAAATCGGTGCGCATACCCTTCTTGATGTTGTGCAGGATCTGCTGGTTGCCGGATTCATAGCCGACGAGCAGCAGCCGCAGGCCATTGTCCTTCATCACCTTGAGCGTGTCGCGCGGCACGTTGGCCTTGGCGTTGCAGGACCAGGTGATGCCGAGCTTGCCGATCTCGCGCGCCAGTTCCTCGACGCGCGGAAGATTGTCGGTCAGCGTGTCGTCGTCGAAGAAGAACTCCTTCACCTGCGGGAACGCCGCCTTGGCGTAGCGCAACTCGTCGATGACGTGACCGACCGAGCGCGTGCGGTAATTGTGGCCGCCGACGGTCTGCGGCCATAGGCAGAAGGTGCAGCGCGACTTGCAGCCGCGGCCCGTATAGAACGAGATATAGGGATGCTTGAGATAGCCGCCAAAGTAGTTGTTGACGTCGAGGTCGCGCTTGTAGACCGGCGTGACGAAAGGCAGCGTATCCATGTTCTCGATGACGGCGCGATCCTTGTTGGCGACGATCACGCCCTCGCGGTTGCGATAGCTGATGCCGTCGACCTTCGCGAAGTCGCGCCCGTCGGCGATCTCCTTGATGGTGAAGTCGAACTCTTCGCGGGCCACGAAATCGAGCGCCTCGCAGGCCTCCAGGCTTTGCTGCGGCTCGACCGCGACCTTGGCGCCGATCATGCCGATCTTCAGGCTCGGCTTGAGATCGCGCAGCAGGCGTGCCGTGCGCATGTCGGAATTGAAGGACGGCGTCGAGGTATGCATCACCACGAGGTCGAAGTCCTTCACCTGCGGGGCGATGTCGGCAAAGCTGAGCTTGTGCGGTGGCGCGTCGATCAGCTTGGAATTCTCGACGAGCGCGGCCGGCTGCGCCAGCCAGGTCGGATACCAGAAGGACTTCACCTCGCGCTTCATCTGATAGCGGGCGCCGGCGCCTCCGTCGTAGCCGTCGAAGGAGGGAGCCTGGAGGAAGAGTGTGCGCATCACGATCCCGCTATGTCGGACGAGGCCAGGGTACCATCGGACTGCAGCGCGAAACGGTGGCCGCGCCAGTCGATCGACCCTGGCCAGAAGCTCAAGATGAAAACCAGGAAGGCCGCATAGTCGCGCAGCGGGCCGAGAATAAGGCCGACAGGCCTAGCCTTGACGAATCCTGCGATCAAAAGCTGCAGCAGTAGCCGGGACGCCACAGCGGCGCCGAGGATCGCCGTGGCGCTCGTCGAGAAGTCGGCCAGCAGCGCGCCGATAGTGGCCAAAGGCACCGGGTTGGTGACGACGGAGCCGAAGAAGCCCGAAGGGTCGACGGAACGGATGGTACGCGCCCAGCGGACTTCCTGGCGTAGCACCTGGCGCGGCGTGGTGGCGGCGCACAGATGCCCGAGCACGAGGCCGCCCGGCACGGCAACGTCGAGGCCGAGCTTCCGCACCGCCTCGCCGATCGCATAGTCGTCCGCCAGGCGGTCGGCAAAGGCCCGGAAGCCGCCGATCCGCTCCAGCGTCTCGGCGCGGAGCGCGATGGTCGAGCCGAAGCAGGGCTTGGCCAGGCCGAGCGCCATGCCGACGAGCACGTTCGGCAGGAAGTGATGGTCGATCCACTGCGTCGCGAGGCGCGACCAGAGGTTCGGCAGGGCGAGGCCGCGATAGAGGCAGGTGACGGCGCCGACGCCGGGCGCAGCCAGCGCCGCCGCGACCCGCCTGAGGTAGTCGGGTCCGACCGACATGTCGCTGTCGGCCAGCACGATCACCTCGTGGCGGGCGTGCTCGGCCATGTTGACGAGGTTCGAGACCTTGCCGTTCTCGCCCCAGCGGCGCGCGTCGACGACGAGCCTGATGGCCCGCTCGGGATTGGCCAGCCGGAGCCGATCCACGGTGGCGATGGCCGGGTCGGCGGCATTGCCGACGCCGAAGACGATCTCGACGGGCGCCGGATAATCCTGGCGCAGGAAGGTCTCGAGGTTGCGCTCGAGGTGCGGCTCCTCGCCGTGGAGCGGCTTCAAGATGGTGACGCTCGGCCAGGTCATGTCGGCCGGGGCGACGCCGCGCCTCCGCATGCCTCGAAGCACCACGGTGGCGGCCAGCAGCGTATAGAGGCAGCCTGCAAGAGCCAGGATGAGGAAAGCGACGGTGATCAGGGGGACCTCACGCTAATATCGGTTCGTTCCCGCCATGCATTCAACGCGATTGCGACATCTGGAGGTCCATCGTCTCCGGATCGACCGAAGGTCTGTTCTGACGCCGGCGCGAAGTAAAGGGTCATCGGCTCGAACTCGCGCCCCGCGCTTCATTTCCCCGCAGCTTGCGTCCCTCCCGCAACACTCCGGCGACCGGCCAGGAGGTGGCGGCTCTCGAGCGTCTGCCAGATCATCAGGCCGGGAATGCCGAGCGCCACCTCGGGCAGGCGCTTGACGAGCGACAAGGCCACGGCAACGGGTGCCGGAATGCCGAAGACCGCGCAGAGCGCGACGAGCCCGCCCTCCTGCACGCCGATGGCGCCCGGCACCATGAAAGCGGCGCCGCGCACCGCGTGGCCGAGGCTCTCGATCAGCAGGGCGGTCGCGTAGGACACGGGGTGGCCCATGAAACGCAGCGCCACCCAGACCTCGAAGACGCCGAAGAACCAGATCGCCATGTGCAGCGCGACAGCGGCCCAGGCTGCGGCCGGCCGTCGGAAAATATCCTGCAGGCGATCGTGCAGTTGCGCGAGGCCACCGAGGATCGCCCAGTCGGCGCTCCCGGCGAAGCGGGCCAGCGCCGCCTCGGCGAGCCGCACACCGCCGTAGCGCAGCGCCAGGAAGAAGCCCGCGAGCGCCGGCGTCAGGACGGCGAGCCCGATTGCGATCCACCGCACCAGCCCGTCCGCTCCCCCAGCCGAGACCAGCAATGCCAGTCCGATGAGAGTGAAGACGACCTGGGTTGCGGTCTGGATCAGCAGGTCGACCAGCACGCTGGCGCCCGCCATGCCGCCCGAGATGCCGGTGAAGGTGAGAAGGCGCGCGCCGGCCACGTCGCCGCCGACCTGAGCCACGGGAAGCAGCACGTTGATCGACTCGCGCACCCAGCGCAGCAGCACGCAGATCCGCAGCAGATGCGCCGGCCGCTCGGGCAGCAGCAGCCACCATGCGACGCCGGCCCCGGAGGTCTCCCCGACACGGACCAGGGTGACGACGAGCGCCCCCCAGCCCACGGCCGCGACCGCATCGACGATCGGCCCGATCCCGTAGAAGAAGATCAGCCCGACGGCGAGCACGATGCCGACGGCGCTGGCGATGACGAAAGTTGGTTTCATCGGGAATTCTGCTGTCGGATCAGTCGTCGACCGGTGCCGACGATCCGCTGCTCGCCGGACGAAGCCTCGCCCGCAACGATTCGGCGAGGGCAGCCTCGCCGAGACGCCCCTCGGCCAATGCCAGCCAGGTCGCGATATTGTCGGCATCGGCGGTCGGCAGATCCGCGCCGTGAAGATTCAAGAAGGTTGCACAGACAGCGAATGACGTGCGCTTGTTTCAGTCCGCAAACGGATGGTTGCGGGAGAGGCCGAACGCATAGCGGCAGCCAACGACGCGAGATCGGGATCGCCATAGGCATGGAGATTTCGGGGTCGCACCAGCGCGCTTCCGAGAGCACCACTCTCCCGCAATCCAAGCAAGCCGCCAAGCTGGGCCAATTGCTCGGCATGGATCGCCAGCGCGTCTCGCATCGTAATCCAGTCGGGGGTGTCCATAGGTTACTTGCTGAGGGCACGCAAAACGTTCCAGTGATCGCGCATCACCTTGCGGGCAACCTCCATATGCCGCTCATGCTCGGCATCCTCGGCGGCGGCTTTTGCGGTATCATCTCCACGCGAGGACGCATCGGGTTCATTCGGCGCCGGCACCCTTGCGGTCTCGTCCTCCAGCCGTCGACCGCTACCGCGCTCTTTCTCAACCATGGATCCGACTTCCATCCGTGCCGCCGCTCGCGATAAGGTAATCTTCGAGCGGCGTATTGGCGGTCCCGACAGGATTCGAACCTGTGACCTTCGGTTTAGGAAACCGCTGCTCTATCCTGCTGAGCTACGGAACCACGCGCGACCTCTCTAACATAGGACGACGAAGAATAAAGCCCTCCCGGCCGAGCGCACGAGTGGGACGCACCGCCCTGGCGAGCGGGTTGGCGGCGCTCGTCATCTTCGCTGCCTCCGCCGTGCGGGCGGGACCTTGCGATGTGCCTGCCGGGGAGGCCCGCGTCGCCGCCGTGCTCGACGATTTCGACCTCGCCCTCGACGACGGCCGCGAACTGCGATTGGCCGGTATCGACCCGGCCCGGGCCACGCCGGGCCGCCCCGGCCTCGGCGAGGACCTGCGGCAGAAGCTTGCCGCCTGGCTGTCGGGCCGGGCGGTGCGCGTCGCCCCGCTCGCCGTGCCGGATCGGTGGGATCGCGTGCCTGCCCTGGTTTGGGCCGAGGGAGGCCCGCCTCCCGGATCCGCGACGCTCGTCGCGCCGTCGTCGGGCTCGGTCGCCGAGGCGGCCCTCGTCTCGGGCTTTGCCCGGGCCAGGCCAGAGCCGCTTTTGCCGCCCTGTTTCTCCGCCTTTCGAACATGGGAGGCTCAAGGCCGCATGAGCAGGCTTGGCCTGTGGAGCGATCCGTATTATGCGATCCTGGACGCCAACGATCGCGACGGGCTGGCGCAGCGGACCGGGGCCATGGCTCTGGTGGAAGGGCGGCTCAGTCTCGGTTCAGGCCGGGCATGGACCTTCCTCAGGCTCGGCCGGGGAGCCGGCACCTTCGCTGCGACGCTCTCGAGGCGGGCGGCCAAGATGCTGGCGAATGCCGGGCTCGATCCCGGTGCGCTGACGGGGAGGCGGATCCGAATCAGGGGTTTTCTGGACGACCGCTTCGGTCCGCAGATCGATGTGACGTCGGCCGACCAGATCGAGGTGCTGGACGCGGCGGCGCCGGGCAGTGGCGGTTCGTTGGATCCCGCGGCGAGGGAATGACCGGACCTTGGTCCGTAGGATGGCAAGGGGCCTCGGGCGGCGGCGAGGCGGATGGACGGGCGACCGGACCAGGATGGTGAAGGCGGCGAGGCTGAGGGTGATCCAGGCGGGACGCGGCATGATCGGTGGGCTGATCCTGGCCGCGGCGGTCGTCATGCTCGCCGGATGTTCGGGCTTGGTCGAGGACAAGCCGAAGGTCGTCCAGATCAATGTTCCGGTGCCGCCCTCCGCGCCGAGGACGACCGGCGTCGAGACGCCGGCCATGCGCGAGCACAAGGAGCTCGTCGCCTATTTCGGCGGGGAATACCACGCACCGGCCACCGAGCGATATCTCGACGAGATCCTGGCGAAGCTTGCGCCGGCCAGCGATACGCCTGGGCAGACCTACAAGATCACCATCCTCAATTCACCCGTCGTCAACGCTTTCGCACTGCCGTCGGGAAACATCTACGTGACCCGGGGTCTGCTGGCGCTCGCCAACGATACTTCGGAGGTCGCGGCCGTGATGGCGCATGAGATCGCCCATGTGACGGCGCGTCATGCGCTCCAGCGCGCCGAGCTCGAAAAGCGCTCCGCATTGATCAGCCGGGCGGCCGATGTCATCGATAATCCCCAGAAGGGCAGGACCTTCAAGACCTATGCCCAGCTGACGCTGGCGAGTTTCTCGCGCCAGCAGGAGTTCGAGGCCGACCAGATCGGCATCAGGGTCATCGCCAAGGCGGGCTACGACCCCTTCGCCGCGTCGCGCTTTCTCGTCTCCCTCGGCCGCTCGACCGACCTGCGCCAGGCGACGCATCCCAACGGCAACGGCGGCAAGCCGGACATGATGGCGACACATCCCTCGACGCCGGAGCGCGTCGCTCACGCGGTGGCGATCGCCCGCGGCATCAGCGCTCCCGGCATAGGCGATGTCGGCCACGACCGCTATCTCGCGGCGATCGAGGGCATGCTCTATGGCGACGACCCGGCGGAGGGGTTCGTCCGGGGACGGACCTTTATCCATCCCAAGCTCGGCTTCGCCTTCACGGCGCCGGAGAGTTTCGTGCTCGAGAATTCCGCCCAGGCGGTGCTGGGCGTCACCGAGGACGGCAGCGAAGCGCTGCGACTCGACCGCGTCCACGTCACGCCGGACATGACGCTGCAGGCCTATCTGAACTCCGGCTGGATCGACGGCCTGCAGCCGAGCTCGGCCGAGGCCATCGTGGTCAACGGCCTGCCCGCCATCACGGCCGTCGCCAAGGCCGAATCCTGGACGTTCCGCCTCGCTGCTATAAGGGTCGGGCCCGAGGTCTACCGGCTCACCTTCGCGGCCCGCGACCTGACGCCCACCGTCGACGCCGATTTCAGGACGGCGATCGACACGTTTCGCCGCATCACGCCCGAGGAGGTGCGCGCCATCAGGCCGATGCGCATCGCTACCGTGACGGCGGGGCCGAACGACACCGTCGACAGCCTGTCCGCCCGCATGGCGGTGCCCGACCATCCGCTCGAAACCTTCAAGGTCCTCAATGGTATGGACGGTGGCTCGGTCGTCGCCGGCCAGCGTTACAAGCTGATCGTGGAATGATTCGCCGAATGCCCTATGTGATGGAAGGCGGCGCGGTCGTCGCAGAAAGTCGCGAGACAAATCCCCCGTCGGCGTGAACCGAATCGGCGCGTGAGGCGTATCTCCCTTGAGTCCAGGGGAGATGACCATGTTGCAACTGGCCGGCGTGCGTCGACAATTCGTCAAGGCCGCCATGGCGGCGAAATTCCTCGAACGGGCCGAGGAGCGGGCGCTGGCGGAGAGCTGGCGCCATCGCGGCGACGAGGCGGCGCTGCATGAACTGGCCTCCGCCCACATGCGCCTCGTCATCGCGCTGGCCGCCCGTTTCCGGCATTACGGGTTGCCGATTGCCGACCTGATCCAGGAAGGCCATGTCGGGTTGCTCGAGGCCGCGGCCCGTTTCGAGCCGGAGCGCGAGGTGCGGTTCTCGACCTACGCGACCTGGTGGATCAGAGCTTCGATCCAGGACTACATCCTGCGCAACTGGTCGATCGTCCGCGGCGGCACGAGCTCCGCCCAGAAGGCGCTGTTCTTCAATCTGCGGCGCTTGCGCGCCAAACTGTCGCGGGATGGCGGCGCCGGCGGCAATGCCTCTATGTTCGCGACCATCGCCATGGCGATCGGCGTGTCGCCGGCCGACGTCGAGCTCATGGACACGCGCCTTTCGGCGCCGGACGTCTCGCTGAACGCGCCCGTCATGGAAACCGACAGTTCCGGACAGGCCGAACGGGTGGAGTTCCTGGTCGACGACCGACCGCTGCCCGACGAGACGGTCAGCGATCTGATCGACGGCGACCGCCGGGTGCGCTGGCTGCGCGAAGCGCTCGACGTCCTTTCGGAGCGCGAGCTCAAGATCGTCCGCGAGCGGCGGCTGGCCGAGGATTCGGCGACCCTCGAGGCGCTCGGCGACCGGCTCGGGATTTCGAAGGAGCGCGTGCGCCAGATCGAGAACCGGGCCATGGAGAAGCTGCGCCGCGCCTTGGCGGACCGCTCCATTTCCGAGGCGCAGATCGCGGCCATCTGACCTCCGGCGTCGCGCGGCGTGACGGTGTCGCGCGATCGAGCGAAAAGCGCCTTCGGGTGATCGACAAAATTCCTGGCCGGGTGTATAGGCGCCGCTCAACTCAAGAACAGCGCGCCGAAACGCTGCCGCCCTAGAGGGCGGCCACGGCAAAGGATCACCCATGAACATCATAGCGATGCTGGATGCCGAAGAGGCGACCCGCCTCTCCGCCGGCAAGACTCTTCCCGCCTTTCAGCCCGGTGACACCATTGTGGTGAACGTCAAGGTCAAGGAAGGCGAGCGCGTCCGCGTGCAGGCCTACGAGGGGGTCTGCATCGCCCGGACGGGCGGCGGCCTGCAGGAGAGCTTCACGGTCCGCAAGATCTCCTACGGCGAGGGCGTCGAGCGCGTCTTCCCGCTCTTCTCCCCCAATATCGACTCGATCAAGGTCGTGCGGCGCGGCAAGGTGCGGCGCGCCAAGCTCTATTACCTGCGCGACCGCCGCGGCAAGTCGGCCCGCATCGCCGAGCGCACCGAAACGGTGCAGAAGACCAAGCCAAAGGCCAAGGCCAAGCCGGCCGCGACGGCCAGGTGATCGCAGGTCTCGTCCGGGCCGACCTCGCGGGGGCGGCCGGATCGATGACGATGACGGATGAAGGCAGATGGTGGACGTTAAGGCCGAGACCCCGAGGACCCTCTACGACAAGATCTGGGACGATCACGTCGTCGATCGCCAGGACGACGGCACCTGCCTCCTCTACGTCGACCGTCATCTCATCCATGAGGTCACGAGCCCGCAGGCCTTCGAGGGGCTGAGGACATCGGGCCGCCGCGTGCGGGCGCCGGAGAAGACGCTCGCCGTCGTCGATCACAACGTGCAGACGACCGACCGCCGGGGCGGCATCGCGGACCCCGAGAGCCGCACGCAGGTCGAGGCGCTGGCCGAGAATGCCCGCGAGTTCGGGATCGAATATTTCAACGAGCTCGATCCGCGCCAGGGCATCGTCCATATCATCGGCCCCGAGCAAGGCTTCACCCTGCCGGGCACGACCATCGTGTGCGGCGACAGCCACACCTCGACGCACGGCGCCTTCGGTGCCTTGGCCCATGGCATCGGCACCTCCGAGGTCGAGCACGTGCTGGCGACGCAGACGCTGATCCAGTCCAAGGCCAGGAACATGCTGGTCCAGGTCGACGGCGCCTTGCCCGACGGCGTCACCGCCAAGGACATCATCCTGGCCATCATCGGCGAGACCGGTACCGCCGGCGGCACCGGTCACGTCATCGAATATGCCGGCGAGGCGATCCGCGCCTTGTCGATGGAAGGCCGCATGACGGTCTGCAACATGTCGATCGAGGGAGGGGCGCGGGCCGGCATGGTGGCGCCCGACGATAAGACCTTCGCCTACCTGAAGGACCGTCCCAAGTCGCCGAAGGGAGACCTGTGGGAGCGCGCCGTCGACTACTGGCGTGGGCTCCACAGCGACTTCGGCGCGCATTTCGACCGCATCGTCAAGCTCGACGCCGCCAAGCTCCCACCGATCGTCTCCTGGGGCACGAGCCCGCAGGACGTGGCCTCCGTGACCGGCACCGTGCCGCAGGTCGACGACGCCTTGAGCGAGGACAAGCGGGCCTCGCTGAAGCAGGCGCTGAGCTATATGGGCCTCAAGGGCGGCGAGAAGATCACCGACATCGCCATCGATCGCGTCTTCATCGGCTCGTGCACCAACGGCCGCATCGAGGATCTGCGGCAGGTGGCGAAGATCGTCGAAGGCCGCAAGGTATCCGAGCGCGTCAATGCCATGATCGTGCCGGGTTCGGGCCTGGTGAAGATGCAGGCCGAGGCGGAAGGCCTCGACCGGATCTTCACCTCGGCGGGCTTCGACTGGCGCGAGCCGGGTTGCTCGATGTGCCTCGCCATGAACCCGGACCGGCTCGCGCCGGGCGAGCGTTGCGCCTCGACCTCCAACCGCAACTTCGAGGGCCGCCAGGGCTACAAGGGCCGCAGCCATCTCGTCTCGCCCGCCATGGCGGCGGCGGCGGCCATCGCGGGCCGCTTCGTCGACGTGCGCGAGTGGGGCCAGAACGGCTGACAGGTGTGTCTGAACACCCACGATCCTCATGCTGAGGAGTTCGCCAGGACCGTCTCGAAGCACGGCTGGCGTTCGCCGTCCCTTCGGCTTGCTGCGCAAGCAGCCGCTCAGGGCAGGCTCTTCGACTAGACCGCCGCAGCCAAGTTTAGGCAGGCTGCGTAGACTTGCCAGCGCGGCGGTCGGCTCAGGATGAGGAATGGGAGGCATCAAACAGCCTCTGAGGACGGTTTGGCCTACGGCTCGAGCACCGAATCCCAGTAGAGATAGTCCATCCAGGACTCGTGCAGGAAGTTCGGCGGGAACTGCCGTCCGTTGTGATGCAGGTCATGCACGGTCGGCTGGAACGGTGCCTTCGCCGGCACCATGCCGACTTCGAGCGGCATCCTGTCGCCCTTCTTGAGATTGCACGGCGAGCAGGCGGCGACGACGTTCTCCCACGTGGTCGATCCGCCGCGCGAGCGCGGAACGACATGGTCGAACGTCAGGTCGTCGCGCATGCCGCAATATTGGCAGGTGAACCGGTCGCGCAGGAAGACGTTGAACCGGGTGAAGGCCGGGTGCCGCGACGGCTTGATGTAGGTCTTGAGCGACACGACGGACGGCAACCGCATCTCGAACGTCGGGCTGCGCACCGTCCGGTCGTACTCGGATACGATGTTCACCCGGTCGAGAAAGACCGCCTTGATGGCATCCTGCCAGGACCATAGCGACAGGGGATAGTAGCTCAGAGGCCGGAAATCCGCATTCAAGACAAGTGCCGGACAGGCCTCGGGAGAGGCACTCATAACGTGAACCGTCAATGCAGAGCCTTTCTCCCCAGGCCCCGGCCCATCCGAGGCCCTAGAAATCTTAGTCTACATGCGATGACGGCCTTGTGAAGGCTTTTCAAAAAGCTGCCCCGGATCGGCGTTGCCGGGCCACGGTCCCGCTATCCTTGTCGAAGCGCGATTTCGGAACCGGGCCGCTACCCGGGAGCGCGGCGATCCTGGATCCCGCGGATCGTCTCGCGCCACTGCGCGTCGCCGGCCGGCACGAGGATCATGATCGGGTCGAGCCCAAGCGGTTCGGTGAGGATCCGGCTGGCCAGGTGGTTCACGCCGGCGCTCGCCCGGAGCTCGCCGAGTTCGGAGGCGAGGCCGGCCATCGCTTGGCAGCGCCCGACGTCATAGGCGTCCTTCATCTCGATCTCCTCGCTGAAGCCGAAGGACCGGAACGGGGTGCCCCGAAGGCGCATGGCGCTGTCGAGCACCGGCCACACCGGCGCACCGATCATGAAGCAGATCGTCGCATCCTTCAGGTCGTGCAGCGATCGCGCGGCCGAGGTCTCGGGCACCATGACGGCGAACCGATCCTCATAGGCGATCCCCATCGTCGTAAGGCCGGTGAGCCGCTGGGCGGCGACCTCGCGTGGCGTCAGGAACAGCAGGTCGACCCGATCCGCGCGGGCGGCATCGAAGTCGGCATCGACATCGAGCAGCCTGAAGCTGAGCCTGCCTTGCGGGCCGAGCACGGCGCGGGCCGTGGCCTTGCACAGGTCGATCGCCCGCCCGCGCGGACCGTCCCCCGCCATCGCGGCGAAGCCGGGTCGCCCGACCGCGCCGCAGCTCAAGATCCCGTCGCGGCGGATCCGGTCGAGCACCGGGCCGGCCGTGGCCACGCAAGGCAGGGCCAGCGCCAGCGCCGCGATGGCGAGAGCGAAACGCCTCACCTCAATTGTAGGCCGGGAAGGTGATCGGCAGGCTGTTGAAACCCGGCGCGACCTTGGTCTCGATGCCCTGGTGCCTGTCTTCCGGGACTATGCCGATGGCCTGACACCCCTTGCCGCCGTAATGCGGCAACGTCTCGACATCGGCGGCCGGGATGGCGGCATAATCGGCCGGCAGGGGCGGCATGTCCCCGGTGAGCCGCTTCGGCTCGAAAGCCGAGAGCAGATCGTCGGTGATCGGCGAGTTGATATCGCGCGGCCCGAGATAGTGCTGCACGAAGCCGTTCGGGCCGTTGAACGCGGCGTCCTCGCCCTTGAGCAGCGCCTGCGCCTCGTCGGGCAGCGAGGCCAGGGACGGCAGGTCGAAGATGGCGCTGATCGTCTCGATCACCGCATTGTGGTCGCCTTCGGCGCGCGACACGGCATGCGCCCGCGCATAGGGCGAGACGACGATCATCGGCACGCGGATGCCGCGCGCCAGCGGCAGCTGGTCCGGTCCGTAGGACAGCACGCGCGGCGGCACGTGGTCGTAGAAGCCGTCCGATTCGTCGTAGGTGATAATGATGGCGCTCTGGGACCAGATCTCCGGCTTGGCGGCGATCGCGTTGATGACGCGCGCCGCCATGCCTTCGCTGAGCTGTCGATCACTGTAGCCCGGGTGGTCGTCGTCGCCGCCCTTGTTCGAATTGATCGTGGCGATCTCGGACGGCGTCAGCCCGACCGGGTCGGGATAGTTCGGGTTCTGGATCGGCGGGTGCTGCTTTGACACCGCCTCGAAGCCGCCGCGGATGTAGAGGACGCCGCCGTCGGCGGGGATGTCGCCCGACTGCATGTCGCGGAAGAAGTCGCCCAGGCCCCGCATGTTCGAGTGATAGGTCGGGTTGTTGGAGAGGTAGCCGAAATATTGCGGGGCCGAATGGTGGCTGACGTAGCTATCGTGCGATGCCGCGCCCTCGCCGTCGGTCGGCTCGTGGTCGTAGCCTTCCTGGTACCAGCGCCAGGCGACGGGCGTGCCGCCCTTCGAGGTGATGAAGGGGATGTCCTGCTTGACGTCGGGCAGGTCGAAGTCGGCGTTGAAGTCTTCCTTGGCGATCTTGGCGGCGTCGCGCCCCGCGAGCGTCAGCGGCACGGTCGCGAAGGTAAGGTTCGAGGCGATGTTGGTGTTGGCGTAATATTCGCCGATGCCGCCCGCCGGCTTGCGGCCGGCCGCGGTCGAATCGAACTGCGAGCCATAGAAGGGCTGCGGGTCGTTGACGATGGGCGGTCCCTGGGTCTTGCCGTGGTTCTCGCCGGCCGCATAGCTCTTGCCCTCGGCGCCGTGCTTGACCCATTGCGTCTCGCCCGACTGGCCGGCGATCATCGCGATGGCGTTCGGCGTGGACGGCGTGTCCTCGGTCGCGAAGATGTTGTCGAACAGCGTGAACCGGCTCGCATAGCGCCACAGGAAGGGGATCGTGTCGCAGTCGACATAGCTCATCACCAGCCTGGCATATTGGGTGGCGAGCGCCGCGCTCTTCGGGCCGCCGCTGGCGATGAAGCGGCCGAACTCGTCCTCGGCGAAGCCGGCCATGGTCGGGGAGCCGTCCTTGAGCGCGAGCTTCCTGGCGAGACCCTTGTGGCTATGGTCGACGCTGTCGATGAAGGTGGAATTCTGCTCGGGCCCGATGCGGAACGGCGTCAGGGTGAGCTCGGTGCCGGTGTGGTCCTTGTAGTGCTGCACGAAGCCTGGCGTATGGTCCGGGTCGCGCGGCGCGAGACCATCCGAGAAGAGCCCGTTGGCGCCCGGGAAGGTGCCGAATTCGTTGTCGAAGGAATGGTTCTCGTTGAAGACGACGAAAACGTATTTCACCTTCTTCCGCAGCGCGGCGATCATCGCGTCGCGCGATACCTGCGGGTCCCGGGCCGGATCGACCACATAAGGCGCGATGTCGGCGCCAGGGTCGGGCTGCAGATGAACGAGGGCAGGCGGGGTCGGCGTCGGCGCGTCCTGGGCTAAAGCCGACCCGTTCGCCGCGAGGGAGATGGCGAGGAGCGTCGTGGCGACGAGTTTCATGAGAGTCTCCCTGATCGGCGCGGGCCGTCCGCCTGACGGGAGTCTACGCGAAGGTCCGTGACGACGCTACGACACCAGCCTCGGCAACGCGGCATCTCCGGCCGGCGCCCGCAGATGACACTCGATCTTCGCCTTCGAGGCGAAAAGAATCCCACACGCCCGTGCAGGCTCTTCGGCACGGCGTCGAGCGGCGATCCCCGGCCCAGGGTCGTCGCACCGCCGGCCTGTTCGACGATCATGGCGTGCCGGCTGGGCTGGGAACGATCGCGTCCGCCGTGTCTCCGGCGGCCGGCGTGGCCACAATGGCCTGCCGAAATGAAAATGCCGGCCCGAGGGCCGGCATCGATGGCATTCAGCGACTTCGACTGACGGAAGGTGCTGCCACCTTTCGTCCGGGGATCGGTCTCAGAGACCCGTGGCGCCGAGGATGGTGAACGGGGTCTGGGCGATCGTGCCGGCCGCGCGAATCGGAGCGCCGATAAAGGTCAGCGGCGAAATCGTCGGATCGCCGTTCTCGACCACGTAGATCGGACCCGACTTGTCGACCGGGACCGGCTGGGCGAAGCCCTCGTCGATCTTGGCCGTCTCGGCGCCGGCATTCTCGTAGCGCACCTCGGTCACGCCGCCCTTGCGCGGGCCCGGTGCCGGGAAGATGCCGCCGAGGACCTGGAACGGCAGGCCCACCAGGGTGCTGGCGGCTCCGGTGACCACGCCCGGCGCCGCGACCACCGGCGCCGCCGGAGCGGCGACGACGACCGGCGCGCGACGGCGCACGACCGTCAGCGGACGGTAATGATAGGCGGGGTGATGCCGGCGGTACTGCGGCATCTCGTTCTGCAGCGGGTCGGCCGAAGCCGCAATCGTCGTGCCGGCGAGACCGGCAAGCGCCAGAGCCGCAACGGCCGTGTTGAACTTGAACATTGAGATCTCCTATCGTGGGTGCATGTTCTTGAGTGCTACGCGCCGGCGTTTCGTCATTCGCCTTCGCCCGACCCGGCCTGGACCGACGCTCGCATGGCCATCAAACGTGCAGCCAAGCTTTTGGTTGCACCTTGAGGAATGCGCCAGACCTATGTCGTGATTCGTTCGATTCAAGGTGAATAGTCGAGCGCAGCGCTCGCCTGTTCTGGTTCCAATCGCTGCGGAGCTTACCGGCACGTACCATTGGAAGCCGAAGCTCTTCTCGAACGGCGTACCACCATCTCATCATACCCCGCCAATGGTCAAGACATAGCTTGTCCCGAACCGACAATCGGCCCCGGGACGCGATCGATGCCTCGCCGGTTGTGGCTTTTTCGTTGCACCATGCGGCAGGCGATCGGCGAGACGGAGGACTTGACCGGCGGCGGATCGATGCGCCACTGCTTGCCGATGGTCGCCCCGCGTCCGCCCCCCAAGATCACCGCCGAGATCCTGCTCCGCGCCTATGCGGCGGGCCTCTTTCCGATGGCGGATAGCGCCGACGATCCCGATCTCTTCTGGGTCGATCCGGAGCGGCGGGGCATTTTTCCGCTCGACGGCCTCGCCGTTTCGCGCAGTCTCGCCAAGACGGTCCGATCCGATCGGTTCGAGGTCCATGTCGACCGCGACTTCGAGGGCGTGATCGAGGGCTGCGCAGCGATCGGGCTAACCCGGCACGAGACCTGGATCAACGCAACCATCCGCGACCTCTACGGAACGCTGTTCCGGCGCGGCCACGTCCATACGGTGGAAGCCTATCGGGACGGTGCGCTGGCCGGCGGCCTCTACGGCGTCTCGCTGAACGGCGCCTTCTTCGGCGAGAGCATGTTCCACCGCGCCACCGACGCCTCCAAGGTCTGCCTGCTGCATCTCGCGGCGCGCCTGCGCGCCGGCGGCTACCGTCTTCTCGACACGCAATTCGTCACGCCGCATCTCGCGACGCTCGGCGCCGTCGAGGTGCCGCGGGCGACCTACCGTCGCCTGCTCGCTGCGGCACTGCGTTGCGACGCCGACTTTCGGCGCTGGCCGATGCAGCCGGTCGCGGGCTGCGCGGTTCTGGCCGCGCTGGCGCCGGGCTGAGCCCCGGCAGCCCTTGCGGTTTGGTGCCCGCGCCGCATAGTTCTGCATCGGATGGATCGAGCGCAGCATGCGAAACGATGGATGACGTCGGACCCCGGGCGCCTCTGCCGGCCACGCACGGCATGACGGGCCTTGCGGCGGGGGCGGAGTTCGAGCGCCGTGCGCGCCAGCGGCTGAGCTTCGATCTTCCGGTCGGCGCCATCGAAGCGTCGGATCTTGGCGACCACAGCCTCGACCGCAGCCCGCCACCGACGATGTCGCTGCGCCCGGCCGCCGTGCTGGTGCCTGTCGTGTGCCACCCCACGGGCGCCACGGTGATCCTGACGCAGCGGCCGCACGGCATGCGCGATCATTCCGGGCAGATCGCCTTCCCGGGCGGCAAGATCGACCCCGCCGACGCTTCTCCCTGCGCCGCTGCCCTGCGCGAGACGGCCGAGGAGATCGGCCTGCAGGCGGACAGGATCGTGCCGCTCGGCTATCTCGACCCCTACGTGACCGGCACCGGCTTCTGCGTGGTGCCGACGGTGGCCCGGGTGCTGCCGCCCTTCAGCCTCGCGCTCGATCCGCGCGAGGTCGCCGATGCCTTCGAGGTGCCGCTCGCCTTCCTCATGGATCCGGCCAACCACCAGCAGCACGTCCGCGAGGTAGGCGCGCGCCGGCGCCGATTCTATGCCATGCCCTTCGAGGACCGGTTCATCTGGGGCGCGACGGCCGGCATCTTGCGCAATCTCTACGACCGGCTCTACGGGCTGCCGCGGAAATGACCGTCTCGAAAACTTTCATGAGGTGACACCTGAGTAATTTCAATCGGTTGTTTCGGTGGGGATGCTACGCCTGATGGAGCGCGGCTTTCTCGACGCCATCGCGCTGTTTGCGCTGCCTTTCCTGGCTTACGCGATCTGGCTCGCGCTGCGCCGGCGATATCCTTTCCTGTTGAGCAACTGGACCGAGGGGCCGTTGGCCATGCTGGTCGCCGCGGGCCTGGCGCTGGCGATCCTGGGAACGCTGGTCACCGGCTTCGTCGGCAACCGGCATCGCGGCGCCTACGTGCCGGCCCATATCGAGAACGGCGTCCTCGTGCCCGGACGGCTGCAATGACCTCTTCCGCCTCGACGCCGGACGGCCGCCGCCTCGCTGGCGGCCCGCTCGACGATCCGCGCCTGCGTGGCGTGCTCGACCTCCTCAATCCGGACGGCGAGGAAACCCGG
>DATBEH010000089.1:0-32241 GCA_036276175.1 Lichenihabitans sp.
CGGTCGACGGTTTCGTCGGTGCGTTGCCCGAATCGCAGATCAAGCAGTTTCTGGAGCGCCTCGTCGGCCCGGTCGGCGATCCCGTGAAGGAGGCGCTCGGCGAGGCCGCGGCGGCACTCGCCGAGGGCGACGCCGAGACGGCCGCGGCCATCTATGCCGAGATCCTCGAAGCCGACGACAACAATCCGGCCGCCATCGCCGGCCTCGCCAAGCTGCATCTCGAGGCCGGCCGGCTCGATGACGCCAAGGCGGTCCTGGCCGCGGCCAAGGGCAGCGCCGCGCAGGATGCGGCGGTGGCGGCGGCCCGGGCCGCCATCGACCTCGCCGAGCAGAGTGCCGGCCTCGGCGACCTCGGCGACCTCGAACGCCGCATCGTTCAGGATCCCGACGATTTCCAGGCCCGGTTCGACCTCGCGCTGGCGCTGAACGCCAAGAACAAGCGCGAGGATGCCGCAGACCAACTGCTTGACATTATCGGGAAGGACCGCAGTTGGAACGATGATGGCGCGCGCAAGCAGCTCCTTCAGTTCTTCGAGGCCTGGGGTTTCGCCGATCCTGCATCGGCCAACGGTCGACGGAAATTGTCGGGGCTGCTGTTCAGGTAGCACGACCCGAGGATCGACGATGAGCATCAACAAGCCCTACCGTGGGCCGGGGGACCTGCCCGACGTCATCCCAGTCTTTCCGCTCAATGGGGCTCTGTTGCTGCCGCGCGGGCAATTGCCGCTCAACATCTTCGAACCGCGTTATATGGTCATGATCGACGACGCCATCCGCGCCGAGCGCATCGTCGGCATGGTGCAGCTTTCGGCCGGCGCCTCAGAGGCGGCGGCCCGCCCCGCGCTCTACACCATGGGCTGCGCCGGCCGCATCACCTCGTTCGAGGAATCGGGCGACGGGCGCTATCTCGTCACCCTGACCGGTGTCGCGCGCTACCGCATCGCCGAGGAACTCAGCGCCATCACGCCCTACCGCCAATGCCGGGTCGACTTCTCGCCCTTCGTGCGGGACTTCGACGAGGAAGCCGAGCGCGACGAGGTCGACCGCGACGGCGTGATCCGGGCCTTGCGACAATTCGCCGAGACGCATCGCCTTTCGGTCGACTGGGAGGGGATCGATGCGGCGCCGAGCGATCTGCTCGTCAACGCGCTGGCCATGATGTCGCCGTTCGGCGCCAAGGAGAAGCAGGCGCTTCTCGAGGCGCCCGATCTCAAGACCCGCGCCGACGTGCTGATCGCCATTGCCGAAATGGACATGGCGCGCGAAGGTGCACCCTCGACGCTGCAATAGACGGAGAGCCGAACATATGGCGGAGGACAACACGACGGTTGCGCGGAGGTCTGCCGCATCCGACCCGGCGGCCGTAGATCCGCGCCTGCTCGAGATCCTGGTCTGCCCGGTGACCAAGGCGGGCCTCGTCTACGACCGCGAGCGGCAGGAGCTCGTGTCGCATGCAGCCAAGCTGGCCTATCCGATCCGCGACGGCATTCCGATCATGCTCCCCGACGAGGCCCGGCCCCTGGCGGATTAGCGGTAAGCCGCGATGAAGGGATCCGAGGGCCTGTTCGTCTGCCGCCGAACTGCCCAAGATGAAATCGCTCCAGGTTGGTCGGGGTGTCATGCTGCTCAAGATGACCCTGAATTCCCTCGTCTTCGCCGTCGTGCTGGGTCTGCTGTTGTTCCTGCCCGCCGGGACGCTGGGGTGGCCTCAGGCCTGGGTGTTCATGGCCTTGCTCATCGGCTGCAGCGAGGCCACCGGCGTGTGGCTGATGGAGGCCGACCCGGACCTGCTCGCGGCGAGATCGAAGTCGCCGATCAGCGCCGATCAGAAACCCATCGACCGCGCCGTGATGGCCGCCATCATGGTCGTCTTCCTCGGATGGATCGTCTTCATGGGGCTCGATGCGCGTCGGTTCGGCTGGTCGCACACGCCGGCGTGGGCGCAGGTGTTCGGCGCGGCGCTGATCGTGGGCGCGTTCTGGGGCTGGATCGGGGTCTTGCGCGTCAACACCTTTGCGGCGACCACGATCAAGCTCCAGCAGGACCGCGGCCAGACCGTGATCGCCGCCGGGCCCTACGCGGTCGTGCGCCATCCGATGTATGCCTACGTCCTGCCGTTGATGATCGGCACGTCGTTGCTGTTGGGCTCGCTCTGGGGTCTCGCCTGGCTGGTCCCGGCCATGCCGCTGCTGGCGGCTCGCGCGCTCGGCGAGGAAGCCATGCTCAAGGACGGGCTGCCGGGCTATCGCGACTACGCCGCTAGGGTTCGTTTCCGCCTGGTCCCGGGCCTGTGGTGACCCGCCCCGTCGAGGGAGCGGGGCTGCGGACTCTCGGAGCCGAACCGCGCTCCCGGATCGGGATCGACCTGCTTCGGGAGCGCGCGAGGTCGCTCAGCGAGCCGCTCCCATGCGATCGGCCACCCGTCTCCTGACGGCGTCGGACAGCATCGTCAACGCCGGTCGATCAGCCGCTTGAGGCTCTCCGCCAGCGCGACCGCGTTGGGCGTGTCGGAGTGCACGCACACGGTCTCGAAGCTGATCGGAAGCGTCCGCCCGCCAATGGACACGACTTCGGCTTTCTCGATCGCCCGGGCCAGGCGATGGCCCGCCCAGTCGAGATCGACGGGCGGATGTTCGCGCGTGATGATCAGGTTGCCGGCGTCGTCATAGTCGAGATCGGCGAAGAACTCGCCCACGAAGGCGACGCCCGCCTTCTTCGCCGCCGTCTCGTGGGCGGTGCCTCGCAGCCCATAAAGCGGGACGTCGAACGTCTTGACCGCAGCGCACATCGCCGCGGCGACCGTCTCGTCCCGCGCCCCCAGTCCATAGACGATGCCATGCGGCTTCACATGATTGAGCTGCAATCCTTCGGCTTTGAGGAAGCCGGACAAGGCGCCGATCTGGTAGATGAAGTTGTCGCGCAACTCGTCCGGCGACAGCTTCATTTCCCGTCGGCCGAAGCCTTCGCGATCGGGCAGCGAGGGATGGGCGCCGATCTTCACGCCCTGGGCTTTCGCGAGGCGCACCGTCCGCGACATCGTCACGGGGTCGGAGGCGTGAAATCCGCAGGCGACGTTGGCGGCGTGGATATGCGGCATGAGACCCTGATCGTCGCCCATCCGATAAAGGCCGTAGCCTTCGCCCATATCGCAATTCAGCTCTTTCGACGCCATCGCCTCGATCCTCGCTCGGCAAGACCGACAGATCGCATGAGATCTCGTCGGACGCTAATTATTGCCCTTCGATGCGATGACGCTGCGCTCCGGATTGTTGAGGCGGCGGTCGAGATAGGTGCCGACCTCCCCGACCAGCGTCTCGACGCAATTCTCGAAGAAGTGGTTGGCATTGGGCACGACAGCGTGCTCGATCAGGATGCCCTTCTGCGTCTTGAGCTTTTCGATCAGCGTCTGCACCTCCTTGAGCGGCGCGACGCGGTCCTTGTCACCGTGGACGAAGAGGCCGGACGAGGGGCAGGGTGCCAGGAACGAAAAGTCGTAGAGCGTCGCGGGCGGGGCGATCGACACGAACCCTTCGATCTCGGGGCGGCGCATCAGAAGCTGCATGCCGATCCAGGCGCCGAAGGAGAAACCCGCGATCCAGCACGCGCGCGCCTCGGGGCTCACCGCCTGGGCCCAGTCGAGCGCCGCGGCGGCGTCCGAGAGTTCGCCCGCGCCGTGATCGAAATTGCCTTGGCTGCGGCCGACGCCACGGAAGTTGAAGCGCAGCACCGAGAAGCCACGCTCGGCAAAGGCGTAATAGAGGCTATAGACGATCTGGTTGTTCATGGTGCCGCCGAACTGCGGATGCGGATGCAGCACGATGGCGATCGGGGCGCCGCGCTTCTTGGCGGCATGGAACCGGCCTTCGAGGCGGCCAGCCGGTCCGTTGAAGATGACTTCGGGCATTTGAACTCCGGTCTCGGCACCCCGCCCGGCGAACGGGACGGTCTTCGCTTCGAGATGACCCGCGCACGCATGGCCGGTCTGTCCCGCTCGCAACCCCGCGCCGAGGCGCGCATGCGGAGGGTCGCTTGACTCGGGCGGTGACTGCCCGTAACCCTGTTAGAATAATTCTAACAGGGCGAAGGGTCATCGCATATCGAGCGCGGAAGCTCGAATTGGAAGACCGCCCCTTAGCACGGCTGACCCTCAGCGTTGCAAGCCTTTTGAGTGAGCCGATGGCGCGCCCACGGATCTATCTCGACTATAACGCCACGGCTCCCGTTCGCAGCGAGGCGCTGGCCGCCTTCACGCGGAGCGCGGTGGAGGGTGGCAATGCCTCGTCGGTCCATGCCGAGGGTCGCGCCGCCCGCGCCGCGCTGGAGACGGCGCGACGCGACGTCGCCGCTCTGCCCGGTGCGCGACCCGACGGTGTCACTTTCACCTCCGGCGGTACCGAAGCCGCCAATCTGGCGTTGGCGCCTGTCTCCCTGCCGGGGCGTGCCCGGATCGATCGCCTGCTGATCGGGGCGACCGAGCATGTCGCGGTGACGAAGGGCCATAGGTTTGGGGCTGAAGCCGTCGGGACCGTGCCTGTGACACCGGATGGGATCGTCGATCTCGGCCGGCTCGCCTCCATGATCCGCTCGGACGCTCCGGCGATGCTCGCGCTTCAAGCCGCCAACAACGAGACCGGCGTCATCCAGCCGATCGCGGCGGCGGCGGCTCTCGTCCATGCCGCCGGCGGGCTCCTGGTCTGCGATGCGGTCCAGGCGGCGGGACGGATCGATTGCCGGGCGCTCGGCGCCGATGTCGTGCTGCTCTCCGGCCACAAGCTCGGCGGTCTTCCGGGCACCGGGGCGGCCGTGGTGCTGCGGGATGACCTCGCCGTGCTCCCTCTGGTGCGCGGGGGCTCCCAGGAGCGCGGCCTGCGGGCCGGGACCGAGAACGTTCCCGCCGTCACGGCCTTTGGCGTGGCGGCGCGGATCGCGGCCGAGGCGGACGAGGGGCCACGCCTGGCGGCGCTGCGGGACCGGTTCGAGGCCGCGTTGAGGTCGCTCGCTGCGGAGGTGCGCATTTTCGGCGAGACGGTCGCGCGTCTGCCCAACACCTCTGCCTTTTCGGTGCCGGGGATCGAGGCCGAGCGGCTGATGATGCTGCTCGATCTCGGCGGGATCGCGGTCTCCTCCGGCGCAGCCTGCTCGTCGGGCAAGGTTGGACGCTCGCACGTGCTTGAAGCCATGGGGATCGAACCCGATCTAAGACGAGGGGCCATCCGCGTCAGCTTCGGCTGGCGATCGGTCGAGGCCGATGTGGATGCGGCCGTCGCGGTGCTCGGGCCGGCCCTTGCGCGGCTCGCCGGGCGGCCCATGCGGTCGGCGGCATGAGATCAAGGCAGCGGGCTCGGGCGTGAGCCTCGTGTGAAGATGTTCGGAGCGCGCAGGGCGCGTGCCGAGGCGGAGTTGGGACATGGCGGCTGTTCAGGAGACCGTCGATCGCGTCAAGGCGATCGACGTCGGCGAATACAAGTACGGCTTCGTCACCGAGATCGAGTCCGAGACGGCCGCCAAGGGCCTCTCGGAGGAGACCGTCCGTTATATCTCCGGCCGCAAGGGCGAGCCCGAATGGCTGACCGCGTGGCGGCTCGACGCGCTGCACCGCTGGCAGACCATGCGCGAGCCCGAATGGGCGCGGGTCGACTACCCGCCGATCGACTTCCAGGATCTGCATTACTATTCGGCGCCCAAGAATACGCCTGGCCCGACGTCGCTGGCCGATGTCGATCCGGAACTGCTGCGCACCTACGAGAAGCTCGGCATCCCGTTGCGCGAGCAGGAAATCCTGGCCGGCGTCGAGCCCACCTCGCGCGTCGCGGTCGATGCGGTCTTCGACAGCGTCTCCGTCGCTACCACCTTCAAGGCCGAGCTCGCCAAGTCCGGCGTGATCTTCTGCCCCATCTCCGAGGCGGTCCAGACGCATCCGGACCTCGTGCGCAAATACCTCGGCTCGGTCGTGCCGATCACCGACAATTTCTACGCGACGCTGAACTCGGCCGTCTTCTCGGATGGCTCCTTCGTCTACATCCCGCCGGGCGTGCGCTGCCCGATGGAGCTGTCGACCTATTTCCGCATCAACGAGAGAAACACCGGCCAGTTCGAGCGCACGCTGATCATCGCCGACAAAGGCGCCTATGTGAGCTATCTCGAAGGCTGCACGGCGCCGATGCGCGATGAGAACCAGCTGCATGCGGCCGTGGTCGAACTCATCGCGCTGGACGATGCCGAGATCAAATATTCGACGGTGCAGAACTGGTATCCGGGCGATAGCGAGGGCAGGGGCGGGATCTATAATTTCGTCACCAAGCGCGGCGACTGCCGCGGCGATCGCTCCAAGATCTCCTGGACGCAGGTCGAGACCGGCTCGGCCATCACTTGGAAATATCCGTCCTGCATCCTGCGCGGCGACAATTCGCGCGGCGAGTTCTATTCGATCGCCATTTCCAATGGGAGGCAGCAGGTCGACAGCGGCACCAAGATGATCCATCTCGGCCGCGACACGACGAGCCGCATCATCTCGAAGGGCATCGCGGCCGGCCGTTCGGACAACACCTATCGGGGCCTCGTCTCGGCGCATCGTAAGGCGAAGAACGCCCGCAACTTCACCAATTGCGATTCGCTGCTGATCGGCGAGCGCTGTGGCGCCCATACGGTTCCCTACATCGAGGCCAAGACTGCCTCGGCCGTGTTCGAGCACGAGGCGACGACCTCGAAGATCTCCGAGGACCAGCTGTTCTACTGCCGGCAGCGCGGCCTCTCGGCCGAGGAGGCGACGGCGCTCATCGTCAATGGTTTCGTGCGCGACGTGCTCCAGCAATTGCCGATGGAATTCGCGGTCGAGGCGCAGAAGCTCATCGCGATCTCGCTCGAAGGGAGCGTGGGGTGACGACGGAACCGGAAAGCCTGGTTTTGGAGCACTTGCGCGCCATTCGCGGTGACACGGCGAAGATGGCTGATGCCACGCGGTTGCTCAGCGTCGAGATGACCGCCATCCGCCAGCAGCTTGCCGGGATCGTGACCATCCAGGATCACGATCACGGCGAGGTCGCCGCCATCAAACATCGGCTCGAGCTTGCGGATTGATCGCTGGGCCGTGGACACCGCATTCGGCAGATTTTTTCATCGGGATAGACAATGCTGGAAGTCAAGAACCTTCACGTCGAAGTGGATGGTCAGAAGATCTTGCGCGGCCTCGATCTCGTGGTGCGACCGGGCGAGGTCGCCGCCATCATGGGCCCCAACGGCTCCGGCAAGTCGACGCTGTCCTACGTGATCGCCGGTCGCGCCGACTATGAGGTCACGGAGGGCGAGGTGCTGCTCGACGGCGAGAACGTGCTCGCCATGGAGCCCGAGGAGCGGGCCGCCAAGGGACTGTTCCTGGCCTTCCAATATCCGGTCGAGATTCCCGGCGTCGCCACCATGACCTTCCTCAAGGCATCGCTGAACGCCCAACGCAAGGCGCGCGGCGAAGCGGAGTTCTCGACGCCCGACTTCATGCGCCGCGTACGAGACGCCGCCGGAAAGCTCGAAATCGACCCCGACATGCTCAAGCGCCCGCTCAACGTCGGCTTCTCGGGCGGCGAGAAGAAACGCATGGAAATCCTGCAGATGGCGCTGCTCGGGCCGCGCTACGGGCTGCTCGACGAGACCGATTCCGGCCTCGACATCGATGCCCTGCGCATCGTCGCGGCCGGCGTCAACGCCTTGCGCGCCGAGGACCGCGGCTTCCTGGTCATCACCCACTATCAGCGCCTGCTCGACTACATCAAACCCGATGTCGTCCACGTCATGTCCAGGGGGCGGATCGTGAAGACGGGTGACGCGACGCTGGCGCTCGAATTGGAAAAGAACGGCTACCGCGACTATGTCGCGGACGCGGCCTGAGGATGCTGTAATGAACGCCGTCGTGGCTTTCCCGACCCCTGCCGAGAAGACGCTGGGCGACCAGTTCCGCGCCCGCGGCGCGACGGATGCGGGGCGCCAGAGCGCCTATGCGGCGTTTTCGGCAGCCGGACTGCCGCATCGCCGGATCGAGGCTTGGCACTACACCGACCTGCGCAGCCTCCTGCGCGAGGTCCTGCCGCCCGCGCCTCCGCCCGAGGCCGCGGTCATCGCCGAAGCGAAGCGGCTCGTCGCGACTCTACCGCGAGCAGAAGGTGGTCGCGTCGTCCTGATCGACGGCGTGCCTTGGCCGCGGCTTTCGGAACTGGACAGCCTCGCCGCGGGGGTGAGCGCGCGGCCGATCCTCGAAGCGATCAGCCAGAACGACGACACGGCTGGTCTCGTCGCGGCCGAAAGCCTTGGTGCCGTTGAATCCGTGGTCTCGCTGAACGCGGCGCTTCTGCAAGGCGGCGTTCTCATCGACGTTGCTGCGGGTGCCGTCAGCGCGCCGATCGAGGTTCTGTGCATCGCGTCGGGCACAACGCCGGCCGCCATATACGCCCGCCACTATGTCCGGCTGGGCGAGGGAGCCAAGGCCAGCATCGTCGAGCGGCATGCGGCGCTCCAGCCTACACGCAGCCAGGCCAATCACGTCCTCGTCATGGCGCTCGCGGACGGCGCGGAGCTTCAGCATGCCGCGGGGATCGACGGGCTCGGCGAGGAGGCGCTCCATATCGGCTCGATGCTGGTGCGCCTCGGTGCCCGGGCGAATTTCACCAGCACGACGCTCATCGCGACGCGCGGCATCACGCGGCGGCAGGCCTATCTGGATTTCGCCGGCCCGCACGCCAGGGCGCATTTCAATGGGGCGAGCCTTCTCGACGGGCGCGCCCATGCGGATACGACGCTCGTCGTGACCCATACGGCACCCCATTGCGAGAGCCGCGAGCTCTACAAGCACGTGCTCGACGCGGAGGCGACCGGCGTATACCAGGGCAAGGTGATCGTGCGGCCCGGCGCGCAGAAGACCGACGGCAAGATGCTGTCGAAGGCGGTGTTCCTCGGCGACGGCGCCACCATGCACAACAAGCCGGAGCTCGAGATCTTCGCTGACGACGTAGTCTGCGGTCATGGGGCGACGGTGGGCGCGCTCGACGAAGATCAGCTCTTCTATCTCAGGGCACGCGGCATTCCGCGGGCCGAGGCCGAGGCCATGCTGCTCGAAGCCTTCGCCGAAGAGGCGCTCGACGAGCTCGCCGACGAGGCGCTGCGTGAGGAATTCGCCGGCCGCATCGCGCAGTGGCTTCGCCAACGCGGGACGTGAGATCCATGCTCGACCACCCGACCTACGATGTCGCCAAGATCCGGGCGGAATTCCCGGCCCTCGGCGTCATGCCTTACGGCAAGCCGCTCGTCTATCTGGACAATGCCGCCTCGGCCCAGAAGCCGGCGGCGGTCATCGACCGGCTGTCGACGGCCTACGAAACCGAATACGCCAACGTGCATCGCGGCCTGCATTATCTGGCCAATGCCGCGACCGAGGCCTACGAGGCGGCGCGCGAAAAGGTCCGCGCTTTCCTGAACGCCGGCTCGACCGACGAGATCGTCTTCACCCGGTCGGCGACGGAGGCGATCAACCTCGTGGCCGCCTCCTTCGGCCTGGCGCATATAGGCCAGGGCGACGAGATCGTTCTCTCGATCATGGAGCATCATTCCAACATCGTGCCCTGGCATTTCCACCGTGAACGCAAGGGCGCGGTGCTCAGATGGGTCGGGGTCGACGACGACGGCAACTTCTCGCTGGACGAGTTCGAGAAGGCGCTGACGCCGCGTACGAAGATCGTCGCCATCACCCATATGTCGAACGTGCTCGGCACGATCACGCCGATGAAGGAGATCATCGCGGCGGCCCATGCTCGCGGCATTCCGGTGCTGGTCGACGGTTCGCAGGGCGCCGTGCATCTCGACATCGACGTGCGCGACCTCGATGCCGATTTCTACGTCTTCACCGGCCACAAGGTCTATGGGCCGACCGGGATCGGCGTGCTCTACGGCAAGCGCGATCTCCTCGCCGAGCTGCCGCCCTTCAACGGGGGCGGCGAGATGATCAATGTCGTGACCGAGGACGAGATCACCTATCTCGGGCCGCCGCATCGCTTCGAGGCTGGAACGCCGCCGATCGTCCAGGCGATCGGGCTCGGCGCGGCGCTCGACTACATGCGCGAGATCGGCCGCGAGCGCATCCATGCGCACGAGCAGGATCTCCTCGCCTATGCACACGAGCGGCTCGGGCGGATTAATTCGCTGCGCATCTATGGCCGGGCAAAGCACAAGGGCGGCATCGTTTCTTTCTCGATGCAGAATGCCCATCCGCACGATATCGCCACCGTCATCGACCGGCAGGGCGTCGCGGTCCGTGCCGGAACCCATTGCGCCATGCCGCTGCTCGCACGATATGGCGTGACAGCCACTTGCCGTGCCTCATTCGCCCTGTACAACACGCGCGACGAGGTCGATGCGCTGGCCGACGCCCTGCTCAAGGCCGAAGCGCTGTTCGCCTGAACCCCCGAGTCCGCCATGCCCGAGACAGCCGCCCCGACTGCAACCGCCGACCGGCAGCCCAACCTGCCCGAGATCGCCCCTCCGGCGGATCTGAAGCCCGAGGAGATCGATCAGATGACCGACGGCATCGTGGCGGCGCTCAAGACCGTGTACGACCCGGAGATCCCGGTCGACATCTACGAGCTCGGCCTGATCTACCGGATCGACATCGACGACAGCCGTTTCGCCACGATCGACATGACGCTGACCGCGCCGGCCTGTCCGGTGGCGGGCGAGATGCCCGGTTGGGTCGAGACGGCGGTCGCGTCGGTGCCCGGCATCGCGGGGGCCAAGGCCAACATGGTGTTCGATCCGCCGTGGGATCAGAGCCGCATGTCGGACGAGGCGCGGGTGGCGCTCGATATGTGGTGACTGTTCCCTTCTCCCGCCGCGGGAGAAGGCTTTTACGATCAGCCCGCCGCCGCTCGCTCGAGTTCCGCGACGTCGAGCTTCACCATTTTCGTCATCGCGGTGAAGGCGCGTGCCGCGACGGCCGGATCCGGGTCGGCGAGCAGACGCGGCATGATTTCGGGCACGATCTGCCACGGTACGCCCCAGCGATCCCTCAGCCAGCCACACATGATCTCCGTACCGCCGTCCGCCGTCAGCGCGCCCCAGAGCCGGTCGACCTCAGCCTGATCGGCGCACGACGCCGAGATCGAAGCCGCGGTCCCGTAATCCGCTGGCTTGCCGCCGTTGAGGGCCTGGAAGCTCTGGCCGCCGAGCGTGAACGTCACCAGGATCACCTTGCCCGCCTCGCCGCCCGGCCATGCACCCGGCGAGCGCTGCACGTGATCGATGCGCGAATCCGGCACGAGCGAGACATAGAACTCGACAGCCTCTTGCGCGTCATTACCGTACCATAGACAGGTGCTGACCTTAGGCATCCTTTCGCCTCCTTCTTGGCGCTTCGCTTCCACTCATCCGCCTTCGCGGCCAAGTCTACGCTGGCTGCGTAAACTCGCCAGCGCGGGCACCGTCTCCCGCGAGCGGGAGAAGGGTTTCCCGCCCGCCGAGCCACGCGTCAAGGTCCCGGGTTGCCCGCGCGCTCATGGCGCGCTTCGAGGCCTGCGCCTTCTCCGGGCCGCGCAGCTTCTTGCCACTCTCGCTTCGCGGCGCCTCGCGGAGCGGCGGGAACAGCCCGAAGTTGACGTTCATCGGCTGGAACGACGACGGACCGGAGTCGATCCGTTCGATATGGCCGCCGGTGATATGGCCGAGAAGGGCGCCGATCGCCGTCGTCGGCGGAGGCAGCGAAAAGTCCTCGCCTCGCCTCGCCGCCGCTGCCATCCGGCCGGCGATCAGCCCCACCGCCGCGCTCTCCACATAGCCCTCGCAGCCGGTGATCTGGCCGGCGAAGCGCAGGCGCGGCATGGCTTTCAGCCGCAGCATCGGGTCGAGCAGGCGCGGCGAGTTGAGGAAGGTGTTGCGGTGCAGGCCGCCGAGGCGGGCGAATTCCGCCCTCTCGAGCCCGGGGATGGTGCGGAAGACGCGCACCTGCTCGGCATGCTTCAGCTTCGTCTGGAAACCGACCATGTTGTAGAGCGTGCCGAGCGCATTGTCCTGCCTGAGCTGGACGATGGCGCAGGGCTTCGTCGTCGGGTCATGCGGATTAGTCAGTCCCACCGGCTTCATCGGTCCGTGGCGCAGCGTCTCGCGGCCGCGCTCGGCCATCACCTCGATCGGCAGGCAGCCGTTGAAATAGGGCGTGCCTTCCCACGCCTTGAAGGAGGTCTTGTCGCCCGCGAGAAGGGCGTCGACGAAGGCCTCGTAGACGTCGCGATCGAGCGGGCAGTTGATGTAGTCGCGTCCCGTTCCACCCGGTCCGACCTTGTCGTAGCGCGACTGAAACCAGGCCTTGTCGAGATCGATCGTCTCGCGATGGACGATCGGCGCGATGGCGTCGAAGAAGGCGAGCTGATCTTCGCCCGACAGAGCCTGAATGGCTTCGGCGAGCCCGGGCGCCGTCAGCGGCCCGGTGGCGACGATGACCTCGTCCCAGTCGTCGGGCGGCAGGCCGGCAATCTCGCCGCGGCGGATCTCGATCAGCGGCTCGGCCGCGAGCGCCGCCGTCACCGCATCGGCAAAGCCATCGCGGTCGACGGCCAGCGCGCCGCCCGCCGGCACCTGGTGACGATCGCCGCAGGCCATGACGAGCGAGGCCATCCGGCGCATCTCGCGATGCAGCACGCCGACCGCATTGGTTTCGGCATCGTCGGAGCGGAACGAGTTGGAACAGA
Source organism: Lichenihabitans sp. (assembly GCA_036276175.1). GTDB lineage: Bacteria > Pseudomonadota > Alphaproteobacteria > Rhizobiales > Beijerinckiaceae > Lichenihabitans. The sequence continues at coordinate 12,717 of DATBEH010000089.1, forward strand.
CGAGCTCGGCGAGCCGGTCGGTCTTGTGCGCCTCGGTGACCCGGCCCGGTCGCATCTCGTGCAGCACGACCGGGACGCCCGCGCGGGCGATCTGCCAGGCGGCTTCGCGTCCCGCGAGGCCGCCGCCGATGACGTGGACGGGCTTGTGAATTTGAACGGACATGCGCGGAAGTAGGCCGATCGGCGCGCTATCACAAGGGGCGGCTGAAGGGGAGCAGCGAATCAAAAATGCCCGCCGGACGGTCCGGCGGGCATCGCGAGGTTTGTCGTGGATTCGGAAAGAATTCGGTTGATCAGGCTTCCAGCCGGAAGCTCTGGCGAACGACCGTCTCGATATCGGCGCGGCCGATGCCGAGATCGCTCAGCTCACGATCGGAAAGCCGCGACAGCTCGCGGACCGAATCACGATAGCGGCGCCAGGCGGCGACCTTCGTTGCGATAGTTTTGAACATGACAGGATTTCCTTATTGTTCGGCCTGCCCCAGCCTGAAAACCGAGACGCGCAGGCCACTTGGCGGATGGTCCGCCGAAACTGCCGGGCGGACGCGGTGGGTCACGACCTTCTTATGGTCGAGTACAAAGGTCCGAGCGCCGGCAGGACCGGTCAGGCGAAGGACTGGACGGCCGAGGTGGTCTGTTCGCCGAGACGGCTCAGGGTCTGGCGCGGGCCGACCGCGGAGGCGACCTCGTCGCTGTGCATCCGACCGCCTCTGACGAGTGCCTCGATGTCGCCGCGGGCGATGCCGATATCGGCGAGTTCACGGTCCGACAGAGACGACAATTCGCGGACCGAACGGTTGCGCTGGACCCAACTGGTGATGGCCTTGATCATGGGAAGGACTCCTAACTCCTGACTGGCGGCCGACGCTCGGTCGCAGCAGCTCTTTGATGCACTGCAATATATACCGGAACGCAGGTGCGAGAAGCGCTGTTGCAATGTCCCTGTCATGCATTTTTGGAATGAGTCTATTAATGATGAGGTAAGGCATCCGGCGCATTTACGGCTTAAATCGTTTCATGCGGTCATGTTCGGTTCATAAAAACGTTGTCGTACCGTTTGAAATGCATATCGTTCGGAGCAGCCGAGGCTAAGTAAGCGTCCGTGCTGCCTGTGTGAGCCCGCGCCAACATGACGGTTTTGCTTGATTTGTGCATCGCACCATGACGGCGCACATCAATGATGCCCCACGGCCGCTCGCACCCGGCTTCCGGCAGGTCTCGATCACCGGGTGGCAGTCGCTACTCGGCCGCGGCCTTTACCGGCCGGCGCTGCAGCACGTCGCGCAGGAAGCGGCCGGTGTGGCTCTTGAGGTTGGCCGCCACCTCTTCGGGTGAGCCGGTCGCTACGACGAGACCGCCGCCGTCGCCGCCCTCGGGCCCGAGGTCGATGATATGGTCGGCCGTCTTGATCACTTCGAGGTTGTGCTCGATGACCACGACCGTATTGCCCTGGTCGACGAGTTCCTGCAGCAAGGCGAGAAGCTTGGCGACGTCGTCGAAATGCAGTCCCGTCGTCGGCTCGTCGAGGATGTAGAGCGTGCGGCCGGTCGAGCGCCGTGCCAGCTCCTTGGAGAGCTTCACCCGCTGCGCTTCGCCGCCCGAGAGCGTGTTGGCCTGCTGGCCGACCTTCACATAGCCCAGGCCGACGCGGGCCAGCGTCTGCATCTTCTCGCGGATCGCGGGGACGGCGCGAAACAGCACCCCCGCTTCTTCCACCGTCATGTCGAGCACGTCGGCGATCGATCTGTCGCGATACTTCACCTCGAGCGTCTCGCGCCCGTAGCGCTTGCCCTTGCAGACGTCGCAGGTGACGTAGATGTCGGGCAGGAAATGCATCTCGATCTTGATGACGCCATCGCCCTGGCAGGCCTCGCAGCGCCCGCCTTTGACGTTGAACGAGAACCGTCCCGGCAGGTAGCCGCGCGCCTTGGCCTCGGGCAGGCCGGCAAACCATTCACGGATCGGCGTGAAGGCGCCCGTGTAGGTCGCGGGGTTCGAGCGCGGCGTGCGGCCGATCGGCGACTGGTCGATGTCGATGACCTTGTCGAGGTGCTCCAGCCCCTCGATGTCGTCGTGGGGCGCCGGATGCTCGGCCGAGCCGCCGAGCTTGCGTGCCGCGGCGGCGAAGAGCGTGTCGATGATCAGCGTCGACTTGCCGCCGCCAGAGACGCCGGTGATGCAGGTGAAGGTGCCGAGCGGAATGTCGGCCGTGACGCCTTTGAGGTTGTTGCCGCGCGCATTGACGATGCGCAGATGCTCGCCGCCCTTGGCGCGTCGCCGGGCGCGCGGCACGCCGACCGACTTGGCGCCGGAGAGATATTGCCCCGTCAGCGAGTGGGAATTGGCCATGATCTCGGCGGGCGTGCCGGAGGCGACGATCCGGCCGCCGTGGATGCCGGCACCTGGGCCGACGTCGACGACGAAATCAGCCGCCAGGATCGCATCCTCGTCATGCTCGACGACGATGACGCTGTTGCCTAGGCCTCGCAGGCGGCGCAGCGTGTCGAGCAGCCGGGCATTGTCGCGCTGATGCAGGCCGATCGAGGGCTCGTCGAGCACGTAGAGCACGCCGGTCAGCCCCGAGCCGATCTGCGAGGCGAGGCGGATGCGCTGGCTCTCGCCACCCGAAAGCGTGCCTGCGGCGCGCGACAGGGTGAGGTAGTCGAGCCCGACGTCGATCAGGAAGGTCAGCCGGTCGCGGATCTCCTTGAGGATGCGCACCGCGATTTCGTTGCGCTTCGGGTCGAGCTGGCCGGGCAGGGCCTCGAACCAGCCCTGCGCCCTGCGGATCGACAGCTCGGCGGCCGAACTGATCGTCCGATCGGCGACCCGCACCGCCAGCGCCTCGGGCTTGAGCCGGGCGCCCTGGCAGGCGGGGCACGGCACGGCGCCCATGTAGCGCGAGATCTCCTCGCGCGCCCATTCGCTCTCGGTCTCCTTGAAGCGCCGGTCGAGCGAGCGCACCACGCCCTCGAAAGGCTTGGTCACGCCATAGGCACGGCTGCCGTCGTCATAGGCGAACTTGATCGGCTCCGTCCCCGAGCCGAACAGGATCACGTCGCGAACTTTTTGCGGCAGCGCCTCCCAGCGCGTCTCCATCTTCACCGCATAGTGGCGGACGATCGATTCGAGCGTCTGGGCGTAATAGGGCGAGGACGACTTGGCCCAGGGCGCGATGGCGCCGCGCTTGAGCGACAGCTTGGGGTCGGGCACCACGCGTTCGGGGTCGACCGTCATCTGCGAGCCAAGGCCGGCGCAGACCGGGCAGGCGCCGAAAGGATTGTTGAAGGAGAACAGCCGCGGCTCGATCTCGGGAATCGTGAAGCCGGAGACCGGGCAGGCGAAGCGCGACGAGAAGGTTGTCTCGGGCTGCGTGCCTTCCGGCGGCGGGTCCGCCCATTCGACGAGCGCGATTCCGTCGGCGAGCTCGAGCGCCGTCTCGAAACTTTCACTCAAGCGCGTCGCGAGGTCGGGCCGCACCACGAGCCGGTCGACCACCACGCTGATGTCGTGCTTGAACTTCTTGTCGAGGACCGGCACGTCATCGATTGGGTAGAACTGGCCATCGACCTTCAGCCGCTGGAAGCCGCGCTTCTGGAACTCGGCGATCTCCTTGCGGTATTCGCCCTTGCGGCCGCGCACGACGGGCGCCAGCAGGTAGAGCCGGCTGCCCGCCGGCATGGCCAGCACGCGGTCGACCATCTGGCTCACGGTCTGGCTCTCGATCGGCAGGCCCGTCGCGGGCGAATAGGGGATGCCGATCCGCGCCCAGAGCAGGCGCATGTAGTCGTAGATCTCGGTGACGGTGCCGACGGTCGAGCGCGGGTTCTTCGAGGTCGTCTTCTGCTCGATCGAGATGGCGGGCGACAGGCCGTCGATCTGGTCGACGTCGGGCTTGCCCATCATCTCGAGGAACTGGCGCGCATAGGCCGAAAGCGATTCGACGTAGCGCCGCTGACCTTCGGCATAGATCGTGTCGAAGGCGAGCGAGGACTTGCCCGAGCCCGACAGGCCGGTGAAGACCACGAGCTTGTCGCGGGGAATGGCGAGATCGATGTTCTTGAGATTGTGCTCGCGGGCGCCGCGCACCACGATGGCGCGCTGGCCCAGCAGGCTCGCGGCCGCTGCCGGCGTGTCCAGGATCGGATCGCGCTCGGTGGCCGGGATCGCGGCCGGTTTTCGCTTCGTCGGCTTCGGGGGAGTCGGCTTCGCCATGGCTCGGTGAGATTCGTGCGGGCGGGCGGAGGCCCGAGGATTATATGGTGCGGCGCACCGGGTCGTCACGTTGCATGGAGGTCGCGGCTGCCTCTTGCAAGGCGCACGAGCTTGTGGATAATAGAACAAAGAAGGAACATGAGGCAAGAAATTCGGCTACGACGCATGGCTCGGCCGGTCGAATTGTCCACAGGCGCCGCCACCCGATTGGCGTCCTGCCGCCGGACGCGTAGAGTGGGGCAGGGCACATCGTCGCGCCGAGGCCGCGCCACGGACGCATGATCTCGATCTGAGGAGACCCGCGATGTCGGGAAGTGTGAACAAGGTGATCCTGATCGGCAATCTCGGGCGTGATCCCGAGGTGCGGCGTCTCAATTCGGGCGAGTCCGTGGTCAGCCTGAACCTGGCGACGACGGAGAGCTGGCGCGACAAGGCGAGCGGAGAGCGCAAGGATCGCACCGAGTGGCATCGGGTGGTGATCTTCAACGAGAACCTCGGCCGCGTGGCCGAGCAATATCTCAAGAAGGGTTCGAAGGTTTACATCGAAGGGCAGCTGCAGACCCGCAAGTGGCAGGACAAGGACGGCGTCGAGAAATATACGACGGAGGTCGTGCTGCAGCGCTTCCGCGGCGAGCTCACGCTGATGGACAGCCGTGGCGCCGGTGCCGGCGATGCGGGCGGCGGGCGCGACGAGGGCGCCTTCGAGGGCCGCGGCGGCGGCGGCAGCTTCGGCCGGTCCTCGCCGATGGACCAGCGCTCGGGCTCGGGCGGCGACAAGCTGTCGGAGGCGATCGACGACGACATTCCGTTCTGACCAAGTCCCGCGGTCGTATCGTCGGGCGAAGCTTGCCCCGCCACCCCTCATCCGTCCCTTACTTTCGCGGCTGTGCCACGACGCAAGAGGCACCTTCTTCCGGAAGGAGAGAAGGTGGCCCGCAGGGCCTGATGAAGGGGTCGAAGCGTTGGTGAGCCTTCCGCTTGGCCGGCGAAAGGCCTAAAGGGAGGCATCCTCCCATCGTTGACGGCGGCTTACCTTGCTTTCCGATATGCACTTCCACGCCGCCGCTGTCGCCGAGGTCCGCCGCGACTACGATGCTTTCAAGGCGCGGGGCCTAAAGCTCGACATGACGCGCGGCAAGCCGTCGCCCGCCCAGCTGGCGCTCGCCGACGACATGTTGCGGCTGCCCGGCAACGGCGATCACGTCACCGAGGCGGGAATCGACGCGCGCAATTACGGCGGCGTGCAGGGCCTGCCGGAGGTGCGGGTGCTCTTCGCGCCGGTCGTGGGTGCGCCGCCCGACGCCATTGTCGTCGGCGACAATTCGAGCCTCGCGCTGATGCATGACTGCATCGTCTGGGCGCTTTTGAAGGGTGTTCCCGGCTCGCCGCGCCCGTGGAGCAAAGACGAGGCGCCGGCTTTTCTATGCCCGGTGCCGGGTTACGACCGCCATTTCGGGCTCTGCGAGACCTATGGCATCCGCATGCTGCCGGTGCGCCTGACCGGGCAGGGGCCCGACATGGACGAGGTCGAGGAGCTCGCCGCCGACCCTGCCGTCAAGGGCATGTGGTGCGTCCCCAAATATTCCAACCCGACGGGCGACGTCTATTCGGGCGAGATCGCGGAGCGGCTGGCCCGAATGGCGACCGGCGCGCCGGGTTTTCGCCTGTTCTGGGACGATGCCTATGTCTTGCATCACCTGACCGAGCGGCATCATCCGACCCCGCCGATCCTCGACCTCTGTGCCGCGGCCGGCCATCCCGACCGCGCCTTCCTCTTCGCCTCCACGTCCAAGATGACGCTGGCCGGAGCCGGCCTCGCCTTCTTCGCATCGTCTCCCAACAACGTGCGCTGGTTCCTGGCGCGCGCCGGGGTCCGTACGATCGGTCCCGACAAGCTCAACCAGCTCCGTCACGTCCGCTTCCTGCGCGACGAAGCCGGATTGCACCGCCACATGGAGGCGCATCGCGCCCTGCTGGCGCCGAAGTTCGCGGCCGTCGAGCGCGCGCTCGAGAGGCGTCTCGGCGGCACCGGCCTCGCGCGCTGGTCGACGCCCGAGGGCGGATACTTCATCGCCGTCGAAGGGCGGCCGGGGACGGCCGCCCGCACGGTCGCGCTCGCCGGCGCGGCGGGCCTCGCGCTGACCCCGGCCGGCGCCACCTGGCCGCACGGGCACGATCCCGAGGATCGGGTCCTGCGGCTTGCGCCGAGCTTTCCCACGCTTGCCGAGGTCGAGGCGGCGGCGGACGGCATCGCCATCTGCATCGCGCTGGCCGCGCTGGAGACGATGGCGACGGCAAAGACCGATTGAACGGTTGATGAAGGCGAGGGGACGGAGCGAAAACAACGCGTTTCGTTCGCGATTCCAACCGTGCCGGGCTATAATGAGGGCATCAGCACCCAGGATGGAAGCGATTGGCCGATAACGAAGAAAAGACCGAGGGACCCTCCGGCATCCAGCCGGTCTCCATCGTCGACGAGATGAAGCGCTCCTACCTCGATTACGCCATGAGCGTGATCGTGTCGCGCGCCCTTCCCGACGTGCGTGACGGGCTCAAGCCCGTGCATCGTCGCATTCTCTATACGATGAACGAGAACGGCTTCACGCCCGACAGTCCGCACAAGAAATCGGCGCGTGTCACCGGCGATACGATGGGCAAGTACCATCCGCACGGCAACCTCGCCATCTACGACGCTCTGGTGCGTCTCGCACAGAACTTCTCGATGCGCCTGCCGCTGCTCGACGGGCAGGGCAATTTCGGTTCCGTCGATGGCGACCCTCCAGCGGCCGAGCGCTATACCGAGGTGCGGCTGGCCAAGCCGGCGCTTGCCCTGCTCGAGGACCTCGACGAGAACACCGTCGATTTCGTGCCGAATTATTCGGGCGAGTTCGAGGAGCCGACGGTTCTGCCGGCGCGCTATCCGAACCTGCTCGTCAACGGGGCCGGCGGCATCGCGGTCGGCATGGCGACCAACATACCGCCGCACAACCTTGGCGAGGTGATCGACGCGACGCTGGCCATGATGGATCGGCCCGAGATCGATACCGAAGAGCTGATCGGCATCGTGCCCGGCCCAGATTTCCCGACGGGCGGCGCCATTCTGGGGCGCGGCGGCATCCGTTCGGCCTACCTGACGGGCCGCGGCTCCATCATCATGCGGGCCAAGGTCGAGGTCGAGGAAATGCGCAAGGAGCGCGAGGCGCTCATCGTCACCGAAATTCCCTATCAGGTGAACAAGAACACGCTGATCGAGAAAATCGCCGAACTCGTCCGCGAGAAGCGGGTCGAGGGCATCTCGGAGCTGCGCGACGAATCGGATCGCGATGGCATGCGCATCGTCATCGAGCTCAAGCGCGACGCCGTCGCCGACGTGGTGCTGAACCAGCTCTGGCGCTTCAGCCAGCTGCAGACGAGCTTCGGCGCCAACATGATCGCGCTGAACGGCGGGCGGCCGGAGGTGCTGACGCTACGCGACTTCCTGGTCGCCTTCATCGACTTCCGCGAGCAGGTGGTCACGCGGCGCACCAAGTTCCGCCTGGTCAAGGCCCGCAATGCCGCCCATATCCAGGTCGGCCTCGCCATCGCGGTCGCCAATATCGACGAGGTGATCCGCCTCATCCGCACCTCGCCCGATACGGCGACGGCCCGCGAAGCCCTCATGGGCCGCGACTGGCCGGCCTATGACATGGCGCCGCTGATCACGCTGATCGCCGATCCGCGGCACGTTCTGCAGGAGGACGGCACCTACCGCCTCTCGGAAGCGCAGGCCCGCGCCATCCTGGAGCTGCGCCTCGCCCGGCTCACCGCCCTTGGCCGCGACGAGATCGCCGAGAGCCTCAACAAGCTTGCGGCCGAAATCGCCGACCTCCTCGACATCCTCGGCTCGCGCCTGAGGATCTTCGACATTATCCGCGGCGAGCTCACCGCCATCCGCACCGCCTTCGCCACGCCGCGCCGCACCGAGATCCTCGACAGCGACGCCGACATGGAGGACGAGGACCTCATCCAGCGCGAGGACATGGCGGTCACGGTCAGCCACGCCGGCTACATCAAGCGCGTGCCGCTCTCGACCTACCGGGCGCAGCGCCGCGGCGGCAAGGGCCGCGCCGCGATGCAGACCCGCGATGAGGATTTCGTCGCCCGCATCTTCGTCGCGTCGACCCACCAGCCGGTGCTGTTCTTCTCGTCCCTCGGCCAGGCCTACAAGATGAAGGTGTGGCGGCTGCCGCTCGCGGCGCCGCAGGCGCGCGGCAAGGCGCTGGTCAACCTGCTGCCGCTCGACGAGGGCGAACGCATCACGACCATCATGCCGCTGCCCGAGGACGAGACCGCCTGGGCCGACCTCGACGTGGTCTTCGCCACGACGCGCGGCACCGTCAGGCGCAACAAGCTCAGCGACTTCTCGCAGGTGAACCGCTCGGGCAAGATCGCCATGAAGCTCGACGAGGGCGAATCGATCGTCGACGTGCAGATCTGCAACGAGAACGACGACGTGCTGCTGACGACGGCGCTCGGCCAATGCATCCGTTTCCCCGTCACCGACGTGCGGGTGTTCAAGGGGCGCGATTCGATGGGGGTGCGCGGCATTTCGCTCGGGGCGGGCGACAGCGTCATCTCGCTCGCCATCCTGCGGCACATCGAGGCCGATTCAGGCGAACGCATCGCCTATCTGAAGATGCGGCGGGCGACCGAAGGCGAGATCGGGGACGACGACATCGAGAGGGAGGTCGTCGGCGAGAACGGCAGCGCGCCGGACGCGCCCGCGAGCCTGTCGCAGGAGCGCTACGCGGCCATGTCGGCGGCCGAGCAGGTCATCCTGACCATCTCGGACAAGGGCTACGGCAAGCGGACGTCCGCCTACGAGTACCGGGTCACCGGGCGCGGCGGCAAAGGCATCGTCGCCATGGTGACCAATGCGCGCAACGGCAACCTCGTGGCGTCCTTCTCCGTGGATCACGGCGACGAGATCATGCTGGTGACCAACGGCGGCCAGCTCATCCGCTGCCCAGTCGACGGCATCCGCATCGCCGGGCGAAACACCCAGGGGGTCACCATCTTCGACACCGCCAAGACCGAGAAGGTCGTGTCGGTCGATCGCATCCCCGACACCGGCGATCAGAACGGCGGCGAGGCGCCCGGCACCGAGCCCTTGGACGAGGACGGAGCGTGACGGCCGGCCCTCGCACGGCGCTCTATACCGGCTCGTTCGATCCGCCGACGAACGGCCATCTTCACATCATCGGGGCGGCCGGGCGGATCTGCGGCCGGCTGGTGGTGGCGGTCGGCACCCACCCGACGAAGGCGCCGCTGCTCACGATCGAGGAGCGCATCGCGCTGCTCCGGGCCGAGGCCGAGGCGGTTCTCGCCGGGTCCGGCTGCGCGCTCGAGGTGCGCGGCTTCACGGGGCTTGCAGTCGACGCGGCGCGGGCCGCGGGGGCCGGCCTGATCCTGCGCGGCCTGCGGAGCGGCTCGGATCTCGACGACGAGATGGTCATGGCCGGCATGAACGGCGCCATGGCGCCGGAGATCCAGACCGTGTTCGTTCCGGCTTCGCCGGAGACGCGGGCCATCACCTCGACGCTCGTGCGTCAGATCGCCGCAATGGGAGGCGATGTTTCCGCCTTCGTGCCGGCCTCGGTGCGCAACGCGCTGATGCGGGTGCGCTCCCCGGCTCGGTGACGGCGCGGGTCAGCGTCACCGTCGAGCGATGACCGCGAGCCTGCTCCTCACGTCGGCGCGGCTGCCGCCCGACGATCCGCGACGACCCGGCTCCGCTCGACCGCCGCCTCGAGCATCGGCAGGATCTCGTCGATCGTCTCGGCGACGAGATATTTGACCTCCAGCCCCGCCTGGATGAAGCCTTGCTGGCGCATATGGGCCAGAAGCGCGAGCAGCGGGCGCCAGAAGCCGCCGATATCGGCGATCAGCACGGGCTTCGTGTGCCGGTCGAGCTGAGCCCAGGTCATCTGCTCCACCAGTTCTTCGAGCGTGCCGATGCCGCCCGGCAGCGCGACGAAAGCATCGGACTGCTCGAACATCAGGCGCTTGCGGGTGTGCATGTCGGGCACGACCACGAGGTTCTGTGCCTCCGCGATCATGTTCTCGCGGTCGCGCAGGAAAGCCGGGATGATGCCGGTGACATGGCCACCGCTGGCCAGCACCGCCCGGGCGATGGCGCCCATCAGGCCGTTGTTGCCGCCGCCATAAACGAGCCCGATGCCTGCCTGGCCCATGGCCTGGCCGAGGCTCTCGGCCGCCTGCAGCATCAGCGGGTTCACGCCGTTGCTCGACCCGCAGTAGACGCAGATATTCTTGAGAGCGCTCATGGGATCCGCTTTAGCATGTGGCCCGCCGGCGCGGTCAAGCCAAGCCGCTCGACGAGGTCCGGCACGTGCAGGGCCGATGCGCCGGGCGACGTTCGTCGCTATATGAGGGACAAAATCCTCATCGATCGTCAGCTCCGCATGTCCCATACCGGTTTCGCCTCCACGCCCGCACGCGCCAAGCGTCGGGCTCCCGTCAAGGCGCGTGCCTCCCTCTTCGTCACCATTCGCAACCTTTGGCCCTACATCTGGCCGGACGACCGGCCCGACCTGCGCCGCCGTATCTATGTGGCGCTGGTCCTGCTAATTCTCGCCAAGCTCGTGACCATCGCGGTTCCCTATTCATTTAAATGGGCGACCGATGCGCTCGTCGGCAGACGTGACGCCGGCACCGACTGGTTGCCGGTGGCGCTGGCCGGCCCGGTGGCGCTGACCCTCGGCTACGGCCTCATGCGCATGCTCATGGCTCTGCTGACACAATTGCGCGATGCCCTCTTCGCCTCGGTGGCGATGCATGCGGTGCGGCGTCTCGCCTACGACGTCTTCGTGCACCTGCACGACCTGTCGCTGCGCTATCACCTGGAGCGCAAGACAGGCGGCCTCACACGTATCCTCGAGCGGGGCCGCAGCGCCATCGAGACCATCGTGCGCATGATCATGCTGACCGGCGTGCCGACGGTGGTAGAGTTCCTGCTGATCATCGCCGTCTTCGTGGTGCAGTTCGACTGGCGCTACGCGGCCGCGGTCTCGCTGATGATCCTCGTCTATATGGTGTTCACGACGCTCGCCACGAACTGGCGCATCGCGATCCGCCAGTCGATGAACGAGAGCGACCAGGACGCCAACACCAAGGCCATCGACAGCCTGCTCAATTTCGAGACGGTCAAATATTTCGGGGCGGAACGGCGCGAGGCGGCGCGCTACGATGGCGCCATGGCACGCTACGAGCGGATGAGCGTGCATACCTATACGTCGCTCGCGGTGCTCAATGCGGGGCAGGCCGTGATCTTCTCCGCCGGTCTCGCCGCCGTCATGGCGATGAGCATCTCGGGCATCCGGTCGGGGCGCAACACCATCGGCGATTTCGTGCTGATCAACGCCATGATGATCCAGCTCTATCAGCCGCTCAACTTCATGGGGCTGCTCTACCGCGAGGTGAAGCAGGCGATCATCGACATCGAATCGATGTTTGCCATCCTCGGCCAGCATCCCGAGGTGAAGGACCACGCCGACGCGCGGCCGCTGGTCGTCACCGAGGGCCGGGTCAGCTTCGAGGACGTCGAGTTCCACTACGATCCGGAACGCGCAATCCTCAAGGGCGTGAGCTTCGAGGTGCCGCCCGGGCGGACGGTGGCGATCGTCGGCCCGTCCGGCGCCGGCAAGTCGACGCTCTCCCGCCTGCTGTTCCGCTTCTACGAGGCGTCCAAGGGGCGCATCATGATCGACGGGCAGGACATCACCGCCGTGACCCAGGTGTCGCTGCGCGATGCCATCGGCATGGTGCCGCAGGACACGGTGCTGTTCAACGACACGATGGGCTACAACATCCGCTACGGGCGCTGGGACGCCAAGGAGGCCGATATCGCGGAAGCGGCCGAGCTGGCCCAGATCGACGATTTCATCGAGACCGTGCCGGGCGGCTATGGGGCGCAGGTCGGCGAGCGCGGGCTCAAGCTGTCGGGCGGCGAGAAGCAGCGCGTCGCCATCGCCCGCACCATCCTGAAGGCGCCGGCCGTGCTGGTCCTCGACGAGGCCACATCGGCGCTCGACACCTTCACCGAACGCGAGATACAAGATGCCCTCGAACGCATCTCGCGCGGCCGCACGACGCTCGTCATCGCGCATCGCCTGTCGACGGTGGTCAATGCGGATGAGATCCTGGTGCTCGACAAAGGCTTGATCGTCGAGCGCGGCACCCATGACGCCCTGCTCGCCTGGGGCGGCATCTACGCCGCCATGTGGAACCAGCAGCGCGAGGTCGCCGAGGCGGAGGAGGTGCTCAAGCGGGCCGGGGAGGCGGACGTCCGCGCGCCGCGCACCAGGATCGAGGCCTGAACGAGGGGCGATCCGAATCCGACGACCATGATCACCGTATCGCTCGATCCGAGAAAGTGGCAGGCAACATTCGAACGGCGGGGTCTCGATTTTGCCGACGCACCGCTGGTTTTCGGCGGTATCACTGCAGACATGATCGATGGTCGGCGTGACTACGGTGAGGAACGGATCGTGACCATAGGAACTTTGCGCGGCAGAACGGTCGTGATCGTTTGGACACAGCGGGACGAGGCACGTCATGTCATATCGATGAGGAAGGCGAATGAGCGCGAGCAAAACCGCTTCAGGCAGCGACTTTCCGAGGGCTGACGCCTATCGGAACGGACCTGAGGACTATGCGGAAATCCCTGAACTGACTGACGAGTTTTTCGCCAAAGCTACCATCAACGGGGGCGAGCGGTTCGCTGCGGCGCCGAGCAGTATGATGCGGAAGGAGTCGGAAGAGACCGTGACAATCGTTCTGGACCGCGATGTCGTCGAAAGGTTCCGGTTGGCGGGCCCCGACTGGAAGGCTCGTATGAGCGAGGCATTGCGCAAGGCCGCAGGGCTCTGACGCGAGCCGAGACTTTATTCGCGAAGCTGCGTGCGCAACAGATCAATGCCCTACGAAGCCACCCTCAAGGTTGAAAGATGTCCATCATCGCAAGCGTGCGGCGGCAAGTCGTCCCGGTTCATCCGGAAGGTTATGTGTTCATTGCCGCCTTCGCCGTCGCGGCCTTCGTCCTCGACTGGCTGTGGAGCCCGCTCGGCTGGGTCGGCGGCCTCCTGACGGTCTGGTGCATCTACTTCTTCCGCGATCCGAAGCGCGTCACGCCGCTGCGCGACGGTCTCGTGGTCTCGCCGGCCGATGGGGTCGTCTCCTCGATCGGCTTTTTCGTACCGCCGCCCGAGCTCGGGCTCGGCGACCGGCCGCTGCAGCGCGTGTCGGTGTTCATGAGCGTCTTCGACTGCCACGTGAACCGCGCGCCGGTCAGCGGCCGCATCGCCAAGATCGCCTACAAGCCCGGGTTGTTCCTGAACGCGGATCTCGACAAGGCGAGCGAGGACAACGAGCGCTCGAGCCTGCTGCTCGAGACGGCGCTCGGCCGGGTCGGCGTCGTGCAGATCGCCGGTCTCATCGCCCGTCGCATCGTCTCCTTCGTGCGGGAAGGCGAAACGGTCGGGGTCGGCGACCGCTTCGGCCTCATCCGCTTCGGCTCGCGCGTCGATGTCTATCTGCCGGACGGCGTCAAGGTGATGATCGGGCTCGGTGCGAAGGCCATCGCGGGCGAGACCGTCCTGGCCGACGGGCGGGCTGGCGAACCGCCGCGCGGCTTCAAGGCCGGTTGAGCGCATGACCACGCAAGTCCATCTCCGCGCCGCCGCGACGGAGCCAGCCTCGACGGAGCGGCCCGATGCGAATGCGATCGCCGCGCTGGCGCCGGAGGATCTCGACGGCCTCATGGGTCAGGCCCGCAGCCGCAAGATCGCCTCGCTCAGCGATTGGCTGGTCCGCCGGGCGCGCGACCCGATCATGCCGAGCGAACGGATCGCCGAGCTATGCGACAGGCTGCTCGGCGCCGGCCTGCCGCTGGATCGCTTCGGCGCCTCGACTGAGACGCTCGATGCGCAACACGATGCCATCGGCCGGCTCTGGGTGCGTGGGGAGAGCGTCAGCGAGCGGCTCTACGTCAAGCCGCCAGGGGAAGAGGAGAGCGCCGGCTACCTGACCTCGCCGTTCAAGGCCGCGGCCGATAGCGGCCGCTGGGTCGACCTGTGGCTGCCCGAGACGGACGACGCCGCCTTCGGCATCGTGCCGGAGCTCAAGCAGGGCGGCTTCGTCCACTATCTGTGCATTCCGGTGACGCTGCTCACCGAGGCGCACGGCTGGTTCACCTTCGCGACCCGCCACCCCGAAGGCTTCTCGGCGGCGGACGTGGCCGCCATCGCCCGCGTGCTGCCGCCTCTCGCGCTGCTGATGGAGATGCGGTCGACCTGGGTCTCGCTGCGGAACCTGCTGCGCACCTATGTGGGAACCGATCCGCAGGCGGCGATCCTGCGCGGCAATGTCAAGCGCGGCCAGGTGTCCGCCATCACCTCCGCCATGCTCTTCGCCGACATGCGCAATTCCGTGGGGCACACGGCCGACCTGTCGGCGACCGAGGCGGTGGCGGTGTTCAACGCCCTGTTCGACTGTCTCGTGCCGCCGATCGAGAGCCGCCAGGGCGAAGTCCTCAAATATATCGGGGACGGCCTGCTGGCCATCTTCCGCGAGACGGAGGATTGCGTCGCCTGCGATGCGGCCGAGCGGGCGCTCGCGGCGGCCGAGGAGGCGCTGCGCGGGCTCGACGAGCGCAATCGCGCTCACCCGGAGGAACCGCCGATCCACGTCGGCATCGCGCTTCACTATGGTGAGGCGGCTTACGGCAACGTCGGGTCCGGCGTCAGGCTCGACTTTACCGTGATCGGCAAGGACGTCGGGCTCGCCAGCCGCATTGCCCAGATGAACCGCTCCCTGAGCGAGCCCCTGCTGATGTCGGGTGCCTTCGCGCACAGGTTGCGGGAACAGGGCCTGCGGCTCGGTGCCTTTCCGGCACGCGGCTTCAAGGACCCGGTCGAGGTCTACCGGCCGCTCGTGCCCAGGGACAAGGGGTCATGAATCACGACAACGCCTCTGACATCCCGTCTGAAGAGCTGCGGACCACGATGGCCGGCCCGCCCGCCTTTCCTCCGCGACAGACCGGCAAGCGCTTCCGCAACGTGCCGCTGCGCATCGTCCTGCCGAACCTCATCACCCTGCTGGCCCTGTGCCTGGGGCTGACGGCGATCCGCTTCGCGGTCGAGGGCTCGTTCGAGAAGGCCGTGCTGGCGACGCTGGCCGCCGCCGTCTTCGACGGCCTCGACGGGCGTCTGGCCCGCGCCCTCAAGGGAACGACGCGGTTTGGCGCGGAACTCGATTCGCTTGCCGATTTCGTCGATTTCGGCGTTGCCCCGGCGCTCATCCTGTATTTCTGGAACCTGCACGAGATGCGCAGCTTCGGGTGGTTCGCGGCCATGGTCTTCGCCATCGCCTGCGCGCTTCGTCTGGCCCGGTTCAACGTCGGGCTCGACGAAGAGGAAAAGCCGGCCTGGACATCGCATTTCTTCACCGGCATGCCGGCGCCGGCCGGCGCCATCGTGGCTTTGCTGCCGCTCTACCTTCACCTTTCGGCACTGGAACTGCCCGGCAGCCGCAGCTTCGTGCCCGTCGAGATCGTCTATCTGCTCGGCGTCGCCGCCCTGATGGCCAGCCGCCTGCCGCACTTCTCGGGAAAATCGATAGGCCGAATCCCGCGGGAGAACGTCATTCCGGTCCTGTTCGGCGTGGCGGTCCTGGTCCTGCTCCTCGCCACCTTCCCGATGGAGATGATGGTGGCGCTGGTGCTGTTCTATCTGGCCCTGCTTCCGTTCAGCATCCGCCGCCACAGGGCCTATTTGCGGGCCGAGCCCGCCAAGGCAGGCCTGCGCGCAGCGGGCGAGGGGCCCTGAACTCTACGTGCGGCTTGGCCAGCCGCCGCTTGGTATTACTGATACGGTAGACAATATCGCGCCGCACTGCCGACGACGCCCGCGCATCTGCCGGCGAGCGACGTCCGAGCCGCGGACGATTGCCCGCGCTCGAGCGCCATCTTCGGTTCACAAACGTCCCGATCTGCATTAGGGTCCGCGCCCAATCATTCATATCTGGCGTCAAGCGAGCGCACCCGCGTCGCGAGGCCTTCCGGCGGCGCTCGAGAGATCGGATCATATGGCGAAGGAAGAGCTGCTCGAATTTCCCGGTACCGTGACGGAATTGCTGCCCAACGCGATGTTTCGCGTCAAGCTCGAGAACGAACACGAAATTACCGCCCATACGGCGGGCAAGATGCGCAAGAACCGCATCCGCGTTCTCACCGGAGACCGCGTCCTGGTCGAGATGACGCCCTATGATCTGACCAAGGGCCGCATCACCTATCGCTTCAAATAGCGCCCCCCATCGCGATTCGACGAGGCCAAGGTGGTGAGCAACGACAGACCCGCGCCTCGCGCGAAGCTCGTGCTGGCCTCCGGTTCGGCCCGCCGCATGGCGCTGCTGCAGCAGATCGGGATCGAGCCGGACGCGTTGATGCCGGCCGACATCGACGAGACGCCGCAGCCGCGCGAGCTGCCGCGGGTCATGGCGGCGCGGCTCGCAGCCGAGAAGGCCTCGGCGGTACGCGGCCTTGCCGAGCAACGCGCCGATCTCGGCGAGGTCTTCGTCCTGGCGGCGGATACCGTCGTGTGCGTCGGCCGCCGGATCCTGCCGAAATGCGAGATCTCCGATGAAGCCGAGGATTGCCTGCGCATGCTGTCGGGCCGGGCGCACCGCGTCTACACGGGGGTGACGCTGATCACGCCGCGAGGTTCTAGCCGTCATCGCCTCGTCGAGACGCGCGTGCGGTTCAAGCGGCTCGGCGCCGAGGATCTCGGCAGCTATCTCGCTTCCGGCGAATGGCGGGGCAAGGCGGGAGGCTATGCGATCCAGGGCCTTGCAGGCGCGTTCGTCGTGAAGCTCGTCGGATCCTATTCGTCGGTCGTGGGCCTTCCTCTTCACGAAACCCAATCGCTGCTGGTCGGGGAAGGTTATGGCGCCTATCTGTCGTGGCGGAGCCTCAGATGACCACGCCGGATCGCCGCCCGTGAAACAGCCTGCCAACGACAACGGAGCCACCCGCCTCAAAGAGGGCGGTCGCGGAAGGACGTGCCCGATCTGCGGCAAGCCCGCGCTCGCCGCGACAAGGCCCTTCTGCTCGAAGCGCTGCGCCGATGTCGACCTTCATCGTTGGCTCGGCGGGACCTACGCGATCCCGGTCGCCGAAACGGACGAGCTCCTTCGCGACGACGAGCCTTCAGACCGATAAAGCGCCACGGTGCCCGTTGCTCTGCAGCGACCCCGGTCGGTGCGGCGCGTTGCTGTCGCCTCAGTCGCCGTTGTCGTCCGGCTGCTTCGGCGCCGGGGACGTATCGGGACGCGAGAAGACCGCATGGCAACCGGCCGACAATTGCGACTTCTTGCGCTGAAGACAGGCTACGATGTCGTCCTCGTCGGGTATGTCTCCGGCGCAGAGCCGATAGACGTCGGGTGTGCAGGCGAGCTGGTCTTCCGGGCTGCCGCCATGCTGCTGGGCCAGGGCCATGCCGGGAACCAGCGTTGTGGCGACGAATAGGCAAGCTGCTGTCAATCTCACCGGTCATGACCTTCTTATGATTGGATTCTGAGGAGCGTTCGATTCGAATGCGCCGGCGGCCGCATGCCTGACGGCAGCCGGACGGCTCTCGGGCGCGGCCAGCGGGCGGTGTCTAGGCAACGCCCGCTGGCGGGAAATGATCCCTTAACCTGGACCACGAATAACGCCCTGAGCCTCCCCCTATCGCGGCGCGCCGAAGGCAAACGTTCAGCATCGAGGCCGCAAGATGCGGGTGGAGACCCGATCATGCTTGGCCAGACCTCGTCCGCATCCGTCCTGCACCTCGCCGTCGTCGCGGCGGCAGCGCTGCTGCTGATCGCCATGGCCTTCGTCGGCGCGGGACATCTCGGCGAGAAATCCCATTCCCGGGCCTGATGCCGAACGGCGGCGCCCGGGCCGCATGCCCGATTCAGCCGGTCGGGCCGGGTAGCGGCGCGGGAACTACCGGGGTTCGCGTCGAGGCGATCCTCCTGAGGCGCCTGGTCATCGGCAGTTCGACCAGCCGATAGAGCAGCAGGGCGCACACGAAGGAGCCGAGGAACAGCACGGCGGCATAGAGCCCCGCCGGGATCCAGTGCCGCGTCAGCGCGTGCCGGAGCAGATAGCCCGCCGCGAGGAAAAATGCGTAGTGGACGAGGTACAGCGAATAGGAGGCATCGCCGAGCGCCTCGAGACTTCGCGTGACCGAACCCACGCGAATCAGCGGCGTCATGACCGCGCAGGCGACGACCCCCGCCGCCGGCAGGCCCCAGGCGAGGCCGCGCAGGATGTCCCATTGGTCGATGTAGGGGACGTAGAGCGGGACGGCCACGATGGCGGCCACAAGGACCGGAACAGCGGCCTTCGCCGGAAAGCGCCGGCCGTCGAGGCAGGCGCGCGCGATCAGCATGCCGAACACGAATTCCAGGATCTGCGATCGAGCCCAATAGGACAGCGGCCAGGGCAGCGGGAGGACGGCGCCGAGAACGACGAGGCCCGACAGTGCCGCGGCCAGAACGGGGACGCCCGCGCGGCGCGGCAGCAGGAGGCTCGCCGTGAAGCAGACGTAGAAGAACATCTCGTAATTCAGCGTCCAGCCGAGCGGGTAGGTCGGGTAGATGTCCCCCGAGGCCGGCTCGTGCGCCGGGAGAAAGAGATAGGACGCGATCATGTGGCGGATCTCGTGCGCGGAGAGACCGACATGTCGCAGGCCGTGCCATGTCGTCGCGACGAAGATGGTCGTGAAAATCCAATAGAGCGGGACGATTCGGATCACACGCCGCAGCAGGAAGTGCCCGGCCGGTCGCGCTCCCCGCGCCGGGCCGGTCGCGAAGACCATGATGAAGCCCGAGATGACGAAGAACAGGTCGACGCCGAAGACGCCGAACGTCATGCTCGGAAGAATGTCATTGAGGTTGTAGTCGGAAAGCGGCTCGGGCAGGTGGGCGAGAACCACGAGCGTGGCCGCGATGCACCGTAGAACCTGGATGCTGGAGATCAGTGGGCGACCCGATGCGTCCGCTGCCTGCCGGTCGTCCGGCAAAGCTAGAGTATCAGCGACGCTGGATGTCATGTCGGCCTTGCAGGATCGGATTTCGCCCGCTCGGTCGTGTCCGACCTTGCGCGACAGATGCGGGCAACGTTTCGCAACGGATCGTGGATAGAGCAGGATCGGATCAGATGGAATCGCCTTGCGATTCCATCCCGATGAAACTGCTCGCAGTTCAA
>DATBEH010000090.1:0-91471 GCA_036276175.1 Lichenihabitans sp.
GCCAGGCGTGGATGCGCGCATGCACATCTGTCATGAAGGCGTGGAAATGGACGCGGCGCTTGCGCCGGACCGCGACCGTCGCGAAGAACAGGTCCATCAGCATCGTCTTGCCGCGGCCGACCTCGCCGACGATGTAGAGGCCGCGCGGCGGCTCGGCGGCGGTCTTCGGGGCGAACAGCCGTCCCCAGCCGTTCGCGCGATCGCCGGCCCTGGCCAGCGTCTCCGCGAGCCGGTCGAGCTTGTCGGCAACCCGGATCTGCGCGGCGTCGCGTTGCAAGGCGCCGCTCGCTACCTTGGCGCGATAGAGGTCGGCAACCGTCTGCAAGGTTAGGGTCCGGACGAGTTCAGGAGCGGGTCGGGCGGCCGATGTGCGGGACCGCTGCCGTGAGGTCAAGGGCCTCGCTCGGCTTCCCTTTCGGCCGCCGCCGCCGGCTCGCCAGGATCTCGCCGAGCCGGACCGGCCGAAAGTCCTGGGCATCGACGCCGACGTCATACTGCTTCGGGATCGGGGTCAGCTTGCCGTGCGAATGGCCGTGCAGGTTGAGCGCGCCGCGCCCCATGCCGTTCCAGGTCCGGAAGGCGTAGTGGCAGAGCACCAAGGCACGGTCCTCGACCACGATCTCGGCGTAGTGGCGGACCGACGCCCATGCCGGTTGCGCGAGCGTCGCCGCATCGTCGTTGTTGCCGACGATGAGATGCTTGCGGCCGCTCAGGCCCACCAGAAGCTCGGCGACGCGCTCCGGCCCGGGACCGAGCGCAAAGTCGCCGAGGTGGAAGATCGTGTCCTGCGGTGCGACGATCTCGTTCCAGCGGGCGACGAGCGCCGCGTCATGCGCCTCGAGCGTCGGAAAGGGCCGATGGTCGAAGCGCAGGACCCGCAGGTCGCCGAAATGCGTGTCGCCGGTGAAAAAGGTCTGCATGCGGGTGACGTCGGACCTGGCATAGTGCGGCTGGAAACGGAGGGGCAGCCATGTCGAAAGCGATTGCGGTTGGAGCGGCCACGCTGATCTTGTCGATATCCTGCGCCATGGCGCAAGAGCACCGCTGCCACGTCGTCGATCCGACGGGAACGCCGCTCAACGTCCGGTCGACGCCGTCGGGCACGATCGTCGGAACGCTCGCGAACGGCGTCGTCGTCTACGTCATCGATCATGCCACCGACACACGCGGGAAGCCGTGGGTCTATGTCGGCGACAGCGCCACGACCACGCCCATCGGCTGGGTCTATCGCCAATTCATCGACTGCTTCCGATGATCGAGGGCCGGCGCGCGCCGCCGGATCATAGCTTGATCTGCAATTTGACGTCCCCCGGCCGGCCCTCGGCCGCCCGCTCGAAGGCGGCGATCGAATCCGCGAACCGATAGGTCTCGGTGACGAGCGGCTTCAGGTCGACCTTGCCCGAGGCGATCATCGCCAGCGCCCGGTCGAAGACGTTGGCGTAGCGGAACACCGTCTCGATCCGCACCTCCTTGGCGGCGGCGGCCACGATATCCACCTCGACCGCCGCGACCGGCATGCCGACCAGCACCAGGCAGCCGCCGGGCCGCGGCAGGTCGAAAATTCCGGCAAAGGCCTTGGGCGAGCCGCTGGCCTCGAAGACCACGTCGGCGCCCCAGCCGTCGCTCGCCTCGGCCACCGCCTCCGCGAGCGGCCGCTCGCGGATGTTGACCGGCACGACGCCCGAATAGGTGCCGGCGATTTCGAGCTTCTCGGCGACGAGGTCCGCGACGACGACCCGCGAGCAACCGCCCGCCAGCGCCGCCAGCGCCACCATGATGCCGATCGGCCCGGCACCGATGACGACGCCGAGGTCCCCCGGCGCGATCTTCGCCTTCACGGCGGCCTGCAGCCCGACCGCGAAGGGCTCGACCATCGCCCCCTCGGCGAAGCTGACGCTGTCCGGCATCTTGAAGGTGAAGGCGGCCGGATGGACGACGGTCGGCGTCAGGCAGCCGTGGATCGGCGGCGTCGCCCAGAATCTGACGCTCGGATCGACATTGTAGAGCCCGAGCTTCGACGCGCGGGAGGTCAGGTCCGGAATGCCCGGCTCCATGCAGACCCGATCGCCGCGCTTGAGGCCTGAGACGTCGCGACCGGCCTCGACGACGGTGCCGGCCGCCTCGTGGCCGAGCACCATCGGCTCCTTCACCACGAAAGGACCGATGCGCCCATGGGTATAATAGTGGACGTCGCTGCCGCAGATGCCGACCGTGTCGACCGCGATCTTCACGTCGGTCGGACCGACCGTATCGTCGAGCGCGATGTCGCGCAGCGACAGCTTGCGGATGTCTTCGAGCACCAGGGCCTGCATTCCCCATCCCCTATGATTGGACGCCCGGCGTCGGGCGCGGCCCCTCCAAAATAGCGCGGCGCGCCGGGAATGCACGTTGCCGTTCCGGCGGCCGGCATGAACCGCAAATGATCGCAGAATTCAGGGCGCGTAAAGCCGCTCCGAGCGAGTCTCCATCGTCCCGGCTTTTCTCCGGGCCGAACAGGAGACGACCGATGCGCAAACCCGTTCTCGCTCTCGCGACCCTCGCTGCCGTCCTCGCCGGCGCAGCCCTGCCGGCCGCCGCCCAGGATGCGCGCGAAGCCCAGTTGATCGGCTTCCATCAGCTCTGCAACCACGGTGATCGCGCCGCCTGCGTGAAGTTCGGAATGATGCGCCAGCAGAATCACGACCGGCAGGCCGAGTGGCGGCGCACCCGCCCCGATTTCTTCTTCTTCGAACGCTGAGCGCGGCTGAGCCTTTGCTTGCACCGCAGCGTTCGGCGCTTTAGATGCAGTGCGATATGAAGAACCTCACCTATGCGATTGGCGACATCCACGGCCGCCTCGACCTGCTCGAAGACCTGCTCGACCACGTCGAGGCGGATGCGGCTTTCCAGGGCGCCGCCGCCAAGATCGTCTTCACGGGCGATTACGTGGATCGCGGCGCCTCCTCCTACGGCGTCGTCGAGCGGCTGATCGCCGGTCCCAGGCGACCGATCGACCGCTTCGTCTGCCTGCGCGGCAACCACGACGAGCTCTTCGTCCGGGCGATCACGCTCGGCACCGGCCTGCCCGACTGGGCGTGGCAGCTCCACCGGCACGCCATCCTGAGCTATCGCCGCGACGGCGCCGATCATGCCGCGGACCTGCGCCGCCATGCAGCCTTCCTGGCGGGCCTCCCTCTGACGCACGACGATGGCCGCAACCTCTTCGTCCATGCCGGCATCCGCCCGGGCGTCGCGATCGAGGCCCAGACTGAGGAGGACCTGACCTGGATTCGCGCGGACTTCCTGGATCATGAGGGACCCCTGCCCCGCCGCGTCTTCCATGGCCACACGATCATGGGCGACGAGCCGGTGGTGCGGCTAAATCGCGTGTCGATCGATACCGGCGCCTACCGGTCCGGACGCCTGACCGCGGCGGTCATCGACGGCGACGCCTTGCGCTTTCTCCAGGCGATCGGCGACCCCGACCGGGCCGCGATCGTGCGCGAGGCGATGCTCGCCGCAGGCACCGCCGGGCATGCCGTTTCGTCGGCCATGCAGGCGATGTTCGACGATTTCCTCGCCGGCCGGATCGGCATCGGCGAGCTCGACCGGCGGACGCGGCTGGCGGCGTGAGGCGGTCCGCGTCGGCCGGCGAACCTTTGCTGCCTATGGCGACGGAGCCTTGGGCGGCGCGACGGAGACGCGCACATAGCCCCGGGTCTTATTATCGTTGTCGGCGTCGGTGGTGTTCATCGCGTCGAAGAGGTCCGAGGCCGTGACCCAGACGGGCGGATATTTGTAGCGCGCTACGTCGAGGATCAGGAAGCGGTCGGCCCGGGCGTCATAGGCCGCGAGCGGCGAAATATGGCCGCCGAGCTGCTGTCCGAGCGCCTTGCGCAGGTAGTTGACGATGACGACGTGGTCGGCGGTCGCGAGGTCCTCGGCGGCCGTCTTGCGGAAGGCGTCGAGGCCGCCCGGCGCGGCGTGATGGATCTCGACTTTGACGCCGTGGATCCCGAGCAACCCGCCGAGCTGGTCGAGCGTCATGCCATGATGATCGAGCACGTCGCGCGGCAGGACGGCATTGGTGCGTTCGTCGAGCACGTTGTCCTGGGTGAAGGTCGCATAGGGCTTGTATTCGGGGCTGGTCGGCGCCGGCACGTTCAGGGCGTTCAACGCGATCACCATGCTGGCGACGCCGCAATAGGCCTGCGTCTTCTGAGTGACGAAATTGATGCTGATGGGCCCGTAGGCGTCGAGCGCCGGCGTCTCCTTGAGGAGCGCCTCGCCCTGCGGCGAGGCGAGGCCGATCAGCCTGTCGGGCAGCGCCAGGGTCTCGGCGGCGGCGCCGGAGGCGAGAAGGCAGGCGGCGAGGGCAATCGATCGCAGGAGGCGCATCGGCATGGCGCGTCTTTCGAAAGAGCGACGACCGATCCAGTCTAGCCGGAGCCCATGCCTTGTGAAAGGCTGGGCGCCCCTGGGCAAAGCAGCACGCCCCTGCTATTGCGGCGCCATGACGACCCATAGTCTCGACCGCATCCGCAATTTCTCCATCGTCGCCCATATCGACCACGGCAAGTCCACCCTGGCGGATCGGCTGATCCAGACCACGGGCACGGTCGCCGAGCGCGACATGGTCGAGCAGGTGCTCGATTCGATGGATATCGAACGCGAGCGCGGCATCACCATCAAGGCCCAGACGGTGCGGCTCGACTACAAGGCCGCGGACGGCAAGAGCTATGTGCTGAACCTGATGGATACGCCCGGCCACGTCGACTTCGCCTACGAGGTGTCGCGCTCGCTCGCCGCCTGCGAAGGGTCGCTGCTCGTCGTCGATGCCAGCCAGGGCGTCGAGGCGCAGACCCTCGCCAACGTCTACCAGGCGATCGATGCCGGCCACGAGATCGTGCCGGTGTTGAACAAGATCGACCTGCCGGCGGCCGAGCCCGAGCGCATCCGCGAGCAGATCGAGGACGTGATCGGCATCGATGCGTCCGAGGCGGTGCTGATCTCGGCCAAGACGGGGCTCAATATCGAGGGCGTGCTCGAGGCGATCGTCACGAAGCTGCCGCCGCCGCAAGGCGACGAGAAGGCGCCGCTGAAGGCTCTGCTGGTCGACAGCTGGTACGACGCCTATCTCGGCGTCGTCGTGCTCGTGCGCGTCATCGACGGTTCGCTGAAGAAGGGGTCGCGCATCCTGATGATGGGCACCGGCGCCCATTACGAGGTCGATCGGATCGGCGTGTTCAAGCCCAAGATGGTCAATGTCGAGGCGCTCGGGCCCGGCGAGGTCGGCTTCATCACGGCGCAGATCAAGGACGTGGCCGATACGCGCGTCGGCGACACGATCACCGAGCCGCGCCGCCCGACCGCCTCGGCCCTGCCCGGCTTCAAGCCGGCGCAACCGGTGGTGTTCTGCGGGCTGTTCCCGGTCGATGCGGCCGATTTCGACGACCTGCGCGCCGCCATGGGACGGCTGCGCCTCAACGATGCGAGCTTCTCCTATGAAATGGAGAGCTCGGCGGCACTCGGCTTCGGCTTCCGCTGCGGCTTCCTCGGGCTGTTGCACCTCGAGATCATCCAGGAGCGGCTCGAGCGCGAGTTCAACCTCGACCTCATCGCCACGGCGCCCTCCGTCGTCTACCAGCTCGCCCTGCGCGACGGCTCGAGCATCGACCTGCACAACCCGGCCGACATGCCGGACGTGATGAAGGTGCTCGAAATCCGCGAGCCCTGGATCAAGGCCACCATCCTGACGCCGGACGACTACCTCGGCGCGATCCTCAAGCTCTGCCAGGACCGGCGCGGCATCCAGATCGACCTCAACTATGTCGGCAAGCGCGCCATGCTGACCTACGAGCTGCCGCTGAACGAGGTGGTGTTCGATTTCTACGACCGGCTGAAGTCGATCTCGAAGGGCTACGCCTCGTTCGACTATGCCATCATCGACTACCGGCCCGGCGACCTCGTCAAGATGCAGGTGCTGGTCAATGCCGAGCCGGTCGATGCGCTCTCGATGCTGGTGCATCGCGACCGGGCCGAGATGCGCGGCCGGGCCATGGTCGAGAAGCTCAAGGATTTGATCCCGCCGCACATGTTCCAGATTCCGGTGCAGGCGGCCATCGGCGGCAAGATCATCGCGCGGGAGACCATTCGAGCCCTGCGCAAGGATGTCACCGCAAAGTGCTACGGCGGCGACGTGACCCGCAAGCGCAAGCTGCTCGAGAAGCAGAAGGCGGGCAAGAAGAAGATGCGGCAGTTCGGCAAGGTCGAGATCCCGCAGGAAGCCTTCATCGCCGCCCTGAAGATGGACGGTTAAGCTCCGGCTGGTACGAGGAGGCGGGACGTGGCGGAGAGCGGATCATGAAGGCTGGTGCGGCACTGATCGGTCTCGTGGCCTGCGCTTTCGCGACGCCGCTCGCTGCCGCGACCGTCAAGGCGCCTCCCCTGGGCTGCGCCGCCTTCATGAAGGATTTCTCTCCTGCCGCCGGCGGCTACCGCGCCTCCTTCGAGCGACCGCTGACCATCAGCCGAGGCTTCGGCGACATCCTCCCCGGCGTCGACATCTATGTGCTCGCCACCAATGCCGACCTCGACGGCACGCTGAAATGCAACGGCGACGAGTTCCTTCGCTTCGAGCTGCGCATCAAGGCGCCGCCGAAGGACAAGGCCGTGACCGACTTCAACGCCTTCCAGGACGCCGCGCTGACGAGCGCCTTCCATTGGGACCGCGGCAAGGCCGAGACGGTCCGGAAGGCCATGGCGACGGATGCGGCGGACTATCTCCGCGCTTCCGAGCAGCGCGGCGACGTCTATCTCGCCGGCAAGGTCGAATACCACCAGGGGGACGTCCTCGACCTCGGAGTGATCTGGACGCCGGTGGACCGCAGCTTCGTGATCGCCAGCCAGTCGGACGATTGAGACGGAAGGTCCCCTCATCCGGCCGTTGCTTCGCAACGTCCACCTTCTCCCGCAAGGGGCGAAGGGAAGAGCCTCGTCCTGCAACGCTGGCGCCCTTCTCCCCTTGCGGGAGAAGGTGTCGGCGCGGAACGCGGCGACGGATGAGGGGTCCGCAGGGTAATCCGCCGTTCTTACCGCGACCCGAGAGGGAGCCATAAAACGGCAACCCCGAGTCAGGGCTTGGCGCGGATGTCCGCCTCGATCAGCGCGCGCAGCTCCGGCGTCACCGAGGGCCGGACGCCGAACCAGCGTTCGAAGCCCGGCACCGCCTGGTGCAGCAGCATGCCCAGGCCACCGACGACCCTGTGACCGCGTTGCCGCGCCGCGCGCATGAGCCCCGTTTCGAGCGGCACATAGACGATGTCGCAGACGGCGGCATCGCGCTCGAGCCTGCCGAGGTCGAGGGTGAGCGGCGGCTGGCCCGCCATGCCGAGCGAGGTCGTGTTCACCAGAAGGCCGGCCGCGCCGAGCAGGCGCGCGGACTCGGCGAAACCATGAGCCCGCACGCCGGTGCCGAAATCCCGCGCCAGTGCCTCGCCCTTGTCGGGCGTGCGGTTGACGAGGTCGATGGCGAAGCCCCGCGCGAGGAGCGCATGGACGACCGCCCGGGCCGCGCCCCCTGCCCCGAGCACGACCGCCCGGCCGGCGCCATGGTCCCAACCGGGCGCCTCGGCATCGAGGCTGCCGAGAAAGCCCGCGGCATCCGTATTGCCGGCGACGAGCCGGTCCCCATCGAACCAGAGCGTATTGGCGGCGCCGATGGCCTCGGCCGCGGCATCGCGCCCACCGGCGAGCCGCAACGCCTCGGTCTTGTGCGGCACGGTGACGTTGCCACCCCGGTATCCGTGGGCTCGAAGCGAGGCCAGAAAGCCGCGCAACGCCTCCGGCGGTACGTCGATCTTCTCGTAGGCACCGTCGAGTCCATGCTGCTCGAGCCAGAAGCCGTGGATCATCGGCGAGCGGGAATGGGCGATCGGATGGCCGATGACGAAGGCGCGAGGTGAAGGGCTCATGCTGGAGGGGTAAGCACGATTGGCACCACCGCTGCAAGCTTGAGGAGCGAGCCCAACTACGGGGCGCACAAGCTAACGGGCGACCGGGAAGGAGATTGGTCGCTCACGGTGACGAAGAACTGGCGAATGACGTTTCGCGTCAACGAGGCCCTCGCGATCGAGGACATGGACCTGGAAGATTATCACTGATGGCTATCACGCTTCACCCGAGCTTCGCCATCCACCCGGGCGCGTGGCTTAAGGCCGAGATCGTCGAGCCTCATGGGCTGAATGTCACCGTCGCGGCTGAGAAGCTTGGCGTCACTCGTCAGACCATGAGCAGCCTGCTGAACGGCAGGGCCGGCCTACGGCCGAGATGGCGATCAGGTTCGAGAAGGCGTTCGGCTTGCGTGCCGATACAATGCTGCGGATGCAGGCTGCGCACGACCTCGCCGAGGCTCGTGCCCATGAAAAGGACCTCAAGGTCGAGCGGATCGTGGCACCGGGCTAACGCGTTTAAGCTGCGCAATGGGTGGAGGGCCGGTTGCGCAACAGTGCCGTGCCGTCGCCCGGCTTGACCAGAAGTTCCTCGAAATCGTCGAGGTCCATGTAATCGAACTGGTCCGAAGGACGGGGCATCGGCTCGCATTCCGTCGCGCTGGCCTTTTTCGCGCCGTTCCAGCATAGCACGATGCTCGATCCAAACCAGCCGGAGCCCGCGTGCCCAGCCAGCCCCGCCGCCTGATCAATCCCGAGAAACGGCCCGACGACCAGGACGCCTCGATCCGGCCGCTGTCGCTCGCGGATTTCACCGGGCAGGAGGCGGCGCGCAAGAACCTCAAGGTGTTCATCGACGCGGCCAAGATCCAGGGCACGGCGCTCGATCACGTGCTCTTCGTCGGACCGCCGGGCTTGGGCAAGACGACGCTGGCGCAGATCATCGCGCGCGAGCTCGGCGTCAACTTCCGATCGACGTCGGGCCCGGTCATCGCCAAGGCGGGCGACCTCGCGGCGCAGCTCACCGGGCTCGAGGAGCGCGACGTGCTGTTCATCGACGAGATCCACCGGCTGAACCCAGCGGTCGAGGAGATCCTCTACCCGGCCATGGAGGACTTCCAGCTCGACCTCATCATCGGCCAGGGGCCGGCGGCGCGCGCCATCAAGATCGACCTTGCCCGGTTCACCCTCGTCGGCGCGACGACCCGGGCGGGCCTGCTGACGACGCCGCTGCGCGACCGCTTCGGCATCCCGGTGCGGCTCAACTTCTACACCGTCGCCGAGCTCGAAGGCATCGTGCGGCGCGGCGCGCGGGTGCTCGGCATCGGCATCGCGAAGGACGGCGCCAACGAGATCGCGCGGCGCGCGCGCGGCACGCCGCGCATCGCCGGGCGCCTGCTGCGCCGGGTGCGCGACTTCGCCATCGTCGACGGCGCCGAGACCATTACGCGAGCCGCCGCCGACAAGGCCCTGCAACTGCTCGATGTCGACCATGTCGGGCTCGACACGATGGATCGTCGCTACCTCAACATCATCGCGCTTTCCTTCGGCGGCGGCCCGGTCGGGGTCGAGACTCTCGCCGCGGCGCTATCGGAGCCGCGCGACGCCATCGAGGACATCATCGAGCCCTACCTGATCCAGCTCGGCTTCGTGCAGCGCACGCCGCGCGGCCGGCTGCTCACCCCGCATGCCTTCGGCCATCTCGGCCTCGCCCAGCCCAAGACCCTCGCCGAGCAATACGGGCTGTTCGGCGCGGAGGCGCAGGACGCCGGCGACTGACATGGCCCCGCATCGCCTCGCCGTCCGGGTCTATTACGAGGACACGGACTTTTCCGGGGTCGTCTACCACGCGAGCTACCTGCGCTTCTTCGAGCGCGGGCGCACGGAATTCCTGCGCGCCCTCGGCATCGGCCAGGCGGAACTTTTCGCCGGCGGCCGGCCGCTCGCCTTCGCCGTGACCCACATGACGATCGATTTCCGCAAGGCGGCCCGGATGGACGATCTCATCGAGGTCGAGACGGATTGCGTGACACTCGGCCGGGCGTCCCTGGTCATGCGCCAGCGGCTTACGCGCGGGGCGGATCTGCTGACCGAGGCGACCGTCAAGATCGCCGCCATGGCGGAGGGTCGGGTCGCCCGCCTGCCGGGCGAGATCGCGGCGCGGCTGGCGCGGGCATCGGCCGGTGCCGCGATCGACGAAATTCCGCGATCGCGTTAACCGTGCGTTAACGGTGCGGGACGATTGATCGAGTTCGCTCGATTAGGCTTGAGTGTGTCGGCAAAGCCGCAGAAATGACCGATTTTCACCGCAGGACACCTTAGCTCTCCGACGAGAAGCGCGAACGAAGCGCGAGGACCCCGACCGCATGAACCCCGCAGACGTCGCCGCCGCCGCTTCCGCCACCCCGATCGCCGAAGTGACGATCCTCGGCATGTTCTGGAACGCCAGCCTGATCGTGAAGGTGATCATGCTCGGCCTCTTGAGCTCCTCGGTCTGGTGCTGGGCCATCATCATCAACAAGGCGATCCTGTTCGCCAAGGTCCGCAAGGCGATGGACGGGTTCGAGCAGACCTTCTGGTCGGGGCAGTCGCTGGAAGAGCTCTACGTCAACCTGTCGCAGCATCCGACGGTCGGCATGGCGACCCTGTTCGTCGCCGCGATGCGCGAATGGAAGCGCTCGTTCCAGAACGTCGGCACCTCCTTCATGGGGTTGCATGCGCGGCTCGAGAAGGTCCTCGACGTCTCGATCGCGCGCGAGGTCGAGAAGCTGGAGGCGAACCTCATCGTGCTCGCGACGGTGGCCTCCACCGCCCCCTTCGTCGGGCTTTTCGGCACTGTGTGGGGCATCATGACCTCGTTCCGCTCGATCGCCGCCTCGAAGAACACATCGCTCGCCGTCATCGCGCCGGGCCTGGCCGAGGCGCTGCTCGCCACCGCGATCGGTCTTTTCGCCGCCATACCGGCGCTCATCTTCTTCAACAATCTGCAGGGCATCGTCGCCAAGTGCCAGGCCCGCATGGAGAGCTTCGCGGACGAGTTCTCGTCGATCCTGTCGCGGCAGATCGATCATCACGTCGGCGGCGAGCGGGACCGCGCGGCGTGATCCAGGCAGCCGCTCCGGAGACCTGAAGCATGGGCATGTCGGTTTCGGCCGGGGGAAGCAAGGGCGGACGGCGGCGGCGTGGCGTGCCGCGCTACGGCGCCATGGCCGAGATCAACATGACGCCGTTCATCGACGTCGTGCTGGTCCTCTTGATCATCTTCATGGTGGCGGCACCCCTGCTTGCCAGCGGCGTGCCGATCGACCTGCCGAAGACGTCGGCGGGCGAGCTGAAGGTCGAGCAGAAGCCGCTGTCGGTCGCCATCGACGACAAGGGCGACATCTATCTCGCCGACCAGCCGGTGACGCTCGACGCACTGCCGGGCAAGCTTCAGGAGTTGGCCAAGGACGGTTTCGACGAGAGGATCTACCTGCGCGGCTCCAAGGCCGTGAACTATGGCCGGGTCGCGGAGGTGATGAGCGTCGTGACCGCGGCCGGCTACAAGCGCGTTGCGCTTGTCACCGACCAGGAAAAGTAAGGGCGGACCAGGCTTGAAACTGTCCGTGTCAGATCCCGGCATCGTGCTGTCCGTCGCGGTCCACGCGGCGGCGCTGGTCCTGCTGTTCGTCACCTTCGCGCCGGCCCAGATTCCCGAGACGCACGAGGCCGTGCCGATCGAGACCATCACGAACACCGAGTTCCAGCAGGTGATGCGCGGCGACAAGACCGTGAAGGATGTCGTCGCCGACGCGCCGCCGCAAGCCGACAAGGTCGCCGACAAGATCGACTCCAAGCCCGTCACCAAACCCGTCGCCGAGAAGGACGTGACGCCGCCGCCGCCACCCGCGCCCCCCGATCCGGCGCCGGACCCGACGCCGCCGACCCCCGACCAGGCCGTGCAGACCCCGCCCGACCCCCCGCCGCCGGCCCCCGAGCCGCCGCCGCGACCTGCCATGGCCGAGGCGCCTCCCGTGCCATTGCCGCCCGAACCGCCGCAGACGCAACCGCCGCCGCCTCCCGTGCCCGAGCCGCCGCCGCGACCAATCCCCGATGCCGAGGTCGTCGCGCCGGTGCCGCCGCCGAAACCTCCGCCGCCGAAGCCCCAACCCTCGAAAATGGCCGAGCAGAAGCCTTTGCCGAAGCCGCCCGTAAAGCCGCGGCCGGAGAAGCCGAAGCTCGATCAGCTGGCGAAACTGATCGAGCAGCCGACGCCCAAGCCAGCCGTCCACAGGGTCCCGGCGCATCCGAAGCCGGCCGACACCCAGCCGGACCAGCGGCAGTTCGACCTGACCGACATCTCGCGGCTGCTGTCGAGGGAGGCGCCCGCGCAGACGGCCTCGATCGGCCGCCAGATCAGCAAGACCCGCGTCGCGGGCAGCGAGAGCGGCGCGGCCCAGAAGATGGCGGCATCGCTTTGGGATCAGCTCGATGGCCTTCTCGAAGATCAATACAAGCAGTGCTGGAGCTATCTGGGGCTCGATGGCCCGACCAAATACGTGCCGCAGATCAAGGTGCTCTATTCGGAGGACGGCGGCCTGATGGGCGAGCCCGTGCTGATCAACCCGCCGTCCGATCCTGCGATGCGCAACCTGGCGGAGAGCGCCATGCGGGCGGTGCGGCGCTGCAATCCGTTAAGGATTCCGGCCCAATACGCCCCCTATTACGACCAGTGGAAGGGGCGCGTGCTGCGCTTCGACCCGGTCGACATGGCCGGCTGAGGCCATCTCCAAAAACGGCCGCCGGCCTTCGCGACCCTGTTCGCCCGAGGATAGACCGAATGACTCGCCTGAACCGCCGCGCCTTCCTGGCGACCACGCTGCTGACCGCCGCCAGCTTCTCGTCCTTCGGCCCGGCACAGGCCGACGACCGCTATCTCGACATCCGTCCTGGCGGCAATTTCACCCCCGTGGTGATCGCCGTCGCCCCCTTCGCGGGCGGCGGGGAGGCGGCCAAGGTCACCGGCATCATCGACAACAACTTCAAGCGGTCGGTCTATCTGTCGCCGCTCGATCCGAAGAGCTTCGCCGAGCCCAGCGCCGATCCCGATTCGCCGCAGCTGCCGGCCTGGAAGGCGACCCCGGCGCAATTCCTCGTCACCGGCCGCGTCAACCGCAACGGCGACAGCCTCGTCACGGATTTCCGGCTGTGGGACATCGGCAGCGGTCAGCAGGTCGCCGGCCAGCAATATACGACCGCCGCCTCGAACGTGCGGCGCGTCGCCCATATCGTGTCGGATGCGATCTTCACCCGCATCACCGGCGAGAAGGGATGGTTCGACTCGCGCGTCGTCTATGTGGATGAGACCGGTTCGCCGGAGCGGCGCCGCAAGCGGCTCGCCATCATGGACCAGGATGGCGGCAACGTGAAGATGCTGACCCGCGGCGACAATCTCGTCGTGACGCCGCGCTTCTCGCCGACGTCGCAGGAGATCGCCTACATGTCCTTCGCGGACAGCGATCCCCAGGTCCTGTTGATGAACATCGAGACGGGGCAGCGCCAGACGGTCGGCAACTTTCCCGGCATGACCTTCGCGCCGCGCTTCTCGCCCGACGGGCAGAAGGTCGCCATGTCGATCGAGGAAGGCGCGGCCTCGAACCTCTTCGTGCTCGACATCGCGTCGCACCAGACCACGCGCCTGACCACGACGCAGGCCATCGACACCTCGCCCTCCTATTCGCCCGATGGCAGTCAGATCGTCTTCGAATCCGATCGCGGCGGCAGCCAGCAGATCTACGTCATGGGGGCCGGCGGCGGCGGCGGCGCCAAGCGCATCTCCTTCGGCGACGGGCGCTATTCCACGCCCGTCTGGTCGCCCAAGGGAGACCTCGTCGCTTTCACAAAGCAGGCCGGCGGCCAGTTCGCCATCGGCGTGATGAAGCCGGATGGGTCCGGCGAACGCATCCTGACCTCGGGATTCCACAACGAGGGGCCGACCTGGGCGCCGAACGGCCTCTACGTCATGTATTTCCGCGACCCCGGCAATGGCGGCGCCTCGAAGATCTTCATGTCCGACATCTTCGCGCGCGGCGAGTTCGTGGTGCCGACGCCCGCCGGCGCGTCGGATCCGGCCTGGGGTCCGCTGCTGGCCTGAGAGCGCAGCGTGGCGACGGGTCATCGCCCTCGCCCGGTCGCGACGAGATGATGCCGATGCCTCGAGCGGTGTCGGATCAGACGGAATCGCATTGCGAGTCCATCCCGATGAAAATGCTGGCGCTTAAGAGCTGCAGCAGTTCGGCGACAGTCGAACATGCTCAAGCCCGGCGCGCACGCATAGGCCGATGATTCGCGAACCGAAGCGGGCGCGGCGCATTGACTATAAAACCATGCCGGCCGCCGAAAGCCGAAGGGGGATCGCCGATGCGCATCGCCGTCGTCATGCTGGCCCTCGTGTTCGCCTGCCGGACCGCGGCCGCCGACCCCGCCTGGACCGGAGGCGATCAGCTCGCGACGAACCCGCTCGGCTGCGGCGTCGCGACGACGGCGCGCAACCTCATGCCCTACAACGGAGGCAGGCCATCCAACCCGCCGGACCGGGCCGGACAGCCGCTGCGCGTCGTCAACGTCCCCAAGGTCGCCGGCAATGCCTATTTCGCCGAGACGCAGAAGGGCATGGAGGATGCGGCGCACGATCTCGGCAATGTCACCGTCCTGACCCGGCCGCCGCATGCGCCGAATGCCACCGCCCAGGCCGACATCGTGCAGCAAGCCGTCTCCGACAGGGTCGACGCGGTCCTGTTCGCCGCCGACGACCCGGCCGCCGTCGCCGGCGCGCTCAAGGAGGCCCTCGCGGCCGGCACCGACGTCGTCGGCTACGATGCCGATGCCGAGCCCGAGGCGCGGCAATGGTTCGTCGACCAGGCCGAGCCCAACGGCATTGCCAAGGTCCTGATCGACGAGCTGGCGCGCCAGATCGGCGAGACGGGCCGCTTCGCCATCGTCACGTCGAGCTTCGCGGCGCCGAACCAGGCGCGCTGGATCGCCGAGATGGCCGCCTATGCGGGAAAATGCCATCCGAACCTCGTGTGGCTCGAAACGGTCGAAGCGCAGGAGGACAACGTCGCCTCGTTCGACGAGGCGCAGGCGCTGATGAGCCGTCACGGCGGCTCGCTCGGCGCCATCCTGGCGCTGACCTCCGTCGCCACCCCCGCGGCTGCCGAAGCGGTGACCGAGGCCGGCCAGTGCGGCAAGGTCGCGATCCTGGGGCTCGCCACGCCGAGGGCGATGCGATCCTATATCGAGAAGGGTTGCGTCGAGGCGGCGGTCCTGTGGAATCCGGTCGACCTCGGCTATGCGGCCGTCTACGTGCTGCGCGCCGTGGCCGATGGAACGCTCAAGCCCGGCGACGTCTCGGTCGAGGCGGGACGCCTCGGCCGGCTTGCCGTCATCGACGGCAGCGATATCCTGCTCGGCATGCCCTTCGTCTTCACCAGGCAGAATGTCGCGGGCTTCGACTTCTGACCGACGGCCGCCGACGCCACGGCCGCGCCGCTCGAGTGTGCTGTTTCAGACGAAAGCGTTCAGAACCTGCTCCGGCAGCCACGAGCCCTATTGACGTTCACGCCACGGTGGACAAACTCATGAGCCGAAACAATCCGCTTTCGGTTCTGGCGTGGCGTGAATTCAGCGGACGTCCATTGAGCACGGAACCTCTCGCCAGCCGAGCGGGCAAATCCGGGTTCGCCATGCTCTCTTCAAAGCTAGATCATCTGATCACGTTCGGCCGGCTGACGGTCAGGCTGCCGCGCGAAACCATCAGCGTCGGCACGATCGATCCGAGCCATCCCGAAAGCCGGCTCGACGTCGTGATCAGGATCAAGAACCGCGCGACGGCGCTCAAGCTCGCGCTCAATCCCGACCTCTATCTCGGCGAGGCCTATATGGATGGCGACGTCGAGATGGAACAGGGCACGATGTGGGATCTCCTGGCGCTCGTGGGCTTCAACATCGCCCAGCGGCCGCCCGGCGAGACAGCCTGGCAGCGCCTCGCCACGCGAGGCCTCAGCGTCATCCTGCATCGCAACAGCTTGCGGGCGTCACGGCGCAACGTGGCGCATCACTACGATCTGTCGGGCGACATGTACCGCATGTTCCTCGATCAGGACCTGCAATATTCATGCGCCTATTTCCGCAGCCCCGAAGAGACGATCGATCAGGCGCAAGTTCACAAGAAGCAGCACATCATCGCCAAGCTGCTGCTCAAGCCGGGGCAGCGCGTCCTCGACATCGGCTGCGGCTGGGGCGGCCTGGCGCTCTCGATCGCCAAGGCGGAGGATGTCCGCGTCCTCGGCATAACGCTGTCGAAGGAGCAGCTGGCGGTGGCCCGCGAGCGGGCGAAGGCGGAGGGGCTCGCCGACCGGGTCTCCTTCGAGCTGATCGACTACCGGCAGCTCCAAGATCGCTTCGACCGGATCGTGTCGGTCGGCATGTTCGAACATGTCGGGCCACCTCAGTACGAGACCTATTTCGGCCAGGTGAACCGTCTGCTGAAGCCGAACGGCGTCGCCCTCGTCCATTCGATCGGCAAGATGCACGGGCCGGCCCCGACCAATTCCTTCATCCGCAAGTATATCTTCCCCGGCGGCTACATCCCGGCCCTGTCCGAAGTGATGACGCCGATCGAGCGCAGCGGCCTGTGGATCACCGACCTCGAGATCCTTCGCCTGCACTATGCCGACACGTTGCGGGCATGGCGCGAGCGCTTCCTCGAACGGGCCGACAAGCTCGAAGGGATCTACGACGACCGGTTCCGGCGGATGTGGGAATTCTATCTCGCGGGCAGCGAGATGAGTTTCCGCTACTACGGCTTCATGGTGTTCCAGGCGCAGCTCTCCCGCGCCATCGATGCGGTGCCGGTGACGCGGGACTACATGGTCGAGGCGGAGCGGGCGCTGCGGGGGCGCGCCAGCGAGCGGACCGGCGCCGACCTCCGGGCGCGTTGAGACAAAAATATCACGGCGCCACGCCGGATGCCTCGGCCGCGCGGGCGCAGCCGCAATGCCGC
The DNA here is from genome assembly GCA_036276175.1 of Lichenihabitans sp. GTDB lineage: Bacteria > Pseudomonadota > Alphaproteobacteria > Rhizobiales > Beijerinckiaceae > Lichenihabitans. Next base: position 16,972 of record DATBEH010000090.1, read on the forward strand.
CATTAACGCTGGCTTAACCACGCTCGCGAGATGCATCGAATGCCGTGCATCGGAAGAACCGGCGATCAAGGTTGACGGAACCTTCGTTTAACCAAGGCAGCGCTATGACCCAAGGCGCGGCCGATCGCCGATCAACGAGGATGAACGGAATGCAGCTTTTGCAGTATGCGCGTGGGCTGGGACTCGCGGCGGCGGTCGTGGCCGCAGTGGCGATGGCGGGCTGCGCCAAGGACGCCGCCAACACCAACGGGCCGGGTGCTTTCGGCGCGGGCTACGGGGCCGGCGGAGCGGCCGTGCCGGGCAGCGCGCAGGATTTCGCGCAGAACGTCGGCGACCGCGTCTTCTTCACGACGGACCAGACGGACCTTTCGACCACGGCGCAGGCCACGCTCGACAAGCAGGCCGTCTGGCTGGCCCAATATCCGCGCTATAGCTTCACCATCGAAGGCCATGCCGACGAGCGCGGCACCCGCGAATACAATTTCGCGCTCGGTGCCCGCCGCGCCCAGTCGACCAAGGACTACCTCGTGGCCAAGGGCATTTCGGCCTCGCGGATCAAGACGGTCAGCTACGGCAAGGAGCGGCCGGTCGCGGTCTGCAACGATATTTCGTGCTGGTCACAAAACCGCCGCGCCGTTACCGTCTTGAACGGCGGTCAATCCTGACCGGCCGCGGGATTGTGGATCGGGCGGCACGCCGCCCGGTTCGCGTTTAGGCTTGCGGCCGACCGGACGACCGGGACCGTAAGGACAGAAGATGGCTCAGTTTCCAGCTCCGTTCCGCCTGCGCGTGACGCTAGCGGCTCTTGGTTTATGCGCCCTCGCCTGCCACCCTGCGGCAGCCGGCGAGCCGCGGGACCGCTCTCCGCCGCTGATCCTGGCGCAGGACGACCCGGATGCCCAGCCTCCCGTCGACGACGCGCAGAGCAATGCCGGCTTGCTGGTCCGGATCAGCCGCCTCGAAGACCGGTTGCGCACCATGACCGGGCAGATCGAGGAACTGCAGTTCCAGAACAAGAAGCTCGAGGATCAGCTGCGCAAGCTCAGCCAAGACGTCGACTTCCGTTTCCAGGACCTAGGCCGCTCGCCCGGCGGCGCGCGCCCGGCGCCGCAGAAGCGCGGCGATGCCGGCGCTGCGCCCGACGCGCCCGCGGTCGCCGTCGTTCCGCCCGAACCCGCGGCTGCCGACAGCATCATCGCGGACGCCACCCCGACCAGACCCGCGCATCATGGCGACGCCTTCGATCCCGCTGCGGCCCCCGGCGCGCCGGGAGCGCCGAAACCCCTCGGCACGACCCCTCCCAGCGAACCGTTGAAGCCGCGTCTCGCGGACCAGTCGCACACGGCACCGCCCGGAGGAACCACGGCCTCGATCGGCCAGCCTCACGCACCGCTCGACCTCACCCCCAGCAGCCTCGGCGGGGCGTCCCGCACGACGGAAACGCCGGCAGCGTCCGACCGGACGGCCTCGCTCGAGCCGGCGCCCGACCTGCGCGGCACGAGCGGCGGCGCGGCGGGCGGCACGCGGGCCGACTACGACTCGGCCTTCGCGCTCTACAAGTCCGGCCAGTACGACGCCGCGATCACCGGCTTTCAGGATTTTCTCGGCAAATATCCGAAGGACAGATACGTCCCCGACGCGACCTATTTCCTCGGCGAGAGCTTCGCCCGTCTCGGCCGTCAGCGCGAGGCGGCGGAGCAATTCCTCAAGATGTCGACCGACTACAATCGGTCGAACCACGCCCCCGATGCCATGCTGCGCCTCGGCGTAGCGCTCAACGCGCTCGGCGCCAAGGAACAGGCCTGCGCCACCTATCAGGAAGTCGACCGCAAATATCCGTCGGCCTCCGCCGATGTCCGCGCCGGCGTCGAACGCGAGCTCAAGCGCTCCCGCTGCTGAACGGCGCCAATCGTGCGGCGTATGACCGAGCCGCTCTCGACGGCGGAAGCCGCGACGCTCTTCGAGCCGCTGCGTCACGCCTCCTCTCTGGTTCTCGCGGTCTCGGGCGGTCCAGATTCGGTGGCGCTGATGCGGCTCGCGGCCGCGCTCCAGGCGCGCTCCGGCCTGCCGCCTCTCGTCATCGCGACCGTCGACCATGGGCTCGCGGCTGGCTCCGACGCCATCGCTCGTGACGTCGTGACGCAGGCGGCCAGTCTCGGCCTCGCTGCCCATGTGCTGCGCTGGGACGGCGACAAGCCGCGAACCGGACTCCAGGATGCCGCCCGAGTGGCGCGCTATGCGCTTCTCGAGGCGCTCGCATCGCGGATCGGTGCGACCCATCTGGTGACCGCCCATACGCTCGACGATCAGGCCGAGACGGTCCTGTTCCGCCTGGCGCGCGGCTCCGGTCCGGCGGGGCTTGCCGGCATGCGGCCTATGAGCCGCCGCGGCGAGGTTTTCCTGTGCCGCCCGCTCCTTGGCGTCCCCAAGGCGCGGCTCGTCGCGACCTGCCGGGCCGCGGCGTGGCCCTATGTCGTGGATCCGGCCAATGCCGATCCGCGCTTCGCTCGCGCCCGCCTGCGCGGCCTGCTGCCGCAACTCGCCGCCGAGGGGCTCGGCGCCGCGACCCTGGCGCTGCTCGGCGCAAGGCTCGCCCGCGACGAGGCCGCCCTGCACGAGGCCTCTGCCGCCTGCCGGAGCGCCTGCCTCGTCGAGGCCACCGAGCGCCGCCAGGCCTTTGCGGGCGGCCCGTTCATGGCCGCGCCCGCCGCCGTCCGGCTGCGCCTGCTCGAGGCCGCCTTGACCGATTTCGCCAAGCCCGGGCCGCCGCGTCTGGCGCGGCTCGAAGCCCTCGCCGAGGATCTCGGCCAGGCCTTCGCGGCAGCACGGCCGCTCCGGCGGACGCTGCACGGCGCCAGAATCACCCTTGCGCCGAACGGCCGGATCGACCTCGCCCCAGAGGGTCCGCGACATCGCGGCATGGGCGTCCGACACATGGTCGGCGGCGCTCTCGACGCGTGAACGATGGCGCCGCGGCGGCTTCCCTTGGCAAGGCGAGGCCAACCGCCTACATTAGGCCTCGAGCAGCGTGCCCTCGGGGGCGGATGTGGCGTGATCTTGCACCGCCTGGGTCGTCGACGCTTTACACGGGTCCGAAATGAATCCGAACTTCCGGAACTTCGCCCTCTGGGTGATCATCTTCCTCTTGGTGGTGGCGCTGGTCCTGCTGTTCCAGAATCCCGGCCAGCGGCCGCAGACGGCCGATATCACCTTCAGCGAGCTGCTGACCCAGGTCGACCAGTCGCATGTGCGTGAGGTGACGATCGCGGGCTCGGAGATCACCGGGCACTATACGGACGGCCGCGCCTTCTCGACCTATGCGCCGAACGACCCGTCGCTGGTGCAGAACCTCTACAAAAAGAACGTGCAGATCACCGCCAAGCCGCCCTCCGACGGCAACAGCTGGCTGGTGACGCTGCTGGTCAACGGCCTGCCGCTGCTCGCCTTCATCGGCGTGTGGATCTTCATGTCCCGGCAGATGCAGGGGGCCGGCGGAAAAGCCATGGGTTTCGGCAAGTCGAAGGCGAAGCTCCTGACCGAGGCGCATGGCCGTGTCACCTTCGAGGATGTGGCGGGCGTCGACGAGGCGAAGGAGGATCTGCAGGAGATCGTCGAATTCCTGCGCGACCCGCAGAAGTTCCAGCGGCTCGGCGGACGGATCCCGCGCGGCGTCCTGCTCGTCGGGCCGCCCGGCACGGGTAAGACCCTGCTGGCGCGCGCCATCGCGGGCGAGGCCAACGTCCCCTTCTTCACCATCTCGGGGTCGGACTTCGTCGAGATGTTCGTCGGCGTCGGCGCGAGCCGCGTGCGCGACATGTTCGAGCAGGCCAAGAAGAACGCGCCCTGCATCATCTTCATCGACGAGATCGACGCCGTCGGCCGGCATCGCGGCGCGGGTCTCGGCGGCGGCAACGACGAGCGCGAGCAGACGCTGAACCAGTTGCTCGTCGAGATGGACGGGTTCGAGGCCAACGAGGGAATCATCCTCATCGCCGCGACCAACCGCCCCGACGTGCTCGACCCGGCGCTGCTGCGCCCCGGCCGCTTCGACCGCCAGATCGTCGTGCCGAACCCGGACGTGATCGGCCGTGAGAGGATCCTCAAGGTCCACGTGCGCAAGGTCCCGCTCTCGCCCGACGTCGACCTCAAGACCGTGGCGCGCGGCACGCCGGGCTTCTCGGGCGCCGATCTCATGAACCTCGTCAACGAGGCGGCCCTGATGGCGGCACGGCGCGGCAAGCGCATCGTCATGATGAGCGAGTTCGAGGACGCCAAGGACAAGATCATGATGGGCGCCGAGCGGCGCACCCTGGTGATGACCGAGCAGGAAAAGATGCTCACCGCCTATCACGAAGGCGGCCATGCGATCGTGGCGTTGAACGTCCCGGCGACCGACCCGGTGCACAAGGCGACCATCATCCCGCGCGGCCGTGCGCTCGGCATGGTCATGCAGCTGCCGGAACGCGACAAGCTCTCCATGAGCTACGAGCAGATGACCTCGCGGCTCGCCGTCCTGATGGGTGGCCGCGTCGCCGAGGAGATCATCTTCGGCAAGGACAAGGTCACCTCCGGCGCGCAATCGGATATCGAACAGGCGACCAAGCTGGCGCGCGCCATGGTGACGCGCTGGGGCTTTTCCGATGAACTCGGCACGGTCATGTACGGCGAGAACCAGGAAGAGGTATTTCTCGGCTATTCGATGGGGCGGCAGCAGAACATCTCGGAATCGACCTCCCAGAAGATCGATTCGGAGGTCCGGCGTCTCGTCGAGCTCGGGCTTTCGCATGCGACCGAGATCCTGACCAGCAAACGCAACGATCTCGAGTCCTTGGCCCGCGGCCTGCTCGAATACGAGACGCTGAGCGGCGAGGAGATCGTCGGCATCCTGAAGGGTCGTCCGCCGGTGCGCGACACGGGCGACGAGCCGGCGCCGCCCCGCGCCTCCCCGGTTCCCAATGTCGGCAAGGGACGGCCGAAGCCAGGCCCCGAAGCGGGTCTGGAACCTCAGCCGACGGCCTGACCGCCCAAAACACCGAGCCCGGCGTCACCGCCGGGCTTTTTGTTGGCGTTCAGGTCGTGACGGGACGGGCCGCCCGCTACATCATTTCGCCCTTCGGTAGCGTCACCTTCCGCCCGAGAGGCGCGGCCTTGGCGGGCGCCGACGCGTCCCAGCCGCCGGGGGGCGGCGCGACCTCGTTAGCGGCAGCGATCGGCGTCTCCGGCCGGAAGGCCGCGACGGCGGCCTTGGCGGCATCGAGGGCCTTCGCGTCGAGCCGCACTCCGACGTCGTCGCGCTTCTTGGCGGCGTCCTGGTCGCCCTGGGCGGCCGCAACCGCGAACCAAAGATAGGACTTGCCGAGGTTCTGTTCGATTCCAAGGCCGCGGGCGTAGAGGATCGCGAGGTTGAACTGGCTGTCCCTGACGCCGAGCTCGGCCGCCTTGCCGAACCAGGTGGCGGCCTTGGCGTAGTCCGGCTTGCCGACCGCCCCTTCGGCCGCCATCACGGCGAGGTTGTGCATGGCGCGGATGTTGCCGGCTTCCGCGGCCCGGCCATAAAGGGTCATCGCCATGGCGGGATCGCGCGCCACCCCGATCCCCTTCTCATAGGCCGAGCCGAGCCGATACTGCGCCGGCGCAAGGCCCTGGGCAGCGGCCTTCTGCAGCCAGTCCGCGGCGGCTTTCGGGTCCCGCGCGACGGAGCGCCCTTCCGCAAGCCGCAGGCCGACCTCGTATTCCGCAGCGGCATCGCCGGCGTCGGCGAGACTCTTCAGGCCTTCCGGCAGTCCGGCGACGCCATTCGCCAGGCCGGCGAGGAACGGATTGCCGGGCCGGGCCTGCAGAGGCGGCTTGTCGGCTGCGCTGTCGCCGGGGGCATCGACCGCCGGAGCGACGATTGTCGGGGCAGCGGAGGATGTGTCCGGGGCGACCACCACGGGCGGCGCCTGCGCCGCTCCCGGTCGAGGCGCTGCGGTCAGCGGCGAAATGTCGTCGGCGCGGCCCGCCGGCGCCGCATCGGCGATCTTGCGGCCGGCATCGGCCGAGGCCGGGACGGGCGGAGCCGACGAGGCGATCGGGACCTCCGCCTTGGACGACGGTTCCATGCCCACCTTGACGATCTCGAGCGCGCCGAGCAGCAGCACCAGCCCGGCAAGGCTGAGCAGCACCGGCCGACGCCGCGCCGCCAGATAGGCCTTGGCCTGATCGAGCGTCTTCAAGGCGGAGAACTTCGATTTCGGCGCGCCGTCCGGCCGTGCACGGCCGCGGCGAGACACGTGCGCTTCGGCGGCCGAGGCCTGCGCGGCCTGCGCGGCGCGCCGCGCGGCGGCAATGAAATTGGCGGGACCCTCGGCCTGGACCGAACCCGGGCTCGCGACGGCTGCGCCGCCGGCGCGCGGCATCCGCGCCGCGGCATCGCCCTCGGGCGGCCTGGCGCGGCCACGCCCGGCACGCGGCTCGATCAGGCTGTCGAGCGGATCGACGACGACATCCGCGGCCCGAGCCTCCCGGCTCTCGCGGCGCGGCTCGACCGGCGGTGGATCGTCGAAGGCGGCCTGCCTCCCCCTCGAGCGCAGGTCCGGCTCTGCCTCGATGGGCTCGGCCGAAGGCGGGGCTAAAGGCCGCTCGCCGCTCCTGCGTCCGGCTACGTCGAGGCCCTCGAGGTGCCCGAGCAGCTTCTCCATCGTCTGGTGGAGACCGGCAAGGGTCGCCTGGGTGCGCCGCTCTGCTGCCTCGTGCTGCATGCGCAGGTCGACCACGTCCTGGCCGACCTTCTCGACGGCCAGGGACGCGCCCTCGGGGGAGCGTGGACCGGCGGTGGTCTGCTGCATCGCCGCCCGAAGCGTGTCGCGCGCCGCGGTCCGCGCCGCGGTCTCGGCAGCGTCGATGGTGGCGTGGCGCGTCTGCTCGATCTGGGTGAAGAGCTCGCTCAGGGAGCGCTCGACCGCATCGAGCGAGGACAGGCTCGCCTCCGATCGCTCGAGCCGTTCGGCGAGCCGCTCTATCTGCGACTCGAGGCCGCTCACGGCCCGGGCGTCGAACGGCAGCCGCGTGGCCTCGACCTTTTCGGTCAGATGGCGGACCATGCCTTCGAGGGCCTGGATATCGGTGGACGCGTCGCGGGCGTCCTCGATGCGGCTGGCGACGCCGCGCATCAGCGTCTCGATCTGCCGCATATCGGGCGCCGGCGCCGAGGCCTTGAGCGAGGCATGCATATCCTCGACCCGGTGGGAAAGACTCTCGATCAGGCTCAGCGAGGCTGGCGAGTCGAACCGCTGCTCGAGCCGCTCCGACAGGTCCTGCATGCGCCGGTCGAGCGAATCGAGCGTCGATCCAGGACGGAAGCGATCGAGCAGCGAGCGGATGTCGCCGAGCAGTTGCTCTCCCTCGGGCGGGTAGGTGGAGCGTGGCGGGGCCTCACCTCCGCGTGCCACCGCGACATCGCGGGCCTCGATATTGGCCATGGCGTCGCGAAGGTCGCGGGACAGCGCCTGGAAGGCGGCATCGGTATCGTCATCGACAGGAGCGCCGGCGCGCGGCCGCGACTCGCCGGCGCCGGCTCCCGGCGACGCTGCCGCGGAACCGCGCCGGCGCGTGGAGGCGGCGGCACGACCGCGGCTCCCGGCAAGGCGCGCTTCGAGCGCCGACACTGCCTCCCCCAACGCCCCGATGGATTGGCGGGAGAGGCCAAGCTCGGCCGGTGTCGACGCGGCTGCGGCGGACGGCGCGGCGGGTTCAACGCCGCTCGGCGTGTCGAGAGCGGCCTGCCGCCGGGCGATCTCGGCTATGGCGTCGCGCACCGAGAGGGATCGGGGCGCTCGAGCGGGGGGACCGGACGGCGGGGCGTCGGGATCCTCGGCAGTCGGTCGAAAGGATTGCTGCTCGAAGCGCGTCAGCCGATCCGAGATGCTCCGCAGCGCCGTCCCGTTGCGCAGGTCGTCCGCAGCCGGAACGGCAGCGGCCATGTAAGTCTGCGGCAGCGCCATGCCATCCGTTCCGGTTGCGGCAAGATAGCGATCGACCTCGAGACGGACGGCGGGAGCCGCCGTCCGCGCCGCCTTTTGCGCAAGGCGCTCGGCCATCGTGCCGCCGTTGCGGCTCGACGACGACATATGGTCGGCGATCATGGCGTCGAGCCAATCCTCGACCGAGGAGCCGGTGGGCGAGGCCGCGGCGGTCGCCCTGCGAGGCTCGCCACCTCCGTCCTTGCTGTTCCACGGAACCGACTTCGTCATCGCCGCCTCCTGACCGGCCAGCGGTCCGCCTGTCTTCGCCGCATCGGAACGATCGTTACGCATTTGGCAATGTGAACCCCGTGCCGAAGGCCTTTTTGCCGCGGTGAACCTCACTTTCTGTGAAAGCGGTAAACAACAGGTTAAGGCCGCCGCAGAGGCTGCAATCAGGGATTGCGGCAATCCCGTTCCGGCAATCGGGATCGTTGCGACCGCAACCTGGACCGGAGGAGACTTGGCGCCGGGAAGACGACCGATCACGACATGGCCGACGTCTCCGTTGCGAGAAACGGCCGCCCGATGGTCGCGCATCGATGCGGAAGCGGCGCGGGGCCGCGGTGGCTCCAGGGAGCAGGTCGGAGGCTGACCTCACATCCAAAAGCCATGGATACTAATAGTTGTTTTTTTACACTTCATCGTATAAAAAGGACATGGATCTCCGAGGGCGGATTTGGCAATGAGCTTGCAGACTGCGACGACCGCGCCCGAATCCGCTCCCGCCACCTCGCGCCCCACCTGGATGCCCATCGGCGACATGGCGCGCGCCTACCGCATCAGCCTGCGGGCCCTGCGCTTCTACGAAAACCGCGGGTTGATCCGGCCGCGGCGCGAGGGCGCGGTACGGCTCTACGGACCCGGTGAACGCCACAAGCTCGAAATGATCCTCAAGGGAAAGCTCCTCGGCTTCACCCTCTCAGAGATCCGCGACATGATCGTCGCGGATAGCCCGGACGGCGAATCATTGCCGCTCAACGCGGAGCAGATCGCCCGGCAGATCGACCATCTGGAGCAGCAGAGGCTGACGGTCGAGAAGGCAATCCGAGAATTGCAGCGGGTGCGTCGGCGCCTGCGTCCGGCGAGCTGAGGCGAAACGCAGGCCTGAGCAGCGCCGGGCCGCCATCGTTGCGACGTTGTTTGGCGAAACCATGCGGTACGCTCGACGCGCGGGTTCTCCGCGCCCGCCGAACCGTCACGAGTCGCCATGCCCCGCTATACGGCTCCCGTCGCCGAGGTCGCTTTCCTGCTCGATCGCGTGTTTCCGATGGAGGGATCGACCGGGCTGCCGGGGCTCGCCGACCTTTCGCCTGAAACGCTGCAAGCGGTGCTGACGCAAGCCGGCCGCTTCGCCGAGACGGTGCTCCAGCCCCTGAACCAGAGCGGCGACCGCGAAGGATGCCGCCGTCACGAGGACGGTTCGGTCGAGACGCCGCCAGGGTTCCGGGCGGCGTATCACCGTTATGTCGAGGGCGGATGGCCGGCGGTCTCCGGCGATGCCGGGTTCGGCGGCCAGGGGCTGTCGCTCGCCGTCGGCGCGATGGTGAACGAGTTCTGCACCTCGGCCAACATGGCCTTCACCATGGTCTCGGGCCTGACGCAGAGCGCCTGCTCGGCCATCCTGGCGCATGGGAGCGCGGCGCAGAAGGCGCTTTATGTCCCCAAGCTCGTCGCCGGCGCCTGGTGCGGCACGATGAACCTCACCGAGCCGCAATGCGGCACCGACCTCGGGCTGATCAGGACGAAGGCGGTTCCCCAGGCGGACGGGTCCTATCGGCTCTTCGGCCAGAAGATCTTCATTTCCGCCGGCGAGCACGACCTCGCCGAGAACATCGTCCACCTCGTGCTGGCCCGCATCGAGGGGGCGCCCGCCGGCACCAAGGGCCTGTCGCTGTTCGTCGCGCCCAAGCTGATAGTTCGTCCGGACGGATCGCTCGGCCCTCGCAACGCGCTGCTCTGCGGCTCGATCGAACGAAAGATGGGCCTTCATGCCAATCCGACTTGCGTGATGGACTACGACGGCGCCGAAGGAGAGCTGCTGGGCGAGGCCGGCCGCGGGCTGCAGGCCATGTTCGTGATGATGAACCAGGCGCGCATCGGGGTGGCGACGCAGGGGCTGGCGCTGTCCGAGGTCGCCTACCAGAATGCCGCGGCCTATGCGAAGGAGCGGCGGCAAGGCCGCGCGCTGAAGGCGCCGCGATCGCCGGAAGCGCCCGCCGACCCGATCATCGTCCACCCCGACGTGCGCCGCGCGCTTATGTCGATCCGCGCTTTCAACCTCGGCGCGCGGGCGCTGCTGGTGTGGACGGCGCTCAAGGCCGACATCGCCCGGCGCTCGCCGGACGCCGCGGCGCGCGACGCCGCCGAGGACCTGCTCGGCCTGATGACGCCGGTGCTCAAGGGCGTCCTCACCGACACTGGCGTGCGCAACTGTATCGAGGCGCAGCAGGTCTTCGGCGGCTACGGTTATATCGTCGAGGCCGGCATGGAGCAGTTCGTGCGCGACGCCCGCATCACGGCGGTCTATGAGGGCACCAACGGCATCCAGGCGCTCGATCTCGTCGGCCGCAAGCTGCCGCGCGACGGCGGACGCGCCTTCACGGCTTTCACCAAGGAGGTCGCGAGTTTTCTCAAGGCGCGTGCCGGCGATACGCGCCTCGCGCCCTTTCTCGGGCCGCTGAAGCAGGGGCTCGACCACCTGCAGCAGGCGACGCTGTGGTTCATGCAGCACGGCCTGCGCGACCCGGACAATGCCGCCGCGGGCGCCTATGACTACATGCACATGTTCGGCCTCGTCGCCATCGGCTACATGTGGGCTCGGATCGCCGCAGCGACGTTCGCCGGGGGGGACGGCGACGCGCCGCCCGAGGACGGCCGCCTGCTGTTCGGGCGCTTCTTCATGGAACGCACCATGCCGGAGACCGCCGCCCACCTCGCCCGCATCACCGCCGGGGCCGCGACCCTCGTGGCGCCGCCGGCGGAAGCGTTCTAAACCCGTGCATCCGCAGAACCTCCAGGCCGCCATGACCGACGCCTTCATCTACGACCATGTCCGCACCCCGCGCGGGCGCGGCAAGCCCGACGGGGCCTTGCACGAAGTCTCGACGCTCGGCCTCGCGGTCACGGCGCTCGAGGCGCTCAAGACGCGCAGCGGCTTCGGGCCGGCCGACGTCGACGACGTGGTGCTCGGCTGCGTCGATCCCGTGGGCGAGGCCGGCGGCGACATCGCCCGCGCCGCTGCTCTCGCCGCCGATTACGGGGACCGGGTCCCGGGCGTGCAGATCAACCGCTTCTGCGCCTCGGGCCTCGACGCGGTGAACTTCGCCGCCGCCCAGGTGATGGCCGGCCAGCAGGATCTCGCGGTGGCGGGCGGCGTCGAGTCGATGAGCCGCGTCGGCATCGGCGCCTCGGGCGGCGCCTGGCCGATGGATCCCGCGATTGCCATTCGCTCCTATTTCATGCCGCAGGGAATCGCGGCCGACCTCATCGCCACCAAATACGGCTTCTCCCGCGACGACGTCGATTCCTATGCGGTCGAGAGCCAGCGCCGAGCGGCCCGCGCCTGGGACGAGGGCCGTTTCTCGGGCAGCGTCGTGCCGGTGCGCGACCTCAACGGGCTCGTCATCCTCGAGCGCGACGAGCATATGCGGCCGCAGACCGACATGCAGTCGCTGGGGGCGCTGAAGCCCTCCTTCGCGGCCTTGGGCGAGAGCGCCGGATTCGATGCCGTGGCGATCCAGGCCCATCCGGAGGTGGAAGCCGTCCATCACGTGCATCACGCCGGCAACTCCTCCGGCATCGTCGACGGCGCGGCGGCGGTGCTGATCGGCTCGGCGGACGCCAGTGCGAAACTCGGGAAACGACCCCGGGCGCGGATCAGAGCCTTCGCCAATATCGGCAGCGATCCGGCCCTGATGCTGACCGGCCCGGTCGACGTGACGAGGAAGCTCCTCGGCCGCGCCGGCATGGAGCTCGGCGACATCGACCTCTTCGAGGTCAACGAGGCCTTCGCGGCGGTGGTGCTGCGCTATCTCCAGGCCTTCGGGCTCGATCCCGCTAAGGTCAACCCGAACGGCGGCGCCATCGCGCTCGGCCATCCGCTTGGGGCGACCGGCGCCATGCTCCTCGGCACGGCGCTCGACGAGCTGGAGCGGACCGGCCAGGGGACAGCCCTCGTCACGCTTTGCATCGGCGCCGGCATGGGCACCGCCACGATCATCGAGCGGGTGTGACCATGGACCTTCAGAACTTCCGCTTCGAGACCGACGCCGACGGCATCGCCCTTCTGACCTGGGACATGGCGGGCCGCTCGATGAACGTGATTACCGAAGCCGTGATGGACGAGCTCGACCGGGTCCTCGATCACGTCGTCGCCGATGCGTCGATCAAGGGCTGCGTCGTCACCTCCGGCAAGGCCGCCTTCTCGGGCGGCGCCGACCTCGCCATGCTGAAAGCGCTCGGCACCGACTATGCCGTCAAGGCGAAGGCGGGGGGCGAGGAGGTCGCCATGCAGGGCTTCTTCGAGGGCTCGCGCCGCCTGTCTCGGATCTATCGCAAGCTCGAAACGTGCGGCAAGCCCTGGGTAGCGGCCGTCAACGGCCTCTGCCTCGGCGGCGCCTTCGAGCTGGTGCTGGCCTGTCATCATCGCCTCCTCGCCGACGACGAGGCTGCCAAGGTGGGCCTGCCCGAGATCAAGGTCGGGCTGTTTCCAGGCGCCGGTGGCACGCAGCGGGTCGCCCGGCTGATGCCCACCGCCGACGCCTTGCAGATGATGCTGAAGGGCGAGCAGCTCCGCCCCAAGGCGGCGAAGGCCAAGGGTCTCGTGCATGACGTGGTGCCGGCCGGCGACCTGATCGCCAAGGCCAAGGCGTGGATCCGCGACGGCGGCAAGGCGATCGCGCCCTGGGACGAAAAGGGCTTCAGGCTTCCGTCGAACAAGGTCCACTCGGCCGCCGGCATGATGATCTGGCCGGCCGCCAATGCGATTCTTCGCCGCGAGACGCAGGACAACTACCCCGCCGCCAAGGCGCTGCTCCAGGCCGTCTACGAAGGCCTGCAGGTGCCGATCGACATCGGGCTCAGAATCGAGAGCCGGCTCTTCGCGCATGTGCTGCGCACGCCCGAGGCGGCGGCCATGATCCGCACGCTGTTCCTGTCGATGGGGGAGTTGAACAAGGGGGCGCGGCGCCCCAGGGGCATGCCGCCGCGCCGCGTCCAAAAGCTCGGCGTCATCGGCGCAGGCTTCATGGGGGCCGGCATCGCCTATGTGGCGGCCCAGGCCGGGCTTGAGGTGGTGCTGACCGACCGGACGATCGAGGCGGCGGAGGCCGGAAAGGCTCGTTGCCACAAGCTGATCTCCGACCAAATCGCCAAGGGGCGTGCCAGGACCGCGGACCGCGACGCCTTGCTGTCGCGCATCGCCACGACATCGGACGACGCGACGCTCGGCGCCTGTGACCTCGTCATCGAAGCCGTGTTCGAGGACCCCAAGATCAAGGCCGAGGTGGCGCGGCGCGTCGAGCCGAGGCTCGGCGCCGAGGCCGTCTGGGCCTCGAACACGTCGACCCTGCCGATCACCTCGCTCGCGACCTCCTCGACCCGCCCCGAACGCTTCGTCGGCATCCATTTCTTCTCGCCGGTCGAGCGCATGCCGCTCGTCGAGATCATCCGCGGCGAGCACAGCGGCGACGAGGCCGTCGCGACCGCCATGGATTTCGTCCGCCTGCTCAAGAAGACGCCGATCCTCGTCAACGACGCGCGCGGCTTCTATGCCAACCGCTGCGTCGGCGCCTACCTCTCGGAAGGCCACCGCATGCTTGTCGAGGGCGTGCCGCCCGCGATGATCGAGAGCCTCTCCCGGCAGGCCGGCATGCCGGTGGGGCCGCTCTCGCTCTCGGACGAGGTGGCGCTCGACCTGGTGCGCACCGTCGTGAGCGATCTCCAGGATGGCGGCAGCGGCATGGCCGACCCGATGCAGAAGCGGCTGCTCGACGCCATGGTGGTCGAGCATGGCCGGCTCGGCCGCAAGAACCGCAAGGGGTTCTACGACTATCCGGAGAGCGGATCCAAGCGCCTGTGGCCGGGCCTCGCCGATCTCGCATCGGCCCGGCTCGATCCCGACGCCGTCGATGCCCGCCAGATCAAGCACCGCGTCCTGGTCGCGCAGGCGCTCGCCGCCGCGGGCACGATCCTCGACGGCATCGTCACCGACCCGCGCGAGGCCGACGTCGGCTCGATTCTGGGCTTCGGCTTCGCGCCGTTCACCGGCGGCACGATCTCCTATATCGACGGCATGGGCCTGAAGCGCTTCGTCGTGCTTTGCGACGACCTCGCCAAGGCCCATGGACCGCGCTTCTCGCCGCCCCAGGCTCTCATCGATATGGCGAAGCGCGGCGAGACGTTCTACGACGCACGGTCCGCCGACGCTGCATAGGGAGACCGGACGATCATGCCCCGCAGCATCGACTATTACTTCACCCTCGACAGTCCCTGGTCCTATATCGGCCATGGCGCGTTCATGACGGTGATGCGGCGCCATGACGCGCTCGTGCGCTACCATCCGGTGAATCTCAGTCTCGTTTTTCCCCAGTCGGGTGGCCTGCCGCTGGCCAAGCGCAATCCGCTGCGGCAGCGCTATCGGATGCTGGAGCTGCAGCGTTGGCGCGAGCGACGGCGGCTCGATTTCAACCTCAAGCCTGCCTTCTGGCCGTTCGAATCCGCGCTGGCCGATCGCGCCGTCCTTGCGCTCATCCGCTCCGGGGCGGACCCGGAGGCCGTCCTGCCTCGTGCCTATGCGGCCGTCTGGGAGGACGAGCGCGACCTCGCGGACCCCACGGTGCTGGCAAGCCTCATCGAAGCGGCCGGCCTCGATGCTCATGCAATCCTGGCGGCAGCCGCGACGGAAGCGCTGGCGGAGGCCTATGACACCGGCAGTCGGACCGCCTTGAAGGCGGGGGTGTTCGGAACGCCGAGCTACGGCCTCGACGGAGAGATCTTCTGGGGCCAGGATCGCATCGACTTTCTGGAGGCGGCGCTGGCCAGCGGACGCCAGCCCTTCACGGCCTGATCGGTTGAGGGCCGTCGAGGACTTTGCGCTTCGGCATCGGTCGTGTATGTCACGGCGCATGGTCGGCGGCGATACGAGCGCGGCGTGATGGCGATCGCTGCCTTGGGCACAGATCATGGATGAGAGCCTGGATCGGGCCGTTATGGCGCCTCGGCTTCATAGCGCCGCCTTGACGATCAATCTCGACAAGGCGCTGCTGCGCAGCGACCCGCTGCACGAGCGACTGTTCATCGCCTTCAAGGCGCGGCCGGCCGCGATGATCCCGCTGGCCTTGGCCCTGCTCGAGGGGCGCAGAAAGTTTCGCGACGAGCTGCTACGGGAGACCGGCACCGGCTTCCGGATCTCCTCCTGCCCGCGCGAAGCCGAGGTCGAAGCGCTCATCGCCGATGCGCGTCATCAGGGCAAGCCGGTCGATTGGGTGTCCCGCGAGCCGTTGCGCTCCGGCGAGGAGGATGCCGATGTCCGGGCGATCCTCGACGGCGGCGAGATCTTCGACGGATCGCTCGCGGCCGACGGCCATGTCGAGCGCCTGCGCCAACGCCATCCAGAGGGTTTCGCCTATGTGGGTCATCGAGCGGCCGATCTGCCGCTCTGGCGGGCGGCGGCCGAGCGCTACGGCGTCAACCTGCCGAACGCCGTCAGGCGGCAAGCCGAGCGGGAGGGCCTCGGCATCGTCGAGCTGGCGCGCCGGCGCCCGCTGCTGCCCGTCATCCTGCGCGCGATGCGCCCGCATCAATGGTTGAAGAACCTCCTGGTCTTCGTGCCCTTCGGCCTCAGCCTCGGCCATATCGGGCGCGGCGGCATGGTCATGGCGCTGCTGGCTTTCGTGAGCCTCTGCCTGATGACCAGCGGCAGCTATCTGATCAACGACATGTTCGATCTCGAGGCCGATCGACGGCACCCGCGCAAGCGGCGGCGGCCGATCGCGGCAGGCGACGTCTCCCTTCCCGTCGCGGCCTTGGCCAGCCTTGGGCTGATCGGCACGGCGCTGCTGCTCGGCCTCGCTTTGAAGCCGCTCTTCGCCGGGGCGCTCGCGTCCTACCTGTGCATCACGCTCGCCTATTCGTTTCGGCTGAAGCGCCTGGCGATGGTCGACGTTCTGGTCATCGCCGTCCTGTTCACGCTGCGCATCCTCGCCGGGATGCTGATGGTGAGCGAGGCGCCGTCGCACTGGCTCCTGATGTTCTCGATCTTCTTCTTCCTCAGCCTCGCCTTCATGAAGCGCGAGGTCGAGTTCAACGTCATGCATCTGGCCGGACGGCAGGTCCTGTCCGGGCGCGGCTATGCGATGGAGGACCGCATGTACGTGCTGTCCTGCGGCCTATCGAGCGGCATGGCCTCGATCGTGATCTTCGGATTGTTCATCAGCGAGACGGCGAGCTTGCAGCAGGCCAATTACGGCGCCCCGATCCTGCTCTGGGGCGTCATGTTCTGCTTGACCTACTGGATCTTGCGCATGTGGCTCCTGACCACGCGCGGGTTGATGAACGACGACCCCATCCTGTTCGCCGCGCAGGATCGGACCAGCATCCTGATCGCCGCGGCCAGCGCCCTCCTGGCGGTCGGCTCCCAGGTCCTCGTGTTCCGATGACGTCGGAGCCCGTCGCGACGACCTCCTGGGGACGCGTGCTGCGCACCGCGAGCCGGGTCGCCGAGCCGGCGTTCCTCGACGAAGCTCCGGCCGCCCTCGCCTCCGGCCAGGCCACGCTGCCGCGCGGCCTCGGCCGCTCCTACGGCGACGTCTGCCTCAACGACGGCGGCACGCTGGTGCGCACCCGGCGACTCGACCGGATCATCGCGGCGGATTGGCAAAACGGCATCGTGCGGGCCGAAGCGGGCCTCACCATCGGCGACCTTCTCTCGGTCGCCGTACCGCGCGGCTGGTTCGTGCCGGTGACGCCGGGCACCAAGGCCGTGACGCTCGGCGGCGCGCTCGCCAACGACGTCCACGGCAAGAACCACCACGAGGCGGGCACGTTCGGCTGCCATGTCCGGGCACTGTCGCTGCTGCGCACCGACGGTCAGGTCGTGGAGATCGGCCCGGATCGCAACCCCGCGCTATTCGGTGCGACGGTGGCCGGCCTCGGCCTGACTGGGCTGGTGCTTTGGGTGGAAATGCAGCTCCAGCCGATCGCATCGAGCCAGTTCGAAGCGGAAACGCTGCGTCTGAGCCATCTCGACGACTTCTTCCGCGTGGCCGAAGAGGGCGGCGACTGGCCCTATACGGTCGCCTGGGTGGATTGCCTCGCCAGCGGAGCGGCGCTCGGCCGCGGCCTGTTCAGTCGCGGCCGGCATGCGCCCGACGGTCCGTTGACCCCGCACGGTGAGCGACGGCGCCCCAGCGTGCCGCTCGATGCGCCCGCGGCCTTGCTGGGGCCGCTGACCGTGCGGCTGTTCAACGCGCTTTACGCCCGCCAGCCGATCTCGGCGACGCCTCGCCGCGTCGCCTACGATCCCTTCCTCTATCCGCTCGACGGCATCGCCGATTGGAACAGGCTCTATGGCGCCAGCGGCTTTTTCCAGCACCAGTCGGTCGTGCCGCTGCGGGTTGCGCCGCGCGCCTTGCAGCGCCTCCTGGAGATGACGTCGAGCGCCGGCCAGGGCTCTTTCCTCGTGGTGCTGAAGCTCTTCGGTCGGCGTGCCTCGCCGGGCCTGCTCTCCTTCCCCGAGGAAGGCGCCACCTTCGCGCTCGATCTGCCCAACCGGGGCGAGTCGACGCGCGCGCTGCTCGACCGCATGGCCGATATCGTGATGGAGGAGGGTGGCCGGCTCTATCCGGCCAAGGATGCCACCATGTCGGCCAGCCATTTCCGGGCCGGCTATCCACGCTGGCGCGAGGTCGAGGCGCTGCGCGACCCCGGCATCATGTCCGATTTCTGGAGGCGGGTCACCCGCGCGGCCGCATGACCGACGAAACGAAGACCGGCAATGTCCCGATCAAGGTGATCCTGGTGCTGGGTGCGACCTCGGCCATCGCCTGCGCCTTCTGCCGGCTGCGGGCCGCGGAGGGCGCGAGCTTCGTCCTGGTCGGCCGCAACGGTGAACGCCTCGACGCGATCCGGGCCGACCTCGAGGCCCGCGGCGCAGCCCAGGCGGTTCCGATCGCCAGCGACCTCGCCGACATGACCGATACGGCAGCCCGGTTCGTGGAGTTCCTGACGCCGCTCGGCGAGCCCGACGAGGTGCTGCTGGCCTATGGCGCGCTGGGAGACCAGGCGGAGGCCGAAGGCGACATGGAGGAGACCCGCCGGCTGATCGACGTCAATTTCACCAGCGCGGCGCTCTGGCTGCAGCTCTGCGCGCATTACCTCGGCCAGTCGAAACCCTGCGGGCTCGCGGTGATCGGCTCGGTCGCGGGCGATCGCGGCCGCCAGTCGAACTATGTCTACGGCGCCGCCAAGGCCGGGCTCGACGCCTTCGCCGAGGGACTGGCGCACCGCGCCTACGGCTCCGGGCTCCGCGTGATCACCGTCAAACCCGGCTTCGTCGATACGCCCATGACGGCCCACCTCGACCGCTCCGGCCCCCTGTGGGCCAAGCCCGAATCCATCGCCCGCGCGATTGCCCGAGCTCTCGCCAAACGGCAGCGCATCGTCTATGCGCCCTGGTTCTGGCGGCCGATCATGACCGCGATCCGGCTCGCGCCGCGTCCCCTGCTCTACCGCACCAAGCTCTAAGCCCTTGGCCGAACCATCGAAGACGAGCCCGAGAGGCCGCATCGTCGTCACGGGCGCCGCCGGCCTCGTCGGCCAGAACCTCGTCCCGCGGCTCAAGGCGCGCGGCTATGCCGACATCGTCGCCATCGACAAGCACGGCGCCAACGTGGCCGTCCTGGCGCGGCTTCACCCCGACATCCGCGTCATCGAGGCGGATCTCGCCAAGGAGGGCGGCTGGGCGGAGGCTTTCGCGGGCGCCGAGGCTCTGGTCATGCTGCATGCGCAGATCGGCGGGCTGGTCCGCCAGGAGTTCACCGCCAACAACGTCACCGCCACCCGCCGGGTGCTCGAGGCCACGCGGCAGGCCGGGATACCCTATGTGGTGCACGTCTCGTCCTCCGTGGTGAACTCGGCTGCGGTCGATTTCTACACCGAGAGCAAGAAAGCGCAGGAGACGCTCGCGCTCGGAAGCGGCATCCCGATGGCCGTTCTGCGCCCGACGCTGATGTTCGGCTGGTTCGATCGCAAGCATGTGGGCTGGCTGGCACGCTTCATGGCGCGGGTGCCGGTCTTTCCCGTGCCCGGCGACGGCCGCTACAGGCGCCAGCCGCTCTATGCCGGGGATTTCTGCGCCATCGTCGCGGCCTGCCTCGACCGGCGGATCACCGGGCGAAGCTTCAATATCTCCGGGCTCGAGACGATCGATTACATCGACCTCATCCGGGCGTTGAAGACCGCGATGGGCGCGAGGACGCCGATCGTCCGGATCCCTTACGGATTGTTCTGGTCGCTGCTCAAACTCTATGCGCTCGCCGATAGAAATCCTCCCTTCACCACCCAGCAGCTCGAGGCCCTGGCGACCCCGGACATGTTCGAGGTGATCGACTGGCCGGGGATTTTCGGGGTGACGCCGACGCCCCTCGCCACGGCGCTGAAGGAAACCTTCGACGATCCCGTCTTCTCATCCGTCGTGCTGGAGTTCTGAGCTCATGCGGGTCGCCGTCGTCGGGGCCGGAGCCATGGGGCTCGCTGCCGCCTACCACGCCACCAAGGCCGGCCATGCGGTCACAGTCTTCGAGGCCGGCCGGGAGGCCGGCGGCATGGCGGCGCATTTCGACTTCGGCGGCCTGTCGCTCGAACGCTACTATCACTTCGTGTGCAAGACCGATGCGCCGACCTTCGCGCTCATGCAGGAGCTCGGGCTCGGCGACCGCATGCGCTGGCGCACGACGAGCATGGGCTATTTCGTCGACGGTCGGCTCCATCCGTGGGGCGATCCCGTCTCCCTCCTGCGCTTTCCCGGCCTGGATCTGCTCTCGAAGGTCCGCTACGGCGCGCTGATGTTCCTGTCGAGCCGGCGCGAGCGGTGGGACGCGCTGGAGACCACCTCGGCCAAGGACTGGATCACCCGCTGGTGCGGCAAAGCCGTCTACGACAGGCTGTGGCGACCCTTGTTCGACCTCAAGTTCCACCGCTATGCCGATCCCATCTCGGCAGCCTGGATCTGGACCCGCATCAAGCGCCTCGGCCGGTCGCGCCGCTCGCTGATGCTGGAGGAGCTCGGCCATATCGAGGGCGGGACGCAGACGCTCGTCACGGCGCTCGTAAAAGCCATCGAGGCGAACGGCGGCCGCGTCCGGCTCGGCGAGCCGGCCCGCGAGGTCACGAGCCAGGACGGCAGGGTCACGGGCGTGCGGACCGACGCCGGGCACGAGGCGTTCGACGCGGTGATCTCGACGGCCCCGACCCCCTTCGTTCCGGCCCTGGTTCCGGGCCTGCCCGAGGCGTGGAAGCAACGCTATGCGCGGATCGAGAACATCGGTGTGATCTGCCTCGTGTTCAAGCTCGCCCGAAGCGTCACGCCGCATTTCTGGGTCAATATCGTCGATCCCGGCATCACCGTCCCGGGCATCATCGAATTCTCGCACCTGCGCGGCTTCGGCGACGACACGATCGTCTACGTGCCCTACTACATGCCGACCGACCTGCCGAAATGGTCATGGTCGGACGCGGACCTGACGGCCGAGGCCTTCGAGGCCATGCGCCGGATCAACCCGGCCCTGACCGAGGCGGATCTCAGGCAGGTCCATGTCGCCCGCCTGCGCCATGCCCAGCCGATCTGTCCGCCGGGCTTCGCCGCCATGATCCCGCCGGTCGAAACCCCGATCCAGGGGCTACAGATCGCCGACACCTGCTTCTATTACCCGGAAGACCGCGGCATCGCCGAGAGCGTCCGGCTCGGCCGCGCCATGGCGCATCGACTGGGCCACGCCGTATGAGGGCCGCCAGCCTCGCCGCCCGGCTGCACCGCCCGGAGACTCGCCGCTTCGTTGCCTTCCTGCTGACGGGCGGCCTCGCCGCGCTGGTCAACATCGTGAGCCGGATCGGCTTCGACGACCTGCTGCACGACGCCGGGCTCGGACCCATCACCTCCTACGAGATCGCGGTCGTCCTGGCCTATCTGGTCGGCATGATGACGGCCTTCAGCCTCGCCAGGGCCTTCGTCTTCGCCGGCGCGGGGCGCAAGCTTCACGTGGAGCTCGGACGGTTCGCGCTGGTCAACGTAGCGGCGCTCATCCAGGTGTGGATGGTCAGCGTCCTCCTCGACCGGCTGCTCTTCCCCGCCATCGGCCTTCAGTGGAACGCCGAGACCATCGCGCACGTCATCGGGGTCTTGAGCCCGGTGCTGATCAGCTATCACGGCCACAAGCGGTTCTCGTTCGGGTGAGCCGCGATCGGTTGGCCGGCCCTGATACGGCTCAGCTCATCCAGTTGCCGCCGTCGACATTGAGCGTCTGGGCCACGACATAGTCGCTGTCGGCCGAGGCGAGGAAGACCGCCACGCCGCGGTAATCGTCGGGCCGACCCATGCGGCCGGCCGGCACGGCCTCGCCCACGGCCTTCTTCTTGGCGCCGACCGGAAGGTTCTCGTACCTGGCGAATTGCGCGTCGACCGTGTCCCACATCGGCGTGTCGACAACGCCGGGCGCGATGCCGTTGACGTTGATGCCGTGCTCGATCAGCGCCAGCCCGGCCGACTGCGTGAGGCTGATCACGGCGGCCTTGGTGGCGCAGTAGACTGCGACAAGCGCCTCGCCGCGCCGCCCGGCCTGAGAGGCCATGTTGACGATCTTGCCGCCTTGGCCCTGCTTCACCATCTGCCTGGCCACGGCCTGGATTGTGAACAGCAGCCCCTTGACGTTGATGGCGAACTGGCGGTCGAAGCTCGCTTCGGTGATCTCCAGCAACGGCGCCATGTCGAAGACGCCGGCATTATTGACCAGGATATCGATGCGGCCGTGGCGGCCGACGACGGCCCCGACCATGGCGTCGATCGACTCCTGACGGCCGACATCGAGCCGCACGGCGCTGGCGCCCCGGCCGATGTCCTGCGCCAACGCCTCGGCCTTCCATCGCCACATCGGCTACAACCACCTTGGCGCCTTCCGCCGCATAGGCGCGGCAGATGGCCTCGCCGATGCCTTGCGCGCCGCCAGTGACGACGGCGACCTTGTCCTTCAGCTTCACGGCGCGTCTCCCTGCGAGTGCGATGGGCGTCCCGGCCGCCGATGCCCAGTCGCTACCTGATATAGCCGGCCCGCGTCATGGTGGCGAGGGTCGAGGTCTGCGGCGCCTCGCCGACGCTCGAATGCGGACAGTCATATGGCGCCTGCGACGACCCGTCGTGTCGAGCGAAGCTTCACGCGTCCCGCCGGAGCGCTACAACTTCGTGCAAACACGCGGCACGGGAGAGGCGATGGGCGAGTTGCGCATCATCTTGGGCGACCAATTGAGCCACACAATCGCGTCGCTCAGGGGACTCGACCCCGCACGCGATACCGTCCTGATGGTCGAGGTGCAGGAAGAGGCCTCCTATGTGCCTCACCACAAGCAGAAGATCGCGTTCATCCTCTCCGCCATGCGGCATTTCGCCGGCGAGCTCAGGACGGCGGGCGTCAGGGTCGACTACGTCGAGCTCGACCAGCCGGGCAATACCGGCTCCTTCACGGGCGAGATCGAGCGTGCCATTCGCCGACATGATCCCGACCATGTGATCGTGACCGAGCCGGGCGAGTACAGGGTGCTCGAATTTATCGAGGGCTGGCGCGACCGTTTCGACGTTCCCGTGCTGCTGCGGGCCGACGACCGCTTCCTGTGCTCGACGGTCGAGTTCGCCCGCTGGGCGGAAGGCCGCAAGATTTTCCGGATGGAAAATTTCTACCGATACATGCGCCAGCGCACCGGTCTCTTGATGGACGAGGACCAGCCGGCCGGCGGAGGCTGGAATTTCGATCGCGACAACCGCAAGCCCTGGCCCAGGGGCAAGGCCGTCCTGGAGCGCCTCCGCTTCGAACCAGATGCGATCACCGCGATCGTCTTGCGTCTCGTCGCCGAGCGCTTCCCGACGCATTTCGGCACACTCGACGGCTTCGGCTGGGGCGTCACGCGCCAGCAGGCGCTCGACGCACTCAAGGCCTTCGTGGACGAGTGCCTGCCGAGCTTCGGCGACACCCAGGACGCCATGGTCGCGGGCGAGCCCTTCCTGTATCACGCGACGCTCTCGCCCTACCTCAATGCCGGCCTGCTGACCCCGCGCGAAGTCTGCGACAAGGCCGAAGCTGCCTGGCGCGACGGCAAGGCGCCGATCAATTCGGTCGAGGGTTTCGTCCGCCAGATCCTCGGCTGGCGCGAATACGTACGCGGCATCTACTGGCACGCCATGCCGGATTACGCGGCGACGAACGCGCTCGGGGCCGAACGGCCGCTGCCGGCCTTCTACTGGACGGGCGATACCGACATGAACTGCCTGCGGCAGGCCGTCGAGGACACGCGCCGCCATGCCTACGCCCACCACATCAACCGGCTGATGGTGACGGGCAATTTCGCCCTGCTTGCCGGGGTCAGGCCGGCCGAGATCGAGGAATGGTACCTGTGCGTCTATGCCGACGCCTACGACTGGGTGGAACTGCCGAACGTCCATGGCATGGCGATCTTCGCCGACGGCGGGCTCATGGGGTCGAAACCCTATGCGGCCGGGGGCGCATATATCGATCGGATGTCCGACTATTGTGGCGGCTGCCGCTACAGCCCCAAGCTCAAGCAAGGGCCCCGGGCCTGTCCGTTCAACGCGCTCTACTGGGCCTTCCTGATCCGCAATGCCGAGACGCTCGCCGGCAATGCGCGGCTCGCCATGCCTTACAAGACCATCCGACGCTGGGGGCAGGAGCGCTGCGCCGCGATCGTGCGGCAGGCGGACGACTTTCTCGACGCGCTGCCCGGCAACTACTGAGCGCCGTCAGGCGATCTCCAGGGTCGACAAGAAATCCCGCCCGCTCGCCAGGATCTCATCGTCGGACAGCGCGAAACCGTAGACCTGGGCCTCGTATTCGACCGACATCGATCCCGCATAGCCGGCGCGCCGCAGACCCTCGACGAGGGCCGGAAAGTCGATCTCTCCCCGGCCGAGCGGCGGGAAGGTGAAGGCCGGGAACCGGCCGGCCCCATCCTTGAGATGGACATGGACGATCCGGTCGGCCAGTTCGTCGACGACCCGCATGGGGTCCTCGCCCTGGACGATCAGATGGCTCGGATCGAAATTGACCCGGAACGCCACGCCGGGAAGGTCGGCGCGCAGGCGATGATAATCGTCGGTGCCGCAGAACAGATGTCCCGCGATGGCCTCGACGGCAAGCAGCACTCCCTTACGTCTCGCATGGTCCGTCGTCTCGGCGACGGCGTCGGCGAACCAGGGCCATGCCTGGGCCCGGCTGTGGCCGGGCGAGAGCGCGCCCGAGAGGATATGGACGACGGGGCTACCGAGATCGGCCGCGAGGTCGATGCATCCCAGGACGTAATCGGCCGCCGCCCGGCGCTTGCGCGGATCGGCCTCGACCATGGCGATGTGCGCACCCACGGCGGGAATGTGCAGGTCCGCCGCGCGGGCGGCGTCCCGGATGGCCCGGCGATCGTCCGCGCTCGTCTGCGGCGTCACATGCGGCCCGGCCCATGGCAATGTCTCGGCATTGAGCTCGACGCCGCGATAGCCCGCAGCCGCGGCCCGTCGCATGACGTCGAGGATGGGCCGGTCCGGCAGGCTGACGCTGTGCAGGCAGGAGCGCATCGGGAGGCCTCAATAGGTCGGCACGACGAAAGGTGCATCCGGCGCGAGCGGCAGATCCACCCACATCCCCGAGCGCATGGACAGATAGGCGCCCTGGATCAGCTCCTGCGCCTTGAGGCCGTCCTCGCCGCCGATCGCCGCGGGACGCCCTTCGTTGATGCTCTCGAGGAAGCTCCGCATCTGCGCTTCGTAGGGGCTGCGACGTGGCGGCTTCACGGTGATCCAGCCGCCGTCGAAGCCCTTCCACCAGGCATCCGGGTAGTATGCCTCCCGCAGGACGTCCGGCAGGTCGGCCGCGGGTTTCTCCGTATAGACCGCCAGCGGCGCGGCGTGGAACGGGTTCAGCGTCTCGCTGGCGATGTGGATGGTGCCTTCGGCACCGTAGATATCGGTGCCATCGCCGATGTCGGGCGAATAGCGGTTGCCCGAGAGGCAGCCCCGCGCCCCCTGTTCGAAACGGGTCAGCAGGAAGACGTTGTCGTCGACGCGTTCGGGCAGCACGCTATGGGCCAGTTCGCCGAAGACCGCCGAAAAATCGCCGACGAGATGGCGGGCGAGATCGATCCGGTGGATCGTCAGGTCGATGATCGTCGCGCCGCCCGACTGCGCCAGGTCGTAGCGGTAGCGGGTCGCAGCCGGATAGGCGGTCGATTTCTCCGAATAGTTCGAGCGGAACTGATGGACCTTGCCGATGAACCCCGAGGCGATCAGCGCCTTGGCGATCTCGACCTGCGGCCAGAAACGCTGGTTGAAGCCGACCTGGAGCAGCACCTGGGCCTCGCGGCAGGCGTCGACCATGCGCTTCGCCGAGGCGACGTCGAGCGTCAGCGGCTTCTCGCAGAGCACGTGCTTGCCATGGGACGCGGCGGCCAGCACGGCCTCCTCGTGATACCGGTTGGGCGTGGCGACGATGACGGCATCGACATCGGGCGCGCCGAGCAGCGCCGGAAGCTCGCCATAAGGCGTGCCGCCGAAGTCGGACGCCAGGGCCTCGGCCCGGACGAGGTCACGGTCGAAGATCGCGGTGAGCTCCGCCCCACGGGTGCCTTTGATCGTCGGCGCATGGCTGAGGCGCATGATGGCGCCGGCGCCGACGAGCCCGATCCGCACCGGTCTGCTGTCGCTGGACGTGCGCATTCCGAACCTCGATGTTGGGCCGCCACAACGGCCGGCGGCGGGTGGTCGACGATCTCGACCCCGACTATACCAAGCCGCATGCGGCGCAATCTGTCGAGGATGGTTCGATGAGCGGGACGGACGACGTCAAGCCGAAAGGCCTCTACCGCGGGCTGACCAACTACGGCGACCGCGCCTTCAGTGCCTATCTGCGCCGGTCCTTCGCGAGCTCGATGGGCTATAGCCGCGAGATGCTCGACCGGCCGATCGTCGGCATCGCCCATTCGGCGAGCGACTTCAACAATTGTCACAGGCACTTCCCCGAGCTGATCGAGGCCGTGAAGCGCGGCGTGCTGGCGGCCGGCGGCCTGCCGCTCGCCTTTCCGACGGTGTCGCTCGGCGAGGTCTTCCTCAACCCGACGAGCCTGAAGTTCCGCAATCTCATGGCGATGGACGTCGAGGAGATGATCCGGGCGCAGCCGATGGACAGCGTCGTCCTTCTCGGCGGCTGCGACAAGACAGTTCCGGCGCAGCTGATGGGCGCCGCATCGGCCGACATCCCGGCGATCCAGCTCGTCGGCGGCCCGATGTCGACGGGGCGCCATCGCGGCGAACGGCTCGGCGCCTGCACCGACTGCCGCCGCTATTGGGCGAGGTTCCGGGCCGGCGAGGTCGACGATGCCGAAATCGACGCGGTCGAGCGGCGCCTCGCCTCGACGGCGGGCACCTGCGCCGTGATGGGCACGGCCAGCACCATGGCGTCGATCGCGGAAGCGCTCGGCATGATGCCGGCGGGGTCGGCCGCTATTCCGGCGGTCGATGCCGACCGGCTGCGCACGGCCGAGGAGACAGGTCGGATCGCCGTCGGCCTGATCGGCAGCGATCGCCGCCCGAGCCGGATCATCACCGCGGCCTCCGTCGAGAACGCGCTGCGCATCCTGCTGGCGCTCGGCGGCTCGACCAATGCGCTGATCCACCTGACAGCCATCGCCGGACGGCTCGGGCTCGGCGTCGACCTCCGCCGCCTCAACGCGCTGAGCGACGAGACCCCGGTCCTGGTCGACCTCAAGCCGACCGGCGCGGGCTATATGGAGGATTTCCATGCCGCGGGCGGCATTCCGGCCGTCATGCGTGAATTGCGCGCCCTGATGCACCTCGACTGCCGCACCGTGACGGGCGAGACGATCGGCGAGCGGATCGAGGCGACGCCCGCCTGGGTCGACCGCAAGGTCATACGCGCCGCCGGCGATCCCGTGCGCCCGACCGGTGGGCTCGTGGCCCTGTTCGGCAATGTGGCGCCGCGCGGCGCCATCCTGAAACGCTCCGCCGCCGATCCGGCCCTGTTCGAGCGGGAGGGTCGCGCGATCGTCTTCACCTCGCTCGAAGACCTGGCGGCGCGCGTCGACGACCCGGACCTCGATGTCACGGCGCAGGATGTCCTGGTACTGCAGAACGCCGGCCCATCGAGCCCGGCCGCCATGCCCGAGGCAGGCTACCTGCCGATTCCCGCGAAGCTCGCCCATATGGGCGTCAAGGACATGGTGCGGATCTCCGATGCCCGCATGAGCGGCACCGCCTATGGCACGATCGTGCTCCACGTCACGCCGGATGCGGCCTCGGGCGGCCCGCTCGCTCTCGTGCGGACCGGCGACAGGATCCGGCTGAGCGTCGCACGTCGCGAAATCGAGCTTCTGGTCGACGCGCGCGAACTCGAGGCACGCAGGGCCGCATGCCCTGCCGCGCCACCGGTGATCCGGCGCGGCTACGCGAAGCTCTACGCCGACCAGATCCTGCAGGCCGACCAAGGCTGCGACTTCGGGTTCATGCTCCCGACTTGATAGCGCGGGCAGGCATCGAGCCGCTCAGTAGAGCGTCGTCTTGACCCGCCCGTCGAGCGCCTGGTCGTAGGTCGACCCGTCGAAGCCGCCGCCGCTCAGCGCCTCGAGAATCTCGCCATTGCTCGGTAGGCTGGAGCGCGCCACATGCTTCGCCGGATCCCAGAGCCCGGCCCGCGCCACGGCGCGGGAGCACTGGAAATAGACCGCATCGACATGGACGACCAGCACCGTGCGCGGCGCCTTGCCGGCGACGGCGAAGCGATCGAGGAGATCGGGCACCACCGAGATCTCGGCCCGACCGTTGACCCGCAGGGTCTCGCCGATGCCGGGGATGAGGAACAACAGCCCCACTCGCGGATCGGCGAGGATGTTGCGCAGCGAGTCGGTTCGGTTGTTGCCGCGCCGGTCCGGCAGCAGCAAGGTCTTGTCGTCCTCGACCGTCGCGAAACCCGCCGCGTCGCCGCGCGGCGACGCATCCAGGCCGCCCGGGCCGCTGGTGGCCAGGATGACAAAGGTCGACGCCCTGACGAAGGCCGCATAGAGCGGATGGAGACGATCGGTCTCCTTGATGATCGACGCCGCCACCGGCGCGCCGTAGATCGCCTCGAGGTCGGCAACGTCGGTGATGCCGTCCGTCGTGCGACTGGGATCGTCCATACCGTGTCTTCCTCGATCGGTCGGGATTGTGGTGCCTGGATCGGCCTCCGCTCGCCTGTCGTCAAGCCTTCGGGCCGCGCCACCAGGATGATCGCATTTGGGTCGCTGATGCATTTTCAACCCTCATGCTGAGCCGAATGCGATAGCATTCGTATCGAAGCACGAGGGTTGAAGCGAGTTAACGCTTTGCGCCTCGCCTTCGACACGCCCGCTTCGCGGTCGGCTCAGGATGAGGCGCAAAGCGAAAAACTGCCAAGTCCGATCGCCCTGCCTACGCCATGCTGCTATTGCAATGCAGCAAGACCGAAAGCGAAGCCTTGGCGGTGGCATTCCCGACATATTGTCCGATTATTGGTCGGACAACGGCCGAATCGGCCACCCGGACCTAGCATGCTCAACGACGATCACAAGCCCGACGAGGTTTCCGCCTCGACGCTCTCCTTCGGCCGCGTCGCGCGGACCGTCGCCCCGCCGGCACCCATCGTGCCGGCGCGGCCCGATGCGGCGACGCCCTCGGGTATGGGGTTCAGGCAGTTCGTAGGTCTCATCGCGGCGCTGATGGCCATCAACGCCATCGCGATCGACTCGATGCTGCCGGCGCTCCCCGCCATCGCGCGCTCGCTCGGCATCGCGGCCGGCAACCAGCAGCAGTGGATCGTCACGGCCTATCTGCTCGGCTTTGGCTGCGCGCAGATCATCTACGGCACGCTGGCCGATCGATTCGGGCGCAAGCGGGTGCTGCTTTGCGGGCTAGCGATCTATATCGCGGCGAGCCTTGCCGCGGCCTCCGCCACCACCATCGAATGGCTGATCCTGGCCCGTCTCGTGCAGGGGGTCGGCGCGGCCGCGACCCGGGTGCTCGCGGTGTCGATCGTGCGCGACTGCTACTCGGGCAACCAGATGGCGCGCGTGATGTCGCTCAGCTTCATCGTCTTCCTGGCGGTGCCGATCCTGGCCCCGTCGATCGGCCAGATCATCATGCTGTTCGGGCCATGGCGCTGGATCTTCGGGGCGCTCGCCGCCTTTGCGACCATCGTCTCGGTGTGGACGCTGCTGCGCCTGCCCGAGACCCTGCACTCGGCCGACCGCAGGCCGATCTCGCTCAACGGCGTGCTCTCCGCCTACAGGACGACGCTCTCGAGCCGGATCGCGGTCGGCTACATGCTGGCCATGACGCTGATGCTGGGCGGGCTCTTCGGCTTCATCAATTCGGCGCAGCAGGTCTTCGTCGACGTCTTCGCCGCGCCGAAACTGTTCACGACGATCTTCGCGGGCGTCGCCATGTTCATGGCGCTCTCCTCCTTCGTCAACGCGCGCATTGTCGGGCGGCATGGGGCGCGGCGCGTCTCGCATGCGGCGCTGCTGCTCTACATCGCCTGCGCGGCGCTCCATGTCGCGGTCGCGATCAGCGGCCACGAGACGATCTGGAGCTTCGCGATCTTCCAGGCCGGCATGATGTTCGGCTTCGGGCTCTGCGTGTCGAACTTCGGCTCGCTCGCCATGGGGCCGCTCGGCCACGTGGCGGGCACCGCGTCCTCGGTCCAGGGCTTCGTCACGACGGTCGGCGGCGCATTGCTCGGCTTCTACGTCGGCCAGCACTTCGACGGCACGGTGGTGCCGCTGACGCTCGGTTTCTTGATCTGTGGCCTCATGGCCCTCGGCTTCGTGATCCTCGCCGAGAAGGGACGGCTGTTTGGCACGACGACGAGCTTGGGCATGGTCGAGGCGGCCGCGCATTAACGGCGGCTCGCGCGCTTTACATCATGTGAAAAACGGTCCGGAGCGGGGTCACCACGGGCTCGTTCGCCGCATTGGCCTCCATGATGTCGGCCATATGCGCCCACCAGCGCTGCATCACGGGATGGGACGGCAGGTCGTCCATGCCGTGATCCTTGCGGCGCCACAGCACGCCGAAGAGCACGTGCGTCGCGGGGTCGAGGTGGATCGAGTAATCCGAGATCCCCGCCTCGCGCAGCAGCGTCACGAGCTCGGGGAAGATCGCGTCGTGCCGGCGCTCGTATTCGGCGGCCTGCCCCGGATTGAGCCGCATCGTGAAGGCGATCTTCTCGCGCTCGTCCATCCTCTGCTCCGCCCCCCGCTGCCGGATCGCCGAACCATCGGCTATCCGTGGTGTCCTCCGCCCAGCGGCGGCTGGAAGGTCAGCCCCATGTCCCAGGGGAAATAGATCCAGGTGTCCTGCGAGACTTCCGTCACGAACGTGTCGACCAGCGGCCGGCCGAGCGGCTTGGCATAGACGGTGGCGAAATGCGCCTCGGGCAGCATGTTGCGCACCAATTGCGCCGTCTTGCCGGTGTCGACGAGATCGTCGACCACGAGGACGCCCTTGCCATCCCCGACGTCGCCGACCGCGGCCGAGACGCCCTTGATCACTTCGAGGCTGCCCTGCGTCTCGTAATCGTGGTAGCTGGCCACGCAGACCGTCTCGATCATGCGGATGCCGAGCTCGCGCGCCACGATCGCCGCCGGCACGAGACCGCCGCGCGTGATGCAGACCAGCGCCGTAAAGGGGCCGGCACCGCTGAGCCGCCAGGCGAGTGCCCGGGCGTCGCGATGGAACTGGTCCCACGAGACCGGAAACGCCTTCTGCTGCTCGTTCATCGCGCTGACCCTCGCCGGCTTCGCTGCTACACCGGGACCCGGTCGCCCCGCAAGCCGGCGAGAAGCGAGGTGATGGCCGCGACCGCCTCGGCCACCTGCGCCCGGTCCCGCCCGCGCACCACGATCTGGTTGCGGAAACGCCCCTCGACCAGCGACGGATAGGACCCGACCGACACGTCGGCATGGCCGCGCGCGGCATCCGCCAGCGCGCCCGCATAGGCGCCCTCCGGCAGCCCGCCAGCGTCGATTGTCTCGGCAATGACCTTGATGCCGGTCTTGAGGCGCGGCGCCACGGCCTCCAGCATGGCCTGCATGATCGCGGGCACGCCCGCCATGACGATGACGTTGCCGAGCATGAAACCCGGCGCCTTGGAGACGCTGTTCGCCACGAGCTCGGCGCCGTCGGGTATGCGCGCCATGCGCCGCCGCGCTGCGTTCAGATCCTCCGGCTTGACCCGTTCGAGCAGCATGGCGATGGCGCGAGGGTCCTCGGCGATGCCGACCCCGAAAGCTTTGGCGACGCTGTCGGCCGTGATGTCGTCGTGCGTCGGACCGATGCCGCCGGTCGAGAACACATAGGTGTAGCGCGCGCGCAGCGCATTGACCGCGTCGACGATCTCACCTTCGTCGTCCGGCACGACGCGGACCTCGCGCAGGTCGATGCCCATCCCGCTGCAGAAATCGGCGATGGTGCCGATGTTCTTGTCCTTGGTACGGCCGGACAGGATCTCGTCGCCGATCACCAGGACGGCGGCGGTCACGGAATGGCTCATGAACGTCTCCGATCGGGGCCGATCACGGTCGTGATCCCGACTCCCGATAGCGCGATCGCACCGCACAGCACAAGCGCCGATCGGATGGTGACGGGGCTCCGAACGCGGGTTGACGGATGGGCTTCGACACGGGTCTTTCGCCGGGATGAGCGGATGCTGCTGCCCGAGCGCACTGACCTGAATTTCGGCGCGCTGCGGGGGCCGCCAAAAACCCGTACCCGGCCCGCCTGGACGCCGATGCTCATGCCAACCCATCGCCTGAAGCGATCGGTTCGTTCGGAAGGCTGCGTTGGATCGAACGGTGCTGGAGGACGATAGTCCGGTTCTCACGCAGGAACCGATCCCATGGCCTTCACTGACGCCTCAGAGCCCGCCGCCCCCGCCATGGTGTCGCTGCGCCGCGCATTCGAGGCCACAGCCTTTTTGTCGCCGGGCGTCGCTCTCTGCGGCGTCGTCACCGCGGCCGCCTTCGCGCTCGAGCACAGCGAGCAGCAGCTCTTCGGCCGCGCCTGGCTCGAGGCGTTGGTGCTCGCGATCCTGATCGGCACCGCGGTGCGCTCGCTATGGACGCCGGGCGCGCGCTGGCAGGGCGGCATCGACTTCTCGGCCAAGACCCTGCTGGAAATCGCCGTGATGCTGCTCGGCGCCTCCATCTCCTTCCGCACGCTCGCCACCATCGGCCCGGGCCTGCTGGTCGGCATCGCGGGCGTGGTCGCCGCGGCGATCGGGGCGAGCTTCGGCCTCTGTCGCCTCCTCGGCCTGCCCCGCCGCATGGCGGTGCTCGTCGCCTGCGGCAATGCCATCTGCGGCAACTCGGCGATTGCGGCCGTCGCTCCGGTGATCGGGGCGGACGGCGAAGACGTCGCGGCCTCGATCGCCTTCACGGCGGTGCTCGGTGTCTCGGTGGTGCTGGGTCTGCCACTGCTGGTTCCGCTTGCCCATGTCAGCATGACGCAGTTCGGCATCCTGGCGGGACTGACCGTCTATGCGGTACCGCAGGTGATCGCCGCGACCGCGCCGGTCGGCCTCGCCGCCGTGCAGATCGGCACGCTGGTGAAGCTGGTCCGTGTATTGATGCTCGGTCCGGTGGTGCTGGTGCTCTCGCTCGTGGCCCACCGGTTGCGCGAAGAGACCGACGAGCCGGTGCCGGCGGTCACGGCCGGCGACAGGCCCAAGCCTGGCCATCTCGCCCTCCACAGGATCGTACCCTGGTTCGTCGTGGCTTTCCTCGGCCTCGCCACGTTGCGCACGCTGGACCTGATCCCCGCCGCCGCGCTGGCGCCGACCGCCTGGATCGCGAACGTGCTGACGATCCTGTCCATGGCGGCGCTCGGGCTCGGGGTCGACGTGCGGGTCGTGGCGCGGGCCGGCGGACGGGTCACCGCGGCGGTCTGCGCCTCGCTGCTGCTGCTCGGCATCCTCAGCTTCGCGCTGATCCATGGGCTCGGCGTGACGTGAGGCCCACCTCGATGGCGCGCTCGCAAGCAGGTATGAAAATCATTCCCGCGGCGATTGCCGCGCCGACAAGTGGCAAAGGCCGATCTGGCCTAGAACTCGCTCATTCAGAGCGCGCGTCAGATCCTTCAGCCGACAAATCCGCCGCCATCGGCGATCGAACAAATGATCACGCTCTGCAAAAAAGCTCTTGCGCTTTTGTGCGGCGCAACATATAACACTCCTGCAGCCGTTGCGCTGCATGCCCTCTTGGGCGTTTCCTCCCTAGACTTCGGCCACCTTCGGGTGGCCTTTTTTTAAGGCGAGTTTGGTTCGCCCCCGCCGTCACGCGGCTCAAGCGGCCGGATCGCGACCTTGTTGTCGTGGAAGGCGCCCCCACCCACCGGCGCGGGCGCGTCTGCCCCGGTCAGCATGTTGATGCCGCGTCCATACTCGTAAAAGTTGTTCGGCCAGACCGACTCGGCGACCAGGACGCCGCGTCGCAAGCCTTCAAAGAGCTTGGCATGCAGGCGCACGGCGCCGCGCGTGTTGCTGAGCTCGACCCGGCCACCGTCCGGAATGCCGTGCACCGCCGCATCGTCGGGATGGATCAGCACGGTCGGCCGCTCCTCCTTGGCAAGCGAGGTCGGCGCATCGGTGAAGGAGGAATTGAGGAAGTTCCGCGCCGGGCTCGTGGCGAGCCGGAACGGATGAGCCTCGTCCGCCGCCTCGATCACCGCCCAATGGTCGGGAAACACCGGCATCGCAGGACCCGGTGCCGCCGCTCCGGGCGCGGCCGCCGCAGCGGCCGCCCAATCCGGCCGGAAGCGGAACCTGCCGTCGGGCCAGCCGAACCCGTCGAGGAAATGCGCCTGTTCGAACGGCTGCTGGCAGTCGATCCAGCGATCGCGTTCGAGGGCGTCGAGCGTGCCGTGCCCGGAGTCGCGCAAGGTCCCGTCGATCAGGTCGCGCGCGCTCGTGTCGAAGGAAGGATGCTCGAGCCCCAGCCGCTGCGCCAGCGCGCAGATGACCTCGTGGTTCGAGCGGCACTCGCCCGGCGGCTCGATCAGCTTAGGCCCGAGCAGGATGTGCTGCTGGCCGCCGCCCTGATAGACGTCGTCGTGCTCGACGAACATGGTGGCGGGCAGCACGATGTCCGCCATGCGGGCCGTGTCGGTCATGACTTGCTCATGCACGACGGCGAAGAGATCCTCGCGGGAAAACCCGCGCCGCACCACCGACTGGTCGGGCGCGACCGTCATGGGATTGGTGTTCTGGATGAAAAGCGCCGTCACCGGAGGGCCGCCCTTGAGCGCCTCGGCGTCCCCGTCGAGCACGGCGCCGATGCGCGTCTGATCCAGCATGCGCACCGACGGGTCGACGAGGTCGAGCCCCTCGATCAGCCGCTTGTTCCAGCCGAACATGCCGGAGTTGGAATGCAGCGCGCCGCCGCCCTTATGCTGCCAGCTTCCCAGCACGACCGGGATCGACGTCACCGCGTGGAGGGAGGCCGAGCCGTTGCGCGAGCGGGCGAAGCCGTAGCCGATGCGAAAGAAGGCACGGGGCCGGCGGCCGAGGAGATGGGCGAAAGCCTCGATGTCGGCCGAGGGCACGCCGCAGATCGCCGAGGCCCATGCGGGATCGCGCGACGCGAGATGCGCTTCCAGGCCGGCGGGATCGTCCGCATAGCGCGCCATGTAGGCCCGGTCGGCGAAGCCGTCGCGGAACAGCACATGCATGACGCCGCAAGCGAGCGCCCCGTCCGTGCCGGGACGCACCAGCAGCCGCACGTCGGCCTGCTTCATCGTGGCATTGTCGTAGACGTCGACCGCGACGATCGGCGCGCCGCGCTCCTTGCGGGCGCGGATCGCATGGGTCATCACGTTGACCTGCGTGACGACCGCGTTGGTGCCCCAGATCACGACGCAATCGCTCTCGGTCATCTCGCGCGGATCGACACCCGTGTTGCGGCCGTGGCCGGCCTTCCAGCCGGCCCAGGACAGCGCCGTGCAGATCGTCGAATATTGCCCCGAATAGCGCTTGGCGTGGCGCAGCCGGTTGATGCCGTCGCGCATCACGAGGCCCATGGTGCCGGCGTAGAAATAGGGCCAGACGGTCTGCGAGCCGAACCGCCGCTCCGCCGCCACCAAGCCCTCGGCCACGCGATCGAGCGCCTCCTCGATGCCGATCGGGGCGAACTGGCCCGAGCCCTTCGGCCCGGTGCGCACCAGCGCCCGGGTGAGCCGATCCGGGTTGTGGACCCGCTCGGCGTAGCGCGCCACCTTGGCGCAGATCACGCCGGCCGTGTAGCTGTTGTCGGCGGCGCCATAAAAGCGGCCGACCCGGCGCCCGTCGAGCACCTCGACTTCGAGCGCGCAGGTCGAGGGACAATCGTGCGGACAAGCCGAGGCGCGGCGGATCTTTCCCGGCATGGCGTTCACGGCATCGTTCTCCAATCAGGGCCCGTCCCGATCCCTTTCATAGCGCGATAACGCGCGGCATGCATCTTTCGGCTACCGCCCCGGTTCCGGCAGCCTGACGACGGCGCTCAGCCCATCGCCGCGCTTCAGGGTGATGGCGCGCGGCGCGATCTCCGAGACGATCCAGCCGTCGATGGCGGTACCGACCCCGACGCTGACGACCCGCGTGTCGCCGCCGCGCTTGACGAGCGCCACCTCCTGGCCACCGCCGAGGATGATGCCGCTCAGCTGCAGGTTCGGCTTCGGAGGCGGCAGAGCGACGGCCGGCGCCAGCATGCCGCCGTTGCCGAGGCTCGCGGGCGGCGCGGGCGGCGGCGGCCGGCGTGTGGGCGAGAAGAGCGGTCGCTGCCGCGTCGCCGAAAGCGCCGCGAGCCCGCTATCCTCGTCCTGGGCCGTCGCGGCGCCGGAGGCCCAGGCCAGGGCGGTGAGGCCGGCGATCCAGGCCCGCAGGAACCGCGGCGGGGTGACAGGGCGCGGCGCCATCATCGGACCGGCTTCGTCCAGAAGGCGCTGAGCGTCATAGTGGCGCGCAGCAGCGGCGCCCGCGGATCACCGCCGGGGGCCGCGGTGTCGGAGGGCTGCATGGCAAAGGCGTCGACGAGGACCATCGGGGTGCCGGTCTCGAGCCGATAGAGAAGCGTCTGCAGCGCCTCGATCTTTCCCTCGACCACGGCCTCGACCTCGATGCGTCGGTGCGGCCCGGGCGCGTCGGGCTTGGCTTCCGCGCGGCTCGACAGGACCGCCGCGCCCGCGTCGCGGGCGGTCGAGCGCAGCAGGTCGTCGGCGCGCGCCGCCGCCAGCGTCTCCGTCTCGGCGGGCACCGACAGCGGCGCCTGTCCGGGTCCGATCGCGGCATGGCGCCCGGCAGAGAGGCTGCGGCTCATGAACTCCGCCTTGGCGTCGCGCTCCCCGGTCGCCGACCAGAGATCGGCAAGCGTCGAGGCCAGCAGCGTGCCGCCCAGCAGCAGGCCGGCGAGGAGAATCAGCGTCGCGGCGATCGGCCGGCCGATCTCGACTCTGGCATTGAGCCTCATGGCGGCGCCGGCGTGTCCGCCGTCTCGGCGTCGGTAGCCGGCGTCGGCGCCGCGGTCTCGGCGGGCGGGACGAGGCCTGCCGGCTTCATCTCCAGATGGAAGCGGTCGCCCGACCCGCCCTCGACCCTGGTGGTGGCGGCCGCGAAGGCCACGTCCTTGAAGCGGCCCGCCGTCTCGAGCGCCGGCACGAGGGCGGGCACCGCACGGGAGATGCCGGAGACACGCACTCCGTCGGTGCCGATCGACAGGTCGGTCAGGTAGGCGCTGTCCGGCAGCGCAGCCGAGATCGCCTCGACGATGTCGACCGCCCGGGGATGCGCCGCCCGCAGCCGCCGCAGCGCCGCGTCCGCCTCGGTGCCGGCCCGGTCGCGCCGTGCGGCGGCGGCGAGCACCGCCTTGCGGTCGCTGATCACCTGGTCCTGCGCGTCGATCTCGGCCTGCACGTTCCCCGTGCTCCACCAGGCCCAGGCGGTCGCAAGGGCGAGCACCGCCGCGATCGTGAGCACCGCCGCGCCGATCGGCCGTCGCAGGGCTACGCGGCGCTCGGCCTCCCCGCGACCGAGCGGCAGGATGAAGCCCGACGGCCCGGGCCGAACGAGCCGCATGGCCTTCGGACGGAGCGGCGCCAGGAGAGCGAGCGTCGCGCCGACGAGCCGCTTCGGCACGACGCCGATCTCGACCGACAGCCGGGCGGCGTCGCCGGGCAGCGGCGCGTGCAGGATATGGTAGTGGACGTCGCTGACACGCCAGGGGGTGATCCGGTCGATCTGGTGGCGCACGAAGGCGTCGAGGAACGGAGCGCTCTGCGCGGCCACCGGGTCGAGCTCCCGCCGGAATAGCCACCCCTCGGGAATGCGCAGATCGATCGAGGCGCCGGACAGCCGCCGGGCGAGACCCGCCGGCTCGAGCCGCGACGTTCCGCCCTCCTCGACGAGGCGGCCGAGTGGGGCGCCACTCGGGCCGAGCACCCGGCCGCCGCCGTCGGCGAGGTCGATCGACGTCACCGGTCGGCGCGCAACGCGTCCCTCGACCGCGATCCATGCCTCGGCGAGCCCGTCGACGAACCAGATCCAGCCGCGCTTGAACGTCTCGAAGGCCATGAACGATCAGCCGATCTTCTGCCAGGACAGGACCTTCAGATCCTGGCCGCGGCCTTGCACGGGCCCGAGCACGACCTCATAGCGCCGCGAGAAGTCTCCTGCCAGCGTGACGCGCGCCACCACGCGCAGCGCCATCGCATCGTCGAAGCCGACGAAGCTCCTGGTCTCGACCGGGACCAGCAGCAATTCCGAGTCCCGCGTGGCGAACCCCTGCGCGCGCCGCTGCAGAAAATCGTCGGTCCGCTCGGCGTCGCCGCCGAACAGCGCCAGCACGACGGCCCGCGCGGCCAGGATCGGGTCGACCTTCGCGGCGCGGCTCGCGACGGTCAGCGCCGGCGCCACCCGTGCCGCGAGGGCATCGCTGAGCCCCCAGGCGCGGGCCACCTCGGCGACGGACTGGATCGGCGGAGCGGCGTTGGCCTGCGCTCCCGCGGCCGGCTGGTTCGGTAGCACGGGAGGCGCGGTGGCGGTCGCGACCGGCGTCACCGAGGCATCGCGCCCTAACGGGGAGGCCGTGCCGGCATCGGCTGCAGCCGCCGGCGCGGCCCCGGGCCCAGTCGGGGGGGCCGCAGGCGTGCGCAGCGCCGCGATGCGGTCGAGCGCGGCGGCGACCTCGGCCGGCTCGGCACCGGCCGTGCGCAGCAGCGCCGCGATGAGCTCCGGAGGCGCCGCATTGGCGTCGATACGCGCGGATTCGGACACATAGGCGACCTCGATCTCGACACCCGGCAGGCGCACGTCGAAACGCCCGCCCCGACGCCGCTCTGCCGGTCCGGTGCTCACATAGGACAACACGAGATCGCCGACCGAGAGGCCGAGTTCGTCGGCCTGCGTCAGCTTCTCGAAGGCCGCGGCCGACCGCGCGCCGCTGAGGCTGCCGCGCAGGACGACGGCCGCGAGGCTCGACAGCAGGGCGCAGAAGACGAGGACGATCAACAGCGCCGCGCCGCGCCGGCCGCGATCCCGGCTCCGCCCGGCACCCTCAACCATGGACCTCGACCATGTGGCGAACGGCGGGACCCGCGACGAAGACGAGCCAGGCGGCAGGCGCCAGGAAGGCCCCGAACGGAACGGCGAGGTCGCGTTCCGGCCGTCCGCGCCGCGCCAGCACCACCACCGCCAGCGCGGCGACCGCCGCGACCTCGAGCGCCATCGCCTGGTCGGCATAACCGAGCCAGACCCCGCAGGCCCCAGCCAGCTTGACGTCGCCGAAGCCCAGGCCGTCGCGGCCGCTGGCCCGGCGATAGAGCTGCGCCGTAAGCCAGAACAGCGCGAAGGCGACGGCGCCGCCGAGCGCCGCGGCAGTCAGGGCCGCGATCCTGCCGTCGGTCTCCTCGACCCGGCCAATGCCCGCCGCGGAGAAGAGCCCGAGCCCGGCGATCGCCGCCGAAGCCGTGTCCGGAATGATGAAACGGCTGAGATCCCAACGAACCACCACGACGGTGGCGATCCACCAGAGGACCGCGAAGCCGGCGGCGATCGGGTCGAGCAGGACGGCCGCCAACAGGGCGCCCCCTGCCATCGCGGCCGCGTCGATGATCAGGGTCCGACGGCACCAGACGGGTGGTTCGGTGGTCGCGATGGCTTCGGTCACGGCGGCTTGGCGTCCCGGACTTGGATCTTACCCTAGTCTACTGCGTCACATGCGTTCGAGGCCAACCAAGCATCCCTGCATCACCTATTGACGCATTGGAACCGGGCGGTTGCTCGGAAACCGACGTTCCTCGGGCCAGTTTGCTCCGCCAGGACCAGCCTGGAACGAGGACGTAGACGCTGCCAAACGAACCCCGAGCACGTTCAAGCGAAAGCAAGCCTGCGGCCCACTTGCTTAGTCTTTGCTGGTCACCGCGGGACGGATGTCATGCCGCATCGACAGGAGGCGGTTGTGGAACTCCTCCGTCACATCCTGCGCGTCGGCCGGATTGGTGATGATCTCGGGCCGGATGAAGATGATGATCTCGGTGCGGTTCAGCGCATTGTCATGGGTGGTGAGGATG
This sequence comes from Lichenihabitans sp., assembly GCA_036276175.1. Lineage (GTDB taxonomy): Bacteria > Pseudomonadota > Alphaproteobacteria > Rhizobiales > Beijerinckiaceae > Lichenihabitans. Next base: position 56,866 of record DATBEH010000090.1, read on the forward strand.
TCCTTGAGGAAACTGATCGACGACAGACCCGGGATGCCCGAGCGTGACTGGCTCTGCTTGTCGCTGATGAGGCCGGCCAGCATCACCGTCTGGCCGTTGGCGACCGATACGGTGGAGCGTACCCGACGCTGCGAGATCGTGGGCGTGAGCGAGGTCGGATCGGTCGAGGTCACGGCCGAGACCTGCTGCTCGACGTCGAGCGACACCATGCCGTTGGCGTTCACGCGCGGCAGCACGTTGAGGATGATGCCGGTATCCTTGTAGTCGACGTTGTTGACGACCGGCGCGGTCGAGGACGTGTCGACCGATTGCGCCGTGCGGGTGAGGATCGGCACTTGGTCGCCGACTTCGAGCGTCGCCGGCTGCCGGTCGACCACCACGAGGGAGGGCGACGACAGGATCTTGACCGTCGTGAAGCTCTGCAGCGCGTCGAGCAGGAGCTTGGGATTGGCGGCCGAGCCGGCGAGGATGTTGAGGCCCTGGGAGCTCATCGTCTGCAGCGGGACGCCGGTGGCGCCGCTGAGGCCGAGCGAGAACTTGCCGCTCTGGAGAAAGAACTGGACGCCGTATTGCAGGTCCTGCGTCAGCGTGACCTCGGCGATGGTGGCCTCGATGGCGATCTGGGTCGGCGCTCGGTCCATCTGCCGGATGGCTCGTTCGACGATGCGATAGTCGGGGCCGCTCGCCTTGATGAGCAGCGAATTGGTGTTCGGGTCGGCCGTGATGCGGATTCTCGAGCCGAGCCCTCCCCCGAGACCGTCGCCGCCGTCGCCGGGCCGCTTGGCCGCATCGGCGTTGATGGCGGCCTTCAAGGCCCCGAAGGGCGATTGCGCCGCGCCGGCCTGAGCGCCTCCGCCGCCCCCCGCGCCGCCGCCCGAGAAGCCGCCGCTGCCGGTGCTGCCCGACGAGGACGACGACCCGAAACCGGCCTGGACGACGCCCGACCCACCCGGAGCTGCGCCGCCCGACGGGGACGTGCCGGTCTGCGAGCCGCCGCGGCTGCTCGGTTCGAGCAGGCCCTTGTCGGGCCCGTTATCGCCCGAGTCCGACCCGTTGCCGAACAGATCGTTGATCGCGGTCGCCACCGCCTTGGCCTGGGCATATTGCAGGTGGTAGACCTTGATGCCGGAGGCCATGGCGTCGGTGCGGTCGAGCCGGGTGACCCATTTGCGCACGAAGGCGATGCCCTCCGGACGGCGCGACACGGCCAGGATCGCGTTGATGCGGCTCATCGGTTCGAGCTGGACGGCGCTCTGGCCGAGGCCGCCCTCCCCCGTATCGAGAATATGGTTGATCTCGGCGATGACGGTTTCGGGCGCCGAATTGGCGACCGGCAGGATGGCGACGGATTTCGTCCGCAGCCAGTCGACGTCGACGGCATCGGCCGCCTCGATGGCGGCCTCCCGTTCGGAGGCGGTGCCCTGCACGAGCACGAGGTTCGCCGCGGGATCGGCCTTGATCGATCCCGCGCGAGAGCCGAATCCCTCGAGCAAGTGGCCCAGCGCCGCCGCCGACATGTATTTCGCGGTGATGACCGAGACGCCGTAGCCCTCGCCGGCGCCATGCACGTCCACGGTGCCGATGCCACCGGTGTCCGCCGACGGGACGACGCGGTAGAGATCATGGTCCTTGACCACCGACGCGCCGACCGACGACAGGGCGCTTTCGAGCAGCGGCAGCAGCCGCGCCCGCGGCACCGGCTTCGACGACGTCAACGTCACTTGGCCGGTCACCCGTTTGTCGACCAGATAATTGACCTTGAGGATGTCGCCGAGGATCGCCTTGGTGACCGCGGCGATGTCGGCGTTGTCGAAATTGAGCCGGTAGCCGCCGTCGTCGGCCGGCACGATCTGCCCGCCGAGATCCGCCACCTGGCCGCGTGCGCGGCCATTGTCGGCATCGGCCGCGGCGACGGCAGCGACAGCCTCGGGCGAGGCGCCCGGAAAGACCTCCGCCCTGGCGCTGCCGCTTCGGTCCGGCAACGTCCCGTAGGTTGCGGCTGGAACCTTGCCGCGCGCGGTGAGATTCGGAGTGAAGCTATCGAGCAGGCTGACAGGCATGGCGCTGGAGCCCCCACCCTGCGCGCAGGCCGTCAAAAAAGCCACACTTATGAAAATAGTGGCAAGCCGTGCGAGGCGGGCCAGCGACGGGATTGAATAAGGTGTCGTCAAGCCCTGCATCCGACTCGTTCACATGAACACAGCTACTGGATTTATCGTCCCGTTTCGGCACACCGAGAGGGACTGAACTTGATCGCGCCTTATGTTTTAACGCTATATTATCGACTTCGTGATGTCCAGTTCGCACCCTCGGGCGTGTCCATGAATCCCGCAGATTTCGCCCGCAAGCTCTTCGCGATCGGCATGCTCGACAAGGAGCAGCTCGAGCCTGCCGCTCGGGACGCGCCCGCCTCGTGGAGCAAGCGGCTGCTCGCGGCCTCGCGCATGAAGCCGGCCGAATTTGCCGATTTCCTCGCCGCTGCCAAGACGCTGCCCCGCTCCGACGGCGAGATCCTGCGGGCCGGCACGCCGCTCACCGGCGATTTCTCGCTGCCGTTCCTGCATGAGACCGGCCTCTATCCCTATGCCACCGCCGACGGCCGCGTCCGACTTGCCTGCGCCGATCCGTTCAACCTCGACGCCATCGACGCCATCGTGCTGACGCTCGGCGGCTACGTCGAGGTCGAGGTGGCGACCTTCGAGGAGGTCGAGGTGGCGCTCGATGCCGGCAAAGGGGGACCGGCCGCCGACCCGGAGGCGCCGGCGGAGGGCGGTGGCGAGGCCGGCCCGGACAATTCCGAGACGCTGCGCGATCTCGCCAGCGGCGCGCCGGTCGTGCGCGCGCTCGACGACCTGTTCGACCGGGCGGTCGCGCTCAGGGCCAGCGACATCCATTTCGAACCGCTGCGCCGCGACCTGCAGGTGCGGGTGCGGGTCGACGGCGTGCTGCGCACCATCCCGGCGCCGCGCGGCATCGCGCCGCGCGCCATCGTCTCGCGGGTCAAGATCCTGGCCGGCCTCAACATCGCCGAGCACCGGCAGCCGCAGGACGGGCGCATGCGCGTCAAGGTGCGCGGCCGCGACTTCGACGTTCGCGTCGCCACCATGCCGACCACCTCGGGCGAGGCGGCCATCCTGCGGCTGCTCGACCGCGGCGGCCGGCTCATCGAATTCAGCGAGCTCGGCTTCGGCGCGCGCGACCTCGGCGTGCTGCAGGACAAGCTCAGCCAGCCGCACGGCATGATCGTGGTCACCGGACCGACCGGCAGCGGCAAGACCACGACGCTCGCCGCCGCCCTTGCGTCGCTCAACGACCAGACGCGCAAGATCCTCACCGTCGAGGATCCGGTCGAATACGAGATCGCCGGCATCGGCCAGTCGCAGGTGCGCCCCGCCGTAGGGTTGACCTTCGCCACCGCGCTGCGCGCTTTCCTGCGCCAGGACCCGGACGTCATCATGGTCGGCGAGGTGCGCGACCCCGAGACCGCGAAGATCGCCATCCAGGCGGCGTTGACCGGCCATCTGGTGATGACGACGCTCCACACCAACACGGCCGCTGCCGCCATCACCCGGCTCGTCGACATCGGCGTCGAGCGCTACCTCATCGCCTCGACGCTCACCACCGTCATCGGCCAGCGGCTGATCCGCATGCTGTGCCCCGATTGCCGCCGGCCGTTCACGGCGACGGCGGCGGAGCTCGAACGCAATCCGCGGCTCGTCGGGCTCAAGATCCCGGCCGGGGCCGAATTGCATGCGCCGGTGGGCTGCGAGCGCTGCGGTGGAACCGGCTACCGGGGCCGCCGCGCCATCTACGAGGTGCTCGACATCAGCGAGCCGGTGCGCAAGGAGATCCTGGCCGGTGCCGACGACGCGGTGATCGAGCGGGCGGGCATCGCCCAAGGCATGTCGACGCTCGTCGACGACGGCCGCTCACGCTGCCTTGAAGGCGTCACGTCGGTCGACGAAGTGTTCCGCGTGGCCGGTATCCGCTAGCCTCCCGAACTCGTCACTGAACGTCGGATTCGGTAATGACGTGATATCAATGAGTTATAGGATCTTCTTAGTCTTGAAAGCCAGTGTCGGAACCTTCGAGGCATGATACGAGAGCAGGATCGGATCAGATGGACTCGTCCGGCGATTTCAGCTGATAGGACGGCTCGCATTTTAGACTTGGAGCAGTTTGGCAACAGCCGAACAGGATCTAGCAGGTTGCTGAAAAACTCACGATAGCGCCCTCGTCCTTCGAGACGCCGCTTCGCGGCTCCTCAGGATGAGGGCGAAAGATGTGATATTTCAACGACCCCTCATCCTGAGCAGCGACCGTAGGGAGCGTGTCGAAGGACGAGAGATCACTCATCGGCTATTTTTCAGCAACCTGCTAGAGGATGGTCCGAAACGTCGGCACGGATTCGCAAATGACATTGATGCGCTACATTATGGGAATCGATCAAACTCCTGATTTTGGGTCGATAAGATCCAAAATCATGGCTGCGATCTAGGCGTTCCGGAGGCAGCGTGGCGCGCTTCCAATACACCGCGGTGTCCCCGGATGGCCGCAGCCTCGGAGGCGAGACGGTCGCGGCGGACGAAGCCGCGGTCGCAGCGGAGCTCGGCCAGCGCGGCCTCATGCTGGTGAGCCTCAGCCGGCTGAAGGCCGAGGGCGGCGGCCTGTTCTCCAGCGCCATCAAGCCCCGCGAGGTCACGGCCTTTCTCAGCGAGCTGGCGCTGATGCTGCGCAGCGGCCTGCCGCTCGACGAGGTGCTCGACCTTTGCGCACGCGGCCTTTCGACCAGGCTCAGCCGGGTGGTGGCGGCGCTGCGCGCCGACGTGCTCGCCGGCGCGAGCTTCGTGCAGGCCCTGGAGAAGCACCCGCAGGCCTTCTCGCGCGACATCGTCGCCATGGCGCGGGTCGCCGATGCGACCGGCGATCTCGGCGGCGTCTTCGCGGCCGTGGCGGCGCAGCGCGAGCAGGCCCACAGGCTCGCCGAGAAGGTGACGGGCGCGCTGCGTTACCCAGCTTTCCTCATCGTCATGGCGGTCGGCGTGCTGGTCTTCTTCCTCTTGCAGGTCATCCCGCAATTCGCCGGGCTCTTCGCCGATTCACCGACCGATCCAGGGCCGCTGGTCCATTTCATCCTGGGCCTGTCGGCCTTCCTCATCGCCAACGAGGTCGCGCTCGGCGGCGGCCTCGCCGCCCTGCTGCTCCTCGGCCTTCTCCTGTGGCGCACGCCCGCGAGCCGCGCGGCGCTCGGCGCCGCCTTCCTGCGCACACCGGGGATCGCCGGGATCTGGCTCCTGTGGCGGACCTCGCGCTTCCTCGCCAATCTCTCGGTGCTGCTCGGCCAGGGCGTGCCGCTGACGGAAGCCATGCGGGTGCTCGAGGATTCCATCGGGACCGAGGGCCGCGGCCAGCTCGCGGCGGTGGGCGACGCGGTGCGCCGCGGCGGCCGGCTCTACGATGCGCTCGCCGCCTCGAAGCTGCTGCCGCCGATCGCAGTGCGCATGGTCAGGATCGGCGAGGAGACCGGGGAGCTCACCAAGATTGCCGCGGAGGCTGGCAGCCTTTATGCTCGGCAGCTTGAAAAGCGGCTCGACGCGGTCTCGGGCCTGATCGGACCCATGGCCATCGTCACCATCGCCGGACTCATCGGCGGCCTTATGGTGACCATCATGACGGCGCTGGTGAGCGTCAATCAGGCTGTCCTGTGAGGACCGCATCGAGGCGAAGATGGAGCAAGGGATGAGAGTCGCGTCCGCCGTTCGGGATTGGCGCGGCCGGCGGCGGCTCGTCGATCGCCGCCAAGCCGGATTCACCCTCATCGAGATGCTGGTCGTGCTGGCGATCATCGGCCTTCTCGTCGGGCTCGTGGCGCCCCGCGTCTTCAACCAGCTGGCCGAGGCCAAGGTGCGCACCGCCCATATCCAGATCGAGAATTTCAAGAACTCGCTCGATCTCTTCTTCCTCGACGCAGGCCGCTATCCGACGACCGCGGAAGGACTCGGCGCGCTCGTCGTGCGGCCGGCCAACGTGGCGGGGTGGGGCGGCCCCTACATCAAGGGCAGTGGCGTACCCAAGGATCCCTGGAACAATCCCTACCTCTACCGCTCTCCCGGGGAAGGCGGCCGGGCCTACGACATCATCTCGACCGGTCCCGGCGGAAAGGGCGGCGGTGGCGACCAAATCGCGAGCTGGTAGAGCAGTGCCGGCTGCCGCCGATCGGCGCGCCGGCTATCTCCTGATCGAGCTGGCGGTCGCGCTGGCCGTCACGGCCCTGGTGCTCGGACTGCTGTTTCCCAACCTGCCGAACAGAACCACGCCGATGCGCCTCATCGGGCTCGTGACCGCCTCCGCGGCCCTGCTCCGGGACGCCCGGAGCGCGGCGATCGAGCGCGATGCCCCGGTCGCAGCGACCTTCGACGCGGTGGAGCGGATCCTGCGCGTCGGCGGCGACAGGGTCGAGATGCCCTCCGACGTCGACGTGACGCTGACGGCGGGCGGCAATTGCCCCGCTCGCGACGGACGAGTCGAGATCCTGTTCCGTCCGGACGGTACCAATTGCGGCGGCGTGCTGCGCTTTGCCAGCGGCGGCCGGGTGATCAGGACCCGCGTCAACTGGGTCGACGGGCGGATCGATGTCGTCGACGGCGGATGACCGCGTCGATCGCGAGGCTCTCCGATCGAACAGATCGGACGCCGGCTTCGCGCTCGTGGAGGCGATGGTGGCGCTCATCATCGCCGGGCTCTTCCTGGCGGCGCTCGGCCGCGTCTTCGCCTCCGCCTGGAGCGTCACGCCGCGCCCACAGGAGACGCTTACCTCCGTCGCTCTCGCCCGGGCGGTCGTGGCAGGCGCCGGCATGAGCTTCACGGGGTCGGGCGAGGCCGGGACCTACCGGTTCCGACGCAGCACGGGTCCGATCGGGTTCATCGAGCGCCCGTCCGGCCTCGCACCCGCGCCGCCCGCGCCGACGGTGCAGCAGACCAGCCCGCCGCCCGCCCAGAACAGCGCCATCCTGCGCGGCCTGACGCCGCCGCCCTCCGCCCCGGCATCGCCGTCGCCCGACACGCTGCAGGCCAACCCCATCCTGGCGGGCCTGACGCCGCTCGGCAAGGATCCCGCCCATGCCTCGACGCTGCCGCTGCGGCCGTTGCGGCTGCGGCGCCTGACCGTCGTGGTCGAGACGCCGTCGCGGCGGCGCCTCGTCTGGCAGGCCATCGGAGCCGACGATGCGGGACGATAGGCGACGGGCGGGCTTCATGCTCGTGGAGGTGCTGGCGGCCCTCGTGGTGACTGCGGCGATCGTGGCCGTCGTCCTGCCGTTCGCCGCCAATCTGCTGACCCGCTGGTGGACCGGTCAGCCCGAGATCGAGCGCGCCGACGGTTTCATGCAGGCCGTGGCCCGGCTCGGCGACGACCTCGCCCAGGCGGTGCCGTTGACCGTCACCGGCGGAGCCGCGGGCCTGCGATGGTTCCGTTGCGATCCGAAGGGCCTCGACTTCGTCCGGCCGTCGCTCGGCGCCGACGCGGGCACCAGCCTCGACATCGTCACCTACCGGATCGTCGAGCGAGAGGATGGCGACCGGCTTCTGCGGGCGAGCCGGCCCTATCGGCCCGAGCAGGGACCGCCCGCCGCCGATCAGCCGGCCGGCCCGGGCGTCGCGATGCTCGACGGCCCCCTGACGCTGCGCTTCGCTGCGGTCGGCCACGACGGGCGGCCCGAAGACGTCTGGCAGAACCTCAAGGAGATGCCCCGGCGCGTCGAGCTCGCCGCCCGGCGCCGGAGGCGGACCGATGCCGGCGGGACCCTCGTGGCGGCGCCGGTGTCGAAGATCGTCTTTCCGCTCGGCGCGGCCGGTGGCTGATCCGCTCTTGGATCACGAGGATCTTGGATCTTATCGATCCAGAATCATGCCCATGGTCGTTCCGATACCATGGAGCGCAAGGACACCCGGAAAGCCACGCCGACGTTTCGACGCCGTGCTCCGGCTACTTCACCACGAGGCGAGCGACCTGCCAGGCGGAGCGACTGTAATAGGTCTGGCTGGCCAGGGCCGGGTCGCTGTCGTAGGGGTAGATGACGAAGAGCGGCCCCTTGTCGCGCACCGGCATGTAGTCGCCGTTGCGCTTCAGCGCCAGAATGGCGTGGTGCTTGACGAAATCCTCCATCGGGATCTCGGTGGTATAGTCGTTCAGCGCATAGGCCACGACCTTGGTGCCCTTGGCGCCGACATCGGCCATCAGCTTGTCCAGGGGCACGCCCTCGAACTTCATCGGGCCGTTGTACCAGGGGGTCTTGGTTTCGATCGTCACCATGCCTAGTTTTTCAAGCATGGCGCGGTCGAATTTGGCGCCGTCCGCCCCATTCGTCTCGGTGATGTCGCCTGAGATGACCAGGATCGGCTTGCCTTCTGGCGCCGCGAGCGAACCGGCGTAGGCGGATCCACTGAGCATTGTGCCAGCGCAGGCGAGCGCGGCTCCGAACAGCGCGGCCAGATTGAGCTTGACCATGTCATGAACTCCAGAGTGGAAGCCCGATCTGCGCCAAGCAATTTAAGACGGAGTGAATCGCCGGTCAGCAAGTGTCATTTCCGGCGGAGTGGTTCCGACGTTTCGCTCGCCGGCAGGCCGCGACATGACGTTAAGGTTGCTTCTTAACCATGTTTCTACACACATTTTTCGTGTATTAACACCCCGTTAAGACTGTATGATAAGCTTTACGAATTGGCAAAGACTTGTTCGAAAGTCGCCAGCCGACACATGACGAAACGCCGGTAGGGGGATGAAAACGTGAACAAACATGTTGCTCCGTTCAGGGCTCCGGTTCTGTGCAACGAGGCCGTTCCGGGCTTCATGACCAATGCCGAAGGGGACGCCATGAAGGCGGCGGTGGCGCGCAAGATCGAGGAGCTCTTCGATATTCTGTGCATCGACCACACCAACGACCACAATACGCGCGAGACGCCGGCCCGGGTCGCCAAGATGTTCGTCGAGGAGACGATGCGGGGCCGCTTCACCGCGCCGCCGCGCATCACCGACTTCGACAATGTCGAGCGCTACGATCAAATGATCGTCACCGGGCCGATCGAGGTGCGCTCGACCTGCGCGCATCACCTGATGCCGATCTACGGCCACGCGACGATCGGCATCATGCCCTCGGCCGACGGCAAGATCATCGGCCTGTCGAAATACGACCGGATTGTCGAATATTTCTCGTCGCGGCTGCAGATCCAGGAGGAGCTGGTCAAGCAGATCGAGCGCTTCATCGTCGATACGACCGAGCCCCGCGGCCTCGCCGTGCGCATCAGCGCCGTCCACATGTGCAAGACGCACCGCGGCGTGCTCGCCTCGCGCTCGAGCCGCATGGTCAATTCGAGCTTCTACGGCGTCATGGCGCAGGAGGCGGCGCTGCGCGCCGAATTCCTGCAGGAATGCGTGATGCTGGAACGCAACTTGAATTGATGTCTCGCCCGAAGGGGGAACGGTGATGGGTCAGGCGATCGACATGCGGACCTTGCCGGCGCTTCGGCCTGCCGGCATCTTCCGATCCACCAAATCCTACGACCACAACGAAGGCCTGTCGTGTTGCTTCCGACAGTGGCGAGCCACCCACTCGCATTGCCGGCTCGTGCACGGCTATGCGCTCGCCTTCAAGTTCGTGTTCTGCTCGAACGAGCTCGACGAACGCAACTGGTGCTTCGATTTCGGCGGCCTGAAGCCCGTGAAGGCGTGGCTCCACGACATGTTCGATCACACCATGCTGGTCGCCGAGGACGACCCGGAAAAGGCCAAGTTCGAGGGGCTCGCCCGGGATGGGCTGATCGACATCAGGCTCGTGCCGGCGGTGGGCTGCGAAGCGGTCGCCCAGCTGGCCTTCGACAAAGTCAACGCCATCGTCGGGCATCAGACCAACGGGCGGGTCTGGGTGGAAAGCGTGGAAGTCCGCGAACACGGAAGCAATTCCGCAACTTATTCGATCCTATAGTGCGCCGCTGCCGGTCTGATGTCGTGACCATAGTGCGAGCTTTTGCTCCAAAGACCGGCCCGAGGAGGTTCGGTGTCGCTGCGCGCGGGCAAGATTGCGCTGATTGTCGTCATGTGCGGGCTGGCCTTGGCCTCGCTCTACGTGTCGACGCTCACGTCCGAGCGCCACGACGCCTTGCGCCGCGTCTCGCGCTACAACATGACGTGGCTCGCCAGCCAGGCCGGTGCGGAGTTCATCAGGCTCGAGGAGCGGATCGCGGCCTTCGGCATACCGGGCGCGAACGTCGATAGCGACGAGGTCCAGCTCCGGCTCGACATCATGATCAATCGCCTGCAGCTCTTGCGGCATGGCGAGTTCGAGGATTTCACCAAGCTCGACCCGGACAACGTGGCCATCGTCGCCCAGCTGGCGGACACTCTGCCCAAGGTCCAGGCGCTCGTCGACAAGATCGACAGCCCGGGCTCGATCGCCCAGGCGCTCGCACTTCTCGAGCCGCTCGACGCGAAACTCGCCCAGCTCGCGGCCGCTGCCAACCGGTTCGGCGGCTTGCGCGTCGCCGAGGATCAGCGCGAGCTGCTCCATCTCCACAATATATTCTCGATCATGGTCGCGGGGCTGCTCGGAACCGGAATGATCCTGGTCGCCCTCCTCGGCTGGCACAACAAGCTGCTCGAGCGCACGCGCTCCGTCCTGCAGCAGAGGACGCTGGTCCTGAAGCAGACGTCGGACGACCTCGAATGCGCCCATGCCGAGGTGAAATCGGTGAATGCGCAGCTTCAGGCGCGCAACGACATCCTGCAGCGTCGCGACCGTGAGCTCGGCATGCAGAACCGGCGCTTCGACGCCGCCCTCAACAACATGTCCCAGGCGCTGTGCATGGTCGACGCCTCGGGGCGCCTCGTCGTCAACAACGGCCGGTTCGCGGCGTTCTTCGGCCTCGGCTTCACGCCGATGCCGGGCATGCTGTTCCCGGACCTGATCCGGCTCAGCGGCAGCGCCGAGCTCGCCGAGATCTTCGAGCAGCAGAAGGCCCTCATCGGCACGGGCGCCAACACCACCTTCAACAAGGACTTCGGCGAGAGGCTGCATATCGCGGTGTCGCATCAGCCGATGCCCGACGGCGGCTGGGTCGCCACCTACGAGGACATCACCGAGCGCCGTCAGGCCGAAGCCAAGATCACCTACATGGCTCACCACGACGGCCTGACCGGGCTCGTCAATCGCCGATACTTTCATGAGCAGGTCGGGCCGGCGCTCGCCCGTGCGGAGCGCAGCGGCACCCAGGTCGCGATCATGTGCCTCGATCTCGACGGCTTCAAGGACGTCAACGATTCGCTCGGCCACCCGGTCGGCGACGCGCTGCTGCGCCTGTCCGGCGAGCGCCTCAAGGTCAATGTGCGCGAGGGCGACGTCGTCGCGCGGCTCGGCGGCGACGAGTTCGCGATCCTTCAGCTCGAGGTCGCCTCGGCGTGCGAAACCGGCGCCATGGCCGATCGGCTGATCGATTGCCTGAGCCAGCCCTTCTCGATCGACGGCGTCGAGGTCGAGATCAGCGCCAGCATCGGCATCGCGCTCGGCCCGCTCGACGGCGCCTCGTTCGACGACCTCCTCAAGAACGCCGATCTCGCGCTCTACCGGGTCAAGGCGGACGGCGGTCACATGCACCGCTTCTTCGAGACCGATATGGACCTCGAGCGCAAGGCGCGCCGCGCGCTCGAGGCGGATCTGCGCAGGGCGCTGCCGCAGGGCGAGTTCCAGCTCTACTTCCAGCCGATCATCGACGTCGGGCGCAACGTCGTCACTGCCTTCGAGGCGCTGATCCGGTGGCGCCATCCGTCGCGCGGCATGGTGTCGCCGGCCCAGTTCATCCCGGTCGCCGAGGAGATCGGCCTGATCTCGGAGATCGGCGACTGGGTGTTGAGGGAGGCTTGCCGCACGGCCTCGGCTTGGCCCGGACAGATCTCGGTCGCGGTCAACCTGTCGCCGGCGCAGTTCAGGAAGGCGGGGCTCGTCGACACGGTCAGGAGCACGCTGCGCCAGACCGGCCTCGCCGCCGCGCGGCTCGAACTCGAAATCACCGAGACCGTCCTGCTCAACGAGAGCGATTCGACGCTCGCCACCCTGCACGACCTCCGATCCCTCGGCATCCGCATCGCCATGGACGATTTCGGCACCGGCTACTCGTCGCTGAGCTATCTCCGGTCGTTCCCGTTCGACAAGATCAAGATCGACCAATCCTTCGTCCGCGAATTGTCGACCCGGCCCGATTGCATCAAGATCGTCGGCTCGATCGCGGCGCTCGGCGCGAGCCTCGGCATGGTGACGACGGCCGAGGGCGTCGAGACGGTCGAGCAGTTCGAGCAATTGCGTTCGATCGGCTGCGATCAGGTGCAGGGCTATCTGTTCGATCGGCCGCAACCGGCCGACCAGCTGCGTTTCTCGGTCCGCGACCGCTTGCGGCGGGCCGCCGCGGCCTGAGACCGGCGACACGGCGTTCGCGAGCATGACGATCATGTTACACCGGTGCGTCCGATTCCTGCCGCATGGTAGACCTTGAGGCCGCAGCCCTGACCAAGACCATCACCGAACCCGCCCGCCGGATCGACGTGATCCACGACACCGAGGTGCTCGTCGTCGGCTCGGGGCCCGGAGGCCTCGCGGCGGCGCTCGCGGCCGCCCGGGCGGGCGTCTCCGTCACGCTCGTCGAACGCTTCGGCTGCTTTGGCGGCAATATCACCGCGGTCGGCGTCGAGGGCTTCGCCTGGTACCGGCACGAGGCGACGGTCGAGGCGGGCGGCATCGGCCGCGAGTTCGAGGAGCGCGCCAAGGCGATGGGCGCCGCCGTGCCGGAAAGCCAGTCGCTGAGCTACGAGCTCGATTCGGAAGGCTTCAAGCTCGTCGCCGATCGCCTCGTCGAGGAGGCCGGCATCCACCCGATGCTGCATCGCCAGTTCGTTGCGCCGATCATGCGCGGCGACGCGATCGCCGGGATCATCACGGAATCGAAGGCTGGCCGCCAGGCGATCCTCGCCGACCGGGTGATCGACGCCACGGGCGATGCGGACGTCGCCCTGCGAGCCGGGGCGCCGGTCGTCACGACGCCGAAGGACGCGATGCAGGCGGCCTCCGTCATGTTCCATCTCGCCGGCGTCGACAAGCGCGCCTTCATGGAGGGCGTCCGGGCCGATCCGCAGACTTATGGCGACTGGTCGTCCGGGGAATGGCAGATCGAGACGACCGGCAAGGAGGATCGCCTGTTCTCGCCCTTCCTGGCGAAGCCTTTCGCCCAGGCGATCCGCGACGGCGTCATTCCGGCCCATCTGTCGACGCTCGCCGGCACCTGGGGCGCGGCGCACGATACGGGCGAGCTCACCTACATGAACCTCGTTCATCTGAGCGGTTGCGACGGCACCGATCCGGACAGCCTGACCACCTTCGAGATCGAGGGCCGCAGGCAGGCGATGTTCGCCATCGAGGCGCTGCGCCGCTACACGCCGGGATGCGCCGGCGCGCGCTTGCGGAATTTCGGCATGACGATCGGCATCCGTGACACGCGCAAGATCGACGCCGTCTACAACCTGACCGAAACCGACGTCCGCCGCGAGGCGCGGTTCGAGGATACGATCGGCATCTATCCCGAATTCATCGACGGCTACGGCGTCCTCATCCTGCCGACGACCGGCCGCTACATGCACATCCCCTACCGGGCGATGCTGCCGAAGGGCGTGCGGAACCTCCTCGTCGCCGGACGCGCCATCGGCGGCGACCGCATCGCGCACGCGGCCACCCGCAACATGGCCTGCTGCGCGGTCGCGGGCCAGGGCGCCGGCGTCGCGGCCGCGCTGTCGCTGCAACGTGGCGAAGACCTCGCAAGCCTCGATCTCGGCGCGCTCCAGGCCGAGCTTGTACGCCAGGGCGTGCGGATCCACTGAGCCGCTATGTCGACCTGGCGGGATGAGCGCAATCGCCGTGCCCGGGCGCGGCTCGCCAGGGCGCTGCCGCCCGTCTTCCCGGTGCCGGTCCTCATCCACGCGGACCGCCGACCGCTGGTTCCTCCCTTGCCGCGGCTCGCCATGGAAAGCTACTGGCGCGCCCATCCGCTGCGGGCCGACGCGCTTGCTCGTGCGCTTGCGCAGCGCTCCGGCACCCCGCCGGGCTGGGCCTGGCGTCTGTCATCGCAACCCGACGACGGCCTCGGCCGCAGCTTCCGGATCCCGCCCGCACCGTTCCGCGAACCGGCCTTCTGCCGCGGCGCCGGAACCTGCTGCATCTGCGGCCAGCCGGTCTTCCGCTTCGGTTGGCATCAGGATCTCTGGGGCAGCGGCCCGAGCCGCCGCGCCGCCTGGCATGCCTGCTGCGTCGCGGCCTGGAAGCTGTGGATCGCGCCGAGCGACCATGCGGCGCTCCTGCGCAAGCTCGCCGGCGCCCGTTGCCCGGTTGGCGGAGGGCGGCTGCTGCGCACCGCCGAGGTGGACCACGCGGTCCCGCTCCACCGCGTCTGGCGGGAGCACCGCGACATGCCTTGGCCGAAGCTCCTCGGATTCTGGGGGCGGCCGAACCTCCGGACGATCAACCGGGAGGCCCATGTCCTGAAATCCTCGGCGGAGGCCAGCCAGAGGGCCAGGGTGGTGGCGGCTCCTCCCTGATCGCAGCGCGCCACATGTCGTCGGACGGCGCCGCGTGACCGCTTTCTCTACGACGCGCCGAGCGTCCTACCCGGAGCTGCCGGCGCGGCGCACGAGCAATGTTTCGCTGGCGTCGCACCGCTCGATCGGGCCGCTTTAAGGCTTGATGTGCGGAGAAATTGCGCTGCTAATATGGGAAAGCGCGCCGTCACCCTTCCGGTCCTGTCCATCGGCAGGTCAGATGCGGCGACGGCATGAGATTTGCTCCTCCCGGGACCGATGCCCGGGCGGGAGCGGAACGCCAAACCAGGGATGGACCGCATGAAGTTCTGGGTCAAGATTTGCGCCGCCGCCTTCGTGCTCGCGACCGTCGCGACGCCGGGTTTCGCCGAGGAGACCGTCAAGGTCGGCATCGCCGCCGAACCCTATCCCCCCTTCACGGTGCCCGACGCCTCGGGCAAATGGTCGGGTTGGGAGGTCGATTTCATGAACGCCATCTGCGCCAAGGCGCAGCTCAAGTGCGAAATCACGCCGACCGCCTGGGACGGCATCATCCCGGCTCTTACGTCGCACAAGATCGACATGATCATCTCGTCGATGTCGATCAATGCCGAGCGCGAGAAGACCATCGACTTCTCCGACAAATACTACAACACGCCGGCGATCGTCGTCGCCGCTAAGGATTCGACGATCAAGCCGACCGCGGAAGGCCTCAAGGGCAAGATCATCGGCGTGCAGGTGTCGACGACGCATGCGGCCTATGCCAAGAAATATTTCGGCAAGACGGCCCAGATCAAGGAATACGAGACCCAGGACGAGGTGAACCAGGACCTCGCGGCCGGGCGCATCGACGCCTTGCAGGCCGACTCGGTGACCGAGAAGGCCTGGCTCGACAGCGACCAGGGCAAATGCTGCGACTCCAAGGGCGACGTGGCCTTCGACAAGGAGATCCTCGGCTCGGGAGTCGGCGTCGGCCTGCGCAAGGGCGACAGCGCGCTCAAGGACAAGATCAACGCCGCCATCAAGGCCATCCGCGCCGACGGCACCTACGACAAGATCTCGAAGAAATACTTCACCTTCGACATCTACGGAAGCTGAGACCGCCCGCGGCGAGGGACATCGGCGAACCCTGCGGCGGGCCGAGCGGAGGCGAGCTGAGTGACCCAGGCACCGCCCTCGGCCCTCCAGATGCTGGCCTTCACGCCGCCGGGCTGGGGCAGCGCGCTGCTGCACGGCTTCCTGACCTCGCTCGAGGTCGCGGTCGGCGGCTACGGCATCGGGCTCCTCATCGGCATGGCGGGGGCGGTCGGCAAGCTCTACGGCGGCCCGCTGATCAGGGACATCCTGGCCGGCTATACGACGCTGGTGCGGGCGGTGCCCGAGCTCGTGCTGATCGTGCTGCTCTATTACGCCGGCACCGACCTGCTCAACCGCCTGTTCACGGTGCTCGGCTTCGGCAGCGTCGACATCAGCGGGCTCGCCGCCGGCATCCTGGTGATCGGCGTCGTGCAGGGCGCCTATACGACGGAGGTGTTGCGCGGCGCCATCCTGGCCATACCGCAGGGCCAGATCGAGGCGGCCCGCTGCTATGGCATGCCCGGAGGCAAGCTGCTCCGGCGCATCATCGTTCCGGCGATGCTGCCGCATGCGATTCCGGGCCTCTCCAACCTGTGGCTCATCGCCACCAAGGATACGGCGCTGCTCGCCGTCGTCGGCTTCGCCGAGCTGACGCTCGTCACCCGGCAGGCGGCGGGAACCACCAAGGCCTATTTCCTCTTCTTCAGCGTCGCAGGCGCCATGTATCTCGGCTTGACGCTCCTCTCGAGCGCCGCGCTTCATCTCGTCGACCGGCGGGTTCGCCGCTGGATGCCGAGGTTCCGATGACGGAGAACGCCGCCGAGATCGTCGGGCCGTCCGAACAAGGCTTCTCGCTGCGGTCCTCGCCACGCTCGAAGCTCTTCGTCCCGCACCGGATCGTGCTGAGCGCCCTCGGTGCCGCCGCCGTCCTCGCCGCCGCCCTCCTCGGACGCTGGGACTGGCTGCCGAATTACATTCCGCAGATCGTCGCGGGCGTCTGGGAGACCCTGCTGCTGCTCGTCTCGTCGAGCGTGCTCGGCTTCGCCATCGCGGTGCCGGTCGGGCTGGTGCAGGTCACGGGTCCGTGGCCGCTGGCAATCCCCGCCCGCTGGTTCTGCATCGTCATTCGCGGCACGCCGCTGCTGCTGCAGCTCTGGCTCCTCTACTACGGGCTCGGCTCGCTGTTTCCGGGCATCCCGGGGCTGCGCAACAGCTTTCTGTGGCCCTATCTGCGCCAAGCCTGGCCTTATGCGGTGCTCTCGCTCACCCTCTCCTTCGCGGGCTACGAGGGCGAGGTGATGCGCGGCGCCTTCGCCAATACGCCGCGCGGCGAGCTCGAGGCGGCCCGCGCGGTCGGCATGAGCCCCTGGACCCTGCTGCGCCGCGTCTGGCTGCCGCTCGCCATCCTGCGCTCGCTGCCGACGCTGCTCGGCGAGACCGTGCTGCAGCTGAAATCGACGCCGCTCGTCGCCACGATCACCGTGATCGACGTCTATGCGGTCTTCGCCGGCGTGCGTCAGGACACTTTCATCATCTACGAGCCGCTGCTGCTGCTCGCCGCCATCTACTGCTGCCTGACGGGGCTTCTGGTGCTCGCCTTCCGGCTGTTCGAGCGGCGGTTCGCGGCCATGCGCAGGTGATGCCCATGCTGATGCCCGACGCGATCCGCAACGACATGCCGGAGCTCGTCGCGCTGCGCCGCGACCTCCACCGCCATCCCGAGCTGGGACTCGAGGAAGTCCGTACATCGGATCTCGTGGCGCGCGAGCTTGCCCGCCTCGGCTACGCGGTCCACCGCGGGCTGGCTCGGACCGGGATCGTCGCGACCCTGTCGAACGGCACGAGCCGCCGATCGATCGGCCTTTGCGCCGACATGGACGCCCTGCCGATCGCGGAAGAGACCGGCCTGCCCTATGCGAGCGCCAACCCCGGCCTCATGCACGCCTGCGGTCACGACGGCCACACGGCCATGCTGCTCGGCGCCGCGCGGCGCCTTGCCGAGCGCCGCAATTTCGACGGCACGGTCCATCTGATCTTCCAGCCGGCGGAGGAGAATGTCGGCGGCGCCCGGATCATGGTCGAGGAGGGCCTCTTCGAGCGCTTCCCCTGCGACGCGATCTTCGCCCTTCATAACGACCCCGGCCGGCCGCTCGGCGAGTTCGCGCTGCGGCCCGGCCCGGTCATGGCGGCCGTCGACGAGGCGCGGATCATCGTGCAGGGGCGCGGCGGCCACGGCGCCGAGCCCGAGCGCACCCTCGATCCGATCGTGGCCGGCGCCAGCATCGTCATGGCGCTGCAGACGGTGGTCTCCCGCAACGTGCCGGCCCTGGACCAGGCGGTGGTGACGGTCGGCGCCTTCAACGGCGGAGCGGCCAGCAACGTGATCCCCGATCGGGCGACGCTCGTCGTCGGCATCCGCTCCTTCGATTCCGACATCCGCGACCGGCTCGAACGGCGCATCGGCGAGGTGGCACGCGGACAGGCGGCGAGCTACGGCCTCGAGGCCCTGGTCGACTACGCCCGCAGCTACGACGCGACCGTCAACCATGCGGCCGAGACGGCGCTGATCCGCGATCTCGCCATCCGCTACGCCGGGCCCGACAAGGTCGTCGACATGGCGCGGCCGCTGATGGGGAGCGAGGATTTCGCCTATATGCTCAAGGCCCGGCCGGGATGCTATTTCTTCCTCGGCGGCGGCGCCGCCGATCGGCCCAGCCACGGGCTGCATCACCCGGGCTACGACTTCAACGACGACCTTCTGCCGATCGGGGCCGGGTTCTGGGTGACGCTGGTGGAGGATTATCTCGAGCAGGCTTGAGTCGGTGCGTCGCCATGGCCGCATCGGCGCGCCCCGGCTTCGGCGATCGCCGGCACCAGGTCCTGGCCGAATCCTTTTGGCGGGCCACGGTCCACAGGCGTGCGGCCGTGCTCCCGAACTTGCAAAGTCTGGGCGCCTCCCCATGTCGGGGAGGCGTCGAGGTTACCGTCGGTCGACCGGTGCCGCGCGTCACGGATGACCCATGACAAAGCCGCTCGTCGTTTCCATTCCCCATCAGCTCGGCAAGGCTGAGGCCAAGCGTCGCCTGGTGACCGGCATCGCTCAGCTGAAGGAGACCTACGGCAACAAGATCGCGGTACTCGATGACCGCTGGACGGGCGACCGGCTCGATTTCCGCGTCAGCGCCTTGGGCCAGGGGGTGACAGGCATGATCGAGGTCGTCGAGGACAAGGTCACGCTGGCCGTGGAGCTTCCCTGGGTGCTGGCCGTCCTGGCCAACAAGGCCAAGGCCCTGATCGAGAAGAAGGGCCAGCTGATGCTGGAGCATAAGTAGCGTCGCCGGCCAGATGTCAGCCGCAACGATTGCGATAGGTCCCCTTATGGGCCTTAATGCATGCCTGCGCGGCGCATCGACCGCGCCGACCGGGACGGGCGCTTGGCGGAGGACATCATCCTGTCGACGGAGGGGCTGGCCAAATCCTTCCGCGGCGTCGCGGCGGTGGATGGCGTCGACCTCAATGTGCGGCGCGGCTCGATCCACGCGCTGATCGGTCCTAACGGCGCCGGCAAGACGACCTGCTTCAACCTGCTGACCAAGATGGTGCGCCCGAGCCGGGGCACCATCCGCTTCAAGGACCGCGACATCACGCGCCTCAGCCCGGCCTCGGTGGCGCGACTCGGCCTCGGGCGCTCGTTCCAGATCTCGGCCGTCTTTCCGCACCTCACGGTCCTCGAGAACGTGCGCGTCGCGCTGCAGCGCCGCCGCGGCGGCAGCTTCGACTTCTGGCGCTCCGAGGCCCTGCTCTCGAGCTACGATGCCGAGGCGTTCGGGCTGCTCGACGCCGTCGGCCTATCGAGCTTCGCCGTCCACGCGGCGGCCGAGCTTCCCTACGGGCGTAAGCGGGCGCTCGAGCTCGCCACGACGCTGGCGCTCGACCCCGAGCTCATGCTGCTCGACGAGCCCATGGCCGGCATGGCCTCCGAGGACATCGAGCGCGTCACGGCGCTGATCCGCCGGGCCGCCCGCGACCGTACCGTGCTGATGGTCGAGCACAACCTCTCCGTCGTCGCCTCGCTCTCGGACCGCATCACGGTGCTGGCGCGCGGCAAGATCCTGGCCGAGGGACGCTACGACGCGGTGTCGAAGGACCCGCGGGTGATCGAAGCCTATATCGGGGTCGGACATGGCTGAGGCTGTGCCCGCCGCGCCGCCGGCAAGTCTCGCGGTCAGCGGGCTCGAGGCCTGGTACGGCGAATCCCACGTGCTGCATGGCGTCGATTTCGACGTGCCGGCCGGCGACGTCGTGACGCTGCTCGGCCGCAACGGCGCCGGCCGCACGACGACGCTGCGCGCCATCATGGGCCTCATCTCCCGCCGGCGCGGCTCGGTCCGGCTCGGCGGACGGGAGATGATCGGCCTGCCGCCGCGCGTCGTGGCGCGCGCCGGCGTGGGCTATTGCCCGGAGGAGCGGGGCATCTTCGCCGGCCTCTCGGTCGAGGAGAACCTGCTGCTGCCGCCCGTGATGCAGCCCGGCGGCCTCTCGACCGAGCGCATCTATGCGCTGTTCCCGAATCTGCGCGAGCGGCTCGGAAGCCCCGGCACGCGGCTCTCGGGCGGCGAGCAGCAGATGCTCGCCATCGCGCGCATCCTGCGCTCCGGCGCGAAGCTCCTGCTGCTCGACGAGCCGACCGAGGGCCTTGCCCCCGTGATCATCGGTCAGATCGGCCGCACCATCGCAGAGTTGAAGCGCGAGGGCTTTACGATCATCCTGGTCGAACAGAACTTCCGCTTCGCCGCGACGCTGGCGGACCGTCACTACGTGATCGAGCAGGGTCGCGTGGTCGATTGCTTTCTCAATGCGGAGCTTGATCGCAACATCGGCAAGATCCACCACTATCTCGGCATATGAGGGCCGGCCGCCACGACGCCGGACAAGGGAAGGAACGATGATGATGGGTTTGGGACGAGCATCGCGAACGGCCCTTGCACTGGCCCTGCTGGCCTCCGTGGCCTGTACCGCCGCGCGAGCCGCCGACCTCGCCGTCAAGGTCGGCGTGCTGAACGATCGCTCCGGAATCTACTCGGACCTCGGCGGCGAAGGCTCGGTGGTTGCGGCCCAGATGGCGATCGAAGACTTCAAGGCGATCGACAAGGACATCGCGATCAGCCTCATCTCGGCCGACCACCAGAACAAGCCCGACATCGGCTCGAACATCGCCCGCCAATGGTACGACCAGAACGGCGTCGACATCATCCTCGACGTGCCGACCTCATCGGTGGCACTCGCCGTCGCGCAGGTGTCGCGCGAGAAGAAGAAGGTCTTCATGGATTCGGGCGCCGGCACGTCCGACCTCACCGGCGCGCAATGCTCGCCCTATACGGTGCACTGGACCTACGACACCTACGCGCTTGCCAAGGGCACGGCGGGCGCGCTCGTCAGGCAAGGCGGCAAGTCCTGGTTCTTCATCACCGCCGACTACGCCTTCGGCCATGCGCTCGAGCGTGACGCCACGACCATCATCAAGGCCGCCGGCGGCACGGTCGTGGGCAGCGCCAACGTACCCTTTCCGGCCACCGATTTCTCCTCCTTCCTGCTGCAGGCGCAGGGGTCCGGCGCCCAGGTGGTCGGGCTCGCCAACGCGGGTGGCGACACGATCAATTCCATCAAGCAGGCGCATGAGTTCGGGCTCACCGCGGGCGGCCAGAAGCTCGCGGGCCTGCTGATCTTCATCTCCGACGTCCATTCCCTCGGCCTCGAGGTGGCGCAGGGCCTGCTGCTGACCGAGGCCTTCTACTGGGACGAGAACGAGGGCACGCGCGCCTGGTCGAAGCGCTTCGCGGCCCGCATGGGCGGCCGCATGCCGACCATGGACCAGGCGGGCGTCTATGCGAGCCTGATGGACTACCTCAAGGCGGTCGACGCGCTGAAGAGCAAGGATTCCGACGCGGTGATGAAATGGATGAAATCGAACCCGACCGATGATCCGCTGTTCGGCAAGGGCTCGATCCGCGCCGACGGCCGCACCCTGCACGACATGTACCTCTACCAGGTCAAGACGCCGGGTGAATCCAAGGGTCCCTACGACTACTACAACCTCGTCGCGACGATTCCGGCCGCCGAGGCCTTCCGGCCGATGAGCGAGGGTGGCTGCCCGCTGGTGAAGTAGCGGCAGCCACTGTCAAGGCCGCCGAGTCGGTTGTAAACTTTCCGAGGCCGGCACGCGTTGCTGGCCGAGGACTGATGCTAAGCAGGCAGGCAAACATGAACCATCCCGCGCGAGCCTACCTCGTCGATCTCTCTGCCGCTCCGCGTTTTGAGGCACTGACAATCGTGCGCCTCCGCCGAACCGTGATCACCGACGAAGGCGTCGAGGTGCCACAGGGGACGAAAGGGACGATCGTCGCCGTCTGGGCCGCAGGAGAGGCTTATGAGGTGGAGTTTGCGGCTCCCCATCAAGGCTTGGCGACGGTCGACGTCGAGCATTTGGAGGCTACCCAGGATCGCGGATGAGCGTCGTCCGGCTCACGATTTCGGAAGACAAAATAAAGCGATATCTTCTCGACCTCAGCCATCCCGTAGGCGGATCGAAGGCACGATTCTTTATCGATCGAGGCTTCAACATCGCGACCCCTGACGTTTTGGCCGAAGCTTTGACGGCGCATGCCAGCGGCCGATGGCCGGGGTCATCGGTGGTCACTCCCTATGGGATCAAACATCGAATCGTCGGCCCGATGCCTTGCCCCGACGGCAGTGCTCCTGTCATTCTGGCCGTCTGGCAAGTCCAAACCGGGCGCACCTCGGCAGACTTCGTGACCGCCTATCCGAAACCGGCGGGGCTCGTCTTCGGCTCCGAGAAAAATGATGTATAAAAAAAGGACGGCGATAGCCAGCGCGGGGCCTCGCCCATGCACATGATCTTCGGCGTCCCCGCGCCGGCCTTCTTCGGACAACTGCTGCTCGGCCTCATCAACGGCGCCTTCTATGCCCTGCTGAGCCTCGGCCTCGCCGTCATCTTCGGCCTGCTCAACATCGTCAACTTCAGCCACGGCGCCTTCTACATGCTCGGCGCCTTCGTGGCCTGGATGCTGCTGAACTATGTCGGGATCGGCTACTGGTGGGCGCTGATCCTGGCGCCGCTCGCCGTGGGCCTCCTCGGCATGGCGGTCGAGCGCCTCTTCATCGCCCGGCTCTATCGCCTCGACCCGCTCTACGGCCTGCTCCTGACCTTCGGCCTGGCGCTCCTCCTGCAGGGCCTGTTCCGCAACCTCTATGGCATCTCGGGCCTGCCCTATGCGATCCCATCCGAGCTCGCGGGCGTCCGCAACCTCGGCTTCATGGTGCTGCCGAACTACCGCGGTTGGGTGGTGGTGGTCTCCTTCGTGGTATCGCTCGCGACCTGGCTGCTGATCGAGAAGACGCGGCTCGGCGCCATCCTGCGCGCCGCCACCGAGAACCCCAGGCTCGTCGAAGCCTTCGGCATCAATGTGCCGCTCTACCTGACCCTGACCTACGGTTTCGGGGTCGGCCTCGCGGCGCTCGCCGGCGTGCTGGCGGCGCCGATCTACTCGGTCAACCCGAACATGGGCGCCGACGTGATCATCACCGTCTTCGCGGTGGTGGTGATCGGCGGGATGGGTTCGATCCTCGGCTCGATCATTACCGGCTTCGGCCTCGGCGTCGCCGAGGGCCTGACACGGGTCTTCTACCCCGCCGCCTCATCGACGGTGATCTTCGCCATCATGATCGTGGTGCTGCTGGCGCGGCCCGCCGGGTTGTTCGGGCGGGCCTCATGAGCGAGGCCACGGGGCCGGCGCCCCCAGAGGCCGCGACGGGGCCGCCGCGCACCCGGCCGGACGAGCCCTCGCTGCAACGCTGGATCTTCGGCGGTCTCGTGCTGCTGCTCGCGGTCGCGCCGTTCGTGACCTATCCGGTCTTCGTCATGAAGGTCATGTGCTTCGGGCTCTTCGCCTCGGCCTTCAACCTGCTGCTCGGCTACGGCGGCCTGCTTTCCTTCGGCCATGCGGCCTATTTCGGCTGGGGCGCCTATGTGGCGGCCGTGGCGGCCAAGAGCTGGGGCTTCACGCCGGAGCTCGCGATCCTCGCCGGCACGCTGGCGGCGGGTGCGCTCGGCGCGGTCTTCGGCGCCGTCGCAATCCGGCGCCAGGGCATCTATTTCGCCATGATCACCCTGGCATTGGCCCAGATGGCCTATTTCGTCGCCCTGCAGGCGCCCTTCACCGGCGGCGAGGACGGCATCCAGGGCGTCCCGCGCGGAAAGCTCTTCCGGCTCCTGCCGCTCGACAACGACTATGCGCTCTATGGCGTCGTCGTGGCGATCTTCCTCGGTGGCCTCCTGGCGATCCGGCGTATCGTCCATTCGCCGTTCGGCCAGGTGCTGCGGGCGATCCGGGAGAACGAGCAGCGCGCCATCTCGCTGGGCTATCGGGTGGGTCTCTACCGCCACGCGGTCTTCGTCATGTCGGCGACGCTCGCCGGCCTCGCCGGCTCGACCAAGGTCCTCGTATTCCAGCTCGCCGCCCTGACCGATGTGCATTGGACCATGTCTGGCGAGGTCGTGCTGATGACGCTCATCGGCGGCATGGGCACCGAATTCGGCCCGCTGGCGGGCGCCCTCGTGGTCGAGGCGACGGAATTCTATCTCGCCTCGATCGGCGGCTGGATTCCCGTGATCGAGGGCGCCGTCTTCGTGCTCTGCGTGCTCGGCTTCCGCGAAGGCCTCGTCGGAACGTTGGCGAAGCGGCTCCGGCGCACCCTTTGACGATGCCATCTTGCGGAGCGGGACGACGCATCCCCACATCTTCGGCATGGGCGATGTTGCCCATCTGGCGGGCAGGGTCCTTGCCCGCATGGGGATAGACATGACGACCTCATCCTCCCTCGGGCGCTTCGGCGCGGTCTATCGGGGAGTTATCCTGGCCTTGGCACTCGTGCTCGCCGTGCCGCTCGGCACCGTTTCGGCAGAGGCCAGGGTCGGCGGCGGCTTCAGCTTCGGGTCTCGAGGGACGCGCAGCTTCACCGCACCGCCGGCGACCATGACGGCGCCGCGTTCGGCCCAACCCTTCTCCCGCAGCTTCACCCCCGGCATGAGCCAGAACAGCTTCGGCTCGGCGGCCCCGCAATCGCGTCGCTTCGGCTTCGGCACCGGCCTCGCCGCGGGCCTTTTGGGCGCCGGTCTCTTCGGCATGCTGACCGGCGGCGGCTTCTTCGGCGGCCTCAGCGGGCTGGCCTCGCTGTTCGGCCTGCTGCTGCAGGTGGCGTTGATCGGCGGCGCCATCATGCTGGCGCTGCGCTTCTTCCGGGGACGGCGCGGCGCGCCCGCGTTCGCGGGCGGCTTCAGCGCCGCCAATCGGACGGGTGGGAGCGGTTTCGGCGCGGCGGCGCGATCCTCCGAGCCGCTCAATCTCGGCCCGCAGGATTTCAACGCGTTCGAGCGGGCGCTGGTCGACGTGCAGACCGCCTATGGACGCGAGGACATCAATGCCCTGTCGCGGCTGGCGACGCCCGAGATGGTGCAGCGCTTCGGCCAGGATATCGAGCAGAACCGCCGCCGCGGCGTCCGCAACGCCATGGATGACGTGCATCTGCTGCAAGGCGACCTCGCCGAGGCGTGGCGCGAGGGAGCGGTCGATTACGGCACGGTCGCCATTCGGTTCGATGCACGCGACACGATGGTCGACCGGTCGAGCGGCCGGGTGGTCGAGGGCAATCCCGAGCGCCCGATCGAGGCCACGGAACTATGGACGTTCAGGCGCGATCGGGGCGGCCCCTGGCAGCTCTCGGCGATCCAGCAGGCCGCCTGAGGCGGCTCAACCCGGCGCGACGGGCCGCAGCACGACCCGAAGGACCTGCCGATCGGTCGACAGGCGCGACGGGACGCCGTCCGTCAGGAGCACATCGAAGCGGCCGAGGTCATGAACCTCAGCATCGAGACCGAGCCGCGTGGCATCCTGCAAGGCGACGACAGCCAGCGCGGCGGCCGGCTCAGCGTGAAGATCGACGACCCCCGGCGGCACTACATCCACGGCGTGGCCGAACCTGCCACGCCTGGTCATCACGTTGAGATCGCGGATCGGACCCGCTGGCAGCCGTCCGAACGTCGCGGCCTCGCCTCGAAACGAACGGAGAGGCGTCGCCTCGTCGAGACGGTGAACGACCCCGTCGATATCGAGCTCCAGCGCCGCCCCTTCGATCAGCACGAGCGTCCGGTCGATCCCGCCGAAGGCCGAGAAAGGGCCGTCGGCCGCGACATCGGCCATGCTGATCCGCCAGCCGAAGTCCTCGAACCCTGCGCCGGGCGGAAAGGCCGCGACCTCGGCCGTCGTGCCGCCGCCATTCTTCCACGGGGTACGGACGAGATCATGCGCGCAGACGACGCGGGTGACGAAGGTCATCAACAAGGTCCTGTTGGCGCGCCACGACGCATAGCCAGGATCATACCGCGAACAGCTCCGGGCCGATTTGATACGTCCATTTCCTCATCTGAACCGGCCGCTACGCTGGCAAGTTTACGCAGGCTGCGTAAACTTGGCTGCAGCGGCCGAGTCGAAGAGCCTGCCCTGAGCGGCTGCTTGCGCAGCAAGCCGAAGGGACAGCCAGCGTCAGCCGTGCGTCGAGACGGTCCTGGCGGACCTCCTCAGCATGAGGACCAGTGGTTTTCAAACAGACTGTCGAACCGCCGCCGCACCGGCCGTGTGCTCCTCGGCATAGGAAAGCCAGATGGCGTTGGGGCCGAGGCCTGCCACGAAGGCCGCATGCGCGGTGCGGTCGGCCTCGGTCAGGACCGGGGGGAGCAGGGAGGGCCGCCGACGCGCCTCGGCCTTGCCGCCGCGACGCATCGTCAGCACCTGGGCGCCGAGCGTCAGCGACGTCTGCCGGCCGCCGAGCAGTTCCGCATAGACCTCGGCCAGGATCTCGGCGTCGATCAGCGCGCCGTGCCTGACGCGCTTCGAGTTGTCGATCCGGTAGCGCTGGCAGAGGGCGTCGAGCGAATTGGCCTGGCCCGGATGCCGGCGCCGCGCCAGCGCCAGCGTATCGACCACGACATCCATGCCGATCGCCGGCCTGGTGGCGAGCTTCAGCTCGTGGTTGATGAACCGCATGTCGAATTCGGCATTGTGGATGACGAGCTTGGCGCCCTCCACAAAGCCGAGGAACTCCTCGACCACCTCGCCGAAGAGCCTGTGTCCGGCGAGGAACTCCGCCGAAAGCCCATGCACCTTGAAGGCGCCCTCCGGCATGTCGCGTCGCGGGTTGATGTAGGTGTGGTAGTGGCGTCCGGTCGGAATGAGGTTCATGAGCTCGATCCCGGCGATCTCGACCAGCCGGTCGCCGGTCAACGGATCGAGCCCCGTCGTTTCCGTATCGAGCACGATCTCGCGCATCAGGGCTCCGCTATTTCATCCTGCTTCATGGCCGCGATGACGGCCCCGACCTGCCGCCGCGCCGCCGCAAAACCATGGGCCGTGTCGATCACGAACCGCGCGCGGCGGCGTTTCTCGGCATCCGGCACTTGTTTCGCCACTATCGCGGAAAACTTCGCCTCGGTCATGCCGGGACGGGCGAGGACGCGGGCCTTTTGCACCGATTCGGGAGCCGAGACGACGACGACCGCATCGACGTCGGCCTCCCCGCCCGTCTCGTACAGGAGGGGTATGTCAAGTAGGGCCAGGGCCGCGCCCGAGGCCCGCGCCTCGCCCAGGAACGTTTCACGCGCCTCGCGCACCAGCGGGTGGACGATCGTCTCGAGACGCCGCAGGGCGGCCGGATCGGCGAGCACCTGCGCCGAAAGCCGCGACCGGTCGACGACGCCGCCCACGACGACCTCCGGAAAGGCCCGCCCCACGGGCTCGACCGCGGCGCCCCGGTAGAGCGCATGGACGCGGGCGTCGGCGTCGAAGACCGGCACGCCCGCCTCAGCAAACATGGCCGATGTCGCGCTCTTGCCCATGCCGATCGAACCGGTCAGGCCGAGGACTTTCATGGCGCGACGGCTCCTTCATCCGGCGCCATGTTTTCCCGACCGGCCTCCGCTTGTCCAGCCTCCTGCTGGCGCTTGCGATCTTCGGGATGGGGTCCGCAACGCCGGGCACCGGCCTGGCCATGGCCGTCCCACGGAAAGTCGGGATAGGAGACTGGCCGATTGACGGTCCGTCGCGTTAAACCGGGGTCGCCCTGCCGAAGTGAGGACAACATGAACGGTGCCGATCGTCTCTGCGAAACGCTGCTCGCCAACGGCATCGGCGTCTGCTTCGCCAATCCCGGCACGTCGGAGATGCATTTCGTCGCGGCGCTCGACCGCAACCCGGAGATGCGCTGCATCCTCGGGCTGTTCGAAGGCGTGGTGACGGGCGCCGCCGACGGCTACGGCCGGATGAAGGACCAGCCGGCCGCCACCCTGCTCCATACCGGCCCCGGGCTCGCCAACGGCCTCGCCAACCTGCACAACGCCCGCCGCGCCCATTCGCCCATCGTCAACATCGTCGGCGACCACGCCAGCTACCACCTGCCCTATGACGCGCCGCTGACGAGTGACATCGACGCGCTGGCCGCGCCCATGTCGAACTGGGTGCATCGGGTCAGCGGGCCCGACGACGTCGGCGCCGCCGCGGAGGCCGCCTGCCGCGCCGCCCGCGCCATGCCGGGCATCGCGACGCTGATCCTGCCGGGGAACGCCGCCTGGGGCGAGGCCAAGCCGGCCGAGGTCTCGCGCGCCGTGCGGCCCGCCCCGGTCCCCGTCACCGAAAGCACCATCCGCGACGTCGCGGCGGCCTTGCGCGCGGCGGGCTCGCACGCCGGCCTGATCCTCGCCGGCACGGCGGCCCGCGCCGCCCCGCTCGACGCCGCGGCCCGGATCGCGGCGGCGACCGGCGCCCGGATGCTCGGCGAAATGTTCGTCGCCCGGGCCGAGCGCGGCCGTGGCCGCCCGCCGCTCGAACGCATCGTCTACCCGGTCGACCAGGCCGTCGAGCAGCTGCGCGACTTCGACCTGCTGGTGCTCGTCGGCGCGACGCCGCCGGTCGCTTTCTTCGCCTATCCGGGCAAGCCGAGCGCACTGGCCCGAGACGGCGCCCGGCTGATGACCCTCTCCCTTCCGGGCGAGGACGCCGGCGCGGCGCTCGAGGCTCTCGCCGCAGATATCGGCGCGCCCCACCGTCTCCCGCGGCGGCCCGAGGCCCCGCCCCCGCCGGACGGCCACATCGACGGCGCGCTGACCGACGAGGCCCTGGCGGTCCTGATCGCGCAGGGGCTGCCCGAGAATGCCGTCGTGGTCGACGAATGCATCACGTCGGTGCGCTCGTTCTACGGCATGACGGCCGGTGCCCCGCCGCATGATTTCGTGATGGCCTGCACGGGTGGCGCCATCGGGGCCGGGCCGCCCGTCGCGACGGGCGCCGCCGTGGCCTGCCCGGACCGCAAGGTGCTGAACCTGCAGGCCGACGGCAGCGCCATGTACACGCTCCAGGCGCTCTGGACGCAGGCTCGCGAAAAGCTCGACGTGGTGACGGTGATCTTCGCCAACCGGGTCTATGCGGTGCTGCAGACCGAGATGCGCGCCGTCGGCGTCAATCGCTTCGGGCGCAACGCCGAGCGCATGCTGAGCCTCGGCGACCCCGCCCTCGACTGGGTGGCGCTCGCGGCCGGCATGGGGGTCGAGGGAAAACGCGTCGACGACGCCAAGGGCTTCCGTTCGGCGCTCGATCATGCTCTGTCGCGGCCCGGACCCTTCCTGATCGAAGCGGTCATGTCCTGAGGAATTTTACCATGCCCCTGTCCATGTCCGAATTGAGCCAGCCGGCCTTCAACCGCGGCCTCAAGGCGCTCTCCGCCGTCCTGTCGAAGGCCGAGGAGCATGCGGCGCAGCGCAAGATCGACCCGGCCGTGCTCATTGGCGCGCGGCTCTTTCCCGATATGCTGCCCTTCGCCCGGCAGTGCCAGATCGCCTGCGACTTCACCGTGCGCACGATGGCCCGGCTCAGCGGCGGCGAGCCGCCGGCCTTCCCGGACACCGAGACGAGCTTCGCCGAATTGCGGCAGCGCATCGAGCGCGCGCTCGATTACGTGAACGGCTTCGAGGCGGCGCGGATCGACGGATCCGAGGAGCGGGCCATCAGCATTCCGGGTCGCGGCGAGACGATGACTTTCACCGGGACGAGCTATCTCTTGGGCTTCGTGCTGCCGAACTTCTACTTCCACCTCGCCACCGCCTACGACATCCTGCGCCACAACGGCGTCGAGATCGGCAAGCGGGATTTTCTCGGCGCGGCGTGACCGGATCTCACGGCCGCAGCATCACGAACTTGTTCTCCTCCAGCACCTTGAAATAGTCGCCCGGTCCGCCGCCGCGCACGATGGGCTCGGCCGCGGCGGTGATGTAGAGGCCATCCCTCAGCATCGCCTTGTCGATATGGACGGCGACCACCTCGCCGAACACCATCCAGCTCTCGGTCGGCCGCCCGCTCGCGCCCGTCAGGCGCAGCACCTGGCTCAGCCGGCACTCGAAGGAGACCGGGCTCTCGCCGACACGCGGACAGGCGATATGGCGGGAGGGCGCGGGCGTCAGGCCGGCGAGCTCGAATTCGTCGACCTCGGGCGGCACGGCCGCGCAGGTCGCGTTCATCCGTTCGGCGAGCGGCAGCGTCGCCAGGCTCCAGCCGAACTCGCGCGTCGCCTCGATGTTGCGGACGCTGTCCTTGTAGCCGTTCGACGAGAAGCCGATGATCGGCGGGTGATAGTTGAAGGCGTTGAAGAAGCTGTAGGGCGCGAGATTGCGGCGCCCTGCCCCGTCCTGCGACGAGATCCAGCCGATCGGCCGCGGCCCGACGATGGAATTGAACGGATCGTGCCTGAGCCCGTGGCCCTTGGCGGGTTCGTAGATATGGAATTCTCGGCTCATGCGGCTTGGCTCGCGCGGGATCGTCCCCTGTTCTAGCGCGAAACGGGCGCGCGGCGCCCATCCAAACATGGAAAGGGCGCGCGACCCTCGCGGATCACGCGCCGCTCGTCGATAGAAACCGACGTGGCTATTGACGGTAGTGCTGAATGCGCGTGGTCCTGAGGCCGGCGAGGCCGTGCTGGTCGATCGACATCTGCCAGCTCAGGAATTCGTCGACGGTCAAGGTATAGCGGCTGCACGCCTCTTCGAGCGACAGGAGGCCTCCCCGCACCGCGGCGACGACCTCGGCCTTGCGGCGGATGACCCACCGTTTCGTCGAGGGCGGCGGAAGGTCGGCAATCGTCAGGGGACTTCCATCCGGTCCGATGACGTATTTGACTCTGGGCCGGTGCATCTCAACCATCGTTTCAACTCGCGTACGAAACTCTGCGACGTGAAACGCATCCTAGGCCGGCCCGCTTAAAAACTGACTAAGTCAACCTGCTGCATTTTCATGGAAAATGCCCCCAAAAGGCACAAAATGCTGGTTCTGCACGCCAGAATCGGGGCGTGGAAAGCTCTGGTTAACCAAACTGCAGCGAAATCGACGGCGGCCGCACCCGCGTTACTCCCTGGCCAGATGAGCCGCGAAGGTCTAGATCAGGGCCAGAACGATCGTCCCGCCACCCCTCGCCCATGCCCTCTGCCGCTCCCCTCAACTCGCTCGGCCTTGCCAAGACGTCAGCCGAGACACGCGTCGTCGTCGCCATGTCGGGCGGCGTCGACAGTTCCGTGGTCGCGGCCCTGCTCAAGCGCGAGGGCTACGAGGTCATCGGCATTACGCTCCAGCTCTACGACCATGGTGCGGCGGCCCCGGCCCGGGCCGGGAGCTGCTGCGCGGGTCGCGACATCCACGATGCGCGCGCCGTCGCGGCGCGGCTCGGAATTCCGCATTACGTCCTCGATTACGAGGCCCGGTTCCGCGACCGTGTCATCATGCCCTTCGCCGACAGCTATCTGCGCGGCGAGACGCCGATCCCCTGCGTCGCCTGCAACCAGCACGTCAAGTTCACCGACCTCTTCGACACCGCGAAGGATCTCGGAGCGGATGCGCTGGCCACGGGCCACTACGTCGCCTCGCGCCCGCTTCAAGATGGCCGCCGGGCCTTGTTCCGGGCCAGGGACCGCGACCGCGACCAGAGCTATTTCCTCTATGCCACGACGGCAGAGCAGCTCGCCTTCCTGCGCTTCCCGCTCGGCGAGCGGCCGAAGGCGGATGTCCGGGCGTTGGCGCGCGACTTCGGCCTCGACGTCGCCGACAAGCCCGACAGCCAGGACATCTGCTTCGTCCCGACCGGCCGCTATAGCGACCTCGTGGCGCGACTGCGGCCCGAGGCCATGACGGCGGGCGACATCGTCCACCTCGACGGCCGTATTCTCGGCCGGCATCGCGGCATCGCCCATTATACGGTCGGCCAGCGCAAGGGATTGGGCCTCGCGGACAATCCCGGCATCGGTGGCACGCCGCTCTTCGTCGTGAAGCTCGACGCCGCCCGGGGCCGGGTCGTCGTAGGTCCGCGCGAGGCCCTCGAGACGGCGGCGGTGCAGTTGCGCGCCGTCAACTGGATCGGCCCCGGCCCCCTCGCGGCCGCCGCACAGGGTCTCGACGTCGCCGTCAGGCTGCGCTCGACGCGACCGCCGCTCCCGGCGCGGCTGCGGCTGGAGGGGGACGCGATCGTCGTCGATCTGTCGCGTCCCGAGCAGGGCGTCTCGCCCGGCCAGGCCTGCGCCATCTATGCGTCGCAGGCGGATGATGCGCAGGTCTATGGCGGCGGCATCATCGCCGCGACCGTTCCGGCCGCGTCCGCCGCACCGGGCGAGACTCGGGACGCCGCGGTCGCATGAGTGTCGCCGCGAAGCCCCCGCGGGGCCGCATTGAGGATGCCGGGCAGGTGGTCGCCGCCTATGACCGCTGGGCGCCGGTCTACGACCTCGCCTTCGCGGCCGTGATGCGGCGCGGCCGGCAGGCCGCTGCGGCGGCCGTGTCGCGCTCGGGCACGCGCGTCCTCGACGTGGGAGTCGGGACCGGCCTCGAACTGCCGATGTTCGGCGCGGGGACCACGCTTGTCGGCATCGACCTCGCCGAGGCCATGCTGCGCCGCGCTGCCGAGCGGGTCAGGCGCCACGCGCTCGTCGGCGTCGAGGGTCTGTGCGTCATGGATGCGACGCGTCTCGCCTTCGCCGACGCCAGTTTCGACGCTGCCGTCGTCCCCTATGTGCTGACCGTCGTGCCCGAGCCCGAAGCCATGCTCGACGAGGTGTGCCGCGTCGTGAGGCCGGGGGGCGCCATCGTTCTCGTCAATCATTTCGGCACCGAGGGTGGTCCCGTGGCCTCCGTGGAAGGTTGGCTCGGCAGGCGCAGCGCCTCGCTCGGCTGGCATCCGCAGTTCCCGTTCGCCGTGCTCGGCGACTGGCTCGCGGCCAACGGCGGAAGCGTCGACCTCGTCGAGCGGCGTAAGCTTCCGCCCTTCGGCCTCTTCACTTTGGTGCGGCTCGCCAAGGCGCTATAAGGTCGCCCTATGCGGTTCAATCCGGAAGGCCTGAGATGAACGCCTACGACACCACCCTAGGCCTGGCGCGCCCGGCTCCCGACGCCGTCGGCGCCGTGGTCGGCGCGCTCCACGAAAGGTTCGGCGAGAGAGTCTCGACCGGAGCCTCGGTCCGCGAACAGCACGGCAACACCCGCACCTTGGTGCGCAACGAGCCGCCCGACGCGGTGGTGTTTCCCGAGAGCACGGCGGAGGTCGTCGAGATCGTCAAGCTCTGCGCGGCGCATCGCGTGCCGGTCATTCCCTATGGCACGGGCACGTCGTTCGAGGGTCACGTCAATGCGCCGCTCGGCGGCATCTCGGTCGACACGGCGCGCATGGACAAGGTGCTGTCCGTCCATACCGAGGACCTCGATTGCGTGGTCCAGCCCGGCGTCACGCGCAAGGCGCTGAACCTCGCCCTGCGCGACCACGGCCTGTTCTTCCCCATAGATCCGGGCGCCGATGCCTCGCTCGGCGGCATGGCCGCGACGCGCGCCTCGGGCACCAACGCGGTGCGCTACGGCACCATGAAGGATGCGGTGCTCTCGCTCGTCGCCGTAACCGCAACCGGCGAGGTGGTGCGCACTGCGCGGCGGGCGAAGAAATCGGCCGCCGGCTACGACCTCACCCGCCTCTTCGTCGGCAGCGAGGGCACGCTCGGCGTGTTCACCGAGATCACGCTCAAGCTCGCCGGCATCCCCGAGGCGATCTCGGCCGGCGTGTGCCCTTTCCCGAGCGTCGAGGCGGCGTGCCGCGCCACCATCCTGACCATCCAGTCCGGCATCCCGGTGGCGCGCATCGAATTGCTCGACGCGCTCCAGGTGCGTGGCGTCAATCTCCATTCGAAGCTCGGCTTGCCCGAGACCCCGATGCTGTTCGTCGAGTTCCACGGCACCGAGGCGAGCGTCGCCGAGCAGGCGGAGCGGTTCGGGGAGATCGCGGCGGGGGAAGGCGGCGGCTCCTTCGACTGGGCGACGCACCCCGAGGACCGCTCGCGGCTCTGGCAGGCGCGCCACGATGTCTATTGGTCCGGCTTCGCGCTCCGGCCGGGCACCCAGCACCTGCCGACCGACGTCTGCGTGCCGATCTCGCGCCTCGCCGACTGCGTGATCGAGACCCAGGCCGACATCGCCGCGACCGGGCTCGTGGCGCCGATCGTCGGTCATGTGGGCGACGGCAACTTCCATCTCGGCATCATGGTGGACGACAAGGATCCGGCCGAGATGGAGCGGGTCGAGGCTTTCCTCGAGCGGCTGGTGCGCCGGGCGCTCGCCATGGACGGCACCTGCACGGGCGAGCACGGCGTCGGCCAAGGCAAGGCCAAATATCTGATCGAGGAGCACGCGGCGCCGGCGCTCGCCTTGATGCGGGCCGTCAAGCAGGCCTTCGACCCGCTGAACATCCTCAATCCAGGCAAGATCTTGACGGCGTGAGTTAACT
>DATBEH010000091.1:0-12998 GCA_036276175.1 Lichenihabitans sp.
CCGACGATGTCTATCGGGTCGCGTTTCAGCGCCACCCGGAACTGTTCGTGGAGGACGCATGATGTCGCTCGTGCGATGCGCCTTCTGCGGCCGAAGCCAGAACGACGTTGCCCGCCTCGTCGCCAGCAACACGTCGGACGCCGCGATCTGCGCGCCATGCGTGGTGCGGGTGGTCGAGGTGTTGATCACCGGCGCCGACGAGCCGACGGAGCCCGCCGTCTCCCTGACGCCGGAAGGCCAGATGCTGGCCGCCAGGATCGCCGGGCGGGTGTCATGAGCGTCATCGACCTCGACGCCGTGCGCGCGAAGCTGGTGGCGGACCGCCGGCTTGCCGAGAAGGCCGTGGAACGACTTGCCGAGTTCCTCGTGTCCGAATCGATCCGGCAGGCCGAGCGGGCCTGCGCCGTCGCGGCGCCGATCGCGGCGGCCGACGAGCCCATGTCGCGGATCATCCACAGGGGCGTGGTGCGCCGCCTGCGGGCCGACGTGCGGAAGGCCTTCGCGGGCACGGGCGATGAGATGCGGGAATGGGCCTTGGAAAAGGCCATCGAGATCTATCGAGCCCGGTCGATCGTCATCCTCGATGAGCGGGACCGTCGGCGTTCAGAAGGGCAGGGGGCATGACCGACGCGAACCAGACCCCCAAGCCCACGCTGCCGGAGCTGCAGCCGCTCCAGATGCTCGGCATCGCCGAGGTCAAGAGCCTGTTGCAGGTCAGCACGTCGACGGTCTATCGGTGGATCGACCAGGGAAGCTTTCCGCGGCCGTTCCAGCTCAGCGAGAACTGCGTCCGGTGGCGGGCCGTGGAGATCCAGGCGTGGCTGGAGGCGCGGCCACCGTTTTCAAAACCGGGTATGAAGCCGGGTACTTCCGATAACGCAGAAAAAAATAAGGCTGCATAATCATATGCTTGCGCTTCAAAAATGGCCGATACCTCCTCCACCAGCCGCTGTTTGCAGCGCCTCCCGTGCAGTCCCGATGTCATCACAGCGCAGAGGCGATGAGATCTCTGCCGCTCCCGCGCCACCGGACGGTCGAGGTACAGGCACGCGAGCGGCCGGCCTTCTCTGAAGCCACGGCGATCGCCGGCGCACGACGTCGAAGTCTCGCGGGCGACCAAACCCGCCGCTCGCGCGTTCGGCTCCCGCATCATGCTGGAGCGACCATGACCCGAGACGAGATCAACGCCAAGATTGCCGCGTGCGAGGCCGAATATGCCGAGGTGCACGCCGATATCGTGAACGGCCCACAGACCGATCAGCCGACGGACCTGACACGGCGAAGGGACGATCTGACGAAGGAGATCGCTGGGCTGAAAGCGATGCTCGATGAGGAATGACGTCCGCTCGTCGGCTAAGATCAATCACGGTTTCGCGCGCACGGCCGAGCGTCCGCCGCCGGAACATTGCTGCCACGACCCAGGTTGTTCTCACACGAAACCGGGAGGTAAACGATGAGCGGCAACCGGGAGACATCCGAACTTGAACGTCATTACGGAGGCGGAGGCGGAGCGTCGGATCAAGGTCGAAGCCATACCGCCAGTCCCGATGTCGTCGCCAAGGTCATCAGTGACAACGACCGTGCCGCCGACAATGCCGGAAGGTCGTCCAGCAGTGCTCGACGGCCAAGCAGCTCACCGCTGCCGCCGCAAGATATCGAAGACGATAATGACCACGAGATCGACCAGTCTTTCTCCGTAGCAGTCGAGATCAGCCCTATAGCGTCGCTGTTCCTCGCCTGCGCGGTTGGATATGCTATCGGCTGGATGATATACGGCCGTCGAAAGACGGCGCGGAGTGACACTATACCCGACTATGCAAGGAAGCGCGCGTGAGACGAAGGTCGTCACGGCGCCAACTGCAACGCGGCGCTTTCGCCTTCACCCGATTGTCCTGAGACAGCGCAAGGACGATTGAGGGCCGCGGCGATAACCGCGGCCCTCGCTTTACGCAGAGGGGCTGGGCTCACGAGGGCCGCGGGACGGTCAACTGGACAAACCGCCGAATCCACAATTGCGAGCGTCAGGCGAAGGTTGCCGGGACTGTTCCGCAGGCGGAAGTTCCGTGCGCTATCGGACAGAGCGGCGGCCGGCTTGCCGGTCGAACCGCGGCGGGTTCGCTGGCGCCATAACCAGCGTCTCACCGCGGTTGCTCGGCTGGCCGCGACGCGGGCCTGAACCGGCCACAACGCGGTCACGAGCCGCGAGACCCGCCAACCGTGCCTCGCGGACAACCCCTGGCGGGTCCTCGCGGAGCTCCGGTCTCCACCCCTGATCAGGATAGGCGGATCTACACGCGCCGCCCGCTCAGGAACCACACCACGGCGATGATCAGCAGCAGGCCCACGATGCCGATGCCGCCAAAGCCGGCGCCGCCATAATAGCCCTGGCCCATGCCGTAATATCCGCCGCCCCCGAACAGCAGGACGATGACGATGATGGCGATGATCAGACCCATGGCGAAAGCCTCCCCGGCTTCAGCATGAACGTGGCCTTACGGGAACAGGTTGCAGGGACGACCGCTGCAAGGCGGCGCGGCGAGCTCGAGCGCGCCGGGATTCGTCTCACGGCCGTCGATATCGAGGGGGTGATCGAGGCCATCGCGGTCCGGGATGGAGGCACTCTCGCGCCTCGATGGCATGGATGCCGTCGCGCCCTGCCAAATCCGATCGCGGACCTTCTGAGCGTCCATCCTGCCGGACTCCGCGCTCGTGGACCTCGGGGGCGCTGCGCCGCATCCGAACCTTCCTCCGGTCGCGCGCTCGCTGCGCCTCAGACCCGGTAGTGGTCGCGATACCACCGCACGAAACGCTCGACCCCGACCTCGATGGCGGTGCTCGGCGCAAAGCCGGTGTCGCGCGTGAGATCGTCGATGTCGGCGTAGGTCGTCGGCACGTCGCCCGGCTGCATCGGCAGCAAGCGCTTCTCGGCCTTCCGGCCGAGGCAATCCTCGAGCACCTCGATCAGGCGCGTCAGGCGCACCGGCGCGTGGTTGCCGATATTGTAGACGCGGTAGGGCGCCCGGCTCGTGTTGGGCGTGGGATGGTCGCCGCTCCAGGCGGGATCGGATGCCGCAGGCCGCCCGCCCAGGCGCACCAGTCCCTCGACGACGTCGTCGACATAGGTGAAATCGCGTTCCATCTCGCCGTGGTTGAACACGTCGATGGGCTTGCCCGACAGGATCGCGCGGGTGAACAGGAACAGCGCCATGTCGGGCCGTCCCCAGGGGCCGTAGACGGTGAAGAGCCGGACGCCGGTGGTCGGCAGCGCGAACAGGTGGCTGTAGCTATGCGCCAGAAGTTCGTTCGCCTTCTTGCTCGCGGCATATAGGCTGACGGGATGATCCACGTTCTGACGCACCGAGAACGGCATCTGCGTGACGGCGCCATATACGGAGCTCGACGAGGCGTAGACCAGGTGCCCGACCCCGGTATGTCGGCAGGCCTCCAGGATGTTGACGAAGCCGCTGATATTGCTCGCCACGTAGGCCTGGGGATTGACGAGCGAGTAGCGGACGCCGGCCTGCGCTGCCAGGTTGACCACGAGATCGAACCGGTGTCGCTCGAACAGCGCATCGATGGCGTCCCGATCGCCCAAGTCGATCCGGGCGAAGGTGAAGCCGCGTGTCGCCTCGAGCTGCGCCAAGCGCGCTTCTTTCAGGCTGACGTCGTAATAATCGTTGAGGTTATCGAGCCCCACGACAGTGTCGCCACGAGCGAGGAGCCGCGTCGCAAGATGAAATCCAATAAAGCCGGCCGCTCCTGTGACGAGCACCGTCGCGGAAGCAGTCATAACGCCAATCCCGCTAGATCCGCCATTCGACCCGCGTCCATGAGGCGTGTTCGATCCGTCATATCGGCGCTCGCCGTCATGCCTGGTCCTGCTGTGTCACAAGCAAAAATAGCCTCTCATCCTGAGCGGCTGCTTGCGCAGCAGGCCGAAGGATCGAGAGGCCCGAACGATGCTCGATTTTTTCGTCCTTCGACAGGCTCAGGATGCGGAAATCGAGGACTCCGAGTTCCCGGAGCAGTTCGTGACGCAGTAAGACTAGGGGGATGACCCTAGTCTCAGCCATACGGAGGCCTTGGCGGAATTGCAAGCGGCCGGCCGGACGCACCATCCCGGCGTTGCGCACCAGGCTCGACCGACCGACCGCTTCATGCACTCGCGCGGTGTCGGCACCCGTCTCGGCCCGATCCCATCGCGCCGCCCGTCGGGCGACCGGCTGGCATCCAGGCAAAACCATCCGATGCCGCACCGAGCTGGCGCAAAAGACCCTGCGCCAACCACGAGGAGACCCCAGGAAGCGAAACCGGAAGATCCCCGAGCATGTTCGGCTGTCGCCGAACTGCTCCGGCTCGAGACGCGATCAATTTCATCGGGATGGGATCGCAAGGCGGTTCCATCTGCTCCGATACTGCTCCAGCAGGTGGGTCGACGCCCCGTCCCCAATCAGAGCAGGGTCGGAGCCGACGGATGTCGGGCCGTCTCAGGCGGCTTCCTCGACATCCCCCTCCTCGGTCTCGCCCTCGCTGTCGCCCTCGGCTTCCGCATCGGCCTTGCCTCGGCGAGGGTTTTTCTGCAGCTGCGCCTCGATCAGCTTGAGCACCTCGGAATCCGTCAGCTTCTGCACCGCCGCGATCTCGCGGGCCATGCGGTCGAGAGCGGCCTCGTAGAGCTGCCGTTCCGAATAGGACTGCTCGGGCTGGGCATCCGAGCGATAAAGATCACGAACCACCTCGGCCACCGACACGAGATCGCCCGAATTGATCTTGGCTTCGTATTCCTGCGCGCGCCGCGACCACATCGTGCGCTTGACCCGGGCGCGTCCAGCCAGCGTATCGAGCGCCCGCTGCACCACGGAAGCTTCGCTGAGCTTGCGCATCCCAACCGTCGCGACCTTCGGCAACGGGACCTTGAGCTTCATCTTGTCCTTGGCGAAGCTGATGACGAAGAGCTCGAGCTTGAACCCCGCCACCTCTTCCTGCTCGATGGCGACGATCTCGCCGACGCCATGCGCCGGATAGACGATGAACTCGCCGGCCTTGAACCCCTGGCGCGCGACACCGGGCTTGACGGCAGCCCGAGCCGGGTCGGGCTTTGCCATGCCGCCATGCAACGGCTTGGACGAACGATTGCCGAAGGCGGACCGTCCACCGGCTCCGAGGGGTTGGGTCCTGCCACGCGGCACGCCGCTCCTATCGGAACCGGGGGCGGGCGTCTCGGCCGTCTGGGTCCGGGCCTCGGCATCGACGGTGGCGGTGAGGGGTTTCTGTGTCACGGGAGTCCGATCGTTGTTGAAGCATGGACCGAGAACGGCACGCCTCGACGGAATCCGGGAACCGAGGGATGCGCTTCCTCATCGGAAGACACGAGGCATCGGCGTGACCAAAAGACGACGATACCAACGATCGAAATCGCGGGTTCAACTCGTCTTCATGTCCTGAATTCCAGATTCGCGATCGTCGAAGGCCGCGAAACCGCTTGATCCGGCCACGCAGGCTCAGTAGAAGCTCAGCCGAACAAGCACGGCGACTGAACATCCCGGCGCGAATTCAAAGCACGACGCTGCTCTCTCACGATCGTTGTGAGCGACCGCAAAAGCCCAGGCTTTACCTTTCCGAAGGTGTGTTGGCACTCTTATTTCAGCCGTAGCTATAACACCACACTGGCGGAAAATCAACGGAAACTCCGGCCTCGGCATGGATTGTCCACGAAATCGACCGGCATGGCTCGGTGGGGCCGGGTGGGAGAATCGCTCACGCTAGCGGCTCTGCCTTCGGGCTGCGTGCCGCCTCGGCCCAGGCCACGAGCTGCCGACGCAGCTCGCCGGGCGAGGTGATTCGCTGCGGGAAGACGAGCCGGAGGGCGCGGTCTCCCGAACAGAGGTCGAGGCCGTCGGGATCGAGGCCGCTGATGCGCCAGGCGCCGTCGGGCGCACCGCCCATCGTGGTGGCATAAAGACGCACGGCCTCGGCATGATCGGCGTTCATATGCGCGACCGCGCCCGCCTCGGTCTCGATCAGGCTCGCGGCACCATCGAGCGGGGTCAGCAGTTCGTCGGCGCGGAACGCCGCGGCGCGCGCGAAGCCGCCGTTGAGGTGGGCGCTCGTCACCGCAATCCGCCAGAAGGAGAAATCGGCGAAGTCGACATAAAGCTCGGCCTTCGGATGGCGTGCCAGGAAGCGGGCGCGCCAGGCGGGGCGGTCCTCCGCCGCGGCCTGAACCGCCCGGCCCACGAGCGTGAGGCGCGGATGAGCCAGCGGATCGCCCTTGCCGCCCTCGGCCAGCAGCAGCGAGCAGCGCGGGTCCGCCTCGAGCTGTCGCGTATGGGCGGAGAGCTGCGAGACCACCGTCAACGGGCTGCCGTCGGGCAGGGTCGCGACCGAAACGAGGCTTGCGAACGGGCCTTCCTGAGCGAGCGTCGCCAGCGCACCGGCCCTGACGGTGCGCAGCAGCCGGCGACCCTCGGCCCGCGCGTCGTAGGGCTTGCCCTCAGGCATACGCGCTGTCGCTGTGGCGCGACACGAACGTCCTGAACCGGTCGGAACCGCTGTCGCGGAACAGTTCGGCGGGCGAGCCTTCGGCCTCGACGAGGCCGCCATGCAGGAACACGATGCGATCCGACACCTCGCGGGCGAAGCCGATCTCGTGCGTCACGACCAGCATGGTGCGGCCTTCGGAGGCGAGACCGCGCATGACCCGCAGGACCTCGCCGACGAGCTCGGGGTCGAGCGCCGAGGTCGGCTCGTCGAACAGCATCACGTCGGGCTGCATGGCGAGCGCCCGGGCGATGGCGGCGCGCTGCTGCTGGCCACCCGACAGATGAGCCGGATAGAAGTTGCGCTTCTCGGCGATGCCGACCTTGGCCAGCAGCGCCTCGGCCTCGGCCTGGCATTCCGCCTTGGGGCGGCCCAGCACGTGGACCGGCGCCTCCATGACGTTCTGCAGGATGGTCATGTGCGACCAGAGGTTGAAGCTCTGGAACACCATGCCGAGCCGGGTGCGGATGCGGTCGACCTGCTTGCGGTCGGCCGCTTCCGCCGTCCCGTCGCGGCGCTTGCGCATGCGGATGGTTTCGGTGCCCACCGTCACCTCGCCGCTATCCGGCGTCTCGAGGAGGTTGATGCAGCGCAGGAAGGTCGACTTGCCCGAGCCGCTGGCGCCGAGGATCGAGATGACGTCGCCTTGGGCCGCGGCGAGCGATATGCCCTTCAGCACCGGCAGCGCGCCGAAGTTCTTGCGCAGGTCGGTGACGGTGATGGCGGCAACGCTCATCGGGTGGCTCCGGGGCGGTTCGCATGGCATTGAACACGATGTCGCCCGAAACCCCAAGCCGGCCGTCCGGCATCACGCTTCGGGCGATGCGGCGCGGTCCGGCCGCCGGCGCGCAACGGCGCCGACCGCGAGGCATAGGATCGTGAACAGCACCTGCGCGGCGCAATGGGCCGTGTTGCTGGTCGCGTCATACTGGGGCGCGACCTCGACCACATCGCCGCCCACGACGTCGAGGCCCTCGAGGCCGCGCAGCAGCTCGAGCACCTCGCGCGGCGTGAGGCCGCCGACCTCCGGCGTCCCGGTGCCGGGCGCGAAGCCCGGATCGAGGCTGTCGACATCGAAGGAGATGTAGATCGGCCCGTCGCCGGCGACCTGGCGGGCCCTGGCGATGACGGCCGACATGCCCAGGCCCGGTACCTCTTCGGCGTGGATCACCGCCATGCCGCTATCGTAGGAGAATTCCCAGAGATATTCGGCGCCGCCCCGGATGCCGATCTGGATGGTGCGGCGCGGATCGAGAACACCGGCGAGCACCGCCTCGCGGAACGGCCCGCCATGGTGGAACTTCGAGCCCTCGTAGGGGGCCGAGGTGTCGCAATGCGCATCGATATGGATCATGCCCACCGGGCGCGCGGCGCCGACCGCCTTGAGGATCGAGCCGGTGATCGAGTGGTCGCCGCCGACCGAGAGCGGTACGACGCCGGCCTTGACCAGCCGGTGGAAGAAGGCCTCGATATCGGCGTGGCATTGCTCGAGCGAGAAGCGCGAGCGCATCGGCACGTCGCCGACATCGGCGACGCGCGCCTCGGCGAAGGGCACGCAGCGCAGCACGTGCTCGTAGGGACCGATCCGCTCGATGCCCCGCACGGCGCGCGGTCCGAGCCGAGCGCCCGCCCGGTTGGTCACGCCGAGATCCATCGGCACCCCGACGAGCGCCACGTCGAGGCCGCCGTAA
This sequence comes from Lichenihabitans sp., assembly GCA_036276175.1. Classification (GTDB taxonomy): domain Bacteria; phylum Pseudomonadota; class Alphaproteobacteria; order Rhizobiales; family Beijerinckiaceae; genus Lichenihabitans. The sequence continues at coordinate 8,232 of DATBEH010000091.1, forward strand.
TCCGCGAGGCCCGGCGCCTCGGGGCGGAACGGCGCCCCCGCGAAAGTCGCGGGGTTCATGAAGGGCCAGGCCCGCGAGTCTCCCCTGAACTGAGTGGCGCCGACGCGGGCGAATTCAGGGTCGTGGATCACGCCACCGGTGGCGCCGCCATATTTGCGGCGCAGCCGCTCGAGCTCCGCTTCCCCGGCCATGGGCACCTTCACTGGCGCGAGATGGGAAGTTGCGACGGGGCCGCCGGCCGGACTCCATATTGGACCGACGGCACGCCGCCGCGGCCCGGCCGCGCGCCACCCTGTCCCATCCGCGCGCCGCCCTGGCCCATCCGCGCAGCGGGGGCGCCCGGCCCCTTCCGCGCCCTGCCGCCGAACGCCGCCGAACCGCGGGCCGGAGGGCGGGCGAGACGATCGATCCGCACCTCGTGATGGTGCTGGCGGCTCGCCACCGCGCCGAGCAGGCCGCCGAGAACGCCGCCCACGATGGCCGCGCCGACCGCGGCACCGGGGTCGGGTCCTCGCCCGTCGTCGTAATCCTGTGCACGGACGGCAGCCTGGGTCGTCAGCAGAGCGACTGTGGCAAGCATCGCGATGATCGAAGATCTCATGGGGCTGCTCCTATGGCGCCGGGCACGTCGGTTTCCGGGGGGCGGGCACCCTCGCATGGCGTCAATGATGCCCGAATGAGCAGCCGGCCCGGCCGTACGGAGCGCGGAAGCTGTTGATCGAAGTGATGTTTCCATGCATCTGTCAAGAGGGAGTTAGCATCGCGTCACATTTCGGCCTAGTATGGATCGCACGTCTCGCCCGCCGCAAGGCCAATTGCTTCGGTCATCCCCAGGGCCGGCGCGTATAACGGAATCGGAAAGTCTGCAATGCCGGCTATCGCTTTGGTCGATGACGACCGCAACATCCTCACCTCGGTGTCTCTGACACTCGAAGCGGAAGGCTATCGGGTACAGACCTATACCGACGGCTCGGCCGCGCTCGACGGGCTCAAGACCAATCCGCCCGATCTCGCTATCTTCGACATCAAGATGCCGCGCATGGACGGCATGGAGCTGCTGCGGCGCCTGCGGCAGAAATCCGACCTGCCGGTGATCTTCCTCACCTCCAAGGACGAGGAGATCGATGAATTGTTCGGCCTCAAGATGGGCGCCGACGATTTCATCCGCAAACCCTTCTCGCAGCGCCTGCTGGTCGAGCGCGTCAAGGCCATCCTGCGCCGGGCGAATCCGAAAGAGGCCGCGGCCCAGAAGGAATCCGAAGCCAAGATTCTGGAGCGCGGCAATCTGAAGATGGACCCGGAGCGCCACACGTGCACCTGGAAGAACGAGCAGGTGACGCTGACGGTGACCGAGTTCCTCATCCTGCAGGCGCTGGCGACGCGGCCTGGGGTCGTCAAGAGCCGTAACGCCCTCATGGACGCGGCCTACGACGACCAGGTCTATGTCGACGACCGAACCATCGACAGCCACATCAAGCGGCTGCGCAAGAAGTTCAAGGTGGTGGACGACGATTTCGAGATGATCGAGACGCTCTATGGCGTCGGCTATCGATTCAAGGAAGCCTGAGGGCCGAGGGAGCTTGTCCGGGCGTGGGCTGACGGCCAAGGTCGCGGGCGAGCGGGCCGCACAGCGGCGTCCGCGACGGATGCGGCGCTCCTTCGGCGTGAGAACGCGGAAGGTCCTCCGCAGCGTCACGATTCGCCTCTCCTCGTCGCTGACGCGGCGCATCGTGGTGCTCAACCTCGGCGGGCTCGTCGCGCTGCTGCTGCTCTTTCTCTACGTCAACCAGTTCCGCGAGGGCCTGATCGACGCCCGCGTGCAAAGCCTGCAGACGCAGGGTGAGATCATCGCCGCCGCCATTTCGGCCCGGGCCTCGGCCACCACCGATTCGTTCACGGTCGATCCCGAGAAGCTCCTGCAGATGGCGCCGGGCCAGGGTCCGGCCGCCTCCGAAGAGGACAATCCGCTCGAATTCTCGATCAACCCCGAGCGCGTCGGCCCCGTGCTGCGACGGCTGGTCTCGCCGACGCGCACCCGCGCCATCATCTTCGGCAAGGACGGCGAGGAGATCCTCGACAGCCACGCCTTGTCGCTGCCCGGCGCGATCCAGCAGCTCGACGCTCCGCGGACCAGGGAATCACAGAACCGGACCCTCATCGAGCGCACCTGGAACGAGGTGAAGCGCCGCTTCGGCCGCACCGAGGTGCCGCTCGGCGACGAGAAGGCGGGCGACGGCGCGGGCCAGTTCCCCGAAGTGGCGCGGGCGCTGAAGGGCGCCACGCAATCCGTCGTGCGGGTCAACACCAGGGGCGAGACGATCGTCTCGGTGGCGATCCCGATCCAATATTCCCATACCATCCGGGGAGCCCTGCTGCTCTCGACGCGGGGCGGGGACATCGACAAGATCATCGCCTCCGAGCGCTGGGCGCTGCTTCGGGTCTTCCTCGTCGCAGCCGGCGTCACCTTCGTTCTGTCGCTGTTCCTGGCCGGCACCATCGCGGGGCCGATGCGGCGCCTGGCGGAAGCGGCCGAACGGGTTCGGCGCGGCGTCAATTCGCGTGAGGAGATCCCCGATTTCACCGCCCGGGCCGACGAGATCGGGCACCTGTCGAGCGCATTGCGCGATATGACGGACGCGCTCTACACCCGCATGGAGGCGACCGAGAGCTTCGCCGCGGATGTCGCCCACGAGCTCAAGAACCCGCTGACATCGCTGCGCAGCGCGGTGGAGACGCTGCCGCGCATCAAATCCGAGGAGTCGCGCGACCGCCTCATGTCGGTCATCCAGCACGATATCCGCCGGCTCAACCGGCTGATCAGCGACATTTCGGACGCGTCGCGGCTCGATGCGGAATTGGCGCGCGGCCGGACGGCGACGCTCGACGTGGCGGCGCTGCTGGGTGCCGTCGCCAATGTGGCCAACGAGGTCGACCGGGGCGACGACGTGCGCTTCGAGCTTGCGGTGGCGCCGGTGCCGCGGGACGACGGGCGGCCCCGGTCGGACGGCTACAAGGTCGAGGGTCACGATTCGCGCCTGGGCCAGGTGGTCAACAACCTCATCGACAATGCCCGCTCCTTCTCGGCGCCGGGGAGCACGGTGCGTATCGGCCTCAGGCGGGCCCGCCGGCGCGAGGACGAGGACGGCGACCTCGGGGTCGAGATCACGGTCGACGACGACGGGCCCGGCATTCCGGCCCATGCGTTCGAACGGATCTTCGAACGGTTCTACACCGATCGGCCCGGGCAGGGCTTCGGGCAGAATTCGGGGCTGGGCCTGTCGATCTCCCGCCAGATCATCGAGGCTCATGGGGGGGAGATCTGGGCCGCCAACCGGCTCCAGCCGCGCGAGGACGGGGACGAGGATCTCGATCGCGACGGCAGCGAGACGGACGAGGATCGGGTGCTCGGCGCGCGCTTCACCGTCTGGCTGCCGAGCCGGCGGTGAGCGACGCACGCGCCGTCGAGCGCCCCGAGCCGGCGGGGACGCCGGAGCCTGTGAGCTACGTCCACGCCGTCGCGCTGGTGGTCGGCGAGCACGGGCTGCTGATCCGCGGGGCGTCGGGCAGCGGCAAATCCACGCTGGCGTCCGGTCTCGTCGCGGAGGCCCGGCGGGCCGACCGGTTCGGTCGGCTGGTGGCCGACGATACGGTCGGCCTGGCGGCGCGGGGGGGGCGGCTCGTGGCGCGGGCGCACCCGCTGACCGCGGGACTGGCGGAGCGGCGCGGCGTCGGCATCGTCGAGGTGGCTCACGAGGCGGCCTGCGTCGTCCGGCTGGTGGTCGATCTCGTCGATGCGGCCGAAACGATCCGTCTTCCCGAGCTTCGAGACGCGTCCGTTATGCTTATTGGCATCACGGTGTCGCGGCTTGCCGTTCCGGCAGGTGCGTCAGTCGGCGATAACGTGTATCGTGTCATGGACTGTCTTGCCGCGTTCGGGCCGTAATCATGTCGCGTTTGTTTATTTTGCTTGCCAATTTGGTCGCCGTGCACAAGATTTCGCCTCCGGCAACGGGGCGAGCGGGCGGATTCAGGCAAAGCCAGCATGGGCGGTAGCTTGCGATGATCGGTATGGTGCTCGTGACCCACGGCCACCTTGCGACGGAGTTCCGCGCTGCTCTCGAACATGTCGTCGGGCCCCAGCGCGACATCGCGACGATCACCATCGGTCCCGACGACGATATGGAGCAGCGGCGGCAGGACATCGTGGCGGCTGTCGCGACCGTCGATTCCGGCCACGGCGTCGTGCTGCTCACCGACATGTTCGGCGGCACCCCCTCGAATCTGGCGATTTCCGTTATGAACGGTGCGCAGATCGAAGTCGTGGCGGGGATCAACCTGCCGATGTTGATCAAGCTCGCCTCGGTGCGGGAGGCCACCGATCTCGAGCAGGCGGTGCTGCAGGCCCAGGACGCCGGGCGCAAATACATCAATGTCGCGAGCCGCGTGCTGAGCGGCAAATGACCGAGGGCGCGGACAAGCTCGCCGTCGACCAAGGCGTGGTCAGGCGCGAGATCCTGATCGTCAACCGCAAGGGGCTGCATGCCAGGGCGACCGCCAAATTCGTGCAATGCGTCGACGCGTTCGAAGCCGTGGTGACGGTGACGCGCGGCGGCGAGACGGTCGGCGGCCAGTCCATCATGGGGATCCTGACGCTCGGCGCCGGGCGGGGGACGACGATCGAAGTGTCGGCGCAGGGGCGCGACGCGCAGGCGGTCGTCGACGCGCTGTCCGGGCTCGTGGCCTCGCGCTTCGGCGAGGACGAATAGC
>DATBEH010000092.1:0-1520 GCA_036276175.1 Lichenihabitans sp.
GGTGTGACCACCGACGCAGCCAAGCAACCCGCTCCCGGCTCAGTAGCGAGGCCCGGAGAATACGACCCCCGCAACGATTGATCGGCTAATCGCCCGCGTCGGCTGCTGCCTCGATGGATTCCATGTCGTCGTCGGAGTAACCGAAATGGTGGCCCATTTCGTGCACGAGCACGTGCGTCACCACGGCGCCGAGGGTTTCCTCGTGCTCGGCCCAGTAGTCGAGGATCGGCCGGCGGTAGAGATGGACCGTATTGGGCAGCTGGCCCGAATGGGGCACCGCGCTGTCCTGCGCCATGCCAATGCCGGTGAAGAGGCCCATGAGGTCGAACGGATCCTCGATGCCGAGTTCGTCGAGCACATCATCCTCGGGAAATTCGGCGACGACGCAGACCACGCCCCGCGTCAGGCCGCGAAACGGCTCGGGCAGCGCGTCGAGCGCGGCCTTGGCCAGCGCCTCGAACGCATCGAGCGAGGGGGCGAAGCGGTCGGACCAGTCGAGAGGATTGGTCACGGCAGCAACCGAACCATGCCGTCGCCCCGGCGCAGGCCGGGGGCTATCCGGGTGACTTGCCCCGAGGTCGGCGGCAGCGGCCAGCCAAGGATTCCGGCCTCCGCCGGAATGACGCCGCGATGACGGCAGGGGCATAAAGCACTCGGGAGACCGGCCCGGGAGAGCGGCGAGCCGCTTCCCCGGCGGCTCCTCACTGCCGCGGCCACTCGCGGATGTCGACGAAGTGTCCGGCAATGGCGGCGGCGGCGGCCATGGCCGGCGACACCAGGTGGGTGCGGCCCTTAAAACCCTGGCGGCCTTCGAAATTGCGGTTGGACGTCGAGGCGCAGCGTTCCTGCGGTTTTAGCTTGTCGGCATTCATGGCGAGGCACATCGAGCACCCCGGTTCGCGCCAGTCGAAGCCGGCGGCCTTGAACACCTTGTCGAGGCCTTCGGCCTCCGCCTGCTCCTTCACCAGCCCCGACCCCGGCACCACCATGGCGGCGACGCCTTCCTTGACCCGGTGGCCGTTGAGCACGGCGGCGGCGGCGCGCAAATCCTCGATGCGGCCATTGGTGCAGGAGCCCAAGAATACCCGCTCGACGGCGATATCGGTGATCTTCGTGCCGGGTTTCAGGCCCATGTATTCGAGCGCCCGCCACTTGCTGGCCCGCTTGTTGGCGTCGGCGATGTCATCGGGATTGGGCACGACGCCGAGCACGGAAATGACATCCTCCGGCGACGAGCCCCAGGAGACGATCGGCGGCAGTTTTGCTGCGTCGAGCCGGACTTCCTTGTCGAAATGGGCGTCCGCGTCGGTGAACAGCGTCCGCCAGTAGGCGACGGCGCGGTCGTAGTCGGCGCCTTTCGGCGCACGCGGCCGGCCCTTGACGTACTCGAAGGTCTTTTCGTCGGGCGCCACCATGCCGGCCCGGGCGCCGCCCTCGATCGCCATGTTGCAGACCGTCATGCGCCCCTCCATGGAGAGTGCGCGGATCGCGTCCCCGGCATATTCGAGCACGTGGCCGGT
>DATBEH010000093.1:0-36144 GCA_036276175.1 Lichenihabitans sp.
CGCCGAGACTAGGATGCCCACGACCGTCCGGCCGATGCGCCGAATGGTCGCGAACCGAGCGGCCGCACTCAAGACGCCGGGCGCGCCATTGCGCCCCATGTCACCGGTCGCCCCATACCCGCCATGAGCCCTCATCGATCGGCGCGCCGTCCTCGGGCGTGCTCGGATCGCGGCCGACTTTCCGCCGGACGCCGCCGCAAGGCAAGTCTTCCGGACGGAGCTCCGGCGCTCGAACTGGTGCCGGACAACCGTCTCGGGCGAGCCCGAGGGCTCCGCTTACATTCGGTACCCGCCGGCGTGTCGAGCGGCGAAAAAGGCGACGCAGTCCGACGGAATCTTTGCGGCGATCCGATGCTATTTCACCCGGGACCGCAACGACTCGAGCCTTTCCGCCAGCTCCGACCGCAAAATCGGCTTTGCAATGACCGCGGTACAGACGTCGCGATGCTGCGCCGCCGTTCGCTCCTGTCCCGTGACGAAGATCGCGGGTATGCCACGCGCCTGGAGCCAGGCTGCCGCCTGAGGACCGGTGGATCCGTCCGCGAGGTCGATGTCCACGAGCGCGACGTCGATCCGGACCGCGGCGACGTGCCGCTCGATGCCCTCGAACCTGTCTGTCGATCCGACGAACACATGGCCAAGGTCCTCGATCATTTGTTCGACGTGAAAAATGATGAGCGGGTTGTCTTCCAGGTAGAAAACGCGCAGGGGCTGGAGGCATCGAGAGGGCGGCTCGTTCATCGCAGGGCAACGCGGCAGGGTGCTATCGGTTGCGCATGACTCGCGACGAGGCGCCTTGCGCCAGACATCGCAGGCCGTCGGCATCGAATACGATCTCGGGCTTGCGTCCGAACAGGCCGGCGAGGGCAGATCGGATGTACCGTGTTCCGTAGCCCGCATGGATAGGCTCTTCGACCATCGGGCCACCACTCTCACGCCATTGTATGGTCAGTTCGCGCGGCTCGCGGTCCGACAAATCCCATTCGAAGCGCACGCGCCCGCTCGCCCGCGACAGCGCGCCGTATTTGATCGCGTTGGTCGTCAGTTCGTGCAGGCACAGCGCGAGCGTGGTCCCAGCCTCTCGATCGAGAACGATCGAGGGTCCGCTCGTGATGATTCTGTCTTCACCCGTCAGGTAATAGGGACCAAAGGTGAGATCGACGATCTCACGGATTGTCACGGTCTCGCCTGCCGCATGGAAGATCGCCGAATGGACTCGGGCGAGCGCATCGAGACGCCCCCTGAAATCCTCTGCGAATTCTCCTACGGAGCTCGCCCCGCGCAAGGTCATCTCGAAAATGGACGTCACGCTGGCGAGGATGTTCTTGACCCGATGGTTGAGTTCCCGCCGCAGCTCGATCTCGCGTGCGATATGATCACGCACATCGCGCTGCCGAAGACGGACCAGCAGAGCCGACTGCACGCCGCTGACGAGTTCGACCGGGGTCACTGGCCTCTGATAAAACAATTGGCGAGACCGCGGCCAAATTCGGCTAAGCTCGGCGCGTACCCGGGCATCCGGGGACGTGCGATCGAGCAAGACGACGACGGGCATTTCAGACCAGGACGGCTGGGCAACCAGGTGGGAGGCGACCTCGTTGAGTACGGCCGGCGTCAAGGCTTCGAGGGTCGCGACGAGAACTCCAGGGAAGGTCGCGAGTGCTTCCGGGAGACTTTCAGCGTCGGCGCCCACAAGAACGCGGATATCGTGCTCCGACAGCAACCGGCCCAGATAGTCGGCGTCCTTGCGATACGGCGCCAGGATCAGCACATGATCCAACGCCGACAGGTCGTCCGCTGGCGGACCGATCACGATTCCGGAAGTGGGTTGAAAGCCACCACGGACACCCCCGAGCTCTTGATGAACAGTTCACGGACGTCGAGGTCGTGCGGTCCATGCCTCTTCTTCACCACGGTGATGTTGCGCCGCAACCGACCCTCATGCTCGATGATACGCAGCAGGAGCACGGTGTCGCCCAGAAAGCTGACATCGACGTCGATCCCCACGTTGTGGCCTAAAAGACCGTGTTGGGCAACGATCAGCATCGTCAGCACGCCAGCCCGCGCAAGCCATTTGAGCAGTGCCTGGATATCGCGAACGGCCTTGTCCCTGTGCGGGAGGGAGTTGAGATAGCCGGTGAAACTGTCGATCACCACGACGCGGCTATTGTCCTGAGTGACGATTTTTTGGACAACCTGCGCGAACTCACCCGGGGAGATCTCGTTCGGATTGAAGTCGCGAATGATCAATTGCCCCGCGTCGTAGAACTCGCGCAGGTTCATGCCCAGCCCTTCCGAACGCCGGAAAAATGTCTCCAATCGCTCTTCGAAGAGAAACAGCGCCACGCTCTCGCCGCGTGTCAGCGCAGCTGTCGAATAGAGCGACGCCATCGTGGATTTTCCGGTCCCAGACTGGCCTATGACGAGCGTCGTGGTCCCCGACTCCTGCCCGCCGCCGAACATTTCGTCCAAGGCATCGACGCCCGACTTGATCAGTGTCGGCCTGTTCGCCTCTGCAGCCGTGCCCGGCACGATGCGCGGAAACACGACGACGCCCTGACCTTCCCGGATCGCCATGTCATGGTAGCCATCGGCGATCGGCACGCCCCGCATCTTGCTGACCTCGATTCGGCGGCGTACGGAGCCGTAGTCCGCGAGCGACTTGTCGAATCGGATCACGCCGTGGGCGATGCCCTCGACCTCCTCGCCGTTCATGCCATCGCCTTTCTGCGTATCGAGCAATAGCGCCACGATGTTGCGCTTGGCCAGAAAGGCTTTGAACCCAATCAGTTCGCGACGGAAGCGAGGGGTGTCCCCCGTGATCAGCCTGACTTCCAGAAGCGAATCGTAGACGAGGCGGCTTGGTTTGTGGTCCTCGATCGCAAGCTCGATCGCCCGGCGCGTCTGATCCAGCCGCAATTCCGCGGTTTGAAAGATCGTCTGATCGGCTGCTCCGTTGACCGCTTCCGAGGCGGATAGTTCCTCGACGCGAATGCCGTCCAATGTCCAACCATGAGAAATGGCGATCGATTCAAGCTCCGCCGCGGTCTGCGACAGGCTGACATAGATGCAGCGCTCACCCGCCTCGACGCCCGCCCGCAGGAATTGGAGAGCGGCCGTCGTTTTACCCGCGCCGGGAACGCCCTGCAGCATGTATAGGTTCGTTGGCGGCAGGCCACCACGCAGGATCTCGTCGAGTCCGCTGATTCCAGTCGCGACCATCCCGGACGTGTCGTGCTTGACCACAGTGTTCTCCTGCTGACGGCAAGAAGTCGCCGAACTCGAAACGGCCGATTTATTCGGCGGTTTGATGCGAAAACGCAAGCCTTCGTGATGTTCCGGCGGGACCGCCTTCAGGTTGTCGGGCGACTTGCGGCACGGCCAGCCGCTCGCGTGCGGATGAGCGCAGCAACGGGACGTCGCCTCTGAGCTTCATCGAGTCTCTCAACCGGAGCGCGGCCCGCATGCAGGCAATCTCGTCGGGATGCCGTTCCGCGCATCGTCGCTTAAATCGTGGCGGTTCTTGACCGGATCGTGCCAAAATCATGACATGCCTGTTTCGATCCGGCAGGCCGCAACGGAGGGCGCATGATCCGGCATATCGTTCTGGTGAAGTTCCGCGCCGACGTCGGCCGCGACGCGGTCGCCGGCATCCTGCGGCGGGTCGGCGGTTTGCGCGACGTGCTGCCGGGAATGATCGGCTTCGCTGGCGGTCGGCAGGTGAGCCCCGAAAGCCTGGGGCGCGGCTTCACCCACGCCTTCACCTGCGATTTCGCGGACGAGGCCGCACGCGACGCCTATCTGGTCCATCCAAGCCACGAGGCGGTCGGGGCCGAGATCGTCGCGGCGGCGGACGGAGGGCTCGACGGGCTGACGGTGGTCGATTTCAAGCTCGAATGAGCGACAGGGCGGGGGCGAGGCTGCCGCGCGACATCGACGATGAACGGAAGGATCGGACGTGTCGCGTCATTTGATCTTGTTGGGCTGCCGGCCATCCTTTAAGGTGCAACGTCGCCCACGCCAGTCACGCGTCGGCGACATTGCTTAATTGTTTCAAAGGAGATTTTTATGAAAAAAATGTCGCGGGCCGCCATGGCGTTTCTTGTCTTGTCCGTATTTTCAATCTCCACCGCAGGCATGACGACGCCTGCCTCGGCCTATTGCTACTCGGACTGCTATCATTACCATCACTACCACGCGAAGAAGTACTATAACAACGGCTACTAAGACTGGTCGCAACTTGGCGCCGGCGGCGGGCACCGGGGCGATGCCTCGCCGGCGCATCACGGGCGAGTGCGACCGGCCGTCGCTTCGCGGGCTCGATTCGAACATTTTTCGCTGGTGGTCGCGGCCTTGACAATCTTCGAACGTTCGGGCCAATTTTGTCCGTCTTGGTTCTTTTTCGTGGCGGTGCTACCGGATGACCTTGTCGCGGCTCCCAAGGCCGCGCGATGCTGTGACATCGGCTTCGGCCGACGAACGGATCCCAAAAAACTGGCATCGACAATGTATAGAGGCGGAGGCGATCGGTTTCGCTGGTGAAGCCGAGGGACGCGCCAGGATTGCGGTTACGACATATTTGATCCTCGAGGGAGCCTTAGCTTGTTGCGAAACGTCATGATCGTCACCGCCCTGTGCGGTTTTGCCACCGTGGCCCTCGCCCAGAACGTCGCGGTGATCGAGCAGCGGCAACAGATCTACAAGGGCTTCGGCGAGGCGACGAAGCCGATCGGCCCCATGCTGAAAGGCGATGTGCCGTTCGACGCCGCCGTCGTCAAGAAGGCGCTCTCCACCTATGTGGAAGGCACCAAGAAGCTCCCCGATCTCTTCCCCGACGATACGAAGACCGGACACGACACCGAGGCGCTGCCGGCGATCTGGCAGAAGAAGGACGAATTCGTCGGGCGCTTCAAGAAGCTCGGAGATGATGCCCAGGCCGCCATGACCACCATCACCGACCAGGCGAGCTTCGTCGCCACGATGCCCAAGGTCGTCGGCGACTGCGCCGCCTGCCACAAAGAGTTCCGCGCCAAGAAATGAGCGTTCTGTCGCGCCCGGCGACCGACCGGAAGCAGGTTCGCGTCTGGGACGGCGCGACCCGCTTCTTCCATTGGGCGCTGCTGATCCTCATCCTCGACGCCTATGCGACGCGCAATTTCAGCCATGACCCGACGCTCTATCTGCATCGGCTCAACGGCTATGCGATCCTGACGCTGCTGCTGTTCCGGTTGCTGTGGGGTCTCGTCGGGTCGAGCACGTCGCGCTTCGCCTCGTTCTTCCCGATGCCCGGCCCCGCCATCCGCTACGGGCTCGCGCTGCTGCGTCGGCGGCCCTTGCATTACCTCGGCCACAATCCGCTCGGCGCCTGCCTCATCTTCGCCATGCTGCTCGCGGTTGCGGCGCAGGCCAGCACGGGGCTGTTCACATCGGACGACGTGCTGGCCCAGGGGCCGCTCTACGATCATGCGTCGGAGGCGGTGACGGCGCGCGCGTCCTCCTATCATGCGCGGGGCTTCTGGATCATCGTCGGTCTGGCGGCGATCCATGTCGTCGCCAATCTGGTCTATCAGTTCGTGCTCAAGGACCGGCTGATCACCTCGATGGTCACCGGTCGGAAGCCGATCGCCGACTACGTCGACCAACGACAGGCCCAGATCGCGCCGGCCTGGCGGGCGGTAGCCTGTTTCGTCGTGGCCGCCGTCATCGTCGGCGGCGGCGTGCTGCTCTCGGGCGACAGCCTGCTGAAGTAGGCAGGCTTGGCGCGGTCCCGTCCGCAGTCGCGCGAGCCGATGGATAAAGTCATGGACCTGCTGAACGAGATCCGGGCGGGCGAGACCGCCGTCGACATGCCGCCGTCGACCGATGCCGGTCTCGTGTTCATCGGCCGCATCCGCACGCCGTGGACGGATCGCCTCGCCTGCCCGCGCCAGGGCCGGACCGACGGTCCGCTCTGCCGGATCGAGATCGCCGAACCCTGGGTCGAGGCGCTCGAGGGTCTCGCGGCCTATGACCGGGTCGAGGTGCTCTACTGGCTCGACCGGTCCCGCCGCGACCTCGTGCGCCAGAGTCCCAGGAACGATGGCGTGACGCGCGGAACCTTCTCGCTCCGCTCGCCCGTGCGGCCGAACCCGATCGGCACGGCGCTCGCCGCGCTCGTCGGCATCGAGGGTGCGACGGTGCTGGTCCGCGGGCTCGATTGCCTCGACGGCACGCCGCTCGTCGACCTCAAGCCCGACCGCTGCGCCTTCACCCCGGTCGCCCCGGCCCAGCCCGCCGATTCCGACGTCGGCGACGCGTGATCGCTTCGGCAGGGCGGACCGGCGCCGTGTTCAATGCGCCTCGTCCCAGTTGCGGGCGGCGCCAGCCTCGACCGCGAGCGGCACCGAGAGCTCGACCGCCGGATGCGGCGCATCGATCATCACCCGGCGGATCACCGGGATCGTCGCCTCGACCTCATCGTCCGGGACCTCGAACACCAGCTCGTCATGCACCTGCAGCAGCATGCGGGCGGCGAGATTTTCCGCCTCGAGCGCCGCATCCATGCGCACCATGGCGCGGCGGATGATGTCGGCCGCCGAGCCCTGGATCGGCATGTTGATCGAGGCCCTCTCGTTGAAGGCGCGCTCCGACGGGTTCGAGCTCGTGATGCGCGGATAGTGGCAGCGACGGCCGAACAGCGTCGACACGTAGCCCTGCTTCTTGGCCAGCGCCCGGGTCGAATCCATGTAGTCGCGGATGCCGGGGAAGCGTTGGAAATAGGTCCGGATATAGTCGCCGGCCTCGTTGCGCCCGATGCCGAGCTGGTTGGCGAGGCCGAAGGCCGAGATGCCGTAGATGATGCCGAAGTTGATCGCCTTGGCGCGCCGCCGGACCTCCGACGGCATGCCGGGGATCGGCACGCCGAACATCTCGGACGCCGTCATGGCGTGGATGTCGAGTCCGTCCGAGAAGGCCAGCTTCAGTTGCGGGATGTCGGCGATATGGGCCAGCAGGCGCAGCTCGATCTGCGAATAATCGGCTGAGACGAGCTTGTGGCCCGGCTCAGCCACGAAGGCGGTGCGGATCTTGCGTCCGGCCTCGGTGCGGATCGGGATGTTCTGGATGTTGGGATCGGAGGAGGACAGGCGCCCCGTCGTCGTCGAGGCGAGCTGGAACGAGGTATGGACCCGTCCCGTGCGCTCGTCGAGGAAGGTCGGCAGCGCATCCGTATAGGTGGATTTGAGCTTGGCCACCTGCCGCCAATCGAGCATCAGCCGGGCGAAGCCGTTGCCCTCCTCGGCCAGGTCGTCGAGCACGCGGGCCGACGTCGACCAGGCGCCGGTCGCGGTCTTCTTGGCGTTTGGCAGGCCCATCCGGCCGAACAGGATGTCGCCGAGCTGCTTCGGCGAGCCGAGGTTGAACGGGCCACCGGCGATCTCGTAGATCTCGGCCTCGAGCCGTGCCGCGCTCTGGGCGAACTCCCCGGAGAGACGCGACAGGATCTCGCGGTCGATGGCGATGCCGCGCCGCTCCATGCGGGCCAGCGCCTCGACCAGCGGCCGCTCCAGCGTCTCGTAGACCGTCGTCATCCGCTCGGCCGGCAGGCGCGGCTTCAGCGCTCGCCACAGCCGCAACGTCACGTCGGCGTCCTCCGCCGCATAGTCGGTCGCCTTGTCGATGGCGACGCGGGCAAAGCCGATGAAGGCCTTGCCGGAGCCGGCGAGATCCTTGAAGGCGATGGGCTTGTGGCCGAGATGGCGTTCCGAGAGCCCATCGAGGCCGTGGCCGTCGGTCGTGGCCGCCGCATCGAGCACATAGCTCAGCAGCATGGTGTCGTCGAAGGGCCGGACCTCGATGCCGTGCGCGGCGAAGACCAGCCAGTCGTATTTCATGTTCTGGGCGATCTTGAGCACGCCCGGCGCTTCCAGCAAGGGTCTCAGCCTGTCCAGCACCAGCGCGGCGTCGAGCTGTCCGTCCATGAGCGCGCCCTCGCCGAAGAGCCCGCCGTCGCTCGGCGCCCGATGGCCGAGCGGGATGTAGCAGGCCTCGCCCGGCGCGACGCTGAGCGCGATGCCGACGAACTCGGCGCGGCGGGCATCGAGCGAGGTGGTCTCGGTGTCGACCGCCACGATGCCGGCATCGAAGGCGCGGGCGATCACCGCGTCGAGGTCTTCGACGGTCGCGATGGTGCGATAGCGCTTGTGGTCGATGACGGTCGATTTGCCCTCGGCGATCCGGGCGGCGGCGAGCGCCGCCGGACCGTCGGGCGGCGGGATGTCGTTTGCAACGGTCGCCTTCGCCTCGGCCTCGGCAGCCGTGACGGCGGCCGTCTCCTCGACGGGCGCCGCCGGCGCGCCGTTGCGGGTGCGCCAGCCGCCCGGGCCCTGCAGGGCCGCGTCGGACACGACCTCGCCGTGATCGATGCCGTAGATCTCGGCGACACGGCGAGTGAGGCTCGTGAACTCCAGCGCCTTGAGGAAGCCCACGAGCTTTTTCGCATCGGGCTGCGGCATGAACAGCGCCTCGATCGGCGTCTCGAGCGCGACGTCGTCGCAGAGCCGCACGAGCTCGCGCGAGACGCGGATCCGCGCGACGTTCTCGGGCAGCGTCAGGGCCTCGCGGCGCTTCGGCTGCTTGATCTCGTGCGCCTGGGCGAGCAGCGTGTCGAGATCGCCGTAGGTGGCGAGCAGCTGCGCCGCGGTCTTGACCCCGATGCCGGGAGCCCCCGGCACGTTGTCGGTCGAATCGCCGGCCAGCGCCTGGACGTCGACGACTTGGCTTGGCGCCACGCCGAAATAGGCTCGCACCTCCTCGATGCCGATGCGCCGCTCGTCGCGCGAGCCCTGCGCGCCGGGGATGCCCGAGGCGGGATCGTACATCCACACCTTCTCGCTCACGACCTGCATCAGGTCCTTGTCGGCCGAGACGATGAGGACGTCCGCACCCGCCTCGCGCGCCTGCTTCGCATAGGTGGCGATGAGGTCGTCGGCCTCGTAGCGGTCCTGCTCGACCGGCACGAGGCCGAAGGCGCGCACCGCCTCGCGCATCAGCGGAAACTGCGGCACGAGGTCTTCGGGCGGTTCGTTGCGATGCGCCTTGTAGTCCGGATAGAGCTCCTTGCGGAACGATTCCTCCGACTTGTCGAAGATGATGGCGAGATGGGTAGGCCTCGCCCCCATGGCCCCCTCGCGCACGAACTGCAGGAGCTTGGTGCAGAACAGCCGCACGGCCCCGGTCGGCAGCTTGTCGGAGCGGTAGTTGTATTTTGGGTCCTGCCGCATCGATTGGAAAAAGGCACGGAATACGAACGACGAACCGTCGACCAGGAAGACGTGGTCGCCGGCTTGGACGGGACGGGTTTGGGACATGAAGACGGCTCGATGGATCCGGGGACGCATCTTAGCCGGGCGGCGGGGCCGGCGCCAACTCGCGCCGCGCGCCGGCCAGGGCGCCGAATTCAGTCGACGCGTTCGGGCAGCACCATCCCCTCATCCCGGCTTTCGCCCATAGGCGCTAACTTGAGGGAGAGCGGCGAAAAGCTGTGCTTGCGAGGACGATTTCAGGGCGCATTGGAGCAGACGCCCCGACGTCAGGCCCGATAAATCGCTCCATGCCGGTTGACAAAGGGTCACGGCAAAGCTGTCCTGCAGAAAGGTAAGAACCTGTAGGACAGCATGTGCCGAGCGTGAGTCCCTCCGAAGCGGCACCGGACGAGCCTTCGGCGGGGCTGGTCGATCGCACGATCCGTGCGGTGCGCGACCTGATCCATGCCGAGGCGCTCCATGCCGGCGCCGCCCTGCCGAGCGAGACCGCGCTCGCGCTCCGCTTCGGCGTGTCGCGCGCCGTCGTGCGCGAGGCCTATCGCTCGCTGGCGGCCTTGCGGCTGATCGACCTCGGCATGGGCCGGCGGGCCCGGGTGGCTGCGCCCGACAGCCAGGTCCTGGCGCTCGTCCTCGATCATTCGGTCCACATCGACCAGACCAGCGTGCAGCAGATCCTCGACGTGCGCCGGACGATCGAATTGCGCACCGTGGTGCTGGCGGCGCTGCGCCGCAGCGAGGCGGAGGCGGTGCGGATCGCCGCGCTGGCGCAAGCCATGGGCAGCGACTTCCACGAGAGCGAACGCGTGATGGAGCATGACATCGCGTTCCATGAGGCGATCGCCGCGGCCAGCCGCAACCCGCTGTTCGGGCTGATCGTCGGGGCCTTTCACGTGGTGACGCGGCAGACCTGGCCGATCGGCTGGACGACACGTCCCACCGACGACGACCGGCGCGCCAACGTGGCCTGCCACGCCGAGATCGCGGCGGCCATCGCGGAACGCGCGCCCCGCCGGGCCGAAGCCGCCATGGCCGAGCATTTCGACAATTCCGTCAAGGTGCTGCTGGCGGCGGGGATAAACTGATGAAGATCACCGCGCTCGAAACCATAACGGCGGCGGAGTTCGAGAACCTGCTGTGGCTCAAGGTCCATACCGACGAGGGGATCACCGGCCTCGGCGAGACCTTCTTCATGCCGCGGGCGGTCGAGGCCTATGTGCACGAGACGCTGGCGCAGAAGCTCCTCGGCCGCGATCCGCGCGCCATCGACCTGATCGCCAGGGATCTCGTCGGCTATGTCGGCTTCCGCTCGAGCGGCGTCGAGATGCGCGGCAATTCGGCGCTCGACATCGCGCTCTGGGACATCCTCGGCAAGCTCACCGGCCAGCCGATCGCCCAGCTTCTGGGCGGTTTTTCGCGTCCCTCGATCCGCACCTACAACACCTGTGCCGGCCCGATCTACATGCGCCGCAACACGGGACAGAACCTCGCCAACTACGGCATCGGCCAGGGGGCCGAGCGCTACGACGATCTCAACGGATTCCTGGAGCGGGCCGACGATCTCGCCGAGGACCTCCTCGCCGAGGGCATCACGGCGATGAAGATCTGGCCCTTCGACGGGCCGGCCGAAAGAAGCGGCGGTCATTACATTTCCGCCGCCGACCTCAGGACGGCGCTGGTTCCCTTCGAGAAGATCCGCAAGCGGGTCGGCGAGCGCATGGACATCATGGTCGAGTTCCACTCGATGTGGCAGCTCCTCCCCGCCATGCGGATCGCCCGGGCGCTCGAGCCCTTCGGCACCTTCTGGCACGAGGACCCGATCAAGATGGACAGCCTCGGCTCGCTCAAACGCTATGCCGAGGCCTCGATCGCGCCGATCTGCGCCTCCGAGACGCTCTCGACCCGCTGGGGCTTCCGCGACCTCTTGGAGACGGGCGTCGCCGGCGTCGTCATGCTCGACCTGTCCTGGTGCGGCGGCCTCTCGGAAGCCAAGAAGATCGCTGCCATGGCCGAGGCCTGGCACCTGCCGGTGGCGCCGCACGATTGCACGGGGCCGGTGGTGCTGGCAGCCTCGACGCATCTGTCGCTGAACGCGCCGAACGCCCTCGTGCAGGAGAGCGTGCGCGCCTACTACCGCACCTGGTACCGCGACCTCGTTACCGCTGTGCCGCCGGTCGAGAACGGCTTCATCACCGTGCCGGCGGGGCCGGGACTGGGGCTCGACCTCGCGCCCGACCTTGACGAGCGCTTCACCGTCGCACATCGCATCTCGGACGAGGCCTGAGCCAACGCGCCCGTTCGTTCAGCACAAAGGGAGGACACCATGAAGAGACTGCTTGCCGCGAGCGCCATCGCATTGGGCCTGGGAACCGGCGCCGCCACGGCCGCCGAGCCGCTCACCACCGTCTTCATCAGCCATTCGTCGCCGTCGAACACCTTCTGGCAGGCGGTCAAGAAGGGCTATGACGACGGCTGCGCGCGGGTCCAGGCCAAGTGCCAGCTCGTGTTGACCCAGACCGAAGGATCGGTGGAGCAGGCGATCGCCAACCTGCAGGCCGCCATCGCCCGCAAGCCGGACGCCATCTTCGTCGCGATCGTCGACGACAAGGCCTATGATGCGCCGATCGCCGATGCGCGGGCGAAGGGCATCACCGTGCTGGCCGTCAATGTCGACGACAGCCAGGGCGCCGCCGGCAACGAGCGGCAGGCCTTCATCGGCCAGAGCTTCATCGCCGCCGGCTACTCGCTCGGCAAGGCGCAGGCCAAGAACTTCCCCAAGGACGGCCCGATCCGGGTGCTGATGGGCGTCTCGGCGCCGGGCCAGACCTGGTCGGAGCAGCGGGCCGCGGGCGTGCTCAAGTTCATGGACGACTTCAAGAAGGACAATCCGGGGCGGCAGGTCACGGTCGAGAAGATCGATTCGGGCACCGATCTTGCCGTCACGGCCGACCGGGTCGGCGCGTATCTCAACGCCCACCCCGACACTACGGCCTATTTCGACTGCGGCTATTGGGAGGCCGGCGTGGCGCGCGTGCTCAAGGATCGCGGCGTGGCGCCCGGCAAGGTGCTGCTCGGCGGCTTCGACCTCGTTCCCGAGGTGCTCCAGCAGATGAAGTCCGGCTATATCCAGACGGCCGTCGACCAGCAGCCCTATATGCAGGGCTTCATGCCGGTGATGGAAGCCTATCTGGCCAAGAATTTCGGTCTCACCCCGGCCGACATCGACACCGGGCAGGGGATCGTCACGCCCGACAAGGTCGACGCCATCATGGCGCTGTCGAAGCAGGGTTTGCGATAGGGTTTTCCTTCTCCCGCGCGCGGGAGAAGGAGCCCGAAGGTCGTGAGGCCGGATGAGGGTACCCGGCGCCTGAATTCCCTCATCCGTCACGTTCGCAGGCAAGTTCACGCTGGCTGCGTAAACTTGCCAGCCCGTGCCACTTCTCCCGCACGGCGGGAGAAGGATTGCCCCTGGATCATCCATGAAGCGCCTCCTGAAAATTTATCTGGAAAAGCCCGAGCTCGCCGGCATCGTGCTGCTGATCGTGCTGATCGGCCTGTTCCAATGGCGCTCGGATGGAATCTTCCTGTCGGCCGAGAATTTTCGTGGGGTGCTCGGCATCCTGCCCGAAGTGGCGCTCGTCGCCACCGGCGTCACGCTTCTGATGATCTGCGGCGAGTTCGATCTTTCGGTCGGCTCGGTCTTCGCGCTGATGCCGATGACCGCCGCGATCCTGATGAACGACGGCGTACCCTTCTGGGGCGCCGTCCTGCTGGGGCTCGCGGCCTGCGCCATGATCGGCCTGATCAACGGCATCGTGACGATCCGCTTCGGCATCCCGAGCTTCATCGCGACGCTCGGCATGTTGTTCATGGCGCGCTCGCTGACCGTGGTCGTGTCGGGCGGCTTCCCGCCGCTCCTGCCCGACGACATCCCGTCCTGGATCTTCACCCAGTTCATCGGGCCCGGCCAATTGTTCCGCACCTCCTTCGTGTGGTTCGTCGGCGTGGCGGTCTTGATTTCGGCGCTGCTGTCGCTGACCAATTTCGGTAATTGGGTGAAGGCGACGGGCGGCTTTCTCGACGCGGCGAGCTCCATGGGCATCCCGGTCGTGCGCGTGAAGATCGCCTGTTTCGTCATCTGCTCGGTGCTGGCGGGCTTCGCCGGGCTGATCCAGGTGCTGCGGCTCGGCTCGCCGCTGCCCTCGATCGGCATCGGCCTCGAGCTCCAGGCGGTGGCGGCGGCGGTGATCGGCGGCGCGGCCCTCACCGGGGGCATCGGCACGATCTTCGGGGCCATCGTCGGCGCGCTCCTGATCCGGGTGATCGACAACGGCCTCGTGCTGAGCCAGGTCGACGCCAACTGGTTCCAGTTCGCCATCGGGGCGCTGACCATTTTCGCGGTCGTGGCCAATGCCTGGCTGCGCCGCATGGGCCGCCGCATCCGCGTGGGAGTGTGAGTAGTGCCGACACCGCTGATCGAATGCCGCCATCTGCACAAATGGTATTCCGGCGTCCACGCGCTGAAGGACGTGAGCCTTACAATCCAGCCGGGCGAGGTGCTGGGGCTCGTCGGCGACAACGGCGCCGGCAAGTCGACGCTGATCAAGATCCTGTCGGGCGTGCATGGCCCCGACCAGGGCGAGATCCTGCTCGGGGGCGCTCCGATCCGCCTGCGCACGCCGAAGGACGCCATGCGGGCCGGCATCGAGACCATCTACCAGTACAATTCCATGGTCCCGACCATGTCGATCGCCCGCAACCTGTTCATCGGCCGCGAGCCGCTCAAAGCCGCGGTCCTCGGCTTCGGCCTGCTCGATCAGGCACGAATGCGTGCCGAGAGCGTCAAGGCCATCGCCGATGTCGATCTGCATCTGCGCTCGCCCGACGCGCTGGTGGGAGAGCTGTCGGGCGGGCAGCGCCAGGGCGTGGCGATCGCTCGCGCCATGCACTTCAAGTCGAAGCTCCTGATCCTCGACGAGCCGACCAATCATCTCTCGGTCAAGGAGACCAACAAGGTGATCGGCTTCGTTAAGGGCCTCAAGGCGCAGGGCGTGACCGGCATCTTCATCTCGCACAACATGCAGCACGTGTTCCAGTCCTGCGACCGGGTGGTGGCCATGGCGCGCGGCGAGATCGTCTTCGACAAGCCGGTCGCCGAGGCCAGTCTCGACGAGGTCCACGAGCATCTCTGAGACGAGGGCGCCGATCAGGCTCGTGAGTCTCGGGCAGGCATTCGCGGCCGGGTCCAAAGCCCATGGCGGGGCGGATCGCCGAGCAGCCGGTAGGCCAGCGGTGCGCCTGCGCCGAGCCCCACGTGCCAGAGCTTGCCCCAGGCCGGTACCGATTGGCGCCGCGCCCACGGGTCATCGGCTCGCCGCACCCGTCTGCCGATGTCGCGGTAGACGCCGCGTGCCGTGGCGATGGCCCAGGCCGAGCGCCAGGGCAGATGCGCGATGCCGATCCGTGCCGAGGCATAGTAGCGCTCGGCGAGTTCGAGCAGCGCCGCGGTGGCGCTGAGCACGGCTGCGCGGTTCGACGGGTCGAGCACGAAGGCCGGGGAAGGAGAGGCGCCGCCGAGCAGGTCGCCCGGCAGGTAGACGCGGCCGGCGCGGGCATCCTCCATCACGTCGCGGGCGATATTGGTGAGCTGGAAGCCGAGCCCGAGGTCGCAGGCCCGGTCGAGCGTCGCGGCATCGTCCGGCCGCACGCCCATGATCAGCCCCATGGTGACGCCGACGGCGCCGGCGACGCCGTAGCAATAGGCCGTGAGCTCGTCGACGGTGGCGTAGCGCCGGCCCTCGACATCCATGCGGAAGCCCTCGAGGATGGCGAGCGGCAACTCCGGCGCGATGGCGTGCCGACGCGCCACCCGGTGGAGGGCGGCGAAGACGGGGTCGCCCTGCGGGGCGGCCGTGAACGCCGCCTGCGTTCGCTCGATGAGGTCGTCGAGCCGGGCGGCCGGCGTGCCGGCGCGCTCGACCGTACCGAACCCTGAGACCTGCCCGTCGACCACATCGTCGCAATGCCGGCACCAGCTGTAGAACAGGCGGGCGCTGTCGCGCGTCACCGGGTCGAACAGCCGCGCCGCGACGGCGAAGCTCTTCGAGCCCTCGGCGATGCTCTCCCGGCTCGCTTCGCTGACCGTGTCCCTCACGCGGCCAGACCCGCCCGCATGTCGGCGAGCATCAGCCCGGCGGTGGCCTTGGCCGAGCCGACCACCCCCGGCACGCCGGCGCCCGGATGCGTGCCGGCGCCGGTGAAATAGAGGCCGGCGATGCGGTCGTCGCGGTTGTGCGGCCGGAACCAGGCGCTCTGGGTGAGGATCGGCTCGAGCGAGAAGGCCGATCCGAGATGGCTGTTCAAGTCGTCGCGGAATTCGAAGGGCGTCAGCAGGCGCGAGACGACGAGGTCGCGCCGCAGGTTGGGCAGGTAGCGCGCTTCGAGGTAGGCCAGGATTCGGTCGCGGTAGCGCGGGCCTTCGGTCGCCCAGTCGATGGCGGCGGTGCCGAGATGGGGCACCGGCGAGAGCACGTAATAGGCGCTGTGGCCGGGCGGTGCGAGCGACGGATCGGTGGCGTTGGGCGCATGGAGATAGAGCGAGAAATCCTCGGCCAGCGCCGGCGCGCCGAAGATCTCGGCGATGAGCGCGCGATAGCGCGGACCGAAGCAGACCGTGTGATGGGCGAGGCCGCGATGGCTCCCCTTGAGGCCGAAATAGATCACGAAGAGCGACATGGAGAAGCGCTTGCGCCCGAGGCGCTTGGCCTCGGCGGCTCCGCGCGGGTCGGCGCGCAGCAGCTCGCGATAGGTGTGCATGACGTCGGCGTTCGACGCCACCATGTCGGCCGCGAGCGTCTCGCCGCCCGGCAGCGCCACCCCGGTCACGCGGCCGTCGGCGGTGCGGATCGCATCGACTGGCGTCGCGAGGCGGATCGTGCCGCCGAGGCTTTCGAAGAGCTTGACCATGGCGCGCACGAGGGCGCCGGTGCCCCCCTTCGGGAACCACACGCCCCAGCGCCGCTCGAGCGCGTGGATCAGGGCGTAGATCGAGGAGGTCGCGAAGGGATTGCCGCCGACGAGCAGCGTGTGGAACGAGAAGGCCTGGCGCAGGTGCTCGTCGGCGATGAAGCGGGAGACGAGCGCATAGACGCTGCGGTAGCTCTGCAGTTTCACCAGGGCCGGCGCCACCTGCACCATCGAGCGGAAGTCGAGGAACGGCACGGCGCCGAGGCCGATATAGCCCTTTTCCAGCACCGCTTCCGAGAAGGCGAGGAAACGGCGATAGCCCGCGACGTCGCTGGGCGAGACCGCCGCGATCTGCCGGTCGAGCGCCGCCTGGTCGTTGGCGTAGTCGAAGGCGAAGCCGTCCTCCCAGCACAGGCGATAGAAGGGATCGACGGGCAGCAGCGTCACGTCGTCGGCCATGCGTCGCCCGGCGACGCTCCAGAGCTCCTCGAGGCAGGTCGGATCGGTGATGACGGTCGGGCCGCCATCGAAGACGAAGCCGCCGTCCTCGTACACATAGGCGCGCCCGCCGGGCTTGTCGCGCTTCTCGAGCAGCGTGACGTCGCATCCCGCGGCCTGCAGCCTGATGGCGAGCGCGAGGCCGCCGAAGCCGGAGCCGATGACGATCGCGGTCTTGCGGGGCGACCTCAAGGGCGGGCCGCCGCGATCGGCCGTTCCGGCAGGCAGCCCAGCGCCCGCCCGAGCGGCACCGGCGGCTTGCCGCTCAGCACCCGCAGCTTGTCGAGCGGCGTGCTCCGCCCGGCATAGAAGCGGCCGATGAGGCCGGGCGGCAGGCGGTAGAAGCGCTCGAGGAGCTTGTAGCGCTTGTCGGGCTCGGCGGCGCGAAACAGCAGCCTATCGAGGAGCCGGCAGAAGCCGGCGCCGCGCCAGCGCTGCAGCGAATGCCGCCGCGTCAGCTCGAAGAGCGCCGGAGCGCCGAGGTCGCGCGTCGCCGCGATGCGATCGGCGAGCCGCGCCGCGTCGGGGAGCGAATAGCCGGTCGTCGGATGGAACAGCGCCGCCCGGAGGCCGCTCTGCGCCACGCCGCCCGCCTCCGCCCAGAAGGCCTCGATGTCGCCGCCGAGCCCGATCGGCAGCACACCCCTCTCCTCGCGCAGCACCGCCTCGATGGTCCAGCCCTGCTCGGCCGCATAGCGTCGGATGAGGTCGCGGGCCGCCGCGGCATCGAGATCCATCCGGTCGGAATAATAGGTGTCCTCGATCAGGATGCGGTCGTGATCGAAGGGGAGCAGGTAGATGAAGCGGTAGCCGTCGCGCTGCTTGACCGTGCCGTCCATGACCACCGGATGGGCGAGGCCGTGCGGCCCCCGCGTGCGGACCTCGAGGCCGAGGAACTTCTGGTAGGCCACCTGCATGTGCGGGCTCGGCCGGTAGCCGCGCCCGTCGATGACGGCCTCGGCCGCGAGGGTCTCGCCCGAGGCGAGCGTGACGCTCCGTGGGGCGACGGCGGCGACGTCGGCACCGGTGCGCACTTTCGCGGCGAGCGGCGCCATGACGGCGCGCAGCCGATCCGCCGAGGCCGACCGGTAGCCGAGCGGCAGCACGCGCCGATGGCCGGGAAAGCGCACTTCGTACGAAGGCCAGCGTGCCTCGAGGAAGGGCTCCATCCAGCGGTTCTGCTCCGGCGTCAGATCGGTCGCGTGGAAGGACCAGGTGTGGTTGCCGCCGAGGCCGTCGGCGGCTTCGAGGATGGTCCAGTCCACCTCCGGCCGGAGAGACGCGAGGCGGTGCGCGATGAGGCTATTGGCGAGCCCGCCGCCGACCAGGATCAGCCGCATCCCGGCCTCCCCGTTCGAGGCGGCCAGGGGCATCGCATGGTTCGCAAAAGCCTCAATCGATGATCCCGCCGCTCGACGTCTGCGGCTCAGCATATAGCCCCTTCGCGCCGTTCGTCATCTGGCCCGCTCGCCGAGGCCCGCACCTCGGGATCGAGTGGAATTCTTGCGGCCTCACCCATTTGGGTGATGATTTGCCTCTCGGGCGTTGCGATGGTGGGTCGTTCGCCGGGTCGGCGACGATTGTTTTCAGTATTTATTCAATAACGAATTGATTGCCTCTACTTTTCTTGCGTCCAAGCTTGCTTGTGACCAGTAAGACGAAGAAGTGTTTGAAACTCGTTCGCCCGCGTGAGCGGTGCCGGCTCGAAGCTTCATGCCGCAGGGGATTGGCGGCGCCAGCGGTCGTGGAACGGTCTAGTCGAAGAACGGCCAAGGGCCGGCCGTGCGCCGAGACGGTCTGGGCGCGGCTCCTCGGCATGCGGGTTCCAAGCAATCCGCCAAGCGGAGACAAGAGTCGTTCCGCTTGGGAGGGCCGGGCCGGCCGAGCCGCTATTCCGCGGCGTCGGCGACCGGGCGCATGCCGTCCGAGGCCGAGACCGGATCGGAGTTCGGCGGCAGCTTCAGCCTGGCGAGCGCCGCCTCGACGCCGGCGCCATAGGCCGGGTCGACGCGGTTGAAATGCGCCACCTGCCGGTCGACGGTCTCTTGCGGCACGCCCTGCATGGCGGCCGCGATATTGCCGTAGAGCCGGTGCTGCTGCTCGGGACCGAGGACGTCGAACAGCGCCTTGACCTGGGAATAGTCATCGTTGCCGACGCGATGGTCGTAACGCTGCGCATCGCCGCTGATGCGCAGCGGCGGCTCCTTGGCCGAAGGCGCCTCGACCGGGCCGTTGAAGGAATTCGGCTCGTAATAGGCGTCGGTGCCCTTGGGGGCGTCGAAGCGCATCGCGCCATCGGCGTGGTAGCTGTTCACCTGGGTCTTCGGCTTGTTGACCGGCAGCGCCTCGTAATGCGTGCCGACGCGATAGCGGTGCGCATCCGCATAGGCGAAGATTCGCCCCTGCAGCATCTTGTCCGGGCTGAAGCCGATGCCGGGCACGATGTTGCTCGGCGAGAAGGAGGACTGCTCGATCTCGGCGAAATAGTGCTCGGGATTGCGGTTGAGCTCGGCGATGCCGACCTCGATCAGCGGATAGTCCTTGTGCGGCCAGACCTTGGTCACGTCGAAGGGATTGTAGGGGGTCTTCTCGGCGTCCATCTCGGGCATGATCTGTACGCAGACGCGCCATTTCGGACCGTGGCCGCGCTCGATCGCCTCGTAGAGGTCGCGCTGCGCGCTCTCGCGATCTGTCGCGATGATCGCGTTGCCCTCGTCGTTGCTCCAATGCCTGTGGCCGTCGAGCGTCTTGAAGTGGAACTTGACCCAGTAGCGCTCGCCGGCGTCGTTCCACAGGCTGAAGGTGTGGCTGCCGTAGCCGTTCATGTGCCGATAGCCCTGCGGCAGGCCGCGGTCGCTGAACAGGATCGTCACCTGGTGCAGGCTCTCGGGCGAGAGCGACCAGAAGTCCCACATGGCGGTGGCCGAGCGCAGGTTGGTCTTCGGGTGGCGCTTCTGGGTGCGGATGAAGTCGGGGAACTTCAGCGGGTCGCGGATGAAGAAGACCGGCGTGTTGTTGCCGACGAGGTCCCAGTTGCCGTCCTCGGTATAGAACTTCACCGCGAACCCGCGCACGTCGCGCTCGGCATCCGCGGCGCCGCGCTCGCCCGCGACGGTCGAGAAGCGAAGCAGGATGTCGGTCGTCTTGCCGACCTGGCTGAACACCTTGGCCTTGGTATATTTGCTGAGGTCGTTGGTGACCGTGAAAGTGCCGTAGGCGCCGGAGCCCTTGGCGTGCACGACGCGTTCCGGAATGCGCTCGCGGTTCTGGTGCGCCAGCTTCTCGATCAGCTGATAATCCTGCAGCAGGAGCGGGCCGCGCGGCCCGGCGCTCGCGCTGTTCTGGTTGTCGGGCCAGGGAGCGCCGGCCGTCGTAGTCAGGGTCGGCTTGTCGTTGATCGGCATGGGCTTGGCTCTTCGACTGGAAGGGAAATCAGGTGAAGCGCAACCTGCGGCGGGGTCGCCGGATTGGTTCGGCAGGCGCTGCGGAGGCGGCTCGACAACAGGTGCCGCGCGGGGCGACAAAGGTGAACGGCCCCATTACGAGAGTGAGAACCATATTCATTTCTGCTACGAAGGCAAGGCTGAAGGCGAAGCCGCATGACGATGCCCGACCGACCGAAGCGCCTGCCGACGAACTACCGCCTCGTCCATGACGTGCTGCGCGACCTCGCGCCCGGTCGCCATCTCGCGGCGGAGGAGATCTTCGAGCAGGTCAGGGCGCGCAAGCCCGGCTTCGGCCATTCGACGGTCTATCGGGCGCTCGATCGGCTCTGCGCCTTGAAGCTGATCAAGCCGTTGCATGTGCCTGGGGGCGGCGCGGCGCTCTACGAGGCGGCCGGCGCCGACCATTCGCATTTCGTCTGCCGCAGCTGCGGGCGCGTCAGCGACCTCGCCCTCGATCTGCCGGTCGCCGCGATCGACGCCGAACTGGCGCGTCTCGATTGCGAGGCCGAGGAGATCGCCGTGACGGTGCATGGGCGGTGCGGCGCGTGCCGGGCGATGCGCGCGTGACCGGCGATCCGATCCCCGTCTTCGACGGCCACAACGACATCCTGCTGCGCCTCGCGCGGCGGGGCGCCGACAAAGCCGTCGAGCTCTTCGCAGGGAGCGGCGGCGGCCACATCGACCTGCCGCGCGCCAGGACCGGAAATTTCGCCGGCGGACTTTTCGCCGTCTTCCCGCCGCCGCTGACGATGCCCAACATGGCGGGCTCGATGCGAGGCCCCGCCTACGACATGCCGCTGCCACCGCAGCTCGCGCTCGAACACGCGCAGGCCGCGACGCTCGGCATGGTGGCGATCCTGCTGCGGCTCCAGCGCGCCTTGCCGGAGGATCTGGCGGTCTGCCGGGACACCGCCGAGATCCGTGCCGCCATGGCTTCGGGTCGGATCGCGGCCGTGCTCCACATCGAGGGCGCTGAGCCGATCGACGCCGACTTCCTGGCCCTCGACGTGTTCCACGCCGCGGGGCTGCGCTCGCTCGGCCTCGTCTGGAGCCGGTCGAACATCTTCGCCCATGGGGTGCCGTTCCGCTTCCCGGGCTCGCCCGACACCGGCGAAGGGCTGAGCGAGGCCGGCCGGGCGCTGGTGCGCGCCTGCAACGATCGGCGCATCCTCGTCGACCTGTCGCATCTCAACGAGAAGGGCTTTTGGGATGTCGCCGCGGTCACGTCGGCGCCGCTCGTCGCCACCCATTCCAACGTCCACGCGCTCTGTCCCTCGGCGCGCAATCTCACCGATCGCCAGCTCGACGCGATCCGCGAGAGCCGCGGGCTGGTCGGCCTCAACTTCGCCACCTGCTTCCTGCGGCCGGACGGCGCCATGCGGGCCGATACCGAGCTCGACCTGATGCGGCGCCATCTCGATGCGTTGATCGAGCGGCTCGGGGAGGGCGGCGTCGGCTTCGGCTCGGACTTCGATGGGGCGGTGGTGCCGAAGGCGATCGGCGACGTCGCCGGACTGCCGCGGCTCATGGAGCATCTGCGGGATGCCGGCTATCCGGAGGCGCTCTTGCGCAGAATAGCCTGCGACAACTGGCTCGACCTGCTCGAGCGCACCTGGGCCTGACGGGTCTGCCGGGCGGAAGGTCAGCTTCCGCGGTAGGTGGAATAGCTCCAGGGCGAGACGAGGAGCGGGACGTGATATTTCGTGGCCGGGTCCGCGACGCCGAAGCGCAACGGAACCGTGTCGAGGAAGGTCGGCTCCAGCCCCTGCGTGCGAAAATAGTCGCCGATGCGGAATTCGATCTCATACGTGCCGGCGGTAAAGGCATCGCCGGAGAGCAGCGGTCTATCGGTGCGCCCGTCCGCATTGGTGTGGGTCTCGGCGAGGCGCGTCCGGGTGCCGTCGGGTTCGAGCCGCGTCAGGGTGAGCGAGACGCCCGCCGCCGGGCGGCCGTTCGACGTGTCGAGGACATGGGTGGAGAGATGCGCCATGACGACGTCATATCAGCCTCGCGGGCCCTGGCATTTCGCAATCGCTTTGAAACTGATCTCGGACATAGGCCATGTCAGGCGGAGGGCGCCAGGCATTCGAAATATTGCAGGAAGAGCTCGCGCTCGGTGGTGATGTCGAGCTTGGCATAGATGCGGCGGCGGTGGTTCTTGACGGTGCCGATGGTGATTCCGAGCCGCCGCGCCAGCGTGGCGCTCGGATGGCCGGCCAGGATCAGGGCGACCAGCTCCCGCTCGCGGGCGCTGAGCTCCGGCCAGAGATCTGCGGGCAGCGCCGCCGGCCCGCCACTCGGTGGCACGCGTCCGGCGACGGGCGGCGCGGCGGGGCTTTTCGGCCGGCGCGATCCGACGTCGAGGGCATGCACCGCCGCCAGCACCGGAAAGCCCGAGTCGAGGCAGGCGATGTCGGCCGACGTGAAGCTGCGCGCCGACCGGTCGAGGAAGATGCCGAGGCAGCAATCCCCGCCGTCGGCGACCAGGACGCCGACCTCGTCGCAGATGACCGACTGGTTGAGGAATTCCGCGATATACTGGCCGCGCTTGACCTCGTCGGTGGCGAGGCTGCGCAGCGGCACGATGCCGGGGCGCCGCTCGCGCCGCCAATAGGCGTAGAATGGATCGTAGGCGTAGTAGACGTCGAGATATTTTCGCACCATCGCGTCCGAATAGTGCCGGTGCGACACGAATTCGGGGCGGTGCGCGGTCGAATAGCGCGTGACCGTGATCAGGTCGTGCGGCACCAGTTCGCCAATGAGATCCATGAGACGGTCGAGATGATGCTCGGCCCCGGCGCCGGCGATGGCGGCGGCCAGCGCCGCGACGACCCCTCCGCCATCCGTCGTCCGTTCCAGCATTGCGACGTCCCCGAACCGATCAGGACCTCGATCCTATCATGAGACGCAAGGGCTGCCGGGGCCTGCCGGCCGCTCTGCTGGCGTAAAGGCGACGCCGGCCCGAGTCGCCGAACACGCAAAATGACGCTTGCGGCGGGAGGCCGATCCGCGCGACACCGCGCCGCAGGCCGGCCGATGGCTCGCGTTCCGGCCGGCATCGAGCAGAGTCTTTCGCAGAACCGGAGTGCCTCGTGCGCCCGAAAGCCGATTCCGAGAGCAAATCGATCAGCGGCGAGGATCTTGCCGGCGAATATTATGAAGAGACGATCGCGCGCCTGCACCGGGTTCTTCGCCCCAAGACCTACATGGAGATCGGCGTATTCGCCGGCGCCACGCTGGCGCTGGCGTCGTGTCCGTCGATCGCGGTGGATCCGGGATTCGAGATCACCGATCCGGAGATTTTCGCCAAAATTCTGCTGCGTCCGCAGGTCTCCTTCTACCGCATGCCGAGCGATGACTTCTTCGCCGCCCACGATCCGCGGGAGATCCTCAAGGCGCCCGTCGACATGGTGTTCCTGGACGGGATGCACCGGTGCGAGTTCCTCCTGAGGGATTTCATCAACACCGAGAAGGTCTGCAAGACGAACTCGGTCGTCATCCTTCATGACTGCGTGCCGGTGGACGATGGCATCACCGCCCGCGTGCCTCACGGGCGCCGCGGCGAAGGCGAGCAGCGGTCCGACTGGTGGACCGGCGACGTCTGGCGCACCGCGCTCCTGCTCAAGCGGCGGCGGCCGGACCTCGTCGTCACGGCGTTGGATGCGTCCCCGACCGGCCTCGTCATCATCACCAACCTGGATCCGTCCAGCCGGGCGCTGTCGGATTCCTACCAGGCCTGCGTGCGCGACATGATGAACTGGCACATCCCGGAGATCGGCATCGAGCAATTGCATGCGGCGCTCGGTCTCGAACCGACCTCGGGTTTGATGGAGGACGAGCAGATCACAGCCCGCTTCTGGCTTTGACGCGACGGCATCTCTTGCCGGCGCCCGCTTATGCCCGGAGGCACATAGCCGCGAGGCGGCGAGGCCCCTAGCTTGCCGAACCAGGGACGCGCGTCAGCAACGGGGCACCTGCATCATGTCCATGGGAAATCCAATCGTCATCGGGATCGATGCCGGCGGCACCATGACCGACACGATCCTGGTCGACCGGCACGGCCACTTCAAGATCGGCAAGGCGGCGACGACGCCGCGCGACGAGGCCGAGGGCTTCATGGCCTCGGCCGAGGACGCGGCCGAGGCCTGGGGCATCTCGCTCGACGATCTCTTCGCCGGGGTGGACGTGGTGCTCTATTCGGGCACCGGCATGCTCAACACGCTGCTGTCGCGCACCGGGCGCCGGCTCGGGCTCATCACCACCCGCGGCGTCGAGGACATGATCCTCATGGGCCGCGGCCTGCAGGCCTGGGCCGACTATTCCTATGCCGACCGGCTGCATGCGGTGACCCATCATCACCCGGATCCGCTGGTGCCGCGCCGGCGCACCCACGGCGTCACCGAGCGCATCGACCAGTTCGGCGACATCGTCATCCCGCTCTACGAGCACGAGGTGCGGGCGGCGGCGAAGAAGCTCATCGCCGACCGTGTCGACTCGATCTGCA
This sequence comes from Lichenihabitans sp., assembly GCA_036276175.1. Lineage (GTDB taxonomy): Bacteria > Pseudomonadota > Alphaproteobacteria > Rhizobiales > Beijerinckiaceae > Lichenihabitans. The sequence continues at coordinate 24,714 of DATBEH010000093.1, forward strand.
TCATGACGCTGTTCGCCCACGTCAACCCGGCGCACGAGCGGCGCATCGCCGAGATCGTGCACGAGGAGATCGCCACCGCCGGCGCGGCGATCCTGGTCTATACGAGCCACGAGGTCAGGCCCGTCATCCGCGAGCAGTCGCGATTGAACAGCGTTCTGATCGAGGCCTACGCGACGTCCCGCGGCCGCCAGCAGCTCAAGGGCATCGAGGACGCCTCGAAGAAATACGGCTTCCGCTACGGGGTGCAGACGCTGCTCTCCTTCGGCGGCCTGACCTCGATCAACCATCCGCGGCTGCACGAGACGATGATCTCGGGTCCGATCGGCGGCATTCTCGGCGCGGCTTACGTGGGCAAGCTCATCGGCAACGATTCGCTGATCTGCTCGGACATGGGCGGCACCAGCTTCGACATGGGCGTCATCATCCGCGGCCAGACGCGGATCGAGAACGAGCCGATCATGGACCGGTTCAAGCTCAACGTGCCGACGCTCCATCTCGATACGATCGGCGCCGGCGCCGGCATGATCCTCAAGGTCGATCCGCTGACCCGCAAGATCAGCCTCGGGCCGGAGAGCGCCGGCTCCGACCCCGGCCCGATCTGCTTCGGGCGCGGCGGCACGGCGCCCACCATCGCCGATTGCGACGCGATCCTCGGCCGGCTCAACCCGGATTATTTCCTCGGCGGCAAGGTCAAGCTCGATGTCGACAAGGCCCGGGAGGCCTTTCGGCAGCAGTGCTCCGATCTCCTCGGCGTCGGCCTCGAGGAGGCGGCCGAGGGCATGATCGCCATGCTCGAGCAGGACGCCAACAATGCCCTGCGCCGGGTCATCTCGGGCGCCGGCATCCACCCGTCCGAGTTCACCCTCCTGTCCTATGGCGGCTCGGGGCCGCTGCACCTTGCCGGCTGCAGCCGCGGCATCGGCTTCAAGGACATCATGACCTTCCAGTTCGCTGCGGCCTTCTCGGCCTTCGGCTGCACCACGGCCGACTATATGCGTCGCCACTCGGTCTCGACGCAGATCGACATCCCGCCCGACGCCGACGACGGGGCTCTCGCGGGGTTCGGAGAGAAGGTATCGCGCATCTGGGCCGATCTGCACGACGCGGCGGTCGGCGAGATGATCGCCGACGGCCATCCGCGCGAAAGACTGAGCCTCTCGCCATTCCTGATGATGCGCTACACGGGCCAGCTCGAGGATGTCGAGGTAGCCTCGCCCCGGCTCGCCGTTCGCACCGGCGCCGAGATGCGGGAGGTGCTGGCGACCTTCGAGGAGGTTTATGCCAAGGTCAATCATCGTGTGTCGCGCTACGGCGCGGCCGGCACCACCATCACCGAGCTCGGCGTGATCGCTACCGCGGATAAGGTCAAGCCCGTGCTGGTGAAGCGGCCGCTCGGCGCCTCCGACCCGGCCGCGGCGCATAAGGGCGTCCGGCAGGCCTATATCGGCGGGCGCTGGCACGCGGCCGAGCTCTACGAGATGGACCGGCTCGAACCCGGCCACGCGGTACGCGGGCCGGCCATCGTCGAGCATCCGGCCACAACCCTCGTGATCCATCCCGGCGACGAGGTCTTCGTCGACGAATGGACGCTGCTGCACTACCGGCACGGATGACGTGGCCTTCTCCGCCGCTCGTCCCCGCGAAAGCGGGATCCAGCCCTTCATCGAACCGGTCCTGGATCCCCGCTTTCGCGGGGATGATCGGGACAGAGCCTGACAGGCCGCCAAAATGCTCCAGAAACTCGCTCCCCAGACACCCCTGCGCGACCGGATGCTCGAGTCCGAGCGGCGAATGGCCGAGACCGGCTGCTACGACGGCATCACCGGGCTCAGCCTGCGCAAGGCGGATCCGCTGAGGTTCGAGACGCTGCACACCAAGCTGCGCGCCTATTGCGTCTCGGCGCGCGAGATGGCGCGGCGCATCTCGGCCTCGCCCGGGGTGCGCGAGGTCGGCGAGATGGTGGTGGCGATCTACACGCCCGAGGGCGACGCCATCGCGCTGTCGAACGGCATCATGGTCCATGTCCACACCATGAGCCGCTTCATCAAATGGATGATCCGCGAGGGCTACGAGACCAACCCGGGCATAAACCCCGGCGACATCTTCGCCAACAACGACGCCTTCATCGGTACCGTGCAGGTGCCGGACGTGATGGACGTCGTGCCGATCTTCCATTCGGGCGAGCTCGTGGCCTGGGCGGGCGCGGTCTGCCACGAGCTCGAGGCGGGCGGCATCACGCCGGGCGGCGACGTCTGCCTGGCGCAGGAGCGCTTCACCGAAGGGCTCTTCGTCTGCGCGGAAAAGATCGGCACGAACGACGAGATCCGCCGCGACTACGTCATCCGCTGCGAGCGCAACCTGCGCATGCCGATCTACTGGGTGCTCGACGAGAAGGCCAAGGTCGCCTCCTGCATCGACATGCGCGAGAACCTGCTCGGGTTGATCGACGAGATCGGCCTCGACTACTGGAAGCGGGTCTCGAAGGAGTTCATCGAGGAAGGCCGCGTCGGCCAGCTCGCCCGCACGCGCCAGCTGACCGTGCCGGGCATCTACCGCGGCCACACCTTCTACGGCCATGTCACGGAGGGCAAGCCGGGCTTCCAGCCGCTCGGCGACCCGAACTGGCTCTACAACATCCCGCTCGCGATGGAGATCACCACCGAGGGCAAGATCAAGGTGGATTTCGATGGGACCCAGCCCTGGGGCTACCACTCCATGAACTGTACGCCGGCCGGCATGGACGGCGGCATGTTCGTGACGCTGACCCAGCACATGAACTTCGAGGGCCTCGTCAACGATGGCGCCTGGCTCGCCACCGAGCTCACGCTGCCCAAGGGAACCTGGACCAACCCCGACAATGAGATGGTCGCCACCGCCACCTCCTGGGCGCTGCTGCTCCCCGCCTACGGCGTGTTCCAGCGGTTGCTGTCGCGCGGCTTCCTGGCCCGCGGCTTCGTCGAGGAGGCCTTCGTCGGGCAGGTCAACAGCCCGATGATCGAGATGGGCGGGCAGAGCCAGTACGGCACGCCCTTTGGCATGGCGCATTTCGAATGCGCCGCGGCGGGCTCAGGCGCGCTCGCCATCAAGGACGGGCTCGACACGGCCTATGTGGGATGGAACCCCGAATCCGACATGGGCAATATCGAGATCTGGGAACAGAACATGCCGATGCTCTATATCGGCCGCTCGATCCTGCCCAATTCCGGCGGTTCCGGGAAATATCGTGGCGGCTGCGCCTTCATCTCGACCTGGCTGATCAACAAAACGGAGCACCTGCGGCTGCTCACCTCGGAACATTCGAGCCGCATCTTCGACAATGGCGGCATGTGCGGCGGCTATCCGGCGCCGACCTGCCAGAAACATCGCGCCGTGCGCGACACCAACATCGCGGAGCTCGTGGCCGAGCGGAAGCCCATTCCGCATGGCATCGGCACCGATCCGCATCGCTCCGACCTGGAGAAGCTCGTCGAGGGACGGCACGTCACGGAGGAAGGCCCCTACATCACGGCGCCGCACAAGTCGGGCGACATCTTCACCCATTCGTACAACGGGGGCGGCGGCTACGGCGACGTGCTGGAGCGCGATCCGGTCAAGACCGCCTGGGACGTCGAGAACGGCTTCCTCACCGCCGAGGCCGCCGAAGGCGTGTTCGGCATCGTGACGCGCGAGAACATCGAGACCGACAGGGTCGAGGCCGATCTCGACGCCACTGCCGCGCGCCGCGCCGCGATACGGCGGGAGCGGATCGCCGCCTCGGTGCCGGTATCCGAATGGATCGCCCAGCAGTCGAAACGCGTCGCCGCTTCCGACGTCGCGCCCGAGGTCGCCAAGATGTATGCCAGCGCCATGAAGCTGTCGCCGCGCTTCGCCGCCGAGTTCCGCTTATTCTGGGGACTCGATGCCGCGTACGAGGTGAAGCTTTGAGAATCGGCAAAGCCATCCACCGCGCCCCTTCTCCCCTTGCGGGAGAAGGTGTCGCGCGAAGCGTGACGGATGAGGGGTTGCGGCTCGGGATCACCCCTCATCCGTCTTTCGCGTTCCGCGAAATCCACCTTCTCCCACAAGGGGAGAAGAAAGCGCCCGCCCTTTCGGTCGATCTGAGGCTGTCATGACCACCTATCCCAAGGACACCATCCGCGAGCTCGTCGCCGGCACGCTGCCCTGGCCGCAGACGAAGCGCATCATGAGCGCCTACAAGGACGAGGATCGCTTCTTCAAATATCTGGAGGTGCTGCAGGAGCGCGTCGCCTGGCCTGAGAAGATCCTGCTGCCGATCAGCGACCACCTGTTCATCGTCGAGGGCGAGGACGGCCGCGTCACGAAATGCGAGTGCGGCCAGGTCTTCGGCCCCTACCAGCGGAATTGGAAGCTCGGCGCCCATATCAGGGTGCGCGACACACCCGAGGCGCTGCGCGAGCTCTATCCCAACAGCGACATTCCAGATCCGGCCTGGATGGAGATCCGCGAGTTCGTCTGCCAGGGCTGCGGCACGCTGCACGAGGTCGAGGCCTGCGCGCCGGGCTATCCGATCGTGCACGACTTCCAGCCCGATCTCGAGGGGTTCTACCGCGACTGGCTGAACCAGCCGCTGCCGGCCCGGTGACCGCCACCGGCCGCGTCGCGGGCAAGGTCGCGCTGATCACCGGCGCCGGCATGGGCCTCGGGCGCGCCGCCGCGATCCTGCTCGCCACCGAGGGCGCCCGGATCGCCGTGACCGACATCGACGGGACGGCCGGCGCCGAAACGGTCGCGCGGATCGCCGAGGCCGGCGGCGAGGCGGCCTTTTTCCCGCACGACGTCACCGACCCCGACCAGTGGCAGAACGTGTTGCGTGCCGCCGAAGAGCGCTTCGGGCGGCTCGACGTGCTGGTCAACAATGCGGGAATCGCCATCGCCAAGACCATCGAGGAGACGACGCTCGACGATTGGCGCCGCACCATGGCGGTCAATGCCGACGGCGTCTTCCTCGGCTGCAAATATGCGATTCCCGCGATGCGCCGCGCCGGCGGCGGCTCGATCGTCAACCTGTCGTCGATCGACGGCATCATCGGGGAGGCGGATCTCGCCGCCTATTGCGCCAGCAAGGGAGCCGTTCGCACGCTGACCAAGGCGGTGGCGGTCCATTGCGCGGAGCAGCGATACGGTATCCGCTGCAACTCGATCCATCCCGGCTATATCTGGACGCCGCAGACCGAGAACTACCTGCGCGATCTCGGCCGGCTCGAGGAGGAGCGCGACAAGGCGCTGCGCCGCCATCCCCTCGGCACCCTCGGCGAGCCGAAGGACATCGCCTACATGGTCCTCTACCTCGCCTCGGACGAATCGAAATTCGTCACCGGCGCCGAGATGGTCGTCGACGGCGGCTATCTCATGGTGTGAAGAAAGGTCCCGTCCGATGCCCCGCCGGCCGAACATCGTCATCCTCATGTGCGACCAGCTCGGCGCGGCCGCCCTGCCGGCCTATGGCCATCGCGTCGTGAAGTCGCCCCATATCGATGCGGTCGCTGAGCGCGGCACCGTCTTCGACAACTTCTATTCGAGTTTCCCGCTCTGCGCCCCGGCGCGCCTCGCCTTCATGACGGGGCGGCTATGCTCGAACATCGGCGCCTGGGACAATGCGGCGCAATTGCCGCCCGACATCCCCACCTTCGCGCATTACCTGCGGCTTCTGGGCTATCGGACCTGCCTCTCGGGCAAGATGCATTTCATCGGCCCCGACCAGCTGCACGGCTTCGAGGAGCGGGTGACGACCGACATCTGCCCCTCCGACTTCAACTGGACGGCCGATTGGGACGATCCGTGGCGCACCATGGATTGGTTCCACAACATGAACAACGTAAGCGGCGCCGGCATTGCCGAGCGCTCGCTCCAGCAGGACTACGACGAGGAGGTCGCCTTCCACGCGACGCGCAAGATCTTCGACTGGGCGCGCGAGCCTGGCGAGCGGCCCTTCCTGCTCGTCGCCTCCTTCACCCATCCGCACGATCCCTACGTCACGCCGCAGCGCTTCTGGGACCTCTACCGCGACGACGAGATCGACGCGCCGCGCGTCCCCTTCATCCCGCCCGGGCAGCGCGATCCGCACAGCCGGCGCCTCTGGGAGCAGTACGACCGCAGCGAGGCCGGCGCTACGGAGGAGGAGATCCGCCGGGCGCGCCACGCCTATTACGGCAGCATCTCCTATGTGGACGAGCGCATCGGCGAGGTGATCGAAGCGCTGACCCGTGCGAAGCTGACGGAAGACACGGTGGTGATCCTGTGCGCCGACCATGGCGACATGATCGGCGAGCGCGGCCTCTGGTACAAGATGAGCTTTTACGACTGGTCGTCGCGCGTGCCGCTGATCATGGCTGGTCCGGGCATCCCGCAAGGGCGGCGTGTAAAATCGAACTGCGGGCTCGTCGACATCCTGCCGACCTTGGTCGAACTCGCGGGCGGTCCCGGCCCCGAGGGCTACCCCGAGCCGCCCGACGGCGCGAGCCTGCTGCCGCTGCTCGCGGCCGAGGAGCCCGACCGGGTCGCGGTGAGCGAGCTCTTCTCGGAAGGGGTCGCGGCGCCCTATGTCATGCTGCGCCGCGGTCGCTATAAGCTCACCAGCGTCGAGCACGACCCGCCCCAGCTCTTCGACATGGAGGCCGACCCGGACGAGCTGCACGACCTCGCGGGCGATCCGGCCCATGCGACGCTCCTGGCCGATCTCGAGGCCGAGGTCGGGCACCGCTGGGACATGCCGCGCCTCAAGGCCGAGGTGCTGCGCAGCCAGCGCCGCCGGCGGCTGGTCTACAAGGCGCTCAGCACCGGCCGTGTGACGCCGTGGGACTACCAGCCCGTCGAGGATGCCTCGAAGCGCTACTACCGGGGCACGACCTCCTATCACGAGGCGGAAGAACGGGATCTCTTGCGACCATGAGCGGCACTCTCGCGGGGCGCGCGGCGCTCGTCACCGGCGGTCTCACCGGCCAGGGCCTCGCCATCGCGTCGGCGCTCGCCCGACGAGGCGCGGCGATCGCGGTCGGCTCCTTCGTCGGCTCGATGAGCGGACGGCAGGACGATGCCGCCGCCTACCCGGATCCGGCCGAGGTCGCCGAGGTGCGCGATGCGCTGACCGGGCTCGGCGGCCCGGTCTTCGCCGGCCATCTCGACGTGCGCGACGCGGCCGTGATCGACGATTTCATCGCTCGGGCCGAGGCCGCGTGCGGTCCTTTCGACATCCTGGTCAATGCCGCCGGCACGACGGCCGAGCAGCCCGTCTGCGGCCACACCGACGCGCTGTGGCTGAAGATCGTCGACACCAACCTCAACGGCGCCTTCCGCATGACGCGCAAGCTCCTGCCGGGCATGATCGCGCGCCAATGGGGCCGGGTGATCAACATCGGCTCGACCGCGGCCAGCGTCGGCTGGAAGGACAATCCCGCCTATTGCGCCTCGAAGGCGGGCCTCCTCGGCCTGACGCGCTGCGTCGCGCTCGAAGGCGCAGCTCACGGCGTCTCGGCGGTGATGATCAGCCCGACCTGGGTCGAGACGGAGCTGATGCGCCGCAATGTCGCGCAGGTGCTCGACCGCGAAGGGAGCGGGCGCACGCTCGAGGATGCCATGGCCGACATCGCCCGCCAGAACCCGCAAGCCCGCATCATCCAGCCAGGCGAGATCGCCGGCCTCGCGGCCTTTCTCTGCGGCGACGATGCCCGCGGCATCACGGCCGAGAACATCCAGGTGACCGGCGGCGCGCTGTGGTGATCGCGGCGGCGTGGCGGCCGCCGCCGGGTTGACGTCGTCCCGACTGCGTCTTTAGCGTCCGCCCGATCGCCCTGATCAGCCCTGGCTTAGGGCTCGAAGCCGCCGGGAAAGCCCTGGTCTGGCGGCGAGCATCGCGACCGGAGCCCGCCCATGGCCGTTCATTTTTCCGCCGCCGAGATGGAGGGCCGCATGGCCCGGCTCCGCGAGGCCCTCGCGGCGCGCCGCCTCGACGGCATCCTGCTCTTCGCCCAGGAAAGCATGTATTGGCTGACGGGCTACGACACCTTCGGCTTCTGCTTCTTCCAATGCCTCTACGTCGGCCAGGACGGCCGCACGGCGCTCCTGACCCGTTCGGCCGACCTCCGGCAGGCGCAGCATACCTCGACGCTTTCCGACATCCGCGTCTGGCGCGACGGGGTGGCGGCAGAGCCTGCGCGCGATCTGAAGGCCATGCTGGCGGACCTCTGCTGCGCCGGCCAGCGGCTCGGGGCCGAATTCGACGCCTACGGCCTGACCTATGCCAACGGCCGCAAAGTGTCGGCCGCGCTCGACGGGGTTGTCGAGCTCGAGGATGCTTCGCTGATCGTGCCCCGCCTCCGCCTGACCAAATCCGACGCCGAGATCGATTGCGTCAGGCGGGCCGCGGCGCTCTCGGATGCGGCCGATCGGGCGGCCGTGGAGCGCCTTGGTCCCGGCGCCGAGGAAGGCGACATCCTGGCCGCGCAGCACGCCGCCATCTTCGAGGCCGGCGGCGACTATCCGGGCAACGAGTTCATTATCGGCTCGGGTCGCGATGCGCTGCTCTGTCGCTACAAGAGCGGCCGGCGCCGCCTCGACGCCACGGATCAGATCACGCTCGAATTCGCCGGGGTGTGGCGGCATTACCACGCCGCCGTCATGCGCACCCACGTGGTCGGCGAACCACGCCCGCTGCATCTCGCCTACCATGCCGCGGCGCGCGAAGCGCTGCTCGCTTGCGAGGCCGAACTGCGACCGGGACGGACGGCGGGCGACATCTTCGCGGCGCATGTCCGCGTGCTCGACGCGCATGGCCTTTCCGCCCACCGCCTCAATGCCTGCGGCTACTCGCTGGGCGCCAAGTTCACGCCCTCGTGGATGGATCCGCCGATGTTCTACGCCGGCAACGATTGGGAGATCGCGCCGAATCAGGTCTATTTCGCCCATATGATCCTGATGGATTCGCGGAGCGAGACGGCGCTCTGCCTCGGCCGCACCTCGCTCGTGACCCACCGGGGCGCCGAGCCGCTCAACGCGCCGAGCCTGGACCTCGTGGTCAAATGATCTTAAGCATTCGTTAACCGCCGTCGCGCCGCAACCGCGCCGGCGACCGGAGTGGCGTCGGGGAAGGATCTTCGCTCCATGCACAGCGCTTGGTTGGCGGTGGCCGCGGTGGTGCTTCCGGCGGTGCTCGGCGGCTGCGTCGAGACGATGTCTCCCGTGGGGCAGGCGAAGGCGCTCGACGTCCGCGCCGCGATCACGCGCGGCGAGATGCCGAGCCCGCACGCGGCCACCGTGACGCTGGCGAGCCTCGAAGGCGCGCCCGAGCCGCTGGCGGCGCGCTTCCGGCAGGACTTCGCCGGCGAGGCGGCGGGGCGCCAGGTCAGCCTCGGCGATCCGTCGCTCGCCCACTATTTCCTGCGCGGCTATCTCGATGCCTATCCGACCGAGAGCGGCACCTCGGTGCATTACGTCTGGGACCTGTTCGACGCGTCCAAGCAGCGCCTGCGCAGACTCGAGGAGGGGTTCGAGCTTCCTCGTGCCGGCGACGGCGATCCCTGGAGCGGCGTCGACGACGCCATGCTGGCCAGCATGGCGGCGCGCAGCGCCGACGATGTCGCGGTCGCCCTGTCCGGCATGCCGGAGGTCGCCGGCGGTGGGCCCAAGGCGAGCGTGTCCGCCGCGGCATCGCTCCCCGCTCGGACTGTGAACTGAGGGGACGGGCCTGCCAGGGCTGCGAATCGAGGTGAACGCGGTTTGCTTGCGGATTTGAGTGACGGGATCCGTGTTCCGTCGGCGAGGGCTTACCGAACCGTCGCACCGGGTCACGCCTGCAGACCTTCGAGTAGCGATAGATAGCACGCTTGCGCGTTGGGGCTGTCCCATTAGAGTTGTTCTGGACCGTTCGACCTTTTCGCAATCCGCGGCATTTCCGAGTGGTCCCGCCGGCAGCCGAAGGACGGCACGATGCAACTGAGCGAGTGGAAGACGAACACGTACGGCGGGTTGCTGGCCACGAGGTCGACCTTCCTGAAGGCGGTGGACGCGGCTCTCCTCGCTTACGAGGATCCGAAGTCGGACAAAGGTGTCGCGCTGGTCCAGGCTATCCTGGATGCCGTGGCCGTCTGGCAGGACAAGAACGACAAGTTCGAATGGATCGTCCACGGCGCGAACCTGAAGACCTGGGCGGAAGGACGGAAGATCGTCGCCGAGAACGGCGAACTGGCTCGCGAGGCCTTCAAGGCTGCCCGGGACCACTACAAGCATGGCCCGAAATCGACCAACAAGATGATCTTCGAGTTCGAGGTGGGGGACAAGCGACGGACCCCGGGCAACATCCTGGCCGCACAGATCTCCGGGGCCCGGCGGGCGCAGGCCAGCGCCATCTTCGTCCAAGAAAATCGAGGCACCGTGAATTTCACAGCCCAGAACGCGCAAAATCTAGTACAGCTCAAGGCCGGAAACTGCAACGAACAGGCCAAGTTCGCGCGCGACTTCGTCCTCGGGAAGAACGCTCAGGCCGCGGTCAGCCTGTTTGAGCTGTCATGGACAGCAACGGATACGAACCTCGGCGGGTACAGCAAGGTCAACGCGCCAGACCATGTGTTCTGCGTGGTTGGCGAAACCAATACACCCGTCAACAACACCCTGCCAGCTGACATGAGAAACTGGCCCGAATCCCTTTGGGTCGTTGATCCTTGGGCGACGCTCTGTTGCCCTGCTGTCGACTATCCGGTGGCGTTTATGACGAAGGCGAAGGAGTGGAGCAACAAGAACCTTCGCATCGGGTACATCCAATCAGGCGCCACGGCGAACGATCAGCCACGGTCGGTGTGGGGCGACCCGAGCGATGTCGCCTATCTCAACGCCCTGATCTTCAACGAGAAGCGTAGGCAGCTTTGAGATCGTCAACACGTCGACATCGCTTCGGACCGGCCCCCTCGCGCATTCGTCTGCGAGGCTCCGTACGAAGGATGCGCCGGACGACGGGGCGCTTTTCTTGACCGCGGCGAGGATCTCGCCTCGGGCCGCCCCGGCGCTCCTCCGGATCAGGTCACGCGTGGAGCAGCGTGCAATGTGATCGTAAATCGTCGTTCGCCTGACCTCGCGGCCTTGGACATAAGAGCAGGGCAACGAGTCCAGGTTAACGCTGTCGTGAGTTGAGGAGGGCAGCGAGGGTTTCGGTTTTCCAGCCTGCCGCTTTGCGGGCGGTCTTGATGGAGCGTTTGCCTTTGCCGGCGCGGACGATGTTGAAGGCGAGGCGGCGGACGAGGGCCATGTTGGCGGCGCCGTGGCCGCGTCGCAGGCGCGACTCATCCTCTTTGAAGATGACGTCGAGAACCCAGTGTAGGCTCTCGACACCCCAGTGGCTGCGGATGGCTTGGGCGGCGCGCTCCGGGGTCAGGGCGGCGGAGGCGATGAAGTAGCGGGTGTCGCGGGTGACCTTGCCGTGGCG
>DATBEH010000094.1:0-9398 GCA_036276175.1 Lichenihabitans sp.
CAACGCGGCCACCGATCCCGCGACCCTCGTGGCCCTCGCCCAGGCCGCGGCGGCCTCGGCGGTCCAGAGCGTGCCGCAGCCGACGAGCCCCTCATCGGCCGCCGCCGCGGCTTCCGTCACCGCTGCCGGCGTCAGCGCCCCGCCCGGAGGGTCTGCCGTCGCCGTCGCGACCCGGCCGACAGCCTTGCCGAAAGCCGCCGCGGCGCCGGGCGCGGCCGAACCCGCCACGGCCGCAGCTCCGGCACCCTCCGCCGATGTCACAGGGCCTGCCAATGGTGTCGCGGGACCGGCCGGACCTATCGCGACAGTGCCCGCCGCACCACTCGGAGACTCCGGTGCGGCTTCGCCTGTCCCCGCCGCATCCAAGGCTCCCGGCACCGACGTCGCGGCCTCGGCCGGGCCGATGGCGACCGCGAGCACCGCGGGCCCCGGAGGCGTCCGCACGACCGGCACGGGCGCGGCGCCGGCCACGCCCGCTTCCGCATCGTCCGCCCCAGCCGCGTCATCCCCGGTCGGCACCGCCGATGCCGGGTCGCCGGCCGGATCGGTGGTCCCGGTGACTCCGGTGCCCGTGGAGACCGCGGCGACCGCGTCGGTCCCGTTGGGGAACGCGGCGCCGCTGCCGGGGCAGCCTCAGGCTGGCGGCATACAGCGGATCACGCCCGCAGGCACGACGCCATCCGCATCCTCGGCGCCGTCCGCCCCCGCGACGTCGTCCGATCCGACGACGAGCGAAACGATCGCCGCCGGGACCGCGACGAGCTTGGCGAAGACGGCGCCGGCGACCAAGTCCTCCAGCGCGTCCGGCGACGCACCGCTGCAATCCGTGGCCGCAACCGCTGCCGCCGCCTCCGCCTCGGCCGATGCCATGCCCGCGACGGCCGCCGCGCAGGTCGCCGCCGCGCTCGCCGATATCGGCCGGTCCGCGGCGCCGGATGCCTCGGCGACGAGCATGGGCGCGACCGCCGCCGCCGGTCCCGCTGCAGCGAGCGTGCCGGGTGGCACGACCGTGCCAGGCGGCAAGGACATCGTGATCCAGCTCGACCCCGAACATCTCGGCGCGGTCTCGATCCGTATGCGGATATCGGGGGACAAGGTCGACATAGCGATCCACGTCGAGAACAGCCAGACGCTCGATATCCTGAGTCGCGACCGGCATCTTCTGTCGACCGCCGTCGAGGCCGCCGGCGGGGACGGCAGCAGCTTCATGCTCGGCAGCTCCGCACCAGGGAGCGCGGCGGGGCAGCCCGGCCAATCGAGCTTCGGCGGCCAGCCGGGCTCGGGCGCTCAGCAGCAGGGATCGTCCGCCGCCGCGTCCTTCGCGTCGGGAGACCGCGCCCGGCGGGGAGAGGATCAGCCGCCCGGTCGTTCCGGACAGAGCTCAACCCAAGAGGGCGACGATGCGTCGATGCCGATCTCGACGAGGCGCGGCGCGGACAATAGCGTCTATGTCTGAGATGCGCCCGCTGCTTCGTCTCGCACTCGTGACGCTGGCCTTCGCGGCGCCGGCGCGTCCCGTCCTGGCGCAGACGCCGAACCCTTGCGAGGCCCAGATGCAGGGGGCGGCGCAGCGCTACAACATCCCGCTGGCGGTGTTCTATGCGGTGGGGCTGCTCGAGACCGGCGGCAAGGACGGGCTGCGTCCCTATACGATGAACATCGAGGGGCGGCCCTCCTTCAACGAGACCCTTCCCGAAGCGCTGACGGCCTTCGAGGCCGCCCGCGCCAAGGGCGCCAAGCTGATCGACATCGGCTGCATGCAGATCAACTATCGCTGGCACGGCGAGCATTTCTCCTCCGTCAGCGAGATGTTCGACCCGGCCCACAACGTCGACTACGCGGCGCGCTTCCTGCGCGATCTGCGCGCCCGGGAGGGGAGCTGGACCCTGGCGGTCGCCCGTTACAATGCGGGTCCCAACAATAATGCCGCCCAGAAGGTGTATGTGTGCGGCGTCATCCGCCGCATGGTCGCCAGCGGCTTCGGCTCCTGGACCGACAATGCCCGTACTTTCTGTGGCGTTCCGGCCGCATGACTCGGCTGTTGGCGGGTCGCCGCAGACGGGAATGCTTCGTTAACCTTACATAATCCTTTGTCGGTCATGGTTGCGACGGGTTGATCTTAAGTAACGCCAGCCTGACGCAAGCCCGCGACCGGATGATCCCGGCACTAGATGGGGACGCTTTCCAATGAGCCTGTTCGGCACTCTCAATACGGCGGTTTCGGGCCTCTCGGCCCAGGCCAACATGCTCGGGACCATCGGCGACAATATCTCGAACTCGAGCACCACCGGCTACAAGGACGCCAGCGTGCAGTTCGAGACGCTGCTGGGCAACCAGGCCACCAGTTCCTATGAATCGGGTGGCGTCCAGTCGCGGGTCCGCTACGGCATCTCCGACCAGGGTGCCATCGTCGGCACCTCCTCGGTGACCGATCTCGCCGTCCAGGGGCAGGGCTATTTCGTGGTGCAGGACAGCTCCGGCTCGCCGGCCCTGACGCGGGCCGGCTCCTTCGTGCCGGACGCCTCGGGCAACCTCGTCAACACCGCCGGCTATACCCTGATGGGCTACAGCCTGACCGACGGCTCCATCCCGAGCGCCACCGGACCCGGCGGGCTCGTGCCCGTCAACATCGGGAGCGCGGCCCTCACGGCGAGCCCCTCGACGAGCGCCACGCTGCCCGCCAACCTGCCCTCGACCGCGACCGCCGTCGCGCTCGCCACGCCACCCGGCTCCAACTACACGGCCAAGACCTCGCTCGTCGCCTACGACAATCTCGGTTCTCCGGTGACGATGGACATCTACATGACCAAGACCGCCGCCGATACCTGGCACGTCGACGTCTACAATCACGCCGACGCGGCCGCGAGCGGCAGCTTCCCCTATGCCAACCCCGAGATCGGCTCGGGCACGCTGACCTACGATCCGACCACGGGATCGTTGGCGACCGGCAGCGCCACCTCGGTCTCCGTCGCCATCCCCAACGGCGATGCGACGCTTGGCCTCGACATGAGCAAGTCCACCCAGCTCGCCGCCGCCTTCTCGGCCGGCACGCCCTCCATCGATGGCTCCTCACCGAGCGCCGTCAAGAGCATCGCCATCGGCAACGACGGCGCCCTGTCGGTGGTCTACCAGAACGGCGTCCAGAAGAACCTCTACCGGATCCCGCTCGCCAACGTGCCGGCGCCCGACCAGATGAATTCGGTCAGCGGCAACGTCTACCAGCCGACCCTCGACTCGGGGCAGATGGTGGTCGGCACCGCCGGGACCGGATCGCTCGGCAAGATCGATTCCTCCTCGCTCGAGCAATCCACCGTCGACATCGCCACCGAACTGACCAACATGATCTCGGCTCAGCGCTCCTACGAAGCGAATTCCAAGGTCATCACCACGAGCTCCGAACTGCTCAGCGTCATCACCAACCTGAAGTGACGGCCTGAGTCTGGGCACCGCCGACCGGAGATCGACCCATGGGCCTTTCCAGTACCCTCAACATCGCGCAATCGTCCTTGGCGACCAATTCGGCGCTGTCGTCGATCCTGTCGCGCAACATCGCCGGGGTGAACAATCCCAATTATTCGCTCAAGACCGGCGAGGTCGTCACCGGCAGCAATGGGGCCAGCCTCTTCATCGGCGTGAAGCAGGCCACCAACACGGCCCTGTTCGGCAACCTTTTGACCGCCAACGCGGACGCGGCCTCGAGCCAGGCCCTGGCCGACGGCCTCAACCAGCTCGAGCAGACGATCAACCTGTCGGGCACCGGCTCACCCAACAGTTCGGCCGTCAGCACCGCATCGGACGTCAACGACATCTCGCCGGCCTCCGCGATCGGCAAGATGGTCACGGCATTGCAGACCTATGCGGCCGCGCCCTCGGACACGGCCTCCGCCCAGGCCGCGCTGAACGGCGCCCAGAACCTCGTCACGACGCTCAACAATGCCTCGGCCACGGTGCAGACCGTGAGGCTCCAGGCCGACCAGGCCATGGCCGCATCGGTCAGCGACGTCAACGCGCTGCTCCAGCAGTTCGGTACCGTCAACACGCAGATCATCCAGGGCACGGCCTCGGGCCAGGACGTCTCGGATGCCATGGACACCCGCAACGGCATTCTGAACTCCCTGTCCCAGGAGATGGGCATAACGACCGCGAGCCTGCCGAACGGCGGCATGGCGCTTTATACCGACGGTGGTGTGACCCTGTTCCAGGACACGGCCCGCACCGTCAGCTTCTCGGCGACCGGATCCTTCGCGCCCGGCTCGTCCGGCGCGGCCGTCATGGTCGACGGCGTGCCGGTGACGGGGGCCTCCGCCGTGATGGATTTGCGGAGCGGCAAGCTCGCCGGCCTCGCCCAATTGCGCGACGTGACCACCGTCGCCTACCAGCAGCAGCTCGATCAGATCGCGGGCGGCCTCATCGATGCGACCGCCGAGACCAACACGGGCGGCGGCACCTCGACGACGGTGGCGGGCCTGTTCACCGTCGCCGGAGGCGTGACGCTGCCGGCCTCGGGGCAGGTCGGGCTGGCGGCCACCATCAAGGTGAACGCCGCGGTCGACCCGTCCCAGGGAGGGACGCTCACCTTGCTGCGGGACGGCGGCATCGGCGGCGGCACGAGCGCGACGACGGTCAATGGCAATACCAGCGGGGATTCCGGCTATTCGGGCTACATCACCGGGCTCGTCGACAGCCTGACGGCGACCCGCAGCTTCGATCCGACATCGGGGGGAACGCCGGTCGGCTCGCTCGCGACCTACGCCTCCTCCTCGGTGAGCTGGGTCGAGGCGCAGCGCCAGACCGCGACGGCCGCCGCCAGCGACCGAAGCGCCGTCGTCTCGCAGACGACGACCAGCCTGTCGAACGCCACCGGCGTCAATCTCGACGACCAGCTCTCGCAGATGCTCGAAATCGAACATTCCTACCAAGCCTCCGCCCAACTCATCACCACCGTCAAGAACATGCTCGACTCGCTTCTGACGGCGGTTCAGTAGGACGCGTCCCATGGTCTATGTCTCCACTCAAACCCTGTCGGCCGCGCCCCGCAGCGCCGTCATGCAGGCGCAGAGCGCGCTCACCATCGCCCAGCAGGAACTGGCCAGCGGCAAATATGCCGATGTCGGGCTGAGCCTTGGCGGTCAATCCGGGCAGCTGATCTCGCTCAGCCAGCAGAGTTCGCGGCTCGAGAGCTATACGGTGTCCAATTCGGCCGCCAACACCCGCCTGACCTCGACCACCTCCGCCATCGACACCCTGACGACGGCCGCCAACGGCATCATCTCGGCGCTGACGACCTGGAACGCGTCGAGCCCGTCGCAGAACTCCCTCAGCCTCACGGCCCAATCGAACCTCGGCGCGCTCACCTCGATTCTCAACACCGCGGTCGCGGGCCAGTATATTTTCGGCGGCATCAATACCGACCAGCAGCCGCTCACGACCTACGTCTCGACGCCCGCTTCGGCCGCGAAGACCGCGGTCGACAATTCCTTCGCGTCGCAGTTCGGCTTCTCGCAGACGTCCGCCGCCGCAGGTTCGGTCAGCGGGACCGACATGCAAAGCTACCTCGACAACCAGTTCGCGTCGCTGTTTGCCGCCTCGTCCTTTTCCCCGACCTGGTCGTCGGCATCCGATCAGACGATGTCGACGCAGATCTCGGACAACCAGACCGTCTCGACATCGGTCAGCGCCAACCAGACGGCGTTCCGCCAGCTGGCCCAAGCCTATACGATGGTGAGCGAATTCTCCGGCCAGGGTCTCAGCGCCGCGGCCCAGCAGGCGGTGGTGACGACCGCCACCAATCTGGTCAGCCGCGCCCTCAGCGGAATGACCGACATCAATGCCGCCATCGGCATCACGCAGTCGACGATCTCGGACGCCAACACCCGTCTCACCACGCAGAAGGGTCTCCTCGATACCCAGGTCGAGACGCTCCAAGGGGTCGACAGCTATGCCCTGACGAGCCAGCTCAGCACACTGCAGACGCAGATCCAATCCTCGTACGAGCTGACGGCGGCGCTGCAGAAGCTCAGTCTCGTCAACTACATCACCCCGTAAGCCGATCCTTGCCCTTTCAACGAGCCTCAGCCGCGGATCCACGCATGTACCAGCATTCCTACGCCGAAATCCTGGCGGACGCCGCGACCGAAGCCCGGGCGACGGAGCGCCAGACGCTCGACAAGGCGATCGCCAAGCTCAGGCTCGCGGCCAACACCGAACCCGGCTCGCCGCAGGAGCACGACGCGATCGAATTCCTGACCCAGCTCTGGGCCGCCTTCATCAAGGACCTCGCCAATCCCGGCAACGACCTGCCGACCGAGACGCGCGCTAGCCTGATGCGGACGGGCCTCGGCATCCTGTCGGAAGCCCAGCGCATCCAACTCGGCCTCTCGCGTGATTTCGAGGCCCTCATCGAGATCTGCGGCATCGTCCGCGATGGTTTGATATAGGGAAACCATGCACATCACCCTCAGAGCCAACGAGAAGATCTACCTCAACGGGGCCGTGCTGAAGCCCGACCGGAAGGTGTCGATCGAACTCATGAACGACGCGGTCTTCCTGCTCGAAGCCCATGTGATGCGGGACCGAGATGCGACGACCCCGCTCCGGCAGCTCTACTATATCGTCCAGCTGATGCTGATGGCGCCACGCGAGGTGGCGGAGAACCGCACGATGTTCGCGCAACAGAGCGCCGCCATGTTCGGGGTCTACAACGACCGCGCCATGCTCGACGGATTGGGCAAGACCGTCGAGCTCGTCGGCCGCAACCGGTATTTCGAGGCTTTGAAGGTCATTCGCGCGCTGCTGCCCGTCGAGGACAAGTTGCTCGGAGCGGAGCAGGCGCCGGCCCTCGCCGTCGCCTCCTGAGGCGACCGCGCCGCCGGAGCGTGCGGCGCGCCTGGGAGAATGAACAAGACGGTGACGTGGGGCCGGGCCGATGATGCGGCAACCCTGGCGCAAGCTTCCGTCCGCATCATGGACATCCACCGAGGCCGATCAGGCGCGTGGCTCCGCATCGAGCGGGCCCGTCGCGGTGATCGAGAGGGAAGTAGGCGATGACGACTCCGGTCGGATCCACGACACCGCTGCCCACCGCCACGTCGTCGACGAATTCGCCGTCGACGACCGCATCGACGGCGGCGCAGGCCTCCGTCGACTACAATTCCTTTCTTCAGCTCCTGGTGCAGGAGCTGAAGAACCAGGATCCCACGAGCCCTTCCGATCCGACGCAATATCTGAGCCAGATCGCCACCTTCTCCAACGTCCAGCAGGCGGTGCAGACGAATTCGACCCTGAATTCGCTGCTGACCACATCGTCGCTGAGCCAGGCGGAGGGCGCCGTCGGCAAGACGGTTTCGTCGGCCGACGGGACGGTGTCGGGCAAGGTCACGTCCGTCGCGCTGAACAGCAGCGGGGTCGCCACGGCGACGCTCGCCAACGGCTCGACCCTCAATCTCGATTCGACCGTGACCTTCGGCAGCTGATGAACGAGGCTGACGCCCTCGGGCTCCTGCAGAGCACCATCTGGACGATCGTCGTCGCCTCCGGCCCGGCGGTCGGCACCGCCATGGTGGTCGGCGTCGTCATCGCCCTCTTCCAGGCCCTGACCCAGGTCCAGGAGATGACGCTGACCTTCGTGCCGAAGATCCTGGCCGTCATGCTGGTGCTCAGCCTGACGGCCTCATTCATCGGCTCGCAGATGTTCCTGTACACGCAGCAGGTCTATGCCCGGATCGAGAAGGGCTTCTGACCGGTTTCGACAGGGTTCTCGGGGAAGCGGCCGCAGCGGCGCTCCCGCTCCGGTCGTCCGATGGACGTCACGCGGCCTTGGCCACCCTCGGCTTGCGCGCCTTCTTGAGCGTCTCGCCGGTCGAGGCTGCCTTCACCGCGGGTTCCGGCGCGGCCTCGGCGGCCGGCGCCATGGCCTTGCGACCGAGACCGAGGGACTTGGCCAGCGCCGAGCGCGACTTCGCATAAGCGGGCGCCACCATCGGATAATCCTTGGGCAGGTTCCACTTCTCCCGATATTGCTGCGGCGTCATGCCGTAGGCGGTCATCAGATGACGCTTCAGCGACTTGAACTTCTGCCCGTTCTCGAGGCTGATGATGTAATCGTCCGAGACGGACTTCTTGATCGGCACGGCCGGCTTGAGTTCCTCGACCTTCGTTTCTTCCGGCGTCGCGGCCGTTGCGATCCGATCCAGCGCGCCATGCACGTTGTGCAAAAGGAGCGGCAATTCCGCCATCGGAACCGAGTTGCGCGACACGTATGCCGATACGATCTCCGCCGTCAGTTCGGTGATCATCAATTTATCGGGCTCTTTCATCAGACCATATCTCCATCGAATCGTGGCAACATCACATCGCGCCCACACATAAGTACATATGACAGTGCTGTTCAAGAGTGTGCGGCGAGAAATCGCCGCCTATCACTTTATTTTGGTGATTAAAAAGGCGTCTCGATGCTGCTCGATCCAATTCCGGCACCGACGATCAACGCAATGACCGGATGTGCTCGCCTTTTTGCCGGATGTTCACGGTTGTATCGGGCCGGTGTCCAGCCGAACAACCGCGGAACAGCGAGCGGCGGGGCGCGCCGCAGGCGTTGAACGGGGATCCGGCCGTCGATCGATCCGACCGGCCGTCTCTATCTCGTCGTCGGGGAGCCGACCGCGGGGCGACCGGTGACGAGCGCCCGGATGCGCCATTCGAGGACGATGTCGCGGTCGGCCACCCGCGCCGAGACGACGTCGCGTATGACCCGAAGCTCGACCTCGTGCGCGCCGTTGCGCCGCGCCTCGTCGCGTGCCGCGGCGGCGGCGGCGCCTTCGGCCGAGCGCAGCGCCGCGTCGAGGTCGTGGAAGTCGCGCGGAGCCTCCCCGCCATGCACCCGGTAGAGGCCGCCGTCCGGCCGCGACACGACGACCAGCGCCTCGGCCCGCACCCGCCCGACGACGGCTCCCACCGCATTGGCCACGTCCGCGTGGCGCGGCACCAGCACCTCGGCGCCGAGGATCGCGCCGACGGCCGGATAATAGGTCGCGGCCGAGGCGCCGAGACCGACGAGCGTGGAGGTCAGGCGCACCGTGACCTCGGCGAGCCCGTGCCGCCGCGACAGCGCGTTCTGCAGCAGCGGATGGAGGCTCGGCGCATCGATCGCGAGACCATCCTCGCCGAGCGCCACGTCGAGCAGGCGCTCGGCGCTGGTGCGGATCAGGGCGTCGAGCACGGCGCGGCTCACGCGGCCGGGATCCTCCTCCAGCGACCTGCCGCCGGCGCCGCGCCGGCGACCGAAGAGCGTCGCCGCCTTGACCGCCGCATCGCGGTCCCAGCTCTCATGCAGGTCCAAGACATGGGCCGCATCCGAAGGGCAGAAGGCGGCGATCGCGACCTCGCCGAAACCCGTCAGC
>DATBEH010000095.1:0-43786 GCA_036276175.1 Lichenihabitans sp.
AAGGCTCGATCGTGGTCGGCAAGGTGACCGAGAATTCGAGCGACACCTACGGCTACAACGCCCAGACCGAGCAGTATGTCGACATGATCAAGGCCGGCATCGTCGACCCGGCCAAGGTCGTGCGCACCGCGCTGCAGGATGCGGCCTCCGTCGCCGGCCTCTTGATCACCACGGAAGCCATGGTGGCCGAGATGCCGAAGGACAAGCCCGCCATGCCGATGGGCGGTGGCGGCGGCGGCATGGGCGGCATGGACTTCTAAGTCTCGCCCTTTCCGTTTACGTGATGAAGGCGCCTCCGGAGCAATCCTCCGGGGGCGTTTTTTTATGGATATTCCGGTCGGAGCCGACCCAACCCAACCTCGCCGTCCAAAACGTCCGCTTACGGCACGTGGCCATTTGCAACGCGAGCCCGGACGCACGGCTGAGACAGGTGTTCGTTCTTTCGGGCAGATCACCAGGGGACCGTGCGGCCGAGATAGTCCACGTACTGAAGGCCCGGGGTTCCCAGCTTTGACAAGAGGACATTGACCAGGTTGGGGACGCTGTCTTCGATGCCGAGCCGCGCGTTCGGACCGCCCAAATCCGTGCGTACCCAACCAGGCGCCATCAGAACCATCGCGCGCGGACTGTTCGCATGGCGGGCCGCGAAGCTCCGCATGAACATGTTTAGGGCCGCCTTGCTGCCCCTGTAGACGTCCCGCATCCCGGTCTCGTTGTTGGCGATGCTTCCTTGTCCGGACGACATCACCCCGATCAGACCCGTTGCCGGCACGAGATCCTGCAGTCCTTCCACGACGCGCATGGGACTCAATGCGTTCGTCACCATGACGCGCACGAACTCTTCCGTCGTCACCTCTGCGATCGTTTCCCGCTCGTCGTTCTTGGTTCCGGCATTGACGAAGAGCATGTCGAAGACCCTGCCCGACAGGCGGTGGCGCAAAGCCGTCACCTGGTCTGGCTCGCAGATATCCACGACCTCGATTTCGACCCGACCTTCGAACCTGTCCGCGAGGTCGTGCAACATGGTCGGGACTTTTCCCCCTCTGACCGTTCCGACAACCTTCCATCCCTTTTTCAGAAACTCGGCGGCCACGGCATGCCCGAGGCCGCGGGAGGCGCCGATGATGAGGATGCTATTGTCGCCGTTGGTCGACGCTTGAGGTGACATGGATGCCAGATCCCTTGGTGATTCGATCGCATCTCAGATGATCGATCCGGCTGACCTGCGCCAGACCACTCATCGCCACGATCGCGTCGGTTGACCGCAACGGAATGAAGCGCGTCGACCGCCGCCCCCGCTCCGTGGGCCGATCAATCGGGAGCGATCACCACCAATCTCGGAAAATATGTCCAATGCCGGGCGGCGTCGCGCGTCAGCAGGCGATAGCCCGCGACGGCAGCATGGGCGCCGATGAAGAAATCCGGAAGCGGACACGACCTTGCTCTTCCGCGGCGGCGATGGATCGAAAAGCACTTGCCCGCCAGGAAGGCCGCCTCGTAGGGATCGCCTCGCGTTGGAAGACATCATTCGGCAGGGCTGTGTCGAGTTCCTCCGCACTCGTAAACCGCACCGAGATCTCTGCGCAGACGATGGCGTTGATCGCAAGGCGCGACGTGTCGGCGGCGCGTTCGACCGCGTCCGCCGACCAGGAATATCAGCATCTGTCCTCGGTCATGAGATCGAGCAGGGCATTGCTGTCCGCAAGGACGCCCGTCATTCCTCGCCGCGCGTGAGCGCCATGATCTCGTCCGTGCTCATCGCGATGTCGCCGGCTCCTCGCAGCCGCGCGACGGCGCGCGCGCCTCGGCCGATCCCCTGACGTCGCGTGGCCGGAACGAGCCGCACGACGCATCCGTCGAACTCGAAATCGACCTCGGTGTTCGGGATCAGGCCCGCCTTCTCGCGGATCTCGATCGGTATCGTCACCTGCCCCCTCGACGTGATGCGCAAGCAACCCCGTTCCGTTGATCCTAATCGTCTCCGTCCAACGCCAGCACCGCATAGGTGGCGAGCCAGTGCTCACCCGTATAGGCGTCCGCCAGATGCGGCAGGCTCGCTGCCAGATGATCCGAAGCCGCGGCGTTCATCGAGGCCCGCCGTGGATCCCCGGCAGGCAGTGCCTCGGCGAGGCTGCGCCAGCACCAGGCCCGGCTGAGGTTCAACCCGTCGAGATGGGCGATCTTGCCGTCGGCGCGGTCGCTGACGACCGCCGGCCGGAACAGCGTCTCGGGGCGGCCCTCCGCCAGTCCGGGCAGGAAGCCGTCGAACCACGTTCGCCATTCGTCGGGCGGCAGCAGGCGGCGCATGGCCTCCGCCCCGACGAGCGCCGGCGACAGGAACTCGTCGCCGCTCGGCTCCCAGGCGGCGCAGTCGCGGTCACGGCCGAACCAGCCGGCCACCTTGCGCCGGAGCAGGCCGAGGAGAGCATCGTCCCTGGACGCGACCGCGTAATCGCGGGCCAGCGCCAGGGCGAAGGCGGAGTTGGCATGAGTGCCGGCGCGTACCGGATAATCGGCCTTGGGCAGGAAGGCACGGAGCCGCTCCGCGAAAGCCTGGGCCAGCGGGCCGATGGCGACCGGCCAAGCGGCGTCGAACCGTTTCAACTCGGTCGCGAGCTTGAGCAGCCAGGCCCAGCCGTAGGGACGCTCGAAGCCGGCCGACGAGGGTCGCCGCAGATAGCCGAGCTCCGCCTCGAGCTTGGCCGGCGTGAGCTGCGCGTCGAAGAGGGCGCGGATGGCCGCCGCCGGCGCCATGGCGGGGAAACGCCGCAGCAGCCGCGCCAGCATCCAGTAGCCATGCACGCAGGAATGCCAGTCGAAGCTGCCGTAGAACACGGGATGCAGATCCCGGGCGCGATAGACGTCGTCCGGTCCTTCGAACACATGGTCGGGCTTGTGTGGGAATTCGCGGGCGACATGCCCGAGCGCGATGCCGGCAAGGCGCGCGGCGGTCTCTTCGGTCAGCTTCGGCATTGCGGCTCCGCTTCTGTTAGGGCAGAGCTAGGGCATGATGCCGAAAAGTCGGCACGGGTTTTCGGATGGCATCATGCTCGATCTCGCCGGCGGTGGTCGCGGATCGGGCCGCCTTTCACGTCGAGGATGTCCGATGAACGTCGTCAAGCTCTCGTCCAAGCTCGCCGTCGCATCCCAGCCGACGCTCGACGAGATCGCGGACCTCAAGCACCAGGGCTATGCGCTCGTCATCAACAACCGCCCGGACGGCGAGGACGCGACCCAGCCCGGCACCGAGGCGGAACGCAAGATCGCGGAGGAGGCCGGCCTCGGCTATGCGCACCAGCCGATCGGCGGCGCTCCGATGACCGAGGCGGATGTCCGCGCGTTCCAGCGGGCGGTCGAGGGAAGCCCGGGGCCGGTGCTGGCGCATTGCCGCTCGGGAACGCGCTCGCTCAACGTCTGGGCCATCGGCGAAGTGCTCGACGGCCGCATGCGGAGCGAGGATCTCCAGGCCTTCGGCCAGTCGGTCGGGATCGACACGCGCGGCGCGCAAGGGTGGCTCGCGCAGCACGGCGCCTGATCGGATTGCGGCCCGGGTGGGCGATGAGGCGGGAGGGATGGCAATGACGATGGCAGATCGCCTGTCGCTCGCAGGCCGCAAGGCGCTCGTCACCGGCGCCTCGAAGGGAATCGGGCTCGAAACCTGCCGCCTCCTTGCCGAGGCCGGGGCCGATGTCATCGCGATCGCGCGCGACGCGGCTGGTCTAGCGGCCGCGGCGGGGGCCGTCGAGGCGGCGGGGCGCCGTGCCCTCGTGCTGCGCGCGGACCTCGCCGATGCGGTCGCCTGCACCGCCGCCGCCGAGGAGGCCGTTGGGCGCTGGGGAACGATCGACATCCTGGTCAACAATGCCGGCACCTCCGCCCCCGCCAGCCTGATCGACCAGAGCGTCGCCGATTGGGACCGGATCCTCGCCGTCAACCTGCGGGCGCCCTGGCTTTTCGCCCGCGCGCTGGCGCCGGGGATGATCGCGCAGAAGCGCGGCAAGGTCGTCAACGTCTCATCGCAGACGAGCAGCGTGGCTCTCGTCGACCACGGCGCCTATGCGGCCTCGAAGAACGGCCTCAACGCCCTCACCAAGGTGATGACGGTCGAATGGGCGCCGTATAACATCCAGTGCAACGCCATCTGCCCGACGGTGGTGATGACGCCGATGGGCGAGCAGGTGTGGAGCGACCCCGCCAAGCTCGGCCCGCTGCTCGCCAAGATCCCGGCCGGGCGGGTCGCGAAGACGGTCGAGGTCTGCGACCTCATCCTGTTCCTCGCCTCGGGCTCAGCCGACATGATCAACGGCGAGACGATCTTCATCGACGGAGGCTACACCGCCGTCTGACAGGATCAGATCGCCGCGGAGATCCAGCGCCGCAGTTCGCCCTTGGGCGCGGCGCCGACCTTCTTCGACGTGATCTGGCCGTCCTTGAACAACAGCAGGGTCGGGATCGACTGGATGCCGAGCTGCCCTGGGATGCCGGGGTTCTCGTCGATGTTGAACTTGACCACCTTGACCTTGCCCTGCATCTCCTGCGCGATCTCCTCGAGCGCCGGCGCGATCATCCGGCAGGGGCCGCACCATTCGGCCCAGAAATCCACCACCACGGGCTCGCTCGATTCGAGCACGTCGGACTTGAAGCTGGCGTCGGTGACTTTGGCGGTCGCAGCGGCGGCATCGGCCATGACATGGGACTTTCGGGTAGGGAATGGGGCGAAGCGCCCCCGAGTCGACTTGAGGTGGGGCTTGGCGTCGACGCCGTCAAGCGCCGCATGGCCGCCCCGATTTCAACCGCAGGCGCTCGCGCCGGCGAGAGACTGTTCCATGCTGGCGACCGCCTCCGCGGTGCTGCGCCGCACCTTGTCCTCCGCGCTGCGGTAGAGGCTGACGACCTCCTCGCCGAGCGGCGTCAGGACGGCGCCGCCACCGTTGCGGCCCCCCCCGCGCGCCTCGACGAGCGGCTGCGCGAACATCCGGTTGAGGTCGGCGACGAGAAGCCAGGCGCGGCGGTAGGCCATGCCGAACTCGCGGCCCGCCGCCGAGATCGACCCGGTGCGCCGCACGGCCTCGAGCAGGGCGATCTTGCCCGGGCCGAGGCGGCGCTCGGCGTCGAAGTCGAAGCGTAGCGTCACGCGTGTCGTCATGCCGGGTCCCGCGCCCAGGTCGATCGGCGCGATTCTAGCATGGGCCGGTGGAACCCGACAGGAGAACGGACCGTCAGAGCCTGATCGGCGCGTTCGGGAAGGAGAGCTGCTCCTTGGCCCGCCAGTCATGCGTCACGTAGTTGAGGATCACCGAGCGCCTTATCCCCTCGATCGGCCGCCGCTCGAAGCCATGCCAGGTGTCCGATCCCGGCACGAAGATCATCGCGCCATTGCGCCGGAAGGGCGAGGCGCCGAAGTGGCGCTCGCGGCTCTCGTAGATGTCGGTGCCGAGGCGATCGTGCCCGGGTCCGTCCGACAGGTAGATCAGGCAGGTGAACTTCTTGACGCCGAGGTCGGTATGCGGCTCGAGCCAGAAGCCGTCGATGTCCTGGGCATATTCGAGCCGCAGGAAGGTATCGTCGAGCGGCGCCTCGAAGGTCTCGGCGAGGTCGCGGGCGAGGTCCTGCGCCTGCAATGCCTCGGCGACGCGCGCCATGACCGGGAACTGCGCCATGGTCGCCGTGTCGAAGTAGCGTCGCGTGTCGTTGTGGAGCTCGCGCTTGCCCGACACCCCGTCGAGCGGCGGCGCCTTGAAGGGCAGCGTCGCGAGCTCGTCCGCCACCGCGGCGGGAAACAGCGCCTCCACCAGATAATGCCGATAGGGTTGCGCGAAGCTGCGCCGCGCCGCGACGCTGGCCCGGACTGCGGCCTTGATGTCGTCGACGCTGGCGGGGGCCGGGTCGCGGGCCGCGGCGGACGCGGCGCGGGTCGGGGACATGGCGGGGCCTTTCGGATCGAGCCGACCAGGGGACGGCTCATGCGCTTCAGGGTCGGCGCGGGACGGTGCCGAACCACGGGCCGGCATGGCGGTCTGGCGCCGAGGTCGTCAGGGCGCGCAACTTAGGGCGAGGCTGGCTGCGCCGCAAGCCGCGGGGTTCGGCCGCTCGCGGCCGCCCCGTCCGGAGCCCTGTGCGAAACGCATCATATCCTTGCGCGACGGCATGGCGCTTCCTATACCTGGGATGACACCGCGAGCGCCGGCCGGTCCATCCCGACGGGCAGCTCCCACCCCGGGCCGCTCCATCCATGTCCTCGACGCATCGCACCAAGACGCTGATCATCGGCGCGGGTCCTGCCGGCTATACGGCGGCGGTCTATGCGGCCCGGGCGGCGCTCGAGCCCGTGGTCATCCAGGGCCTGCAGCCCGGCGGCCAGCTGACCATCACGTCGGACGTCGAGAACTGGCCCGGCGAGGTCTCGATCCTCGGGCCCGACCTGACCGAGAAGATGCGCGCCCAGGCCGAGCATGCCGGCGCCACGCTCGTCTACGACATCGTGACCGAGGTCGACCTGACCCGGCGGCCCTACGCCTGCCGAACGGACGCGGGCGACATCTACCTGGCCGAGACGCTCATCATCGCCACCGGCGCCCAGGCCAAGTGGCTCGGGCTGCCGGCGGAAAAAGCCTTCATGGGACAGGGCGTCAGCGGCTGCGCGGTCTGCGACGCCGCCTTCTTCCGCGGTAAGGAAGTGATCGTCGTCGGCGGCGGCAACACCGCGGTCGAGGATGCGCTCTACCTCACCCATCATGCGGGCCGTGTCACCGTGGTGCATCGGCGCGATTCGTTCCGGGCCGAGAAGATCCTGCAGCAGCGGCTGTTCGCCAACCCGAAGATCGACGTCGTCTGGGACTCGACCGTCGAGGAAATTTTTGGCGAGGGCACGCCACCGCGCGTCACCGGCGTCGAGCTGCGCAACCGGATCGACGGGACGTTGAGGCGCCGCCCGACGGACGGTGTCTTCGTGGCCATCGGCCATTCGCCCGCCACCACGATCTTCGCCGGCAAGCTGCCGATGGATGCGGAGGGCTATATCCTGACGCGCCCCGATTCGACCGCCACCGATGTC
Source organism: Lichenihabitans sp. (assembly GCA_036276175.1). GTDB lineage: Bacteria > Pseudomonadota > Alphaproteobacteria > Rhizobiales > Beijerinckiaceae > Lichenihabitans. The sequence continues at coordinate 7,055 of DATBEH010000095.1, forward strand.
CCCGGCGTCTTCGCCGCCGGCGACGTCAAGGACAAGATCTTCCGGCAGGCGGTCACCGCCGCCGGCATGGGCTGCATGGCGGCTCTCGAAGCCGAGAAGTTCCTGGCCGAGCATGTCGCGGATGCCGCGGCGCGGGCCGAGGAAGCGCGTGAACCGCAGATGATCGGCGCCTGGGACTGAGAGCCTGGGGTCACGATCGTCGCGAGGGGAGGTCGGGGTGGATTGGGATAAATTGCGCGTCTTTCAGGCGGCCGCCGACGCCGGCTCCTTCACCCACGCGGGACAGGCGCTCAACCTCAGCCAGTCCGCCGTCAGCCGGCAGATCAGCGCCCTCGAGCAGGACCTCGAGACGCCGCTCTTCCATCGCCATGCGCGCGGCCTGATCCTCACCGAACAGGGCGAGCTCCTGTTCCGCACCGTGCAGGACGTCATGCTCAAGCTCGACGCGGTGCGCAGCCACCTCGTCGACAGCCGCGACAAGCCGCATGGCGACCTGCGCATCACCACGACCTTCGGCATCGGCACGAGCTGGCTGGCGCCCCGTCTCGGCGAATTCCTCGAACTCTATCCCGACATCCGGCTGAACCTGATCCTGACCGACGAGGAGCTCGACCTCGGCATGCGCGAGGCCGACATCGGCCTGAGGCTGCGCGAGCCGACCCAGCCCGACCTGATCCGCCGTCGGCTGTTCACCGTGCATTACCATGCCTATGCGTCGCCGGCCTATCTCAAGCGCCACGGACAGCCGAAGACGCTCGACGACCTCGCCAAGCATCGCCTCCTCGGCTATTCCGGCTCGCCGTCGAACTACCTCGTCTCGATGCTGAATTCCCTGCAGGTCGGCGGCCGCGACGCCAAGAACCCGCGACCCTCGGCCCTCTCGGTCAACAATATGGTGGCCATCCGTCTCGCGGTGCAGAACGGCGCCGGCATCGGCGTGCTGCCCGATTATCTCGCCGAGCAGGATACCGGCCTCGTCCAGATCCTCCAGAGCGACGACATGCCGGAGCTCGATTGCTATTTCGTCTATCCGGAGGAGATGAAGAGCGTCGCCCGCGTCCAGGTGCTGCGCGATTTCCTCGTCGCCAACGCCCAGCGCTGGCGCTACTGACGGTTGGCTCGAAAACGAACGATCTCCCGCCGACGCAGCCGTCTTCGTTCAGGGCACGGTGTGCGAAGGTCTGGACCTGTCGTGCCTCGTGCCGTGCTGCGAGGCAGAGCGGGCTATTGCCGGTTCGTCCTGGGATGGTGGAGCGCGTCGACGTGATGGCGGTGACGGGGCTCGACGGGCCTGACGTCCGCACCATGGCGACATATTCCATCCGGCTCCGTTCTCCGGCGTCCGGCGTCCGGCAGGCAAATTGCGCCGGGCCGGGTGGTGTTGGAGCATGTTCGGCTGTCGCCGAACTGCTCCAGCTTTGAAACGCGAGCAGTTTCATCGGGATGAAATCGCAATGCGATTCCATCCGATCCGATACTGCTCTAGAGTGGCGGGCATGTTCGAAGCCTTGCACCAGTCGTTCGACGAGACCGCCGACCCCTCGCATGGTGCCGCGCGCGCCGCGGCGCTGCGCGGGGAGATCCATCGCCGAGGCCTCGACGGTTTCGTCGTGCCGCGCGCCGACGAGCACCAGAACGAATATGTTCCCAAAGGCGCGGAGCGCCTCGCCTGGCTGACGGGCTTCACCGGCTCGGCCGGCCTTGCCGTCGTGCTGCGCGAGACCGCCGCCATCTTCGTCGACGGGCGCTACACGGTGCAGGTGCGCGAGCAGGTCGACACCAAGATCTTCGCTCCCGAATCCTTGGTCGACGATCCGCCGGACGCCTGGATCGAGGCGCATCTCGGGAGCGGAGGCAAGCTGGGTTACGACCCGTGGCTGCATACGCCCGCGCAGGTCGAGCGCCTCGCCCGCGCCGCCGAGGCGGCGGGTGGGACGCTCGAGCCGGTCGACACCAATCCCATCGATGCGGTCTGGACCGATCGGCCGCCGCCGCCGCTCGGCGCCATCGTGCTCCATCCGGACAATCTTGCCGGCCAGGATCGCGGCCAGAAGCTCGCCGCCGTCAAGGCCGCGCTGGGCCCGGCCGACGGGCTCGTGGTCAGCGATCCCCATGCCGTCGCCTGGCTGTTCAACATCCGCGGCGCCGACGTCAGCCACACGCCGCTCCCCCTGAGCTTCGCTCTGGTGCGGCGGGAGGGCGCGCCAACGCTTTATGCCGACGGCCGCAAGCTCTCGAACAGCGTGCGCGATACGCTCGCCGGTGCGGCCGAAATCTCGGAACCCGGCATGCTGGCCATCGACCTGGCGCGCCTCGGGCGCGACGGCGCCCGGCTGCGCTTCGACGCGGCCACGGCGCCGTTTCGGTTGGTCGAGACGCTGCGCGAGGCCGGCGGTCGGCCGGACGTCGCCGCCGACCCGATCACGCTGCTCAAAGCCGGCAAGGCCGAGGCTGAGCGGCAAGGAGCACGCAACGCCCACCTGCGCGACGCGGCCGCCTTCGCCCGGTTCCTGCACTGGTTTGAGCAGGAGGCGCCGCGCGGGTCCCTCACCGAGATTTCGGCGGTCGAGGCGCTCGAGACCTTCCGGCGCGACACCGGCGCGCTCAAGGATGTGTCGTTCCCGACCATCGCCGGCTTCGGCCCGCACGCGGCCATCCCGCACTACCGGGTCACCGCCGCCTCGAATCTCAAGATCGGGGCCGGTATCTTTCTCATCGACAGCGGTGCGCAATACGAGGACGGCACGACCGACATCACCCGCACCCTCGTGGTCGGCGACGCCGATGCCGAGATGCGGCGCTGTTTCTCCCTGGTGCTCAAGGGCCACATCGCGGTGGCGCGGGCGGTGTTTCCCAAGGGCACGTCGGGCGCTCAAATCGACCCGCTGGCGCGACAGGCGCTATGGCAGGCGGGGCTCGATTTCGACCATGGCACCGGCCACGGGGTCGGCTCCTACCTGTCCGTGCACGAGGGCCCGCAACGGATCAGCAAGCTCGGCACGGCCCCGCTCGTCGAAGGCATGATCCTGTCGAACGAGCCCGGCTATTACCGCGCCGGCCAGTGGGGCATCCGCATCGAGAACCTGCTGATGGTCGAGCCGCGCGAGATCGCGCGCGGCGAGCGGCCGTCGCTCGGCTTCGAGACGCTGACTTTCGCGCCGATCGAGCGCCGGCTGATCGAGCCGAGGCTGATGACGGTCGATGAAATCGCCTGGCTCGACCGCTACCACGCCGAGGTGAGAGCCAAGGTGACGCCGCTCGTCGAGCCCGACGTAGAGGCTTGGCTCGATGCGGCAACGCGGCCGCTGACCCGCTGACGGCTCCTCCCCGCCGTAGCGCTAGGCGATTCACACATCCGGCGAATGGCATGGTGTTTCCTTCTCCCTTTGCGGGAGAAGGTGGGTTTCGCGGAACGCGAAAGCCGGATGAGGGGTCGCTCCTCCCGAAGGTACCCCCTGATCCGCCCTCACTGGCTGCCAAGTTTACGCTGGCTGCGTAAACTTGGCAGCGTTCGAGCACCTTCTCCCGCGGGGGGAGAAGGGAAAAACCCCGAGTTCTGTGCATCTCCTAGCGCCGTAGCGAGGAGGAGGATTGGTTCACGCGCCCGGACGGCAGTCTGCCGCGCCGCGTCCCCGGGCATGCACGACGCCCGGGATGCGCCACGCCTTGAGGCTCGCCCAGGCCTTGCGGTCGAGCCGGAACCGGTCCGACGCCACGAGGCCGGCGCCGGAATTGGGCGTGTCGAGCCCGTTGCCGCAGTAGGAGAAGCCGCATTTCTCGAGCACGCGGCGGAAGGCGGGATCGCGCACGCGGGCCGACGCCGCGATGAGCGGCGTATCGGTCAGCATGAAGGCCGCATCAACCATCGCCTGCACGGCTTCCGTCATCAGGCCCTGCCCGCAGCGGTTTGGGTCGAGCGTGCCGGCGAGCTTCAGCCCGCAGTTCTCGATCCTCTCGCGGATCGGCGTGAGGCCGATCGCGCCGAAGACGCGCCGGTCGAGGCCGCGTCCGGTGAGGACGAGGTGAAGCGCCGTCCCGGCGGCATTCGCCGCCCGCAGGGCCTCGGTGCGGCCGATGCGATCGCCCGCTCCGTCGCTCGAGGCGACGCCGTAGGGATCGCCGCTTGCGGCTTCGGGCAAGGCCTCGCGGCCCTGCTGCGCCTGCACAGGAGGCGGACGGTCGGCCGGAACGACGGCGGCATCCGTCGTCAGCGGCCATCGCAGCCAGAGGCGCTGCGTTTCGAGACGGAAGATCTCTTCCCGCACGATATCCGGAAACATGCCAGAGCTCCTTGAGCGGGAGAGCCGCCATGGGCGGCGCTCCGGGAACGACGAAGGGGAGACGGTGGCCGCCTCCCCCTCGCCGTCAGGCTCTGGACTTTAGGTTCTCTGGAACCGCTCAAGGGTTCCGTCGAAGAACCGTCCACCGGGGGCTGCTGGCACCGGGTGGGGTTCTTCGTGTGACCCCACCTATTCGGCGGCCTCGGCGACCGAGGCCATCTTGAGGATCGCTACATAGGCGCGTCCGTTGGCTTTTTTCTGGAAGGCGACGTGGCCGTCACAGAGGGCAAACAAGGTATGGTCCTTGCCGAGCCCGACATTCGTGCCGGGATGCCATTTGGTGCCGCGTTGGCGCACGATGATGTTGCCGCCGCGCACGCGTTCGCCGCCGAACTTCTTCACGCCGAGGCGGCGCCCGTCGGAATCGCGGCCGTTGCGGGACGACCCGCCTGCTTTCTTGTGAGCCATGATGCTGCTCCTGAACCCTGGTGATCGGCCCGGTGGCGGGGCGGCAAAGACCGCCCGCCTCGACGGACCGCGATGATGTCCTTACGCGACGACGGCTTCCACCGCGCCGGTTTCGGGCGCATGGGCTGCCGGCACATCGGCCGACGCTTCGGCAGCCGTCTTGCGGCTGGCCCGCGGGCTCTGCCCGGCCGTGACGATCTCGGTGATCCGCACGACGGTCAAGTCCTGCCGGTGACCGCGCTTGCGGCGCGAATTCTGCCGGCGACGCTTCTTGAAGGCGATGACCTTGGGGCCGCGCTTCTGGCCGACGATCTCGGCGGCGACCGATGCGCCGGCCACGAAGGGGACGCCGACCTCGAGCGTCGCTCCGTCGCCGAAGCTCAGCACCTCGCCGAAGGACACGGCATCGCCGGCCTCGCCCTCGAGAGCCATCACGATAATTTCATCCTCGGCGGCGACCTTGTACTGCTTGCCGCCGGTCTTGATCACTGCGAACATCTTGATCCTCGTGTTCGTGCCGGCTCTGCCCTTGCGGAGCGGCCGGCTTCTTTGCAGTAGAGACCTGCTGGGCCGATCACCGGCGCTAAAGCTCGTCTTGCGCCACTGCGCAGACGGTTTTCGCACCACGTCATCGGATGAACGTGCGATATAGAACGAAGCCTGAACTGTCAAGCTTCGACCCGGCAATCCAAGCTCGTCGGACCATCGGATCCCCGCGTCGCCTCTTCCCACCGAAGACAACAGGATCACTCCGGCAGCGTGCCGTTCAACGCGAGTACCTCGCCTGCGAGATAGAGCGAGCCGGTGATCAGGACGCGTGGCGGATCGCGCCAGCGCCGGACGGCGAGGTAGCGCAGCGCCGCCTCGATGCCGGCGCAGGAGGCGGCCTCGATGCCGATGCGGCGCGCGATCGAGGCGATCTCCTCTGCTTCGCGCCCGCTATGGTCTCCGCCGACCGGCACCGCCAGCAGCTCCTGGGCGAGGCCCTTGAAGGCGGCGAGGAATGCCGCCGGGTCCTTCGTGCTCAGCATGCCGCAGACGAGGATCAGAGGCCGGCCCTGCCGCTCCTCCATCTCGCCCACGGCTTCGGCCAGCACGCGCCCGCCGTCGACGTTATGGCCGCCGTCGAGCCAGAGCTCGGCGCCGCTCGGCGCCATCTCCGGCAACCGGCCGCGCCGCAGCGGCTGCAGCCGCGCCGGCCAGTCGGCCTTGAGCAGCCCGACTTCGTGAGCTTCCGCGTCGAGTCCCGGCGCGACGTGGCGCAGCGTGGCGATGGCCGTTCCCGCATTGCCATGCTGATGGCGGCCGACGAGACGCGGCAGAGGCAGGTCGAGGAGGCCCGCTTCGTCCTGGTAGACCAGTCGCCCGTGCTCCTCGTGACAGTGGAAATCATCGCCGCCGACGACGGGCCTGACGCCGAGCCGCGCCGCCTGCCGGCGCAGCACGGCGAGAGCCGCCGGATCCTGCTCGGCGAGGATCGCCGGCGCGCCGGCCTTCAGGATCCCGGCCTTCTCGAACGCGATGGCGTCGACGGTCCGCCCTAGGAATTCCGGGTGGTCCATCGAGACCGGCGTGACGACCGCCGCGGCCGGCGTCGGCACGACATTGGTGGCGTCGAACCGGCCGCCAAGGCCGACCTCGAGCAGCAGGTAATCGGCCGGATGGGCGGCAAACAGCGTCAAGGCGGCCGCCGTCGTGATCTCGAAGACGCTGATCGAGCGGCCGTCGTTGATGCGCTCGCAGCGCTCGAAAGCCTCGGCAAGCTCGTCGTCCTCGACCAGCCGTCCGCCCCCCGCATGGGCGAGGCGGATGCGCTCGTGGAAACGCACGAGGTGCGGCGAGGTGTAGACATGCACGGCTTTGCCGGCCGCTTCCAGCATGGCCCGCATGAAGGCCACGGTCGAGCCCTTGCCGTTGGTGCCGGCGACGTGGATCACCGGCGGCAAGCGAGTCTCGGGGTGATCGAGGTCGCCGAGCAGGCGTTCGATGCGGCCGAGCGACAGGTCGATCTTCTTCGGGTGGAGCGGCAGGAACCGTTCCATCAGCCGGTCGGCACGGCCGGGGCTCACCAGCATGAGAGCTGCAGGCCCCCGGCTCAGGCGGCCGCCGGGACGGCGGGTATCGGTCCGACGACGGCCTGGTCGTCGCGACGGGTCAGCAAGTCGCAGAGACGCGCCAGGGTGGCGCGCATGTCGCGGCGATGCACCACCATGTCGACCATGCCGTGCGCCTGGAGATATTCGGCCCGCTGGAAGCCCTCGGGCAGCTTCTCGCGCACCGTCTGCTCGATGACCCGCGGCCCAGCGAACCCGATCAGCGCCCCGGGTTCGGCGATATGGATGTCGCCCAGCATGGCATAGGAGGCGGTGACGCCGCCCGTCGTCGGATTGGTGAGCACGACGATATAGGGCAGCCGGGCGCTGCGCAGACGGTTCAGCGCCACCGTGGTCCGCGGCATCTGCATCAGCGAGAAGACGCCCTCCTGCATGCGGGCGCCCCCCGAGGCGGCGTAGAGGATGAACGGCGTGCGGCGCTCGAGCGCCCGCTCGACGCCGGTGACGATGGCCTCGCCCGCCGCCATGCCGAGCGAGCCGCCAATGAAGTCGAAGTCCTGCACCGCGACGGTGACCTCGCGCGCTTCGAGCCGCCCGAAGCCGAGCTTGATCGCATCGCTGAGGCCGGTCTTGAGGCGCGCCTCCTTGAGCTTGTCGGCATAGCGCTTCTCGTCGCGGAACTTCAAAGGATCGTTGAGCACCTCGGGGACGGCGATGTCCTCCCATTGGCCATTGTCGAAAGTCGCGGCGAGGCGCGCCTTGGCGCCGAGCCGCATGTGATAGCCCGACCCCGGCACCACGAAGAGGTTGTTCTCGAGGTCCTTGTGGAAGACGAGCTGCCCGCTGTCCGGGCACTTGACCCACAGGTTCTCTGCCGTCTCCTTCTTCAGGAAGGAACGGATCTTGGGCGGAACGACGTTGTGGATCCAGCTCATGGGTTCTTGTCCTGAGGACGAGCGACGGACCTGACGCCGGCCGCGAGCGCCGAGACGAATCGGGTGGCGGCCGGCACGCTCCCGGGCGTCGCCCGGCCGTTCTCGAAGGTTGCGGCCAGGGTGTCGATCAGCGCCGTGCCGACCACGACCGCATCGGCGCAGGCTGCGACGGCGGCCGCGCCCTCCGGGCTCTTGACCCCGAACCCCACGGCCACCGGCAGATCCGTGTGCCGCTTGATGCGGGCGACCGCATCGCCAACGCGCTCGTAATCCGGCACGGCCGAGCCGGTGATGCCGGTCACCGACACGTAGTAGACGAAGCCGCTGGTATTGGCCAGCACCGCCGGCAGGCGCCGGGCGTCGGTCGTCGGCGTCGCGAGGCGGATGAAGCTGAGGCCGGCCCGGAGCGCCGGCAGGCAGAGCTCGTCGTCCTCCTCGGGCGGCAGGTCGACGACGATGAGCCCGTCGACGCCGGCCTCCCGGGCGTCGACGAGGAAGCGCTCGACCCCGTAGACGTAGATCGGATTGTAGTAGCCCATCAGCACGATCGGCGTGGCCTCGTCGCCTCGCCGGAAGTCGCGCACCATGCGCAGCGTCTTCGCCAGCGTCTGGCCGCCCTTGAGCGCGCGCAGGCCGGCGGCCTGAATGACCGGACCGTCGGCCATCGGGTCGGTGAACGGCATGCCGAGCTCGATCACATCGGCGCCCGCGCCCGGCAGGGCCTTGAGCAGGGCGGCCGAGGTCTCGAGGTCGGGGTCGCCGGCGGTGACGAATGTGACGAGGCCGGCGCGGTTCTGGCGCTTGAGGTCGGCGAAGCGGGCGTCGAGGCGTTGGGTCACGATCACATCCCGCCGAGGTGGTCGGCGACGGTGAAGATGTCCTTGTCGCCCCGTCCGCACAGGTTCATCACCATCAGGTGGCTCGCCGGCCGCTCGGGCGCAAGCTTGAGGACGGCCGAGAGCGCATGGGCCGGCTCGAGCGCCGGAATGATGCCTTCGAGCCGCGAGCAGAGCTGGAAGGCGGCGAGCGCCTCCTTGTCGGTCGCCGACAGGTAGGTGACGCGGCCGACGTCCTTGAGCCAGGCATGCTCCGGCCCGATGCCCGGATAGTCGAGGCCGGCCGAGATCGAATGGCCTTCCTCGATCTGCCCGTCGTCATCCATCAGCAGATAGGTGCGGTTGCCATGCAGCACGCCCGGCCGTCCGCCGGCGAGCGAGGCGGCGTGCGCCGGCGTGTCGAGCCCGTGGCCGGCGGCCTCGACGCCGAAGATCTCGATCCCCGGATCGTCGAGGAAGGGGTGGAACAGGCCGATGGCATTCGAGCCGCCGCCGATGCAGGCGACGAGCGAATCGGGCAGGCGGCCCTCGCGCGCCTGCATCTGCGCCCTGACCTCGGTGCCGATGATCGACTGGAAGTCGCGCACCATGGCCGGGTAGGGATGCGGGCCGGCGGCGGTGCCGATGCAGTAGAACGTGTCCTCGACGTTGGTGACCCAGTCGCGCAGCGCCTCGTTCATGGCGTCCTTGAGCGTCCTGGCGCCGGACTGCACGGGCCGCACCTCGGCGCCGAGCATCTTCATGCGGAAGACGTTGGGCTTCTGCCGCTCGACATCGACGGCCCCCATGTAGACGATACAGGGCAGGCCGAAGCGGGCGCAGGCGGTGGCGGTGGCGACGCCATGCTGGCCGGCGCCCGTCTCGGCGATGATGCGCGTCTTGCCCATGCGCATGGCGAGCAGGATCTGGCCCAGCACGTTGTTGATCTTGTGGGCGCCGGTATGGTTGAGCTCGTCGCGCTTGAAATAGATTCTGGCGCCGCCGCAATGCGCGCTCAGCCGCTCGGCAAAGTAGAGCGGCGAGGGCCGCCCGACGTAGTGGGTATGCAGATCGGCGATCTGGGCGGCGAAAGCCGGGTCGGCCTTGGCCGTCTCGTAGGCCTTCTCCAGATCGAGGATCAGCGGCATCAGCGTCTCGGCGACGAAGCGGCCGCCGAAATTGCCGAAACGACCCCGCTCGTCGGGTCCGTTCCTGAAGGAATTCGGCAGTTCGGGCTTCACCACGGAGTGCACTCCTCGGCCTCGGACGCGACGGTTGCAATACGACGGACCATGATGTCATCCGGACCCGTGCCGAGCCTTCGGCACCATGCTCTAGCCGGCACGCACGGCGCGGATGAAGGCGCGGATCTTCTCCGGCGATTTCACGCCGGGCGCAGTCTCCACGCCCGACGAGACGTCCACCGCCGGCGCGCCCGTCACGGTCAGGGCGCGGCCGACATTGTCCGGGTCGAGCCCACCGGAAAGCATGAACGGAACCGCGAGGTCAAGTCCGGCGAGGACGTGCCAGTCGAAGGCGAGGCCGTTGCCGCCGGGCAGGGCGGCACCGGCGGCCGGCTTGGCGTCGAACAGGATCTCGTGGGCCACCGCCGCGTAAGCCGGAACGGCTCCGAGGTCCTGGCGGGCCGAAACGCCCAGCGCCTTGATGATGCGGCGCCCGGTCCGCGCCGCGATCTCCGTCACCCGCCCCGGCGTCTCGCGGCCGTGCAACTGCACCATGTCGGGGGCGACGGCGGCCATGATGGCATCGAGCGCCGCATTCCCGGCGTCGACCGTCAGCGCCACGACCCCGGCCCGTCCCCGCGCGCGCTCCGCCAGGGCGCGGGCGCGCTCGAGCCCGACGTGGCGAGGGCTCTTCGGAAAGAACACCAGGCCGATCCGGTCGGCGCCGGCGCCGAGCGCGGCATCGAGCGCCTCCTGGCTCGACAGGCCGCAGATCTTGACGAGGGTTTCAGCCATGACCCGTTCCCGGCCGCGCCGATGCGACCTTGCCGGACATCTGCGCGTTGGCCCTGCGACCTGCAAGGAGAAACATCATGCCGGATCCGATGAGCCCGCAGCCCGACCCCGGCCCGCAGCCCGCCGATCCATTCCCCGAGCCGGTGTCTCCGCCGACGCCACCCGAGAACCCGCCGGCCGATCCGATCGGCGTGCCGGAACCGGGTCCCGACGTGAGAAACCCCGGCGTCGGCGAGCCGCTCGGCATTCCGCCCGGCGCGCCGCCCGAAATCCCCGGCACGACGGAGCCGCCGGCGGTATTCTGATCAACAAAAAACCCGCCGGCGACAACCGGCGGGCGAAGTTCACGTTGGGTCTTACCCACAATGCACGGACCCTCTGAAAAGTTCGCTGCGTCGTAAGGCAATGTCGATATCCCGCGCCATCCGGCGATGCGATCGGGATCTCGGTTCGGCCGCGATCATGGCCAGCGGGCACCGGTCAGTTGCGTCGACACCGCCCAGAGCCGCTCCTCGGCGTCGAGATCGAGCGCCTGGGCCTCGACCATCGACGAGCCGACCGGCCCCTTGCGCTCGCCGGATCGCGTCGGGCCGTAATAGCCGCCGGGCTCCGCCTCGGGCGCCGTCGCGGCGAAGAGGATCGGCCGGGCGCCTGCCTCCGCCGACTGGCTCATGAGGCCGAACACCAACTGCATCAACGCGACCTTCCAGGCCGGGTCGCTGCGGCCCGGACCGTTGCGGATGATCTGCGTGAGCGCCCAGCCCGGATGGGCAGCGATGCTGCGGAGCGGCCAACCGCGGGCCGTCGCGTGGCGCTGCAGGGCGCGCGCGAACATCAGCATGGCGAGCTTGCTCTGCCGGTAGGCGGCCCAGCCATCGTAGCGCCGCTCGCCCTGCAGGTCGTCGAAGGCGATGCGGCCCTTGCGGTGGGCGAGGCTGGCGAGACTGACGATGCGCGCGCCGAAGCGGCTCCGCAGCAGGGCCGGCGTCAGCGCGGCGGTGAGCGCGACGTGGCCGAGATAGTTGGTGCCGAATTGCATCTCGAACCCGTCGGCCGTGGTGGCGCGGGCCGGCAGGGCCATGACCGCGGCATTGTTGATCAGGATGTCGAGGGCGGCCGGGCCGTGCCGCGCCGCGAAGCCCTCGACCGAAGCGAGGCTGGCGAGGTCGAGCATCTCGAAGGCGACCTTCGCGGTCGGCACGGCCTGCCGGATGAGACCCAGCGCCGCCGCACCGCGCTGCGCATTGCGCCCGCTGACGATGACCTCGGCACCGAGCCGCGCGAGCCCGAGCGCCGTCTCGGTGCCGAGGCCGCCCGTGGAGCCCGTGACGAGCGCGACGCGGCCGTCGAGGCGCGGCGCATCCGCCAATGTCCAGCCGCCTGCGCTCATGATCCGGGCCTCCGCTGTGGCACGCTATCGCGATCGGGGCCGCCGGCAAAGCGCTGGCGGCCGGACATCGTGGCGAAGGCCGACCTCGGCGAGGGCGGCGGGCCGGCGGTTGAATAAGCTTCCGCGACCTGCCAGAACTCGCGCGGTGGCAACGCCCTCCGTCCTCGGCAGGTCTCCATGGTTTCGTCAGGCACCCGGGACGCACCCTTCGCCGCGCTGTCGCGCGAGATCGCGACGCAATCGCCGCTGCGTGCCGCGGTCACGGCCGCCTGCCGCCGGCCGGAGCCCGATTGCGTCCCGCCGCTGATCGCGGCAGCACGACTCGATCCCGCCCGAGAGGCCATGGCCACCGCCACGGCGCGGCGGCTCGTCGGCGCGCTGCGGGCGAAGCCCAAGCGTGGCGGCGTCGAGGGCCTGGTGCAGGAATATGCCCTGTCGAGCCACGAGGGCGTGGCGCTGATGTGCCTCGCCGAGGCGCTGCTGCGGGTGCCCGACCGGGCGACGCGCGACGCGCTGATCCGCGACAAGATCGCCTCGGGCGACTGGCATTCGCATATCGGGCAGAGCCCGTCGCTGTTCGTCAATGCCGCCACCTGGGGGCTCGTCGTCACCGGCAAGCTGACCGGCTCGGTCAACGAGACGGGCCTCGCCACCGCGCTGCAGCGTCTCATCGCCAAGGGCGGCGAGCCGCTGATCCGGCGCGGCGTCGACATGGCCATGCGCATGATGGGCGAGCAGTTCGTCACCGGCCAGACGATCGCCGAGGCGCTCCAACACGCCCGGACCTTCGAGGCGCGCGGCTTCCGCTATTCCTACGACATGCTCGGCGAGGCGGCCATGACCATGGCCGACGCCGATCGCTACTATGGCGACTACGAGGCCGCCATCCACGCCATCGGCCGGGCGGCCGGCGGGCGCGGCGTCATCGAGGGCCCGGGCATCTCGGTCAAGCTGTCGGCGCTCCATCCGCGCTATTCGCGGGCCCAGCGCGGCCGCGTCGTCGGCGAGCTGCTGCCCCGGCTCGAGGCGCTGGCGGTGCTGGCCCGGCGCTACGACATCGGCCTCAATATCGACGCCGAGGAGGCCGGCCGGCTGGAGCTCTCGCTCGACCTCCTCGAGGCGCTCTGCGTCGCGCTCGAGTTTTCCGGCTGGAACGGCCTCGGCTTCGTGGTACAGGCCTATGGCAAGCGCGCCCCCTTCGTGATCGATTATCTGATCGACCTCGCCAAGCGGTCGCGCCACCGGCTGATGGTGCGGCTGGTCAAGGGCGCCTATTGGGACAGCGAGATCAAGCGCGCCCAGGTCGACGGGCAGGACGGCTATCCGGTCTACACCCGCAAGATCTACACCGATCTCGCCTACATGGCCTGCGCCCGCAAGATGCTGGCCGAGCCCGAGGCCATCTTCCCGCAATTCGCCACCCACAACGCCCGCACGCTCGCCGCCGTGCATGCGCTGGCCGGTCCGTGGCGGCCCGGCCAGTACGAGTTCCAGTGCCTGCACGGCATGGGCGAGCCGCTCTACGAGGAGGTCGTCGGCCGCGGCAAGCTCGACCGGCCCTGCCGCATCTACGCGCCGGTCGGCACGCATGAGACGCTGCTCGCCTATCTGGTGCGGCGGCTGCTCGAGAACGGCGCCAATTCCTCCTTCGTCAACCGCATCGCCGATCCGGATGTAAGCGTCGACACGCTGATCGCCGACCCGGCGGTCGAGGCCGCGGCGATGGTGCCGCCCGGCGCGCCGCATCCGGCGATCGCGCTGCCGCGCGACCTCTACGGGGCCGCGCGACCGAACGCGGCCGGGCTCGACCTCGCCGACGAGGATCGGCTCGCCAGCCTCGCGCAGGCTCTCGCACAAGGGGCCGCGACACGACGGCGAGCGGTGCCGCTGCTCGGCAGGCTACCGGAAGCGCGCAGTTCCGTAGCCCCCTCATCCGGCCCTTCGGGCCACCTTCTCCCGCGAGGGGAGAAGGGCGCCAACGCCGAGAGAACGAGGCATCCCCTTCTCCCCTCGCGGGAGAAGGTGGACGTTGCGCAGCAACGGCCGGATGAGGGGGATGCGGAGATGTACGGCGATGATAGGCTCCTCGAGCAGAAGGATGCCGGAGCAGAGATCGAGATCCGCAATCCGGCGGATCGCGACGACCGTGTCGGGACGGCGGTCTTCGCCGACGCGGCCACGGTCGATGCGGCGCTCGCCGCCGCCGCCAGGTTCGCGGCCGGCTGGGCCGCCACGCCGGCCGCGGAGCGCGCCGTCATGCTGCGTCACGCCGCCGACCTGTTCGAGACCGGGATGGCGGAGTTCATCGACCTCGCGGTGCGCGAGGCGGGAAAATCGCTGGGCAATGCGGTCGGCGAGGTGCGCGAGGCGGTCGACTTCCTGCGCTATTACGCCAACGAGGCCGAGCGACTCGGCGGTGCCCGGCCGCTCGGACCCATCGTCTGTATCTCGCCCTGGAACTTTCCGCTGGCGATCTTCACCGGGCAGGTGGCGGCGGCGCTCGCGGCCGGCAACCCGGTGCTGGCCAAGCCTGCCGAGCAGACACCCCTCATCGCCGCGCGCGCCGTCGCGCTGCTTCGCCAGGCCGGCGTGCCGGCCGGCGCGCTGCAATTGCTGCCCGGCGCGGGGGAGGTGGGCGCGCGGCTCGTCGCCGACGAACGCGTCCGCGGCGTGGTCTTCACCGGGTCGACCGAGGTGGCTCGGCTGATCCAGAAGCAGCTTGCCGCGCGCCTCAATCCGGATGGGCGGCCGGTGCCCTTCGTCGCCGAGACGGGCGGGCAGAATGCCATGATCGTCGATTCCTCGGCGCTGCCCGAGCAGGTGGTGGGCGACGTGCTGGCCTCGGCCTTCGACTCGGCCGGGCAGCGCTGCTCGGCCCTGCGTGTCCTGTGTCTGCAGGAGGACGTGGCCGACAGGATCCTCACCATGCTCAAACGCGCCATGGCGGAGCTCGCCGTCGGCAACCCGGACCGGCTCGCGACCGACGTCGGGCCGGTGATCGACGACACGGCCCGCAAGACGATCCTCGACCACGTCGTGGCGATGCGTGAGGCGGGCCACCGCATCACCGAAGCCCCGCTCCCCGCCGAGGCGGCGCGGGGCACGTTCGTGGCGCCGACGCTGATCGAGATCGGGGCACTTTCCGAGCTGAAGCGCGAGGTGTTCGGTCCGGTGCTGCATGTGCTGCGCTATCGGCGCGACAGGCTCGATGCGCTCCTCGACGCCGTCAACGCCTCGGGTTACGGCCTGACCTTCGGACTGCATACCCGCATCGACGAGACGGTGGCGCGCGTCACGGCAAAGGTCGCGGCCGGCAACATCTACGTCAACCGCAACATCATCGGGGCGGTGGTGGGCGTGCAGCCCTTCGGCGGCAATGGCCTCTCCGGCACCGGCCCCAAGGCCGGCGGCCCGCTCTACCTGCGCCGGCTCGTCACCGGCGCGCCCCCCTTCGCGACCGTCGAAGGCGGCATCCCGAGCCTGCCGGCCGCCGCCCTCGCCGACTGGCTCGGCAAGCAAGGTCACGAGGCCGCCGCGGCCCGCGCCGTAGCCTACCTGAAGGCCGCGCCGTCCCGCCGCGAGACGGAGCTTCCCGGTCCGGTCGGCGAGCGCAACGCCTATGGGTTCGAGCCGCGCGGCACGGTTCTGGTGATGGCCGAGAGCGCCCGCGGTCTCTTCGCGGCCCTGGCGGCGGCGCTCGCCGCCGGCAACCGCGTCGCGGTCGTGGCGCCGCCCGCCGTTCACACCATGCTGGCGAGCCTACCGCGCGCCGCGGCCGAGATGATCGCGGCCGCCCCCGAGGACTGGACGGCGGCCCGCCCCGATGCCGTGCTCTACGAGGGCGACGCCGAGGGGCTCAAGGTCGTGCTCCATCGCCTCGCTGAGGCGCCCGGCGCGGTCGTTCCGGTCCATGCCGTGTCGGCCGAGGGCCTAGCGGGAGGCGCCGAGGACTTTCCGACCGAGTGGCTGGTCGAGGAGAAGACGGTCAGCGTCAATACGGCGGCGGCAGGCGGCAACGCCAGCCTGATGGCGATCGGCTGACGAGGCGCCGACACGTCGCCGAGTGGCAGGAGGCGAGACGCCCTCGCGCTGCGACTCGGGCGTGTCGCACCCGGCCGCCGTTGGAGCAAAACAACCCGCGAGTTCATCGCATCGGAACCAGGCGCTTGACACGCATCCGATGCCACCGCTAGTCTCATTGGAATTATTCTAATTCCAGATTAGTGCTCCATGAAATCCTTCGAAAGCTTGACGGAACGCGAGATCCTGGCCTTCGCCATCAGCAGCGAGGAAGAGGACGGCCGGCTACTCGCGGATTTCGCCCATGCGGTCCGGGACGATTATCCCGACACGGCCCGTATGTTCGCCGACATGGCCGCTGAAGAGAGCCAGCATCGCCGGCGGCTCATCGACCTGTTCGTCGAGAAGTTCGGCGACCACATTCCGCTCGTCCGCCGCCAGGACGTCCGCGGCACGGTGCCCCGCAAGCCGGTCTGGCAGGTGCGACCGCTGGGGATCGAAGCGGTGCGCCGGCAGGCGGCCCAGATGGAACGGGAGGCCGAGCGGTTCTACCGCCAAGCCGCGCTCCGCTCGACGGATGCGGCCGTCCGCAAGCTCCTGGGCGACCTCGCCGAGGCCGAGGCCGGCCACGAGCAGAAGGCGTCCGAGATCGAGGAGCGCCACCTTCCGGGCGAGGCGCGGGGCCGGGAGGATGCCCATGCCAGCCGAAGCTTTGTGCTGCAGATCATCCAGCCCGGGCTCGTCGGGCTGATGGACGGGTCGGTGTCGACGCTCGCGCCGGTCTTCGCCGCCGCGTTCGCGACCCACGATTCCTGGAAGGCTTTCCTGGTCGGTCTCGCGGCCTCGCTCGGGGCCGGCATTTCCATGGGCTTCGCCGAGGCCCTCGCCGACGACGGCAAGCTCTCCGGCCGCGGCAAGCCGCTGCTGCGGGGCCTGGTCTGCGGGCTGATGACCGTCGCCGGCGGGATCGGCCATACCGTTCCCTATCTCATCCCCAACTTCTACACCGCGACCATCGTGGCCGGTATCGTGGTCCTGTTCGAACTCCTGGCCATCGCCCTGATCCAGTGGCGCTATATGGATACGCCGCCGCTGTCTGCAGTCGCCAAGGTCATGCTCGGCGGGGGCCTCGTCCTCGCCACCGGCATCCTCATCGGCAACAGCTGATCGATTCGGGCGGCAGAGTCGCTATGTGGCGATCGCGACGCTGTAACTCTCGGGGTCCGGCCGGCGTAGTGCCAGGGAGAGCCGGGCCCTCACGCCTGCGGCCGGGGTTGCCGACGTGGAGTTGGATTACGCGAGCTTGCGAGCCTATACAGGACCTCGCGACCATCCGACGAACCACGACCGGAGCGGCATGAACAGCGCGGCCTCAGGAGGCGGCACCGACGTCGACCGGCTCTGGTCGGCCCGGATGGCCGCCGCGCAGGCGGGTGACAGGGTGGCCTACGAGGCTCTGCTGAGAGACTGCGTCCCGCACGTGAAACGGATCGTGCGACGCACCGGTGTCGCAGCGGAGCGGGTCGACGACGTCGTCCAGGAGGTGCTGCTGACCGTGCATCGGGCGCGGCAGACCTATGACCCGGCGCGCAGCTTCACGGCCTGGCTCAACGCCATCGCCCAGCGCCGCGCCATCGACGACCTTCGCCATCGCGGACGCCAGACCCGGCGCGAGATCGCCGACGACACGATCTACGCGGCCTATCCGGCCGAGGGCGCGACGCCCGAGGAGGCCTGGGAGGAGGGCGGCCGCAACGAAGAGTTGCAGAGTGCGGTGGCACGCCTGCCGCACGGGCAGCGCGAGGCGGTCGAGGCTTTGGCCATGCGCCAGCTCTCGCTGAGCGAGGCCGCCGCGGAGACGGGGAGGACCAAAGGGGCCTTGAAGGTGAACCTGCATCGCGCGCTCAAGGCCTTGCGCGACCGCTTCGACCGGGCGGAGTGAGACATGTCGAACCTCGACACGATCGACCACATGATCGACCGCCTCGGCACCGATCTCAAGCCGGTGCGGCGCCTCAGGCCGCCCGGCGTGCGCGCGCTGCTCTGGCTCGCGGGCGTGGCGGCGCTCGCCGGCGTCCTGGCGAGCTTCGCCGATCTTCCGGCAATCGCGCATCGCCTGATGGGAGCGCCCGACATGTGGCTGGCGGTGCTGGGCTCGACGCTCACGGCGATCCTCGGAGCCGCGGCGGTGTTCCATCTCAGCGTGCCGGGCCGCAGCCCCTGGTGGGCGTTGCTCCCGGTGCCGAGCCTCCTGCTGTGGGTCGGTGCCAGCGGCATGGGCTGCCTGAGGACCTGGCTCGTTCCGGGAACGCATGACGCATCGATGGGCGAAGTGCGAATCTGCCTCGTCTTCATCGTGGCGGTGTCGATCCCGCTATCCGCCCTGATGGTGGTGATGATCCGCCGTGCCTGCCCGCTGCGCCCGAATCTCACGGCGGCGACGGGCGGCCTCGCCATCGCGGCGGGCGCCGCTTCGCTCCTCAACTTCTTCCATCCCTACGACGCGTCGGCGACGGACCTTGCCGTCCATCTGCTGGCGGTCGCGATCGTCGTCTTCCTCAACCAGCTCGTCGCACGCTGGGCGCTGGCTCATCGGCGACGCCCTTTCTCTGTGTAACCGGCGCGCCGGTGGCATCGAAGAGGGAAGTGGCGCCCGCAGCCGCGAGGCGGCGGCCGGCGACCTTGAAAGAGGACACGACCATGACGTTCACACACCGTATCGCGCTGGCCATCACCGCCACCGCGCTCGCCTTCGGCTTTGCGGCTGCGCCGGCCGCCTACGCGGCGGATTCGATGAAGGGCGACGCCATGATGCACAAGCACATGAAGAAGCATAAGGCCATGAAGGGCGATCATATGAAGGGCGACTCGATGAAGGCCGATCCGATGAAGGGCGGCGATGCTCCCGCCCAATAGAGCGGGATCGAGATGGACTCGCCCCGCAGGTCCATCTCGATGAAACGGCTCGCGGCTCGGCGAAAACCAGAGTCGTTCGGCAGGACTTACGCCTCGCCGATCAGGTCCTGGATGCGGCTTGCGAGCTGATCCATCGCGAAAGGCTTGGTCAGGACCCGCATGCCGGGGTCGAGGTGGCCGTTGCCGACCACCGCATTCTCGGCGTAGCCGGTAATGAACAGGACCTTGAGACCGGGCCGTAGCGCCCGGCCGGCGTCGGTGACCTGGCGGCCGTTCATGCCCCCCGGCAGGCCGACGTCGGTGACGAGGAGGTCGATCCTGGCCTCGGATTGCAGGACGCGCAGCCCGTCGGCGCCGGTGCCCGCCTCGATCGTCCGATAGCCGAGATCCTCCAGAACCTCGCGCACCAGCATGCGGACGGTCGGCTCGTCGTCGACGACGAGCACGGTTTCGCCCTCGACGGCGGCCGCCCTGTCCGGCGCAGCGTCGCCCGCCGCGAAGCGTTCCTCCTCGCCGTAGTGGCGCGGCAGGTAAAGGCACACGACCGTGCCATGGCCCGGCTCGGAATAGATGCGCGCCTGGCCGCCCGACTGGCGCACGAAACCATAGGTCATCGACAGGCCGAGCCCCGTGCCGAGCCCGAGCGGCTTGGTGGTGAAGAACGGGTCGAAGGCGCGCGCGATCACCTCCGGCGTCATGCCTATTCCGGTGTCCGAGACGCAGAGCGAGAGATATTGTCCCGGTTCGAGGTCGCGCTCGCGCCCGGCCCGGTCGTCGAGCCAACGGTTGGCCGTCTCGATCGTCAGCCGCCCGCCCTCCGGCATGGCGTCGCGCGCGTTGATGCACAGGTTGAGCAGCGCATTCTCGAGCTGGTTCGGGTCGGCCTGGATCGACCACAGCCCCGCCGTGCCCACCACTTCGACGGTGATCCCCGGCCCGACGGTGCGGCGGATCAGCTCCTCCATGTCGGCGATCAGCCGGTTGACGTTGATGGGCTTGGGCTCGAGCGTCTGGCGGCGCGAGAACGCGAGGAGGCGATGGGTCAGCGCCGCGGCGCGCTTGGCGGAACCCTGCGCGGCCGCGACGTAGCGGTCGATATCCTTGAGGCGCCCCTGCGCCACCCGGACCTGCAGCAGCTCGAGGCTTCCCGAGATGCCGGTCAGCAGATTGTTGAAGTCGTGCGCGAGGCCGCCGGTCAACTGGCCGACCGCCTCCATCTTCTGCGACTGGCGCAGGGCCTCCTGCGCCGCCTCGAGCTCCGCCTGGCGCGCCTTCTCGTTGGTGATGTCGCGCGCCACGGCATAGAAGATGTTGCCGGCCGGCGCGCTGACCCAGTCGAACCAGCGATAGTCGCCGCCCGCCGTGCGGACACGGTTGGTGTGGCGCGCCGTCTCGCCCCGCCGCATCGTCTCCACGGCCTGCGCGCTGAGGTGGATGAGCGCGGGGTCGATGAGCTCCCAGAACGGGCGCGCGCGCAGCTCGGCTTCGGTGTAACCCAAGACCCGGGTCCAGGCCGGATTGACCGCCAGGAAGCGCCCGTCGAGGGTGCCCGCCATCAAGAGGTCCGGGATCAACCTCCAGATGTCGTCCCGCTCGGCGGTGCGGTCCTTGACCTGCTGCGCCAGCGAGGCTGCCAGGCGGCGAAGATCCTGTTCGGCGCGGCGGCGCTCGACCGCGGTCCGGACCCGGTCGGCGACCTCCCGCACGAAGGCGAGTTCGCCGGTCGACCAGGACCGCGCCTCGGCGTGGTTGAGGTAGAGCAGCGCCACGAAGCCGCCCTGCTCGGTGACGGGCATGTTGACCACCGAGCGGGCGCTGATCGCCTTCAGGGCATCGGCGGTGGCGGCGGTGCGCGGATCGGTCTCGGCGTCGGCGAAGACGACCGTCTCGCCGCGCTTGAGGTCCTCGATGTAGGAGCCGTAGTCGCGGAATCTCAAGAGGCCTGCCAGGCTCCGGATCCCGGGCGCGTTCCAGTCGCGCGCCATGCTGATCGTCTCCGCCACGGGGTCGATGGTGCCGTAGCCGGCGCGGCTCACGCCGAGCGTTCGGCCCAAGATCTCGGCGGAGGCGAAGGCGAGGTCGTCGGGATCCTCCAGATCGCGGATGCGGTCGCCGATTTCGACCAGGGCGAGGCGGCGCCTCTCGGCCGCCTTGCGCCCGGTGATGTCGAGCGAGATGCCGGCCATGCGGAGCGGTGTCCCGTCCGCCGCGCGCAGCACCTGGGCGCGGACCTCGACCCATCCCACGACGCCGCCAGGCTTGGTGACCCGGTATTCGATGTCGTAGTCCGCCCCGGTCGCGATGCAGTGCGCGATCATCTCTTTGACGCGGTCACGGTCCTCGTCGTGGACGGTCTCGTGGAGTTGCGAATAGGCGAATGTCGCTGTCCGGGGGAAGCCGAAATTCTCCTTGCAGACCGACGAGGCCGTCAGTTCTTCGCTGGCAAGGTCGAGATCCCAGATCCCGAGCCTGCCGGCCTCGGCGGCGAAGCGCAGGCGCGCTTCGCTCTCGTGCTGGGCCTGCAGGCGATCCGCGAGTTCGGCCGTCAGGGCCGTGTTGTGGCTCTCGAGCCCTTCGAGCCGTTCGCGCTCGATGGTCACGTCGACCTGGCTCGCGAAGAAATAGGCCGTCACGCCGTCGCCGTCGCGCACCGGCGCCAGCAGCAGCCGGTTCCAGAATGTCTCGCCCGACTTACGATAGTTGAGGATGTCGACTTCGACGGACCGTTCGGCGTCGACCGCGGCGCGGATGCGCGCGACCGTCGCCGGATCGGTGTCCGGCCCCTGCAGGAAGCGGCAGTTGCGTCCGAGGATCTCCACGCGCGCATAGCCCGTGAGCCGGCAGAAGGCATCGTTGGCGAACACGACAGGGTTGTCGGCCTCACGCGGATTGGTGACGATCATCGGCATGCGGGTCGCGCGCACCGCCGCGACGAAGGGGTCGGTGCCGAGATCCGTGTAGGTCAGTTCCGCCCTGATGCGCGCCGCGTCGCGGCGCTTCTCCTCGCTGTCGGGGCGGGCCGCCGGCTTGTTTCGGGGCCGGTCGTTCATGCGCTAACGTCGCTCTTCATCCTGCCGGGCCATTGTATCGGTCTGACGTCGCCGAAGAATTCGGCGGATCGACACGCTCATGCGGGATCCAACGCATAGTCGACATTTTAAGATCACCGTAACCTTCACCTCAGCCGCGCAACGCCCTGATGCGCTTCCAGCCGGGGGCGAGGACGAAGGTCGTCGCCAGGATGAGGATGGCGCCGACCAGGAGGCCGGCAAGGCCCGACGCCGTGGCCGACACGGCCCAGTGGGTCGCCTCCGCCATCGCCGGCACCGCTGCTGCCGCGATATCCGCGAGACGATCGATCGCATCGCCGATCGCGGCCGGGCCGTAGAGGTCGAGGCCGTGGAGAACGATGCCGCCGCCGACCCAGAGCATGGCGGCCGTGCCGACCACGCTCAGCACCGCCAGGAAGATCGGCATGCCGAGAACGAGGCTGCGCCCGAAGGCCCGCACCGGGGCCGCCCAGGCTGCCGCCCGGCGCCATCCGGCAAGCGCCACGCCGGCGTCGTCGGCTTTCACGATCAGCGCGACGCCGCCATAGACGGCGGCCGTGATGCCGATTCCGACGAGGGCCAGCACCACCGCCTGCTCCCAAAGCGTGCCCTCGGGGAGCGCCCCGAGCGTGATCGCCATGATCTCGGCCGAGAGGATGAAATCGGTTTTCACCGCGCTCGAGACCTTCCGTGCCTCGAGCGTCTCGGGGGTCTCGGACGCCCGATCCTGCCCGGCCTCGGGTGGATGGGCCGCCTGCGGGACGAAAGCCTCGTAGACCTTCTCGGTGCCCTCGTAGCAGAGGTAGGCGCCGCCGATCACGAGGAGCGGGATAATGGCCCAGGGCGCGAAAGCCTCCAGGGCCAGCGCGGCCGGCAAGAGGAGCAGCAGCTTGTTGCGCAGCGATCCGAGCGCGATCTTGCCGACGATCGGCAGTTCGCGTGCCGCGGCGAAGCCGACGACGTAGCCCGGCGTCATCGCCGCGTCGTCGATGACGACGCCGGCCGCCTTGATGCCGGCCTTGGCCACCTGGCCCGCGACATCGTCGAGCGAAGCGGCCGCCACCTTGGCGAGGCCCGCGACATCGTCGAGCAGCGCCAGCAAACCGATGCTCACGATGTCTTCCCGTGCTGGCGCGCCGCCGCCTCGCGGCAGCAAAACGCAAGAAAAGGCCGACCGGACAAGGGTCGAGGCCGGCGGCCATCATCGCCGAAGCCGACTTACGCCGCGTTTAGCCCGGCTGGCTGCAGGGTCCCGCCGCCATCGTCATGCCCTCCGTCGCAGATCCTTCAGGATCTCGCGACCGGCATTGTAGCCCGGGATGCCCGAGACGCCGCCGCCCGGATGCATGGAGGAGCCGCAGATATAGAGGCCCTGCAGTGGCGTGCGGTAATCGGCGTAGCCCGAGACCGGGCGCTGGAAGAACAGCTGGTCGGTCGACAGTTCGCCATGGAAGATATGGCCCTGCGGCAGGCTGACGATGTTTTCGATGTCGGGTGCGACGAGAAGCTGCGCCTCGATCACATCGTTCGAGAAGCCCGGCGCCCAGTCCTCGATCGTGTCGAACACCGTCTTCTTGAACCTGTCCTTCTCGACCGCCCAGTCGCCGTTCTTGAGCGTATATGGCGCATGGCCGCCGAAGAGGTTGACCACATGCTTGCCCGGCGGCGCCAGCGTGTCGTCGACGATCGTCGGAACGACGGGCGTGATGAACGGCCGCGACGAATACCAGCCGTATTTGGCGTCGTCGTAGGCGCGCTCGAGGTAATCGATGTCGGGCGCGATATGCATGTAGGTCGGATAGGCGAAATTGCCGAGCGCGCCCTCCCGCCGCACGCGGTCGAGGATGCGGTATTGCGGCGGCCTCTCGCAGGCGATGTTCATCTTGAAGGCGGTCGAGAAGGTCCGGTAGGTCTTGATCTCGCGCACCACCTCGGCCGGGAGGTGCTGCTCGCCCACGAGGTCGAGGTAGAGGATCTTGGCGCTGGCGTTGGAGACGATGCTTTTGGCCGAATAGGTCTCCCCGCTCTCGGTCACGACGGCGGTGGCCCGGCCGCCCTGGACGCGGACCTCGCGGATCGGCGCCCCGGTGACGATGTCGACGCCCTTCTCGCGCGCCGAGGCGGCGAGGGCCTGGGTGATGGCACCCATGCCGCCCTTGATGAAGCCCCAGCCGCCGGCCCCCGTATGCTCGCCCATGACGTGGTGCATGATCACATAGGCCGAGCCCGGCGATTTCGGGCCCGCGAAGGTGCCGATCGAGGCGTAGTAGGCGAGCACCGCCATGACGCGCTCGTCCTCGAACCATTCGCGCAGGAAATCGTAGGCGCTCATCGTCAGCATGTCGACGACGCGATACATCTTGCGGCCGATTCGGCGGTGCCGCCACAGGAAGGAGGCACCGTCCTTGAAGGTGCGCCAGTCGCGCCGCGCAGGGTCGACCGGCGTTTCCCACAAAAGCTTGCGGACGATGTCGGCCGCCTCGCCGAGGTAGCGGTCGAATTCCGGATAGATGGCCGCGTCGGCCTTGGAGAATTTGGCGAAGCTCGCCTGGGTCTTAGCGGTGTCGTCCGAGAACAGGATGTAGTCGTCGCCGGCGAGCGGCGAGACCATGTCCGAGCAGGGCAGCACCGTCAGCCCATGCCGCTTGAGCTCGAACTCGGCGATGATGCGCGGGTGGAGAAGGCTCATCAGATAGGAGAAGATCGAGGCCCGGAAGCCCGGCGCGATCTCCTCCGTCACGGCCGCGCCGCCGACGACGTCGCGCCGCTCGAGCACCAGCACCTTGAGGCCGGCGCGCGCCAGATAGTTGGCGCAGACGAGCCCGTTATGGCCCGCGCCGATGATGATGGCATCGTAGCTCTTGCCGACGGTGAGATCGGGGGTGGAGGCAGGGGCGGTCAAGTGGAACGTTCTCCGGGTTGAGAGGAGCGGGCGCCGTGCTGTCGCAGGCGCGACGCAGCCGAAACGCTCGATTGCAACAACGGCGTTACAAAAAATGACGGCCAGGGCGCCACTGTGATAAAAATTCTTGCCCTGTTCGGGTTTTTGACGCGCTGAGGCCGATCATGCGCTTTTCCGATACCGATGTGGGCGGACCGCTGGTCACGATCTTTCGGGGCCGACGGTTGCCGGCGGAGGCTCATCTCGCCGGCTACAGCGCCTTGATCGAGGCCTTCGATCTGAACGTTCCCTTGCCGCATACGCTCTCCGCCGTGTCCGCCAGGTCCGTCAGACGGAAGGAAGATGGCTGGGCGATCTATCCCAGCACCTTGCGACCGAGGCCTCACCTTGTCGACCACCTGGTCTTTGCCCTGAAGCACGAGGGCGTCGAGCTGCTCATCCTGAAGAATGTCTTCGAAAGGCTCGACGGAGGGGAACTGGTCGCAGCCGCAAAAACGAAGCCGACGAGCGCCTATCTGCGCCGGCTCTGCTTCTTCTACGAATGGCTGACCGAACGGCGACTCGACGTTCCGGACACATCGGCGGGCGCTTACGTCCACGCCATCGACACGACCCTGCAATATGCCGCCGCCCGGCCCGTCAACGACAGGCGGTTCCGCATCAGGAACAACATCCCCGGAGACCGTCGGTTCTGCCCGCTCGTCCACCGCACCCACGCCCTCGACGCCTTCATCGCCGGCGACATCGCGGAAAGAGCCCGTCGTATCGTCGGCAGCGCCCCGAGAGAGGTGATCGCGCGGGCTGCGGCCTTCCTTCTGCTCAGCGACTCGAAAGCCTCCTTCGCAATCGAAGGCGAGCGACCGCCCCGAGACAGGCTGGCGCGATGGGGCGGGGTGATCGGCAAGGCTGGGCAGATCACGCTGACCCTCGATCAGATCATACGGCTGCAGCGTGAACTCATCGGTGACGATCGCTTCGTCCAGACGGGGCTGCGGGACGAAGGAGGGTTCGTGGGTCGGCACAACGCCTTCAATGAGCCCGAACCGGAGCATATCAGCGCCAGGGCAAGCGACCTCGTCGATCTGCTGTCGGGCCTGCTCGGCTTCGACGAGATCTCGTCCGCTCGCGGCTACGATCCCATCCTGACGGCGGCCAGCGTCGCGTTCGGTTTCGTCTATATCCATCCCTTCGAGGACGGGAACGGGCGCATCCACAGGTTCCTGATGCATCATGTCCTGGCTGAACGGAATGTCACACCGGCCGAGATCGTGTTCCCGATCTCCACCGTGATCCTGGACGACATCGCCCGCTACAAGGATGTTCTCGAGGGCGTCTCGCGTCCATTGCTGGACCTTATCGCATGGTCGCCCACGACGGAGGGCCACGTGCACGTGGCCGGAGAGACCGCCGACTTCTACCGTTATTTCGATGCGACGGCGCATTCCGAGTATCTGTTCGAATGCCTGACGAGAGCCGTCGATCACGAGTTGCCCGAAGAGCTGGCCTTTCTCGAGCATCGCGATCGGTTTCACCGGCAGGTCACGGCGATCGTCGACATGGGCGAGCGCCGGTTGGATATTCTCCTCCGTTTTCTCAGGCAGAACCGGGGGACGTTGAGCCGCCGCGCCCGGGAGAATGAATTTGCCGCGCTGACGGCCGAGGAGGTCGGGCGGATCGAAGCCATCTATCGCGACGGTGTCCGCGCCTGAGAGGGCCGGTAGCGCACAAGCTGGAGACACGGGTCGCCGATCACTCCGCCGCCACGCGCGCCGGTCCTTTCGGCGCGAGCTCGTCGCGCACCATGTCCTGGAAGGCCTTGACCGCATATTCGTATTTCGGCGACAGCGGCCCTCGCTCGTAGATCCCGGCATCGAGGTTGCGCTGCACGCCGATGATGATGTCGAGGTCCTCGGAGACGATCTGGGCCGACCATTCGGCGGACTTGCGGTTCTCCTCCTCCTTCCCGGGCGAGACGTCGGTGAAGAAATACCAGTTGAGGTGGCGGATGCGTCCCGGCCCGAGCGGCTCGATGGTGGCGATGGAGCTTCCCCAGTCATAGAGGTTCAGCATCAGGACCGGGAACCGGTAGAAGTAAAGGCCGCGCGTAAAACCCCCGTCGCGCTTGGGCGCGTGCAGGTGGAAGAACTTCTCCCGCGGATAGGTGTCGATCCGGTAGTTGTCGATGTCCATGGCGGCGCAGAGGCCGGGATGCATGGTCCGGCAATGGTAGCATTCGAGATAGTTCTCGCCGTAGGTCTTCCAGTCGACGGCGCAGTCGCGATCCTTCGACATGAAATAGTGCTGCCGCTCGAGCGGATGGTCGGCCGCCATGGTGGCGATCGGCCCGAGCCACTCTTTCAGGCTCACGCCGCCGCGCCTGAGGCGCAGGAAGACGAGGCCGCGCCATTCCTCGGCGTCGATGGCATGGAGGCTCCAGGCTTCCGGGTCGAAGACCGCCTCGCCGCCGAAATCGACCGCCTTGTTGAGGCGGCCGGCGCGCGTATAGCTCCAGTTGTGATAGGGACAGACGACGAGCTTGCCGCAATGGCCGTTCTCGCCGGAGAGAAGCTGCGCGCCGCGGTGCCGGCACACGTTGTGGAAGGCGCGCACGCGCCCGTCGTCGTCGCGCATCGCGAAGACCGGATAGCCGGCCAACGTGCCGGTGACGAAGTCGCCCGGCTCCTTCAGCCGCTCGGACCAGGAAAACAGCATCCAGTTGCGGGCGAAGATCTCCTGGCGCTCGCGCTCGTGAAGCGCCGGGTCGCGGTAGTCGCGCGACGGCAGCGTCCAATCGAACTCGCTCTTGTCCGGCTGGCTCATGGATGGTCCTCCCGTCCGAAGATCACGTCCGATAGGACGGATCGAGGACATCGAGCATGCGCAGATGCGCGGCCCATTCGAGTTGAAGATCGCCGTCGTCGAAGGCCATCCGGTCATATTGCCGGCCGACCCTCTCGCAAACCTCGGGCGGCGGGGTGACGAGATCGGCCCCCATCGAAAGGGCCGAGACCTGCACCTCGCAGGCGAGATTGAGATAATACATCAGGCTGAAGGCCTCGGCCACGCTGCGCCCGACCGTGAGCAGGCCATGGTTGCGCAGGATGAGGCCGCAACGGCTGCCGAGGTCGGCGGTAATCCGCTCGCGCTCGTCGAGATCGAGCGCGATCCCCTCGTAGTCGTGGAGGCCGAGGCGCCCGTGGAACTGCAGGGCGATCTGGCTCAACGGCATGAGTCCCGCCTTCAAGGCCGAGACCGCCATGCCGGCGCGCGTATGGGTATGGATGACGCAGGCTGCATCGTGCCGGCCCATGTGGACGGCGCTATGGATGGTGAAACCGGCCGGGTTCACTCGGTGCGGGCTGTCGCCCACCGTGTTGCCGTCGACGTCGATCTTGACCAGCGAAGAGGCGGTGATCTCCTCCCAGCGGTAGCCGTAAGGATTGATCAGGAAATGGCCGGGCTCGCCCGGCACCCGCACCGTCGAGTGGGTATAGATGAGGTCGGTCATCCGGTAGTGGGCGAGCAGCCGGTAGCAGGCGGCGAGCTCGACCCGCTGCTGCCATTCGGCCGAGGGTTTTCCGGCGTGAAGCGTGCTGACGGACATGGATTTCCTCGGCGGCTCGGGCATCGACGCTACCCTGCGGTCCAGACTGGCGGCGCGAATGTCGCTCGTCAAGGCGAACGCGGCGGCTCGCCAGGCGTTCGGGTGAACGACTCTGTGGCGGGAAACCGTTCAACCATGCCTGCGCCGCCGTCATTGCGAGCGTAGCGATGCAATTTAGCACCCAGGCTAGATCTGGGTCGCTTCGCTGCGCTCGCGATGACGCCCGGTCAAGCTCTTGCGATGGTCGGACGCGCCTGGCGGATGACGGTTTTCACCCCGCCTTGCGTCCCTGGCACAGCACGATCGGGTTCGAGATCGCATAGGAGAAGCCGCTGCCCTGGTAGACCGTCAGATTGCTCATGCCGGGGGCGAGCAGGAACGAGCCGCTGACGACGTCGAGGCCATCACCCCCCATCAGGCTCCAGCTGTAGGTGCACATTTGCGCCGGCGCCGTCGGGTCGATGTGGCTGCACACGAGCTGCGCGCCGCCTTGCAGGGCGAAGCCGCCGCAGCTGAAGGCGGGCGCCGCGAGCGCGGGCGGCGCCACGGCCATCGCGGCCCAGAAGAGCTCGCTACCTCTCATCGTCCCGAGCCCCTGCGAAAAAAGCCGTTGGCGATGGCGCCGCTTGCCCTTGCGTGGCGATACCTATATATGTCGATCATAAGCATGTCTATGATCGGTGAGCCTATGACAGGAAACGGATACGATTTCATAGGGAACGCCGTGTTCCATGCGGGCGTCGAAATGCCGAGAGGCCGTAGCCGATGAATGCGCCGACGGTCGGGTTCCTGATCCACGATGTCGCGCGGCTGATGCGCAAGCGTTTCGAGCAGCGCGCGGCGCGGCTCGGCTTCACGCGCTCGCAATGGCAGGTTCTCGTCCATCTCGCCAAAAACGAGGGGATCAATCAGGCCGGCCTCGCCGACATCCTCGAGGTCGAGCCGATCACGCTCGTGCGTATCCTCGACAAGCTCGAGGCGCGCGGTCTGGTGGAGCGCCGCCAGCATCCGAGCGACCGGCGCGTGTGGCTCTTGTACCTGACGGCGGACGCCCATCCGAGCCTGTCGCTGCTGCGCGTCATCGGCGACACGACGCGGGCCGAGGCGCTGAGCGGGCTCACCGAAGACCAGCAGGCCTGCCTGATGCAGGCGCTGACGACGATGAAGGCGAATTTGATCGAGGCCTGCATGCTGCCGGTCGTCGAGGCAGAGGCAAGTCATGGTTGAAGGAACGTCCCGACGGGACATCGACATGCATGACGCGGAGCCCGTCGGCGGCGACGTCGCGGCCCGCGCGGAGCCGCGCCGCGTGCTGCGCGAGGTTCCCGCGCCGCCCGAGGCCAAGCAGTCGCCCGCGTCCGACGAGCCGCCTGTGGTCGAGCGGCTGCCGGCTGCCAAGCAGCCGGCGGAGGCTCCGGCTCCGACGGCCGAACCCGCCAAGCCCGTCGCGGCGGCGATTTCGCCGCCGAAGCGCCGCCGCCTCCTCCTGCGACCGCTCCTCTTCGCGCTGCTGCCGGTGGCGCTGGTCTGGGGCGGCTACGACTACGTGGTCGGCGGCCAGGTGATGTCGACCGACAATGCCTATGTGCAGGCGCAGTCCCTCGGTGTCTCGACCGACGTCTCCGGCACGGTCTCGGCGATCGAGGTGCACGACAACGAGCATGTGACGAAAGGGCAGGTGCTGTTCCGCCTCAAGGGCGAGTCCTTCCGCATCGCGCTCGAGGGTGCGCAGGCACAGCTCGGCACGGTCCGCAACCAGGTGCTGACGCTGCAGGCCAGCTACAAGCAGTCGCAGGCGCAGATCGCCCAGGCCAAGGCCGACCTTCCCTATTACGAGACCTCGTTCAAGCGGCAGCAGGATCTCGTGGCCAATGCCGCGGCGTCGAAGGCCGCCTACGACCAGGCCAACCACGATCTCGTCTCGGCGCGCCAGCGGATCCTCGTGGCCGAGGCGCAGGCGGGCGCGATGCTGGCCCAGCTCGGGAACGACCCGAACCAGGCCGTCGACCAGAATCCATTCTACCTGCAGGCGAAATCCGCCGTCGACAATGCCCAGCGCGACCTCAACGACACCATCGTCCGCGCTCCCTTTGCAGGCATCGTGACCAATGTCGACGCGCTTCAGGTCGGCGCCTATCTCAAGGCCTCGCAGCCCGGCTTCAGCCTGATCTCGGACACCGACATGTGGGTCGAGGCGAGCCCCAAGGAAACCGAGCTCACCTATGTGAAGCCCGGCCAGCCGGCGACGGTCACGGTCGACACCTATCCGGGCATCGAATGGAAGGGCTCGGTCGAGAGCATCAGCCCGGCCTCGGGATCGAGCTTCTCGCTGCTGCCGGCGCAGAACACCACCGGCAACTGGGTCAAGGTCGTGCAGCGCATCCCGATGCGCGTCCGCATCGATCTCGACCCGTCGAAACCGCCGCTGCGCGTGGGCATGAGCGTCGTCGTCGACGTCGACACGGGCCATGCGCGGGGCCTGCCCGAGATGGTCAAACCTTGGGTCGCGGCGGCGCGGCCTTGGTTCGACCAGGCCGAGCCGTGGATCGCCAAGGCCCGCGCCTATGTCGACGGTCTGGTGGCACGCCATGGCTGAGGCCGTCGTCCCCAATCGCGGGGCGATCACCGCCTGCGTCATCCTCGCGGTGATCATGCAGGCGCTCGATACGACGATCGCCAACGTGGCGCTGCCCTATATCCAGGGGAGCGTCTCGGCCAGCGCCGACCAGATCAACTGGGTGCTCACCTCCTACATCGTGGCGGCGGCGATCATGACCCCGCCCTCGGGCTATATCGCCGGCCGTTTCGGCCGCAAGCGCGTGCTGCTCGTGTCGATCGCCGGCTTCGTCGTCGCCTCGATCCTGTGCGGCCTGGCGCAGTCGCTGATGCAGATCGTCGGCTTCCGGCTGCTGCAGGGCTTCTTCGGGGCGGCGCTGGTGCCGCTGTCGCAGGCCTTTCTGCTCGACATCTATCCGCCCGAGGAGCGCGGCCGCGCCATGGCGCTCTTCGGCGTCTCCGTCATGGTCGGGCCGGTGCTCGGCCCGGTCATCGGTGGCTGGCTGACCGAGAACGTCAGCTGGCGCTGGGTCTTCTACATCAATCTCGGCATCGGGGCGATCGCCTTCGCCGGCGTCAGCGCTTTCGTGGCCGAGACCAAGACCGACATCACGGCGCGACTCGACTGGCTCGGCTTCGGCACGCTGAGCCTCGCCATCGCGGCCTTCCAGATGTTCCTCGACCGTGGCGAGCAGCTCGACTGGTTCTCGTCGGGCGAGATCCTCATCGAGGCGATCGTGGCGGTGTCGGCCTTCTACGTCTTCCTCGTCCACACCTTCACGGCGAAGCAGCCCTTCGTCAATCCGCGCCTGTTCCTCGACCGCAACTTCGCGGTCGGCATGATGTTCATCTTCATCGTCGGCATCACCTATCTGGCCTCGATGGCGCTGATGACGCCATATCTGCAGACGCTGATGGGCTATCCGGTCGTCACCGCCGGCATCGTCATGGGGCCGCGCGGCATCGGCACCATGGCCTGCATGTTCCTGGTCGGCAAGCTCGTCGGCAAGATCGAGACGCGCTGGCTCCTGATGATCGGGCTCGGGCTGACCGCCTGGGCCATGTACGACATGACCGGGTGGACCAAGGACGTATCGGAGGCGCGGATCATCACCACCGGTTTCGTGCAGGGCGCGGGCCTGGGCTTCCTCTTCGTGCCGCTGACGATCGTCACCTTCGCGACCCTGCCGGCCGAGAAGCGGGGGGAGGGCACCGGCCTCTACAACCTGTCGCGCAACATCGGCTCCTCCGTCGGCATCTCGGCGGTCTCGGCGCTGCTCATCGAGAACACCCAGATCAATCACGCCAATATCGCGGCCTATGTCACGCCGTTCAATCCGACGTTCCATCTGCCCGCGGTCGAGCGGATGCTGAGCCCCGTCACGATGGCCGGGCGGGCGGCGCTCGACGCCATCATCACCACCCAGGCCAGCATGATCGGCTATATGGACGACTTCAAGCTGATGATGCTGATGTCGCTCGGCGCCATACCGCTGGTGTTCCTGCTGAAGAAGTCCGCCGCGCCCGTGGCGGTCGACCACAGCGCCGTGATGGAGTAGCCCTCCTCAGCCTGGGACGCGGCGCAGCGCCTGGGCCATGCAATGGATGCCGCCGCCGGTCTTGGAGATTTCGTCGGTCTCGACCTCGGCGACCTCGAAGCCGCGGGCGCGCAACGCGGCGACCAGCGCGCGGCTCGAGGCGGGCGCGATGACGCGATCACGGCCGAGCGCCATGAAATTGCAGCCGAGCGCCATCGTGTCCTGAAACGGCACGTCGATGATCTCGTGGCCCTTGTCCTTCAGCCAGTCGACGATGCCGGGCTCGGTGCAGGCGAGGCAGACGGCGGTGAGCTTGGGCGCGATGGGCACCACCATCAGGTCGATGTGGACGTAATATTCGTCGATGAAGGCGAGGCGCGTCTCCCACCCCTCTTTCTTGAACCAGCCCTCGACTTGGCGGGCGCCTTCCTCCTGCGTGCGGGCGCCGCCGCAGCCGATCAGCACGCAGCCGTCCTCGATGACGTTGAAGTCGCCGCCCTCGAAGGCGCCGGCCGTCACCATGTCGTAGATCGGCAGGCCGAGCCGCTCGCAGGTGCGGATGGCCGCGTAATTCTCGCCGCGCCGCCACCAGTTGGCCATGGCGGTGATGATCGCGCCATAGGGAGTCATGACGCTCGAATCGCGCGCGTAGACCTGCATCGGCAGTTCCGGTTCGGGCTCATGCCAGTGCACGCGCACGCCGAAATGCTCGTAGGCCGCCACCAGATCCTTGTGCTGCGCCTGGGCGATCTGGACGTTGCACGGTGCCTCGCGCAGGTGCTTGCGCGAGAGCGAACTCGTGGCGAGGTGCCTGAGATGGGCCGGCGAGCCGAGCAGCACGTCGGTCAGGACGTCGGTCTCGTTGCGAAAGCCCCAGCCGGCGAGGGGCTTGGTGCCACCCTTCGGGTTGCGGCGGCGCAGGGTGAAGGGGTCGGCTCCGGTCTCGATTGTCATGGTGCGACTCCGCTTGAGGGCAGGTGTGCGGCACGATAAGAGGTGAGCAGGATCAACGAAAAGCGATCGTTTTTTGCCTGTCTTGGGAATTTCCCTCACCGCAATGGTCTCGACGCTACGCCGATTAGGGATCGACCCGAGACGTGGCCACAAGCACGCCAGTCGTCACCACAAGGGATCAAATCATGCCGTGCAAGGATCTCCGAAGACAGCCTGATGAGCAGCTCTCCGAGGACGAGCTATTCGATGGGCGGACGGAAGTGAGTGCGGCCGAACCGACCGGCCAGATTTCGGACGCCTTTGGCTTCCTGAAACGAGAAGACGGGCCATCCTTGTCGATCGAAGAAATCAACTGGATTGCGGCGGAGGGTTGGGCAGGCAAGCGATGAAGCTGTTGCAAGCGTAATAACGAGTCAGTCCGTCTCTTGTCACAGAGGCATCCGGTGCGCCTTCCCTCCACGCAAGCGCTGCGTGCCCTTGAGGCCTTCGCCCGCCACGGCAGCGTCTGGCGGGCCGCGGAGGAGCTTCATCTCACCCGCAGCGCCGTCAGCCACCAGCTGCGTTTCCTCGAGCAGGATCTCGGCTTCGACCTCCTGAAGCGGGCCGGCAAGGGTGTGACGCTGACGCCGCAGGGCAAGCGCTACGCGGTCGAGGTGCGCCGGGCCCTGACGCTGCTCGGCGACGCCGCCGTCCAATACGGCGACCAGGGCATCCGCGGGTCGCTGACCGTCAGCTGCACGCCGGGCTTCGCTTCGCTCTGGCTCTGCACCCATGTGGCGGAATTCAAGCAGCTCTACCCGGACGTGGCCTTGCGCGTCGTCACGCCGGCGCGCCTCGACGACGTCAGCCACCCGGACGTCGATGCATTCATCGCCTATGGTGACGGCAATTGGCCGAAATGCGCGGTGGAGCTTTTGAGCGAGGTCGAGTTCACCCCGCTCTGCAGCCCGATCCTGCTCAACCGCATCGGCGGCCTCGCCGAGCCCCTCGACGTCTTCCGCGCCCCTCTGCTCCATCTCGACGACCACGACGATTGGACGCGCTGGTTCGCGGCCTCGGGCACCGCGCCGCAGAGCTTCGCGCAAGGTGTGATCTTCTCGGACATGAACCTCGTGCTGGCGGCGGCGAGCGCCAGCCAGGGCATCGCCATGGGAGACGAGCTGACCTGCCGCCAGGCGCTCGATACGGGGCGGCTCGTGCGGCCGTTCGACTTCGCCATCCGGTCGAGCCGGGCCTATTATCTGGTCATGGATCATCACCGCGTCGCCAATCCGGCCATGCTGGCCTTCTCCGACTGGCTGAAATCGCGGCTGGTGCAGACGGCCTCGGTGCTGCGGCCCGCCTAGGATCCCGGCAGGAGTGCTCGTCTGTGCGGCGTTGTCGTGAATCCTGTTTTCGCCAAACGGCATAACTATTCGTTTGTCGTGAGGCGGACCGCCCTCTAACTTCGCTCCATTGGGCAGAGAGGAACCGCGTGACGGCACGGGCAGTCGGACTGAGCGCGATCGGCATCGACAAGGCCTTCGGCAGCTTCAAGGCGCTGAAGGACGTGTCGATCGACGTGGCGCCGGGCGAATTCCTGACGCTGCTCGGTCCCTCGGGTTCCGGCAAGACCACCTTCCTGATGATCCTGGCCGGCTTCGAGCGCCCGACCGGCGGCCGGCTCATGAGCGAGGGCGCGGACATCACGACGCGCTCGGCCGAGGAGCGCGCGTTCGGCATGGTGTTCCAGGGCTATGCGCTGTTCCCGCATATGACGGTCGCGCAGGACATCGCCTTCCCGCTCCAAGTGAGGAAGGTGCCGCGCCGCGAGGTGGAGCAGCGCGTCGCCGAGATCGTCGCCCGCGTCGGCCTCGCCGGCCACGAGGGAAAGCTGCCGGCGAAACTCTCAGGGGGGCAGCAGCAGCGCGTGGCTCTGGCCCGCGCGCTCGTCTTCGAACCCGCGATCCTGCTCCTCGACGAGCCGTTCTCGGCCCTCGACAAGCACCTGCGCGGCCGCATGCAGGAAGAGGTCAAGCGGCTGCATCAGGAATTCGGCACGACCTTTATCTTCGTCACGCACGACCAGAGCGAGGCGCTCTCGCTCTCCTCGCGGATCGCCATCTTCGATCATGGCGAGCTCCTGCAGGTCGCAACCCCGCAGGACGTCTATGAACGCCCCGCGAACCGCTTCGTCGCCGAGTTCCTCGGCGAGATCAACCTGATCTCCGTCGACGGCGTCGGCCATTGCAGCCTGGGCACCAGCGGCTCCTTCGAGGGCCGGCGCCTGGTGGCGCCGCGCCAGGACCATGTCGGGCGCACCGGCACGCTCGCGGTACGGCCCGAATACATGGCCGTGGCGGACACCTGTCCGGACGACCGCAACGGCGTCGCGGCCTCGGTCACGACGACGACCTATCTCGGCTCGGCCATGCGGCTCGGCCTCGCGACGCGCGGCGGCACGCGCCTCAACGTGACGCTGCCGACCGACACGGCGGCCCGCGCCTTGGCCCATGGCCGCGACCTCTGGGTCACCTGGCCGGCCGACAAGGGTTTTCTCCTTCCGGACAGCCTTTCCACAGCAGCAGCAGGAGCATGACGGTGAACGACGCGTTTCAGAAGGACTGCCTCGACATCCTCGCCGCCAAGGTCGAACGCGGCGAGATCAGCCGCCGCCGCTTCGCGCAGCTCGCCGCCGCGCTGATGGCCGGTGCGCCTTTCGCCCTGCGGGCCGGCAGCGCGCAGGCGGCCGACAAGGACCTCGTGCTGGTCAACTGGGGTGGGGACGCGATCAAGGCCTATGACAAGGCCTATGGACAGCCCTTCGAGAAGGCCACCGGCATCACGGTGAAGGAGGACGGCACCGGGCCGACCGAAGGCGCCATCACGGCCCAGTACAAGAGCGGCAAGCCGACCTGGGATCTCGTCGACGCCGATCCCTTCTCGGCCATCTCGCTCGGCAAGCAGGGCATGATCGAGCCGATCGACTATACGATCGTCGACAAGTCGAAGATGCGGCCGGGCTTCGGCTGGGACTATGCCGCCTCGACCTACTTCTTCTCCTACGTCATCGCCTATGATGCGCAAAAGTTCGGCGCGAATCCGCCGAAAGGCATGGCGGATTTCTTCGACGTCAAGAAGTTTACCGGCAAGCGCTCGCTCTACAAATGGGGCGTCGGCATGTGGGAGGCGGCGCTGCTCGCCGACGGCGTCGCTCCCGACAAGCTCTATCCGCTCGACCTGAAGCGCGCCAACGCCAAGATCGCCGCCTTCAAGGACAATGTCGTATCGT
>DATBEH010000096.1:0-26647 GCA_036276175.1 Lichenihabitans sp.
GATCTGGGCGATGCGGGCGTCGATCTGCGACTTCTCGCCGGCGCCGTCGATGATCGTGGTGTTCTCCTTGTCGATGCGCACCCGCTTGGCGCGGCCGAGCATCTGCAAGGTCACCGATTCGAGCTTGATGCCGAGCTCTTCCGAGATCATCTGGCCCTGGGTCAGGACGGCGATGTCCTCCAGCATTGCCTTGCGGCGGTCGCCGAAGCCCGGCGCCTTGACGGCCGCCACCTTGAGGCCGCCGCGCAGCTTGTTGACCACCAGCGTCGCCAAGGCCTCACCTTCGATGTCCTCGGCCACGATCAGCAGCGGCTTCGAGGTCTGCACCACGGCCTCGAGGATCGGCAGCATGGCCTGCAGCGACGAGAGCTTCTTCTCGAAGATCAGGATGTAGGGCTCGTCGAGCTCGGCGATCATCTTCTCGGCATTGGTGATGAAATAGGGCGAGAGATAGCCGCGGTCGAACTGCATGCCCTCGACGACGTCGAGCTCGGTCTCGGCGGTCTTGGCCTCCTCGACCGTGATGACGCCCTCGTTGCCGACCTTCTGCATCGCCTTGGCGATCATGTCGCCGATCGAGGTGTCGCCGTTCGACGAGATGGTGCCGACCTGCGCGACCTCGTCGGAGGAGCTGATCTTCTTCGAACGAGACTTGATCTCCGCCAGGGCCGCGGTCACGGCCATGTCGACGCCGCGCTTGAGGTCCATCGGGTTCATCCCCGCGGCGACGTATTTGACACCCTCCTTGATCATCGCGTGCGCCAGCACCGTCGCGGTGGTGGTACCGTCACCCGCGCTGTCGTTGGTCTTCGAGGCCACTTCGCGCACCATCTGGGCGCCCATGTTCTCGAACTTGTCGTCGAGCTCGATCTCCTTGGCCACCGCCACGCCGTCCTTGGTGATGCGTGGTGCCCCATAGGATTTGTCGAGGATGACGTTGCGGCCCTTGGGCCCCAACGTGACCTTGACGGCATTGTTGAGAATCTCGACACCGTGCAACATTCGATCACGGGCGTCGGCGGAGAAGCGGACGTGTTTGGCAGGCATGATTTGGGCCCTTGACGTGAGATTGGACGAAAAAACTAGCTAGCGAACCGGACGAATAATCAGCCGACGACGCCCATGATGTCGCTCTCCTTCATGATGAGGAGATCCTGGCCGTCGATCTTGACCTCGGTGCCCGACCACTTGCCGAACAGCACCTTGTCGCCGGCCTTGACGTCGAGTGGCGTCAGCTTGCCCGCCTCGTCGCGGGCACCGGGGCCGACGGCGATGATTTCGCCCTCCTGGGGCTTCTCCTTCACGGTATCCGGGATGATGATCCCGCCTTTCGACTTCTCTTCGCCTTCGAGGCGACGGATCACGACGCGGTCGTGTAGAGGACGGAATTTCATGAGGCTCGTTTCCGGTCGGCGTGCCGAAGCTTGTCGAGGCAGGTGCGCTCGATGCAAACGGACGGTCGGTGACCTATACGCCATATGGCAGCGCTTGGCACTCTTTGTAAGTGAGTGCCGGAGCGGTTATTTCGAACGGCGGCAAATCCGGGCCCCGCATCGCACGACCGACCGTAGCGATCTTCAAATCGCGACTGCAGCCGAGGTCGAGCATCGGGACTTGAGCCTGATTACCGACTCGGCGCTGGTGCGGCGCGGGTTCCGCCCCTCGAAGCCCAGGGTCGCGATGCGCCCCCGGCCCTCCGGCAGGCGCTCCGAGCAGGAGGCGTGGACCTCACGCAAGGGAATGATGGCGCGGAGCGCGTCGAAGTTGTCGGCGGTGACGCCGGATCCCGGCATGATGACGATCCGCCCGCGCGCCGCGGCGAAGCTCGCTCTCAGCCCCACCGCACCCTCGACCGCTGCCGAGGCACCCCCCGAGGTCAGGACGCGTTCGAAGCCGAGCCCGACCGCGACCTCCAACGCCTCGGCGAAATCCGGCACGAGATCGAAGGCACGATGCAGCGTCAGGCCGAGCCCGTCCGCCCGGCGGACCAGCCGCTCCAGCACCGCGGCATCGAGCCGGCCGTCGTGGCGGCTGGCGCCGAGAACGACGCCGCCCAACCCCGCCTCGCGCGCGGCGTCGATGTCGTCTTCCATCACTGCGACATCGGCGCCGTCGAACACGAAGCCGCCGGCCCGCGGCCGGATCATGGCATAGACCGGAACCGGTGCCGTCGCGGCGCGGCGCATCAGGCCGGGCGAGGGTGTCAGGCCGCCGAGGCCGAGCGCGGAGCAGAGCTCGATCCGGTCGCCGCCGCCGCGGATGGCGGCATCGAGCCCCTCGGCGTCGTCGACGCAGACTTCGAGCAGGACGGAGGTCACGCGGCGGATTCCGCAATGCCGAGCAGACCGGCACCGATCAGCCCCGGCTCGATCCGACATTGGCCCTGGACGACCAGCGGCGCCGAGGTCCACCGCAGGATACGGGCTCGGACCGCTGCGTCGAGGGCGTCGACGAGCGCCGGGACATGGGCGAGGCCACCGCCGAGCGGCACGATCGAGGCGCCGACGAGGTTGACGGCGAGGGCGAGCGGGCTCGCCACGAGGTCGACGAAACAATCGACCGTACGGGCCGCCTTGCCGCCGCCCGTCCTCCAGGCCTCGATGATCGCCGGGCTGGCCAAGGCTTCGCCGTGAAGATGCCGGTGCAGACGCTCCAGCCCGCGCGCGCCGCCGACCGTGTCGACGCAGCCGCTCTGGCCGCAGCCGCACGGAAACCGTGGGATGGCGGTGGGCGGCGTGCCGGCCGTCGTGGCCGCGACCGGCCCATGGCCCCATTCGCCGGCGAAGCCGCCCGCGCCGACGAGCAGCCGCCCGTCGATGACGATCCCTCCGCCCACCCCGGTGCCCAGGATGGCGCCGAAGACGATCCGATGGCCGCGCCCGGCGCCGAGGCTTGCTTCGGCCATCGTGAAGCAATCGGCATCGTTGAAGACGGAAACGCGCCGACGGAGGACCGAGCCGAGGTCGCCGGCGAGGTCGCGCCCGGCGATACAGGGGATGTTGGCGCAGGCGATGCGATGCGTCGCGGGATCGACGCCGCCGGCGATGGCGATCGCGGCGGCCGCATCGGGTTCGCCACCATGGGCCGCGACGATGTCGCCGATGGCGGCCGCGAAGGCATCGAAGTCATGGAGCGGAGTGGCGACTCGCCGCGTCGGCGTCATATCCCGCGGCGAACGCGCGACGCCGCCCTTGATCATCGAGCCGCCGATGTCGAAGCAATGCAGCATTCCGCCTTCAACTCCGCTCGCGGATCTCGCGTCGTCGGGCTCGCGGTGATAACACGCCCAGCATGACGACTCTCCCGAATTTCAGCGGGTTAGCGGCGCGCGCGGATTTGTACCGCAGGGTTCACGTTGCGAGGCAGCTCGACAGAGCGCGAGGCAGCTTGCTCAGTGCGGGGTTTTCGTCGGCGTCCCGGGTGGCCCGTGGACGGAGCCCCGTCCGACCTCTGTCTCGACTCGGACCAGCGAGCCGCCGCCTTCATTTATAAATCGCCCTCACATTGCTTCTGGTTGTTCAACCTGCGTTCCCCAAGCAGGCATTGCAATGCCGGTTGCGGCTTGCTGGAAAGCCTTGAGCGGAGGTGGAACACGGGCCGGGTAGGCCGGCCATGCGCTCAAGGGATAGAAGAGGCGGCGGGTGTCCTACGACCAGGACAGCTGGTTCTTCGGAAGCTTTCCGGTCGGATCATACACCATGACCTTGTGCGGCAAGTCGGGTCCCCAGCGCCACAGCACGAAGTTCTGATCGTCGGCCGTCGCCCCGTTGGCGAAGCTCGGGACCAGGACCCCCGCGTAGCCGTCCGCGATCAGGCGCCGGACCACGGCCCATGACGCGGGTTCCCGACCGGCGATCAGCGCATCGCCCCATGCGCAGGCCAAGTCGCTCAGCTCGACACCGAAGGCGGTCCGATCCGCGTCGGTCCGCAGATCGGCGACGTCCTCGCAATCGACGTCGTAGCTGCACAGGACGTATGGCGTCAGGCGATGCGCGAAGCCGCCGGACACCTCGCGGAACACGGTGTTGAAGCTGAGCGAGAGATAGAGCGTCTCCAGTCCCGGCCGATTGAACCGGCGCCCTTTGAGTGCGGCGCCGGCGCCCGACAGCGGGCTCCAGGCCCAGTTGGGGTCATGCGCCCGGAAACACTCGCCCTTGAACCTCAAGCGTATCCGCCGGTCGCCAAGTGATCGACGTAGTCGCGAACCGCCGTGGCACTGCCGGATTTGACCAGAGCCTCCGCCGTGCGGCCGCCGAAGGCCGGGATGGGCTCGGCGCGATACCAGGCCATCGCCTGCGCCGCGCCGCCGGCCCAGCCCTGGACGAGGTTGATGATCTCCAGCATCTCACGCACGCGGCTCTGCGCCTTGGGGCCATCGCGGCGGCTGGCCTTCTGGAACACCTCGCGGGCGAGACCGGCGGTATCCGCGAGCTGGGCCTTGGACATGCTGAAAGCCTTGGCCACGTCATCGACCTTCACGGCGCCGCGCTCGTCCATCAGGGTGGCGATCGAGAAGCGGCCAGTGGCGGCGTGACGGACGACTTTCCGTGCGGGCGGGCGTCCGCCCGATCCGGCTGCTGCCTTAGCTGATTGCGTCATGTGCCGCTTCTTTGCCCGACCTTACGGTCAACATGAAGGCAGAAGCCCCGCCTTTCAAGCGGAAGCAAGCCCAACCCGTTGCTCTTCCTCCAGTGCCACTCCACCGTTGCGGACATGCATCCGTTCCCCCGGCAAGGCCCAGGCGCGGGCGTCATGCTTGCCGGAAGGTCTCGCCGGTGTAGCGCCTCTGGCGTCGGACGACGGCCCGCCAGGACCCAGATGGAAGTTTCGCGAAGGAGGCCGATCTTCGTGTCGCCTATGTGTATGATCGGGCGGAGAGCCGTGGGGTGGAACGGCGTATCGGGTCGTAAAATCGGTGTGCGCGCGACCGATCTAATGGATTGAAGCTACGAGAAAATGCAGAGATACCAACCCTATAGGCTATCTATTGCACCCATGATGGACTGGACGGACCGGCACTGCCGTGTCTTCCACCGCATCCTCACGCGCCATGCGCTGCTCCATACCGAGATGGTCACGACGGGTGCCGTCCTGCACGGGCCGCGCGATCGCCTGCTCGGCTTCGACGAGAGCGAGCATCCGGTCGCGGTGCAGCTCGGCGGCAGCGATCCCGACGAGCTCGCCCGCGCGGCCCAGGTCTGCGCCGGCTACGGCTATGACGAGATCAACCTCAATGTCGGCTGCCCGTCGGACCGGGTGCAGAACGGCCGCTTCGGCGCCTGCCTGATGCGCGAACCGGTGCTGGTCGGCCACTACGTCGCCGCCATGAAGGCCGAGGTCGCGATACCGGTGACGGTCAAGTGCCGCCTCGGCGTCGACGACCAGGATCCGCGCGAGGCCCTGCCCTCGCTGATCGAGGCCGTGGTCCGGGCCGGCGTCGACGGCCTCGTCGTCCACGCCCGCAAGGCCTGGCTGCAGGGACTCTCGCCCAAGCAGAATCGCGACGTGCCGCCGCTCGACCATGCGCTGGTCCATGCGATGAAACGCGCCTGGCCGGACCTGCCGATGAGCCTCAACGGCGGCATCGCCAGCCTCGACGAGGCGGAGCATCACCTGCGGCACATGGACGGGGTCATGCTCGGCCGCGTCGCCTACCAATCCCCGGACATGCTGGCCAGGGTCGATTCGCGGATTTTCGGGGCCCCCGATCCCGTGCGGGACGGCTTCGAGGCGATCGACCGGTTCTCGCCCTATGTCGAGGCGCGCCTCGGCGAGGGCGTGCGGCTGCACGACATGACGCGCCACCTGCTCGGCCTGTTCTCGGGCCGACCGGGCGCGCGAGCGTGGCGCCGGCACCTGGCCGAGCGGGCGCCGCGCTCCGGCGCCGGGATCGAGACGCTACGCGAGGCGCTCGCGCTGGTTTCACGGGACGCCGTGGAGACGAGGACCGTCCACGAACGCGCCGCCTGAAGGATCCGGCCGAATAGGACGTAACCGGCCCTTAATCCGCCCCCGTTACGGTCGAGATCGCCCCCGCGTGTTCAGGGGGACGGCAGGGCGTTTGATGGGCAAGGGCCGGGACCAGAAGGGCGGGGATGGCGGCTCGGGGCGGCGTGAACCACGATTCGACGCCGGCCGTGGCGGACCGGGCGATCTGCGGGCCTATCCGGAGGATCGAGCCGGGGGCGGCCGTCAAAGGCCCTCCGGCCGCGATCAGCGGATCGAGCCGAGCTTCGGCCGCCAACGCGGCAGCCTTGGCGACGCTGGCGAAGTGAGGCGCGGATCGCGCAAGACGAAGCGTCGCGCTTCCCGAGGCAGATCGGTCGTCGGTCGCCTCGTCTATTGGACCTTCATCCTCGGCCTGTGGGCGGTGCTTGGCGGGGCCGGGACGGTGGCCTATTACGCCAGCCAGCTGCCGCCGATCGACCAGCTGTCGGTCCCGAAGCGGCCCCCCAACATCGCCATCCTGGGGGACGACGGGACGCCGCTCGCCAATCGCGGCGACACCGGCGGCGCCGCCGTCGCGCTGCGCGACTTGCCGCCCTATCTGCCCAAAGCCTTCATCGCCATCGAAGACCGCCGATTCTATTATCATTACGGCATCGACCCGCTCGGCATCGGCCGGGCGCTGCTGCGCAACGTCGTCGGCCGCGGCAGCATGCAGGGCGGCTCGACCCTGACCCAGCAACTCGCCAAGAACCTGTTCCTGACGCAGGAACGCACGCTGTCGCGCAAGATCCAGGAGGCCATCCTGGCCCTGTGGCTCGAGCATAAATATTCCAAGGCCCAGATCCTCGAGCTCTACCTCAACCGGGTCTATTTCGGTTCCGGAACCTATGGGGTCGAGGCGGCGGCGGAGCATTATTTCGGCCACGACGCCAAGCACGTGACGCTGGCGGAAGCGGCCGTT
This sequence comes from Lichenihabitans sp., assembly GCA_036276175.1. GTDB lineage: Bacteria > Pseudomonadota > Alphaproteobacteria > Rhizobiales > Beijerinckiaceae > Lichenihabitans. Next base: position 6,911 of record DATBEH010000096.1, read on the forward strand.
TTGGCCGGCCTGATGAAGGCGCCGACCAAGCTCGCGCCGAACCGCAATCCGGCCGGCGCCACCGAGCGGGCGGCCCAGGTCATCACGGCCATGGTGGAGGAGGGCCTCGTCACCGAAGCCGCCGCCAAGATCGCCCTGATGAACCCCGCCAAGGCGGTCAAGCAGCACGGCGCCGGTGCCGTCAATTATGCCGCCGATTACGTCATGGACCAGCTCGACGATGCGATCGGCGCGGTCGACCAGGATATCGTTGTCACGACGACCATCGACCCCACCCTGGAATCGGCCGGTGAGCATGCGCTCGGCGACGTGCTGGCGAGGAGCGGCGGTCGCTACGGCGTCGGCGAGGGGGCGCTTGTGGCGCTCGACCCCGACGGCGCCATCAAGGCGTTGATCGGCGGGCGCAACTATGCCGACAGCCAGTACGACCGCGCCGTTACGGCCAAGCGCCAGCCGGGCTCGGCCTTCAAGCCCTTCGTCTATCTCGCCGCCATCGAGAAGGGGCTGACGCCCGACACCGTGCGTGAGGACGCGCCGATCAACGTCAAGGGCTGGCAGCCCGAGAATTACTCCCGCGAATATTTCGGCCCCGTGACCTTGACCAAGGCGCTGTCGCTGTCGCTCAACACGGTCGCGGTGCGGCTCGGTCTCGAAGTGGGCGCCAGGGCGGTGGTCAAGACGGCGCATCGGCTCGGCATCGCCTCGGACCTGCAGCCCAATGCCTCGATCGCGCTCGGCACCTCCGAGGTCACGCCGCTCGAGCTGACCGTCGCCTATACGCCTTTCGCCAACGGCGGAACGGCGGTGCAGCCGCATATCATCACCCGCATCAAGACGACCGGCGGAAAGCTGCTCTACCAGCGCAAGGGATCGAGCTTCGGGCGCGTGATCGAGCCCAACGCTCTCGGCATGATGAACGCCATGATGCAGGAGACGCTGCTGACCGGAACCGCGCGCAAGGCCGAGCTGCCGGGCTGGCAGGCGGCCGGCAAGACCGGCACGAGCCAGGAGTGGCGCGACGCCTGGTTCGTCGGCTACACGAGTCACCTCGTCGCTGCCGTCTGGATCGGCAACGACGATTCCTCGCCGACGAAGAAGGCCTCCGGCGGCAATCTGCCGGTCGACATCTGGAGCCGCTTCATGAGGGTCGCGCATCGCGGCCTCCAGCCGGTGCCGTTGCCCGGCACCTGGCATGCTCCCGCGCCGGGCGAGGGCGTCGGTACACCGGTGGCGGGGCTGCCGGCGCGCGATCCCGCCACCGGACGCGCCGTGGCTGCGGCACAGCCCCAGCTCCTCGGATGGCCCGCGCAGGCTCCGCCGGCAGCCTCGCCCGGGCAGCCGATGACGATCAACCAGGCGGCGCGCGAGGCCTCCGTCGGCGGCTCGTCGCCGGCCGGCTCGCGTCTCGTCCCGCCCGAGGACATCCCCGGCCAGGGCTCCGCTCCGCCGGCCGAGCACCGGAAGAGCCTGCTCGACGAACTGTTCGGAGGGTGAGGCGACCGCCGATCGGAAGCCGCCGGAACCGGGCTCGTCGATGCCGCATCGCGACGCCAATGGAAGGTCGGTCGATCATTGACAAGCGGAACGATTTTGCCCTTCTGTCTCGAAGGCGCCACCGGCAATAGAGCGCAAAGCGGGAGAGCCGTCGTGAAGACGATGAAGGGTCCAGGCCTGTTCCTGGCGCAGTTCGCGCAGGACACCGCGCCCCATAACACGCTCGAAGGCATCGCCCGGTGGGCCAAGGACTATGGCTACAAGGGCATCCAGATCCCATCCTGGGACCGGCGGTTCTTCGATCTCGACAAGGCAGCCGACAGCGCGACCTATTGCGACGAGGTCAAGGGCAAGCTGTCCGACATCGGCATCGCCATCACCGAGCTGTCGACGCATTTCCAGGGACAGATGGTGTCGGTCCATCCGGCCTACGACGCGATGTTCGACGGGCAGGCGCCCGAACATGTGCGCGGCGATCCGGAGAAGCGCCGGCTGTGGGCGGCCGATCAGGTCACCAAGGCGGCCCAGGTGTCGAAGCGCCTCGGGCTGACCGAGCACGTCACCTTCTCGGGCTCGCTCGCCTGGCCCTATTTCTATCCCTACCCGCAGCGACCCGCCGGCCTGATCGAGGAATGCTTCGCGGAGCAGGCTCGCCGCTGGACCCCGATCCTGAATGCCTTCGACGCGGCCGGGGTGGACCTCTGCTACGAGATCCATCCGAGCGAGGACATGTTCGACGGCGATTCCTTCGAGATGTTCCTCGCCGCGGTCGGCAATCATCCCCGCTGCAACATCAATTACGACGCCAGCCATTACATCAAGCAGGGGATGGATTACCTCGGCTTCATCGATGTGTACCATGAGCGCATCAAGATGTTCCACGTCAAGGACGCGGAGTTCAACCCCACGGCACGGCAGGGCGTCTACGGAGGCTACAAGGGCTGGCTGGAGCGGGCGGGCCGCGACCGCTCGCTCGGTTGGGGGCAGGTCGATTTCAAGGGCGTCTTTTCCAGGCTCGCGGCCCACGATTTCGCCGGCTGGGCCGTCTACGAATGGGAGTGCTGTCTCGAGCATCCCGAGGTCGCGGCGCGCAATGGCGCCAAGTTCATCGCCGATCACATCATCGAGGTGACCGACCGGGTCTTCGACGATTTCGCCGCGACCAAGGCCGATGCGGCGGCCAATCGCGTCATGCTCGGCATCAAGGACTAGCCGCCGTGGTCCATGCGACGGCCGACGGAGGAGCGGCGGGCCGGAGGCTTCGCTACGGCATGGTCGGTGGCGGACGCGACGCCTTCATCGGCGCCGTGCACCGTTTCGCGGCCCGTCTCGACGACCGGTTCGAGCTCGTGGCGGGGGCGCCCTCCGCGCAGGAGGAGAAGGCGCGCGCCTCCGGCCTCGACCTCGGGCTCGCGGACGACCGCATTTACGCGAACTACGAGACGATGGCGGCGCGCGAGGCGACGCGGCCGGACGGCATCGAGGCGGTGGTCATCGTCACGCCGAACCACCTTCACCACCCGGTCGCCAAGGCCTTCCTGCAGGCCGGCATCGATGTCATCTGCGACAAGCCCTTGTCGACGACCGTAGCCGAGGCCGACGATTTGGTCGAGCTCGTGCGACGCTCGGGCCTCGTCTTCGCCGTGACGCTCAACAATACCGGCTATGCCATGGTCCGGCAGGCGCGGGAGATGGTGGCGGCGGGCGAGCTCGGCACGCTGCGTGTCGTCCATGCGGCCTATATCCAGGACTGGCTCACGCTGCCGATCGACCGTGACGGCCACAAGCAGGCCGAATGGCGGACCGATCCGGCCCGCGCCGGCGCCTCCGCCTGCCTCGCCGACATCGGCGTCCATGCGCATAATCTCGCCGCCTATGTCACCGGGCTCGACGTCGCCGCGGTCGCGGCGGATCTGACGACCTTCGTGCCCGGTCGTCGCCTCGACGACAATGCCCATGTGCTCCTGCGCTATGCGGGCGGCGCCAGGGGCATACTTATGGCCAGCCAGGTAGCGCCCGGCAACGCCAATGGGCTGTCCCTGAAGGTCTATGGCGACAAGGCCGGCCTCGAATGGTTCGGCGAGACGCCGGAGGTCCTGCGGTTCACGCCGTTCGGCGAGCCGACCCGCGCGCTCGTGCGCGGCGGCCCGGGGATGACCGCGGCCGCGCGGCGCGCCTCGCGCATGCCGGCCGGCCATCCCGAAGGCTATATCGAAGGCTTCGCCAATCTCTATCGCGACGCGGCGGCCCTGATCGAGGCGCGGCGAGCCGGCCGGCCACCCGATACCGCAGCGATCGCGGCCGTCCCGACCGTGGTCGACGGCGCCAAGGGAATACGTTTCATCGAGGCGGCCGTCGCCTCGAGCCGCGCCGACGGCGCGTGGACGCCCATCGCTCAACGAGAATAAACGGAGGACATCATGACAATCGGCAAACGCGTGTCGCAAGCACTGGGATTGACGGTTCTGGCCGCGGCCGCCGCGGGCTCGGCCCAGGCCGCGGACAAATATGTCGTCGGCGTGTCCAATACGCTGATCGGCAACGGCTGGCGCGAGGAGATGATCTGTTCGGTCAAGGCGCAGGCCGAGGCGTCGGGCCTGGTGTCGAAGGTCATCGTGGCCAACCGCAACGGCGGTCCGGCGGAGCAGATCTCCGATCTGCGCAACCTGATCTCCGCCGGCGTCAACGCGATTATCGTCAACCCCTCCGATCGCGCGGCCTTGGATCCGATCATCAAGCAGGCGGCCGCCAAGGGTATCGTCGTGGTGGCGGTGGACCAGGCGGTTTCGGCGCCCGAGGCCTACGTGCTGTCGAACGACCAGGTGGCCTACGGAAAACTCGGCGCCGAATGGCTATTCAAGCACCTGAACGGCAAGGGCAATGTCGTCGAGATGCGCGGCATCGACGGGGTGCCGGCGGATGCCGACCGCCACCAGGGCTTCGAGGAGGCGCTGAAGGCCTATCCGGACATCAAGGTCGTCGCGGCGCCCTTCACCGGCTGGGCTCTCAACAAGTCGGCGCAGCAGGCCAAGGATCTCCTGGCCTCGGGCAAACAGATCGACGGCATCTGGACGTCGGGCCTCGATGCGGTGGTCGTCGACGCGATCAAGAACTCCGGCAAGCCGCTGATGCCGGTGATCGGTGCCGACAACAACGGTTTCGTCGGGCAGCTCATCGACCTGAAGCCCAAGGGCTTCGAGGGCGCCGCGGTGACCAATCCGCCTTCGGTCGGCGGCGCGGGGGTCGCGCTGGCCCTCGACGTGCTGCAGAAGAAGGGCACCTATCCCAAGGTCATCAAGATCAACCCCGAGGTCTGGGACAATACGACGCCGGCTGGCATGGACAACCTCAAGGCGCATTACGATCCGAAGCTCGAGCCCTACTACAGCATGGATTACCAGGTCCCACCTTATACCACTTATACCAAGGACCAGCTTATTGCCTGCAAGGGGCCGTGACGCTCTTGTCTTCCTTCTCCCGTGAAACGGGAGAAGGTTTATGACCCCTCTGCTCGACATCAGGGATGTCGCCAAGCGCTTCGGCTCCGTGGTCGCTCTGCGTCGGGCCGCCCTGACGGTCCGGCCGGGCGAGATCCACGCCCTGATGGGCGCCAACGGCGCCGGCAAGAGCACGCTGGTGAAGATCATCACCGGCGTCTTTTCCGCCGACTCCGGGTCGATCGCCTTGGCGGGCGAACGCCGGGCCTTCCGGTCGCCGGCCGAGGCGCGCCGCGCGGGTATCGTTTCGGTCTACCAGGATCCCGCGCTCGTGCCCGACCTGACGCTGGCGCAGAACATGCGTCTCGCCCGCGTCGGGATCGAGGCCGTTCTCGATCGCCTCGCCGAGATGGATGTCGGCGGGGTCGATCTTCGCGCCTATGTGCGCGACCTGCCGCAGCCCATCCTGCGGCTGGTCGATCTCGCGCGGGCGCTGGCCTCCGAGCCGAAGATCCTGCTGCTCGACGAGATCACCGCCGCGCTGCCGGCCGACATGGCCGAGAAGGTCTTCGCCATGATGCGGCAGTGGCGCGATCGCGGCCACGCCGTCATCTTCATCTCGCATCGCATGGCGGAGGTTTCGGCCCTGTGCGACCGCACCACGGTGCTGCGCGACGGCGCGACGGTGGGCGTCACCGAGACGGCGCGCGGCAGCGAGGACGAGATCGTGTCGCTGATGCTCGGACGAGAGGTGGCCAAGGCGGCGTCGGGAGCCGCACCGCGGACCGCGGCGGCCGCAGCTGCGAGACCCGGCGAGCCGGCCCTCGAGGTGAAGCGCCTGTCCTTGGGGCGCCTGCTCGACGACGTGTCGTTCACCCTGCGGGCGGGCGAGGTCCTCGGCGTCGCAGCGCTGGAAGGGCAGGGGCAGGACGAACTCTTCGATTGCATCGCGGGTGTCCGTCGCTTCGACGGCGGCGCGATCCTGGCCAGCGGCAGGGAGCTGCGCCTGCGCCATCCCGGCGATGCCATCAGGGCCGGGCTCGTGCTCGTGCCGGCCAATCGGCTGCAAGCCCTGCTGCAGCAGCGTTCGATCCGCGAGAACGTGGCGCTGCCGATGTTCCGTGGCCTTCGATCCTGGGGTCCGATCGGGGTGCGGGCCGAACGCGCGCGCGTCAAGGCCGCCGTGACCCGGCTCCAGGTCGACACGCGGGCCGAGGCCGAGGTGCGTCGGCTCAGCGGTGGGAACCAGCAGAAGATCGTGCTGGCGCGCTGGCTCGCCCGTGGCTTCGACGTGCTGCTCTGCTTCGATCCCACGCGCGGCATCGACATCGGCACAAAGGAGCAAATCTATGCGCTCCTCCGGGAGCTTGCGGAGGCCGGTTCGGCCGTGCTCCTCTTCACCTCGGAATTGCCCGAGATCCCGCTCGTCTGCGATCGTGCTCTGGTGATGTTCGGTGGCCGGATCGTCAACGAGATCCCAGCCGCCGATGCGGACGAGCCGACCTTGCTCCGGGCCGCCCATGGCCTCGTGCCCCGCGCCGCGGCCGTGGCATGACGACCGCCGGCGCTCCGCAAGGGGGCATGCGCGCGGTGCGGATCGGCGGGCCGGTCCAGGGGGGCGCGGCGCGATTCGTCAGGCGGCATCTCGGTCTCCTCGGCATGCCGCTGCTGCTTGCCGCGACTTTGCTGTTCACGGCGCGGATCCATCCCGATTTTGGCGCCTTCGACATCCAGTCGCTTGCTCTCGGCGCGCTGCCCCTCGCCTTCGCGGCTGCCGCCCAGACCTTCGTGGTGATCACGGAGGGCATCGATCTCTCGGTCGGCTCGCAGATCGCGGTGGCCAACGTGCTGGCCGCCAGCACCATGCAGCACGCCGACTTGCCCCGCGCGCTGCTGCTGTCCGTCGCGATCCTGGTCGCCGGGACTATCGCGGGCGCGCTCAACGGCGCCGTGGTTGTCCTGTCGCGCATCCCGGACGTCGTGGTCACCCTGACGACCGGCTTCATCTGGGGCGGCGTGGCGCTCCTGATCCTCGAAAAGCCCGGCGGCGGCGCGCCGGACGGCTTTCTCAACCTGGCCGCCGGAACGGACCTGGCGCCCTGGTTGCCCAATGCCGTCATCCTGCTCGTCGTCGCGATCGCGATTGTCTGGATTCCGGTCAAGCGTAGCCGCATCGGCCTTCTGCTCTATGCGGTCGGCAGCGACAAGGTGGCGGCCTTCCGCAGCGGCGTTTCGGTCGAAAGCACCCGCATCGTGGCCTATGCGCTCTCGGGCCTGCTCAGCGCGATGGGCGGCCTTGCGCTGACCATGACGACGGGGATCGGCTCGCCGCTCGCCGGCGTCTACTACACGCTGAGCGGCCTCGCGGCCCTCGTGATCGGTGGCGTGAGCCTCGCCGGCGGGCGCGGCGGCATCGTCGGCCCTGTCCTCGCCGCCTTCGTGCTCACCCTCATCCCGACCGACCTCATCTTCCTCAACATCGATCCCAATTTCGGCCAGGTGATCCAAGGCACCCTGATCGTCCTCGTGGTGATGGTCGGAGCCTTCGTCACCGTCCTGCAGACCCGCAAATGAACGAAGCCGCTCCCGTCGCCAGCCCTTCCTCGCCGTCCGGCCCGTCCCGGACATCGGCCGTCCTGCTGTTCATCCGCCGCAACACGATCGTGGCGCTGCTCCTGCTGCTCGGGCTCTTCGTGATCGGGATCGAGCTAGCGCGCCCCGGCACCGTCACGCCGACGTGGCTCTCGAATACGCTGCTCTTCGCGGCGCCGCTCGGCATCCTGGCGGCCGCCCAGACGCTCGTGATGCTCACGGGCGGCATCGATCTGTCGGTCGCGAGCGTCGCCACCGGGGCTGCCTATCTTTTGACAACCAATGTGGCCGCGACGGGAAGTGTTTCGGCGGTCCTGATAGGGCTCGCCTTCGGCATCGCCGTCGGCCTCCTGAACGGTATCGGCGTCGCGCTGCTGCAGGTGCAGCCGCTCATCATGACGCTCGGGACGGGCCTGATGTCCGGCGGCATCTTGGTGGTCTACAGCCAGAAGATGCTGGCGAGCGGGCCTCAGGTGCCGGCCTTCATCCAGGCGCTCGGCTCGGGCAAGCTCTGGGGCATCCTGCCCTTCGCGCTGTTCCTGTGGGTTCCGCTCTCGGCGCTGATCATCTTCGGGCTGAGCCGCACGGGCTTCGGCCGTATGCTCTATGCCATCGGCGACAATCGGGGGGCCTGCCGGCTCGCGGGCATCCGGGTCTGGCGCGTCCTGCTCGTCGACTATATCCTCTGCTCGCTCCTCGCCGCCATCGCCGGGCTCGTCCTGGTCGGCAGCACCAATGCGGCCGATCTCGGCTTGGCGGACGTGTACCTGCTGCCTTCGGTCGCGGCCGTGATCATCGGCGGGACCTCGATCTTCGGCGGTCGCGGCGGCTATGCGGGCAGCATCGTCGGCGCCATCATGCTCACGGTGCTGACGAGCCTGTTGACGCTGCTCGATGTCTCCGAGCCGGCCAGGCAAATTCTCTACGGCGCCATCATCCTGGGCCTGGCCGCCGCCTACGCGCGCCTGATCGACTGACGCCTGTCGGCGCTTCACCACCATCGGAGGACAGATGACCCAACCCTTGCGCGTTCTTCTCGTCGGCCTCGGCCACATGGGGATGAGCCATGGCCGCGCCTACGAGAGGCTCGACGGTTTCGAGCTCGCGGGGCTCTGCGCCCGCGGCGTGGCCGCCCGCAGCGATCTCCCCGCGAGTTGGGCCGACCTGCCCCGTTTCGCGGATTACGGCGAAGCGCTTCGGACCCTCAAGCCCGACGTCGTCTCGATCAACACCTGGCCCGACACGCACGCCGATTTCGCCGTTCGCGCCTTCGAGAGCGGGGCGCATGTGTTCATCGAGAAGCCGCTCGCCGAGACGGCCGAGGACGCCGAGCGCGTCGTCGAGACCGCTCGCCGGCTCGGACGCAAGCTGGTGATCGGCTACGCGCTGCGGCACCACCCGAGCTGGATCAGGCTGATCGAGATCGCCCGCGGGCTCGGCAAGCCGCTCGTCATGCGCATGAACCTCAACCAGCAGTCGATCGGCGAGGCCTGGACCTGGCACAAGAACCTGCTGAAATCCTGCTCGCCCATCGTCGATTGCGGCGTCCATTATGTCGATGTCATGTGCCAGATGACCGGTGCTCGCCCGGTGCGGGTGCACGGCATGGGCGCACGCCTGTCGGACGAGATCGCGCCCGACATGTACAATTACGGCCAGCTCCAGGTGTTCTTCGACGATGGCTCGATTGGCTGGTACGAAGCCGCCTGGGGGCCGATGGTGAGCGAGACGGCCTTCTTCGTGAAGGATGTCGTCGGCCCCAAGGGCTCGGTGTCGATCGTCATGCCCGAGCACGGCGCGGCCACCGCGGAAGGAGCCACCACGACGTCCTCCTCCGACATCGATACGCACGGCAAGACCAACGCCATCCGCTGGCACCATGCGGCGCTGAACCCGGACCAGTCGCTCGTCAAGGGCGACGAGGTCATCTCGACGACCGACGAGCCGGACCACGACGAGATCTGCAGGCGCGAGCAGATGTATCTGCTCGACGCCATCCGCAATGACACCGACCTCTCCGAGCATATGCAGGCGGGCATCGACAGCCTCAAGATCGTGCTGGCCGCCGACCGCAGCATCCGCGAGAAACGCGTGGTCGAGCTCTGAGCGGGGTCGGCCGATGGGATGCGAGGCGATCTCCGGTTCGATCCTGACGCCCTCCGGCTGGATCGCCGGGACGGTCGAGACGCTCGGGTGGGACATCGCCCGCGTGACGGGCGAGCCGATCCCTTGCAGCGAGGTGCCCCGGGCGCCCTTGATCCTCCCGGGCTTCATCGACCTTCATGTCCATGGCGGCGGCGGTTTCGATTGGCGCGGCGGCGAGGAGGCGATCCGCGGGATGGCACGGTTCCATGCGGCGCGCGGCACGGTTGCGATGGCGCCGACGACCTCGACCGCACCGATCCCGGCCATCGAGGCAGCCTTGGCGTCGATCGACGCGGTGCGGGCCGCGCCCCGGTCCGGCGAGGCCATCGTGCTCGGCGCCCATCTCGAAGGGCCGTTCATCAGTCCTGGCAAGCTCGGCGCGCAGGAGCCGTTCACGCTCGCCGGAGATTCCGCGCTCGCGAAGGGCTGGGCCGAGCGCTGGGCCATGAGGATCGCGACGGTCGCGCCGGAGATCCCCGGCGGGCTGGAGCTGGTGCGCGCGCTGGCCGGCTGCGGCACGCGCGTCCAGATCGGCCATAGCCTCGCCAGCGCCCACGAGGCGGGCCTCGCTTTCGGTTGCGGCTGCGCGGGCTACACCCATCTGTTCAACGCCATGAGCGGAATGGATCACCGCTCTCCCGGGGTCGCGGCCCACGCCCTGGCGCATGGCACTCACGCCGAGGTGATCTGCGACCTCTTGCATGTCGACAGAACCATGCTGCACGCGGCCGTCCGGGCCGTGCCGCAGCTTTACGCCATCTCCGACGCCACCATGGCGGGCATGCCCGACGGGATGCATGTCCGGGGCGACCACCGCGTGTTGAAGCGAGGCCTGCAGGTCATGCTGGAGGACGGTCGCACGCTCGCCGGCAGCGCCATCACGCTGCTCGACGCGTTCCGCAATCTGGTGGCGATCGGGCTTACGCTCGATCAGGCCTCGCGCATGACCTCGATGCACCCGGCGCGCTACCTGGGACTGACGTCGCTCGGCGCGATCGAGCCCGGGCGCCGCGCCACTCTCGTCGTCTTGGACCGCGAGCTCGAGCTCGCGGAGACGTGGATCGACGGTCGGGCCATCGCGGCCGATCCCGACGCTCGATCCGTCGCACCACCAGGAGGCTGAACCATGCCGCGGGGCATCGACCTCTCGCGCTGGCGCCTGCTGGCGGTGCTGGTCTGCGTCGTTCTCCTGGCCGGATTGACGGCGGCGGTCGGCAGCGGCGTCACCATGCCGTTCGACCTCGGCCTCAACGCCTCTTTCGAGCCCTATCGCGCGCCCTGGCTGCTGGCGGCCGTCCTCTGGATCACCGGCCTCGGCACGGGCGTGTCCACCGTCGGCATGGCGGCGGTGGCGAGCGCGCTGCTCTGGAGCCGGGGGCAAGGGCAGCTGCTGCGGCCGCTGTGGACGACGTTCGTCGGGGCGGAGGCTACGACCTGGGCGATGAAATTCCTCGTCGGTCGGGCGCGCCCCGTCTTTCTCCCCGGTGTCGCGACCGCCAGCTCGCCCTCATTCCCAAGCGCCCATGCGACGGCCACCATGGCCCTGATCGGCATCCTCGGCTATCTGGTCGCCATGGCCCGTCCCGACAGGTCGATCGTGGTCGCGATCGTGTCTGCGGCGATGATCGGCCTCATCGGCTTCAGCCGCATCTTCCTCAACGTCCACTATCCGACCGATGTGCTCGGCGGCTTTCTCGTTGGGATCGCGTGGCTGATCGTCGGATCCGGACTCGCGGAGGCGGGTCGCGCGGCACGCCCGCTGGATTGATTTTCCCGGGCAGTCGAACTTGGCCAGCCCCGGTGCGACTGTGATGAAACTTAAGTCGCCGCGGGCGCGTTATAGCCAAGCTTCAGGCGACATGAATTCTTCATATCCTGCGGCCGGGGGGTCGTGCCGCTCACGATTCCGGCGTGACATCCCGCGCCCCTGCCGCTCCGACCGACGACGGGGAGAGGCGCCGGGAGCTTGAACAGAGGGAGATGGTCGTGACGCTTCTACTTATCATCATCGTCGTCATATTGCTGTTCGGCGGCGGTGGCTATTATGGCCATCGGGCTGGTTACTACGGTGGCGGGGGCATCGGAATCATCGGCCTTCTCGGCATTCTGCTGATTCTCTACCTGCTTTTCGGCGGCGGATTCCGCTGATCGGCACCCCCCGAGGCCGGTGAACGGGCGACGGATGCGGTGGCTGCCGCATCCGTGAACGGTCGAGAAGGATTACGGCTTGCGGCGGCGGGCAGGCGCCCATATTGATCTCGCCTCCTTTCCGGCCCCGCCATCCGCGCTGGTCTCCGCCAGGCGGCGACGGGGTCGGCCCGTAACGACACGCATCCGAGCCGCACCTTGTCCATGACACCCTTACGCGTCGGGATCGCCGGTCATGGCACGGTCGGCAGCGCCGTGCATCGCCGCCTCCTTCAGGATGCGGCGCTAATCGCCGGGCGCGCCGGCAGGCCGGTCGTCGTCACGGCGGTCGCCGCCCGCAACCGGGCCGCGCGCGAGGCGGTCCTCGGCGACGCCCGATGGTTCGACGATGCGGTCGCCCTGGCGGCTTCGCCCGACATCGATCTCCTCGTGGAATTGATCGGCGGCGCGGACGGGATCGCCAAGGCGGCTGTCGAGACGGCGCTCGCCGCCGGAAAGCCGGTGGTGACGGCCAACAAGGCGCTGTTGGCGCATCACGGCATGGCCTTGGCCGAGCAAGCCGAAGCGGCCGGCGTCTGCCTCGCCTTCGAGGCGGCGGTCGCCGGCGGCATCCCGATCGTCAAGACGTTGCGCGAGGGCTTGGCGGGCAACCGGATCGACCGTGTCTACGGCATTCTCAACGGCACCTGCAATTACATCCTGACCCGCATGGAGTCGGAGGGTCTCGGCTTCGAGGACTGTCTCGCCGAGGCGCAGCGGCTCGGCTATGCCGAGGCCGATCCGAGCTTCGACATCGACGGCTTCGACGCCGCCCACAAGCTCGCGATCCTGTCGAGCCTGGCGTTCGGCACCGCCATCGACATCGACGCCATCCATGTCGAGGGCATCCGCTCGATCAGCCCGGTCGACCTCAAGGCGGCCGAGGACCTCGGCTATCGGGTCAAGCTGCTCGGCGTCGCGCAACGGACCGAGGCCGGTATCGAGACCCGCGTGCACCCCACCATGGTGGCGAAGGGCTCGCCTCTGGCCGGGATCAAGGGCGTCACCAATGCCGTGTCGATCAATGCCGATGCGGTCCGCGAACTGACCCTGGTCGGGCCAGGCGCAGGCGGTGACGCTACCGCTTCCGCGGTGCTCGCCGACATCGTCGATATCGCGCGCGGCTTTTCGCTCCCGCCGTTCGGGCGCCCGGTCGCCTCGCTCGATCGGGTGGCGCGGGTCGCCATGCAGCGTCACGCGGGCGGTTATTACGTCCGCCTCTCGGTGCAGGACCGCATCGGCGCGCTGGCCGCCATCGCGAGCCGCATGGCGGCGCAGCAGATCTCCTTCGACAGCATCATGCAGCGCCATGTCCCGCCCGGGGAGGTGTCGAGCCTGCCGCAGGGATTCGTCTCCGTGGTGCTGATCACCCATGCGACCGCCGAAGCCTCCATCCGCGAAGCGCTCGACGCGGTCGAGCTGGACGGGTACATCGCAGGCAAGCCGCAACTGATTCGCATCGAGCCGGAATAGAGCGCGACAGCGGCCGAGGGACGTGGAACGGCCATGGCGGATCTCGTGATCCAGCAACAGGACATCATCGAGCGTATCCTGACGCTCGAGCTCGTGCGGGTGACGGAGCGCGCGGCGGTCTCTGCCGCGCGGCTGCGCGGCCGGGGCGACGAGAAGGCGGCGGACCAGGCGGCGGTCGACGCCATGCGGCGCGAGCTGAATCGCCTGCCGATCGACGGCACGATCGTCATCGGCGAGGGCGAGCGCGACGAGGCGCCGATGCTGTTCATCGGCGAGAAGGTCGGCACCAGGACCGGGCCGAAGGTGGACATCGCGGTCGACCCGCTGGAGGGCACGACGCTCTGCGCCAAGGACATGCCGGGCTCGATCGCGGTCATGGCCATGGCGCAGGCGGGGGCGCTGCTCAACGCGCCCGACGTCTATATGGACAAGATCGCCATCGGTCCGGGCTACCCGCATGGCATCGTCGACCTCGACATGTCGCCCGAGGAGAACATCCGCAATCTCGCCAAGGCCAAGGGCGTGCGCCCCGCCGAGATCACCGTCGCCCTCCTCGACCGGCCACGCCACCAGGCGCTGGCCGCCGCCTGCCGGCGCGCCGGGGCTTCGCTCCGGCTGATGACCGACGGCGACGTGGCGGGAATCATCTTCACCTCGCAGCCCGAGAGCACCTCGATCGACCTCTACCTCGGCTCGGGCGGCGCGCCCGAGGGCGTGCTGGCGGCCGGCGCGTTGCGCTGCGTCGGCGGCCAGATGCAGGGTCGCCTCGTTCTCGACACGCCGGAGAAGCGGGCGCGCGCCGCGCAGATGGGGATCAGCGATCCGACCAAGAAATACGACATGAAGGACCTGGCCTCGGGCGACGTCGTGGTCGCCGCGACGGGCGTCACCGATGGCCCGCTGCTCCGGGGGGTGCGCTTTGGTCAGAATCTCATCGAGACCGAGACCGTGATCTATCGTTCGGTGACCGGCACCGTGCGCAAGATCCACGCCGAGCACCGCGAATACGGCAAGTTCCGGCTGGACTGAGAGCGCAGACCCGCCCGCCGCTTGGCTGTGCGAGCCAGGCTCCGACCGGTTGACCGGACGGGGCGGAGGCGCCTAGCCTCCGCGGATGCCGTCCGCAAGAGCCAAGCCCCCTCGACCGAAGCCAATCGCCGCACCGCGCAAGGCAGCCCGAAGGCGTCGTGCCAAGACGGTGCTCGAGCGTCCGCCGATGCCGCTCGGCTGGGATACGTCGGACGTCGACGAGATCGAGCTTCGACGCTGGCGCGGCCGCACCGAGATTCTCTCGGTCGCAGCCCTCGAGCTCGAGCGGGGTCACTTCGGCACGTTCCGGACGACGTCGGCGAGCGGCGGCGGCTATTCGGTCGAGATCCGTGACCTCGGCGGTCCAGCCAACAGCTGCGGCTGCATCGACCATCGGGTCAACGGCCTCGGCACCTGCAAGCACATCGAAGGGGTGCTCGCCACGCTTCGTCGCCGGGGCGTGCGGGCCTTCAAGGCCGCCCAGGCGGCCGGATCGCCGCGGATCGAGATCTTCCTCGACCGTCATGGCGGCGCCAGGCCGACCCTCCGGGACCCGGCGGGCGAGGCACCCGGCAGGGTCGCGGCCCGGCGATGGCTGGCGCCGTTCCTCGAGGTCGACGGTTCACTTTCTTCCACGCCGGAGGCGATTTCGTCGCTTATTGCCGCATGGCGGGACGCACCGGCGGAGCTCCGCGCCGACATCCGCATCTCGCAGGGTTTCGATCCCTGGCTCGAGCGCGAGGGTCGCGCACGGCGGCGGGAGCGCGACCGGGCGACCTTCGAGGCCGAGGTCGCCGCCGGCCGCGAGACGCTCGACATCCTCAAGCACCCGCTGCTGCCCTATCAGCAGGCGGGCGTGCTTCACCTGGCCTTTGGCGAGCGGGCGCTGCTCGCCGACGACATGGGCCTCGGCAAGACCATCCAGGCCATCGGAGCCTGCGAGCTGGTGGCGCGGCGAAACGGTGTCGCACGCGTGCTCGTGGTCTGCCCCGCCTCGCTCAAGGGCGAATGGGAGGAGCAGATCGCCCGCTTCTCCGACCGGACGAGCCGCCTCGTCTTCGGACCGAGGCCGCAGCGCCTCGCGGCTTACGGCGCGCCCGCCTTCTTCACCATCGTCAACTACGAGCAGGTGCTCAGCGACGCGGCCGAGATCAACGCCACGCTCAAGCCCGACGTCGTGGTGCTCGACGAGGCGCAGCGCATCAAGAACTGGCAGATCAAGACCGCTCGCCGGGTCAAGTCGCTCGCGGCGCGCCATGCCTTCGTTCTGACCGGCACGCCGATCGAGAACCGCATCGACGAGCTCTATTCGATCGTCGGCTATCTCGATCCGGAGCTGCTCGGTTCGCTGTTCCGCTTCAACCGCGATTTCTATGACCTCGACGAGCGCGGTCGCCCGGTGGGCTTCAAGAACCTCGGCGAGCTCAAGGCCCGCATCGCGCCGGTCATGCTGCGCCGGCGCAAGTCGGACGTCGAGAAGGATTTGCCCGGCCGCACCGTCAAGACCTTCTTCGTGCCGATGGCCGAGGAGCAGCAGGTTCGCTACGACGATTATGCGCGCACCGCCGCCATGCTGTCGGCGCGCGCCCGCAAGCGCCCGCTGACCAAGAAGGAATTCGACCAGCTGCAATCGAGCCTCGCCTGCATGCGCATGATCTGCGACACGCCGGCGATCCTCGATCCGACATGCCGGGTCAGCCCCAAGCTCGAGGAGCTGGAGCCGATCCTCGCCGACCTGCTGCAGGAGCCGGACCGCAAGGCCATCGTCTTTTCCGAATGGGAGCGCATGCTCGGCCTCGTGCGGGAGTTGGCCGGCGAGATGGGGATCGAAGCGGCGTGGCACACGGGATCGCTGCCGCAGGACCGGCGCCGCGCCGAGATAGCCCGCTTCAAGCGCGATCCGGCCTGCCGGTTGTTCCTGTCGACCGACAGCGGCAGCGTCGGTCTCAACCTGCAGGTCGCGAGCGCCGTGATCAACGTCGACCTGCCGTGGAACCCGGCGAAGCTCGAGCAGCGCATCGCGCGCGCCTGGCGCAAGAACCAGCTGCGATCGGTCACGGTCGTGAACCTCGTCACCCAGGATTCGATCGAGCACAACATCCTGCATCTGATCGGCGCCAAGCAGGCGCTGGCGGACGGCATCGTCGACGGGATCGGCGACCTGTCGTCGATCGCCCTGCCGTCCGGCCGCGCGGCCTTCATGGCGCGGATGGAGGCGATGCTGGCCCCGCCGCGTGCCGCGCCTGCGCCACGGCCCCCCGAGGAGGCGTTCACCACCGATCTCGTCGCCCGCCATGGCGATGCGGTGTCGGTCGTCGAGGCCCGGCCAGGGGTCGGCGGACGGCTGCAGATATTGGCGGTGCTGGACCGGGAGCCCGACGCCGTGGCCGCCGAGGCGGCGCGGGCCGCCGCGGTTCCGGATCTGGCGGTCACCATCCTCGACCAGCGGAGCTGGGCCGCCATGCAGGGGCTTGCGGCATCGGGCATCCTGCGGTTCGGCTCCGAAGCGCGGGTGCTGTATCGGGCCGGCTCGACCTCCGATGCCGGCGATGATGCCGCCTCGGTCGAGGATGATCGGACCCTGTGCTTTGCCGCCGAGGCGCGGCGGGGGATCGCCATGGCGCGCCTGATGATCGCCGGCGGGTTCCCCGAGGAAGTGCCGGCGATCCTGAGCAAGAGCCTGGCCAAGGCCGCGGGATCGAACGACGCCATGCGGACGGCCTCGTCGCGGGAGATGGCGGTCGCGGCCGATGCGGAGATCCGCCGTCTCGTCGATCGCCGGATCTGGCCGCCGGATGCGCTCCGCCTTGGCGATGCCCTCGGGCGAGATCCGGGCGAAGCCGAAAATCCGGCCGGCGAGGTCCTGGTCGATCAGCTCGAGGGCCTGGTCGGCTTGCTTCGTCCGCGTCCGTCTTCGGCCCGAGCGGCCTGAGGCCGCCGCATGGGGCTGTCGGACCTCGGGACGTGGGCGATCGATCTCGTGCGCGCCCACCAGGCCTGGGCAGCGCCCATCTGCTTCGTCCTGGCCTTCGCCGAATCCCTTGCCTTCGTATCGCTCATCGTGCCGTCGAGCGTCATGCTGATCGGCATCGGCGGGCTCGTCGGCTACGGCGATCTCTCCTTCATCGAGGTCTTCCTGGCCTCGGCGATCGGGGCAGGGTGCGGCGACTGGCTGTCCTACTGGCTCGGCGGGATGTTCAAGGACCGGATCGGCGAGATTTGGCCGTTCTCCCGCCATCCCGGCTGGTTGCCTCGGGCGCGGAGCTTCGTCGAGCGCTGGGGCTGGAGCGGGGTCTTCCTCGGCCGCTTCCTTGGGCCGCTCAGGGCCACGGTGCCCATCGCCGCCGGCCTCTGCGTCATGCCGCGCTGGCGCTTCCAGCTCGCCAACTGGTCGTCGGCCTTCGTCTGGGCCTTCGCGCTCCTGGCGCCCGGCGCTTTCGGCCTGGCTTGGCTGCGCGATTTCTGGGACTGACGTGGTTCGGCGACAAAAAAGGCGGCCCTGAGGCCGCCTTCGTTGCGTGAAGCTCCCCGCGATCACACCGAATAATACATGTCGAACTCGACGGGGTGCGGGGTCATCTCGAAACGCATGACCTCCGTCATCTTGAGCTCGATGTAGGATTCGATCAGGTCCTCCCCGAAGACGCCGCCGGCGGTCAGGAAGGCATGGTCCTTCGCCAGGCAATCGAGCGCCTGGCGCAGCGAGCCGCAGACGGTCGGGATCTGCTTGAGCTCCTGCGGCGGCAGGTCGTAGAGATCCTTGTCCATCGCCTGGCCGGGGTCGATCTTGTTCAGGATGCCGTCGAGGCCGGCCATCAGCATCGCCGAGAAGGCCAGATAAGGGTTTGCCGCTGGGTCCGGGAACCGGACCTCGACGCGCTTGGCCTTGGGGTTCGACGTATAGGGGATGCGGCAGGAGGCGGAGCGGTTGCGCGCCGAATAGGCGAGCAGCACCGGAGCCTCGTAGCCCGGCACCAGGCGCTTGTAGGAATTTGTCGACGGGTTGGTGAAGGCGTTCAGCGCCTTGGCGTGCCTGATGATGCCGCCGATGTAGTAGAGGCATTCCTGGCTGAGGTCGGCATATTTGTCGCCGGCGAAGACCGGCTTGCCGCCTTTCCAGATCGACTGGTGCACGTGCATGCCCGAGCCGTTGTCGCCGAACACCGGCTTCGGCATGAAGGTCGCCGACTTGCCGTAGCTCTGCGCCACCTGGTGGATGCAGTATTTGTAGATCTGCATGCCGTCGGCCATCAGCGTCAGCTTGTCGAACTTCATGCCGAGCTCGTGCTGGGCGGAGGCCACTTCGTGGTGGTGCTTCTCGACCTTGACGCCCATCGCGGCCATGGCGGCCAGCATCTCGCCTCGCATGTCCTGGGCCGAGTCGAGCGGCGGCACCGGGAAATAGCCGCCCTTGGTACGGATGCGATGGCCGAGGTTGCCGCCCTCGTAGACCGTGTCCATGTTGCTCGGGAACTCGATCGAATCGAGCATGAACCCGGTGTTGTAGGGATCGGACTTGAAGCGGACGTCGTCGAAGACGAAGAATTCGGCTTCCGGCCCGACGAAGACGGTGTCGCCGATGCCGGTCGACTTCAGGTAGGCCTCGGCCTTCTTGGCGACGCCGCGCGGGTCGCGCCCATAAGGCTCGCCGGTCATCGGCTCGAGGATGTCGCAGACGATCGAGAGCGTCGAGGCCGAGAAGAACGGGTCCATGCAGGCCGTCTCCGGATCGGGCATCAGCGTCATGTCGGATTCGTTGATCGCCTTCCAGCCCGCGATGGAGGATCCGTCGAACATGACGCCCTCGGCGAACGCGTCCTCGTCCACGATGGCGACATCGAAGGTCACATGCTGCCACTTGCCCCGCGGATCGGTGAAGCGGAAGTCGACGTATTTGATGTCCTGGTCCTTGATCGCCTTGAGGACGTCATGGGCGGTCTTCATGCTATACCTTTCTTGCAGGTTGAAAGCGGGAGCGGGCGGGCGCGAACGCCGATCAGATCGCGTCGTTCCCGGTTTCGCCGGTCCTGATGCGAATGGCTCCCTCGATCGTCGATACAAAAATCTTGCCATCGCCGATCCGCCCGGTCTGGGCCGACTTGCGGATGGCCTCGACGGCCCGGTCGACCATCTCGTCGCTGAGGACGATCTCGATCTTCACCTTGGGCAGGAAGTCGACGACATATTCGGCGCCACGATAGAGCTCGGTGTGGCCCTTCTGCCGGCCGAAGCCCTTGGCCTCCGTCACGGTGATGCCCTGGAGGCCCACGTCCTGAAGAGCCTCTTTCACCTCGTCCAGCTTGAACGGCTTGATGATGGCCTCGATCTTCTTCATGCGGGATCCAAACCTGTGCTGCGGAACGGCCCGGGACTGTAAACG
>DATBEH010000097.1:0-16471 GCA_036276175.1 Lichenihabitans sp.
TTATAAAGAGCGGAGCCGCATTAACGCGGGATTAACACAGCTTGATCTTTACAGCTGGCCGACGCTGCGATGCACCAATGGCCATGTTGTGACGCGGTTGTGGCCAAACCGCCGCACGTATTGCTGAAGTCGTTGCGGCACCATGCTACGATGGCATGTGACGATGACCCAACCGTTTCGCCCGCACCTCGATATCCTGCCGCCGACGCAGCGGCTGCTGTGGGACGAACTGTCTGTAACGCCGTCCGACTTCGCGCTCTATGGGGGCACGGCGATCGCCCTGAGGCTCGGGCATCGCGCTTCGGTCGCTTTCGACTTCTTTTCCTCGACGTCGTTCAGGCCGGGCGACCTGATGGCCCGGATCCCGTATCTCGATGGGGCGACGATCCGGCAATCGGCGGCCGACACGCTGACCGCCACGGTCGATCGGGGAGGACCGGTCCAGGTCTCGTTCTTCGGGGGACTGACGCTCGGCCAGGTCGAGCCTCATGGCCGGGCGGAGGGCTCGGACCTGGCGGTCGCCTCGTTGATCGATCTCGCCGGCACGAAGGCGGCGGTCGTCACTCAGCGGGCGGAGCTCAAGGACTATCTCGACATCCACGCGCTTCTCATCGACGCAAAGCTGCCGCTCGGCCTGATGCTCTCGGCCGCCTCGATCATCTACGATGAAGAGTTCAACGCGGTGATTGCGCTCAAGGCCATCAGCTATCATGACGACCCCGCCCTGAAGGATCTGCCTCACTCGATCCGCCGCGCTCTCGTCGACGCGGTTTCCGAGGTCGATCCGGCCAGGCTGCCGCCGCTTGCGGCCTTGCGTCGCCGGAGGGGCGGGAGACCCGGAGGCTCGCCAAGCTGATGGTTCCGCTTCCGCGGACGACCGACATGCTGGCGATCGCGCGCAACGTCATCTGGTTCGAGGAGCCGGAGCGCGCGCTTGCCGAGCCGTTCCGCTTCATGGCCTATCTGATGACATACGGCACGGCGGAGGAGATCGAAACCGTCCGCCGTCACGTCGGCCGCGCCGCCTTCGTCGAGGTGATGGACCACATCCCGCCCGGCATCATGGATGCGCGATCCTGGGCCTACTGGAACGTCATGGCCGGCCGCTATCCCCCGCCGCCCCTGCCGCGTCGGGTTCTGCCATGAATGGAAGGCCTATCGCGCCTCACGCCGCGTCCGCAACCGAAGGTCAAAACCGCTGCACCACGCCGCGCGCCTCGAGCGCCGCGATGACCTGGTCGGCCAGGGCCTCCGGAGCCTGCCCCACCGCATCGAGCACGACCTCGGCCCGTTCCGGCCGCTCGTAGGCCTGGTCGATGCCGGTGAAGTTGCGGATCTCGCCCTTGAGCGCCCGCTTGTAGAGCCCCTTCGGGTCGCGGGCGATACAGGCCTCGATCGGCGCATCGACGAAGACTTCCCAGAACTCGTCCTCGCCGACGAGCTCGCGCACCATGCGCCGCTCGGCCCGGAACGGCGAGATGAAGGAGCAGAGCACGACGAGGCCGGCCTCGACCATCAGCTTCGCCACCTCGCCGACGCGGCGGATGTTCTCGACCCGGTCGGCATCGGTGAAGCCGAGATCCTTGTTGAGGCCGTGGCGCACGTTGTCGCCGTCGAGCATCAGCGTGTGCACCCCGCGCAGGTGGAGCTTCGTTTCGACGATGTTGGCCACGGTCGACTTGCCGGCGCCCGACAGTCCCGTGAACCATAGGATCGCCGGTTTCTGGTGCTTCAGCGCGGCCCGCGCCTCCTTCGACACCGCCAGGTCCTGGGTGTGGATGTTCGTCGCCCGCCGCAGCGGGAAATCGATCAGCCCGGCGGCGGCCGTGGCATTTGTCGCGCGGTCGATGAGGATGAAGGCGCCGGTGTCGCGGTTCTCACGGTAGGGATCGAAGGCGATCGGCATCGCGGCCGCGAGGTTGCAGAAGCCGATCTCGTTGAGCCCGAGCGTCTTGGCGGCGCCGTGGTCGAGGGTATTGACGTCGACCCTGTATTTGAGATCGGTCACGGTCACCGGAACCTGGCGCGCCCCGATCTTCATCAGGTAGGAGCGGCCAGGCAGCAGGCGCTCCTCGCTCATCCAGATCACATGGGCGGCGAACTGATCGGCGACAGGCGGCCGGTGCCTGGGGTCGGCCAGCACGTCGCCGCGCGCGATGTCGATCTCGTCGGCGAGCGTCAGCGTCACGGCGTCTCCCGCCTCGGCGGCGCCGAGGTCCTCGCCGCCCGGCCCGATGACGCGGACCACGCTCGACGTGCGGCCCGAGCCCGCCACGACGATCTCGTCGCCGGGCTTGACCCTGCCGCCCGCCACCGTGCCGCAATAGCCGCGGAAGTCGAGGTTCGGCCGGTTGATCCATTGCACCGGCAGGCGGAAGGGCCTTTCGGCACCATCCTCGCCGACATCGACGGTTTCGAGGAAGCCGACGAGCGTCGGCCCGTCGTACCAGGGCATGCGCGACGAGCGTTCGGAGAGATTGTCGCCGTAGCGGGCCGAGACGGGAATCGCGGTCACCGAGCGGAAGTTCAGCTGCGCCGCGAAACTCTCGAACGCCTGGACGATGGTGGCGAAGACATGCTGGTCGAAGCCGACGAGGTCGATCTTGTTGACCGCCAGCACGACATTCTTGATGCCGAGCAGCGATACGATACAGGCGTGGCGCCGCGTCTGCGTCAGCAGGCCTTTTCGCGCGTCGACCAGCAGGATGGCGAGATCGGCGTTCGAGGCGCCGGTCGCCATGTTGCGGGTGAACTGCTCGTGGCCGGGCGTGTCGGCCACGATGAAGGCGCGCTTCTTGGTGGCGAAATACCGGTAGGCGACGTCGATGGTGATGCCTTGCTCGCGCTCGGCCTCGAGCCCGTCCACGAGCAGCGCGAAATCGATGTCGTCGCCGACCGTGCCGTGCTTGCGCGAGTCCTTCTCGAGCGCCGTGAGCTGGTCGTCGAAGATCGAGTTCTGCTCGTAGAGCATGCGGCCGATCAGCGTCGACTTGCCGTCGTCGACCGAGCCGCAGGTGAGGAAGCGCAGAGTGGGTCGCCCGGCCGTTTCGCCCGCCATCAGAAATACCCCTCGCGCTTCTTCTTTTCCATCGAGCCCGCCTCGTCGCTGTCGATCAGCCGGCCCTGGCGTTCCGAGGTGGTGGAGGAGCGCATCTCGGCGAGGATCGCGTCGAGCGTCGCGGCCTCCGAGGGCACGGCCCCGGTCAGCGGATAGCACCCCAGCGTCCGGAAGCGGACCATGCGCATCTCGGGTGTCTCGCCGGGCGAGAGCGGTAGACGCTCGTCGTCGACCATGATCAGCGCGCCGTCGCGTTTCACGACGGGGCGGTGCTTGGCGAAATAGAGCGGCACCACAGGGATGCCTTCAGCCCGGATATAGTCCCAGACGTCGAGCTCGGTCCAGTTCGACAGCGGGAAGACGCGCACGCTCTCGCCAGGCTTGATGCGGGTGTTGTAGAGATGCCAGAGCTCGGGGCGCTGGTTGCGCGGATCCCAGGCATGGGCGGCGGAGCGATGCGAGAAGACGCGCTCCTTGGCGCGGCTCTTCTCCTCGTCGCGCCGCGCCCCGCCGAAGGCGGCGTCGAATTGGCCGGCGTCGAGCGCCTGGCGCAGTCCTTCCGTCTTCATCACCTGGGTATGGACCGAGGAGCCCGAGGCGACGGGCGAGATGCCGCGCCGAAGACCGTCCTGGTTGATATGGACGATCAGCTCCATGCCGGCGCGTTTCGCCGCCGCGTCGCGGAAGGCGATCATCTCGCGGAACTTCCAGGTCGTATCGACGTGGAGCAGGGGAAAGGGCGGCTTGGCCGGCGCGAAGGCCTTGAGCGCCACATGCAGCATGACGCTCGAATCCTTGCCGATGGAATAGAGCATCACCGGACGGTGAAATTCGGCCGCCACCTCCCGCATGATATGGATCGCCTCGGATTCGAGGCGGCGAAGATGGGGGGACAATCGCCCTGGCATGACGGACTCGTTTCAGGACCTCGGAAGATGCCTGATATAAGCTCTATCGACGCACTGCAACATGGGGTGGGCGCACGTTCCGCGCGGGACCGGAACTCTCCTGCGGCCGGGTCGCCCGGCCGAACACCTGGTGCGAGGTTCCGAACTCTACGGCGTCCGAACATCCACCCGCATCAGGTCGGATAGGGTTTTCGTGACCTCGTCCACGTCGGCCGCCGCCTTGAACTGCTGATTATTATCCAGGGCGACGACGCATTTGCCGACATCGAGCCTTTCGACGGACGCGACATGCCTGGCGAAAATGATCACTCGACGTCCGTCGACTAGCGGAAGCTCATACATTGCATGCTCCAGTTCGGTAACGGGTCCGAGGTTTGTCACATTCATTGCAAAAGAGATTGAAATCATTCGATCGAATTTGAACGATCGGGTCGCGATGGGCGGAGCCGGCCCGCCGCCTGCCCCGTGTCCTCCGACGTCAGGCACGATGTCGTGAGCAGGGCGGCGACAGCGGCCGCGCATGTCGATCCGCGCGCTTTTATTGCGGCGCACTTTGGTATGTTGCAGCGCAAACCTGCCATGCATCGCCTGGGCTTCCGCAAACGCCCGCAAGGCCCGATCCTATGGCGGTCATCATCACCCTGGAGAGTGAATCAATGTCATTTGCAGATTGGGCCCGAGAGTCCGCCAAGATGCCCGCCCCCGCGCGAGCGGACACCGCGAATTCGACGGTGCAGCAGCCGCACCGGGCTGCCGACCGGGCCAAGGCGACGGTCAACGGCAGGTCCGAGCCGTCGTGGAGGGAAACGTTCGCATTCCCGGTCTATTCGGGCCTCCTCGACATCGTCGGCTAACCTCGGTGGGTTTGCGGGCGTCGGCCTGAAGGTCTCAGGGATTTGGCCGGGACATTCATCATTGGAACTCCGTTTCCGTGACGGTCGGGACCCGATGGAGGTGTTGCTCTTGTCCGGTCCGATAGGCTGTAGTACAAGGTTTGAATGGCGCCGATCCCTGCAGGACAAGGAAAGCGAGGGCCTGCTGCGACGGGGCAAACGCCCACGACGTCCATCCGCTTGCCCTCGGACATTTCGGCCGGTCTGGCTGCTTGGATCGAGCAGCAACCTGCACCGCGTCCGAAGCGTTCTTCGGCGATCAACTTTGCTCTCCGCCACTGGCTCGCCGGCATGGGGTTGCTGAAGGACCGAGAGGACGCCGACGGAGCGAGTTAGCGACGAAGCCTCGTACAACGGAGACCAAAATGGCTCGGAAACCCAACTTCGATTTTGAGCGTAGGGAGCGAGAGAAGGCAAAGGCCGCAAAGGTGGCCGAACGCGTCAAGTCGAAGACCGAGAAAGCGGAGTCGAAGGCGAGAGACGACAAACCCGATCAGCCTAACGGCTGAGGTTTTCCGGCTCGAGCCGATACGGCGCCCATGAAAGACTGATTTACGAGGCTGGGGGTGGTGACGAATAGCGACATAGCGTCGGAGCGGGGCTCGCATGTACGACCTCGTCTACGACAAAGCGGCGTCGTCCCTCACATCGATCTCGGATCAGTGCTCAATGAGAAGACAAGCGTCGACGTCGTCACCGTGAGCGGCGGCAATGTCTCTTCATGTGCCTGGGATTAGCTTGCACTGCCGGTAACCCGCCGCCCCGAGAACTCGCTGCCGCGTGCCTTCCGAAAGGTGCTCGACCTCGAAGCGTAGGCTGCAATCCTCGAACATTCGAAGCGGCGTTCGGATCGATCGGGACGGGTGCCGTTGGCCTCCCCCGGTCGGCCGCCGCCCGGCGGGACGTGACGAGTGGCGACGGTTCTGGGCCGCAATCGCGGCAGGACTGGCAACCGAGGGCGTTGCGTCGAGGCCGGCTGGCGTAAACCTTCCTTAGCGTGCGGTTGGCGCCAGTTCGGAGCCGAGGCGCACGATGGTGTGGTTCCGCTGGAACAACCCTCCGCGAGCGTGCAGCTCGGCGATCGTCCGCCCGATCGATTCGGAGATCCGTGGCGTGCACGTCTTAGCGTCCGCCACCAAGCTCCCCGGCCACGAAAGTTCGAAGGCGCTTCGGAAATCCAGCTAAGTGCTTGATTTCATTGGCGCGCCCAAGGGGAATCGAACCCCTGTTTTCGCCGTGAGAGGGCGACGTCCTGGACCGCTAGACGATGGGCGCGGAAGGCCATGGCATGGCCTCGCCGCCTTCTATAGTTGGCCCCCGGCCCCTCCGCAAGCGCGACCGGGGGCGGCGCAGGACTAGGCGTGCGCGGGTTCGCTCTCGGCCGAGGACGTCGCTCACGCGGTTCGAGCCACGGGACCATCGAAGAGCCTGCGTTCTGCCGCCTTGCCCCGAGCCGGCCCGACCCTCATCTTGAGAGTCTCGGTCGGGCGATGCCGCGGGAGTGATCCATGAGCCTTGCCACAGCGAACGGCCCCATGATCGCGGTGGTGCGAAAGCGCCCGGAGCGGCCGCCGGCGCCGATCCCGCTCGAGGCGCCGCTCGGCACGCTCGACCTGCTTCTGACGCTGCGCCGCAATCCGATCGCCACCTGGACCCGGGCGCATTTCGAGAAACCCGTGGTCTTCGGCCGCAGCGTCCTCGGCCCGATCGCGGTCGTGTCCGAGCCGGCGCTCGTGCGCCATGT
Source organism: Lichenihabitans sp. (assembly GCA_036276175.1). Lineage (GTDB taxonomy): Bacteria > Pseudomonadota > Alphaproteobacteria > Rhizobiales > Beijerinckiaceae > Lichenihabitans. The sequence continues at coordinate 6,604 of DATBEH010000097.1, forward strand.
GCTGGTCGACAATGCCTCGAACTACCCCAAGGACCTGCTGCAGCGACGCATGCTCTCGCCGGGCATCGGCAAGGGCCTGCTGATGGCGGAAGGGGCCGAGTGGCGCGCCCAGCGCCGCGCCCTGGCGCCGCTGTTCTCGCCGCGTCACGTGCTCGGCTTCGAGGCCGCCATGGCCGAGGAAGCCGCCGCCATGGCGGCGCGCTGGGCTCGCCATCGGGACGGGCGGCGCGTCGACGTCGCGGCCGAGATGGCCCGCGTCACGCTGCGCATCCTCGCCCGCACCATCTTCTCGGACGCGCTGACCCGGTCGGCCGAGGATTTCGCCGGTGTCGTCGGCCGTTTCCTCGAGACGGTCGGCAAGCTCGACCCGCTCGACGTGCTCGGCATGCCGGATTGGGTGCCGCGCCTCGGCCGCATCCGCAACCGCCCGCACCTGCGCTTCTTCGAGCAGGCGGTCGAGACCATGATGGCGCGCCGCCGGGCCGCGATGGCGCGCGATGCCGCGGCCGTGCCGCGCGATCTCCTGACCCTGCTGCTCGAGGCGACCGATCCCGAGACGGACGAGCCGCTCTCGGACGAGGAGGTCAAGGCCAATCTCGTCACCTTCATCATCGCCGGCCACGAGACGACGTCGAACGCGCTGACGTGGGCGCTCTTCCTGCTGTCGCGCGACCCTGCGGCGCGCGATGGCGTCGAGGCGGAGGTCGACCGGCTCCTGCCCGACGGGCGCCTCGCGCCGGGGCGCCTCGACGAGCTCCATCATACCCGCGCCGCGATCGACGAGGCGATGCGCCTCTACCCGCCCGCCGCCACCATATCGCGGCAGGCCGTGGGTCCGGACCGCCTCGGCGCCCTGCGCATCAAGGCCGGCACGACAGTGGTCGTGGCGCCCTACGTGCTGCACCGTCATCGGCGCTTGTGGGAGGCGCCGGAGGAGTTCGTGCCGGAGCGGTTCCTGCCCGAGAACCGCGGCCGCATCGACCGGTTCGCCTACCTGCCGTTCGGCGCCGGCCCACGCGTCTGCATCGGAGCCTCCTTCGCGCTGCAGGAGGCGGTCACGGTGCTCGCCACCGCGATGCGCGGCTTCAGGCTTCGCCTCGCGCCCGGGCATGTCGTCATGCCCGTGCAGCGGGTAGCGCTGCGGGCCCAGGGCGGCATGCCGATGATCGTGCATCGGCGCTGAGGGCGGCCCTCCTATTCTGCCGCGAGGGTCTCCACGGGGCGGACGGCCGGCCCATCGGGGTCGCCGGGCGCCGTCTGCCAGCCGAGATCGGGCAGCGCCGCGACGCGCCGTCCCGACATCTCCACGCGCAGCACCACGAGATCGCCCTTGTCGAGATGGCCGATGCGGCTGCGCGCGCGACCAGCCGAATGCATGCCGCAACGCCGGGCCACCTCGGCGTCCGACGGACAGGGCATGCCCGCGAGGGCGGCGCCGGCGAGGATGAGGTAGACCGCCTGCAGGTCGTCCGGGATCGTCCGCGCCACCGCCAGGGCGCGCGACCATTCGGCCCGATCGATCCGGTCCGGGTCGAGGCCGGCGCGCGCCGCGGCGAGATACGGCTTGAACTCGCTCATCGACACTGCACCGATCCCCGCCTTCATCAGGCGGCAGCGCAACTGGAAATCGGCATGGAGAAGCGGCTCGGGCCGGAAGGCGGCGTCGGGTTCCCGCATCATCGCATGGGCGGCGCGGCGCATGAGCGCCTCGCGCTCTTCGGTCGGCAGGGCTGGCGGCGCCTCGGGCGTCTCGACGGAACGATGGCGCGCGATGTCCTCGATGACATCCGCCACCGCCGGTCTCGGCGCCGGCCGACGCTCGGCCTGGGGGCGGGCCGCCGCCGGCACCGGCGCCAGGATCAGCTCGCGGGCCTCGCCCGAGGGCTGTCCGGGCAGAGGCGTCAGCTTCGGCGGAGCGGCGCGCGAGAGCGTCTCGACGCCGCCGATCCGGATCGTCGACGGGCGCCGCGCGATCGCCGGCCCGAGACCGACGAAATGGCCCTGGGCGAGCTCGCGGAACATCTCTGCCTGCCGCCGGTCGAGGCCGAGGAGGTCGGCGGCCCGCGCCATGTCGATGTCGAGGAAGGTGCGCCCCATGAGGAAATTGGTGGCTTCCGCCGCGACGTTCTTGGCGAGCTTGGCGAGGCGCTGCGTGGCGATGATGCCGGCGAGGCCGCGCTTGCGCCCGCGGCACATGAGGTTCGTCATGGCGCCGAGCGACAGCTTGCGCGTCTCCTCGGAAACGTCGCCCGCGACCGCGGGTGCGAACAGCTGCGCCTCGTCGACGACGACCAGCATCGGGAACCACAGCTCCCGCCCGGCCTCGAACAGCGCGTTGAGCATCGCCGAGGCGGCGCGCATCTGGCTCTCGGCGTCGAGGCTTTCGAGCGTCAGCACGGCCGAGACGCGGTGCTGTCGGAGGCGCTGCGCAATCGTCTCGAGCTCCGCCAGGCTGCGGTCGCCGTCGATGACCACATGGCCGAAGCGCTCGGCCAGCCCGACGAAATCCCCCTCGGGATCGACGACGAGCTGCTGCACGTGAACCGCGCTCTGCTCCAGCAGCCGGCGCAGAAGGTGCGACTTGCCCGAACCGGAATTGCCCTGCACCAGCAGGCGCGTCGCCAACAGTTCCTCGAGGTCCACCATGGCGCTATCGCCGCCCGAAGCGGTGCCGATGTCGATATCGATCCTCATCGGCTCCTTCGAGAGTGCGCGGGCCCGTCTTGCGCCCGTATCGAGGATCAGGAATATCCGGCTGGCGCCGACGAAGAAAGCTGGACGCAGGCGTCGCTCGCCGGCGTCCACACCTTACCGCCCGAGACCCGCTATCGCCCGGCGGCGCGGATGGCGCGAGGGCCGGCCTGCGCCTCGTCCAGGAAAATGACCCCGACCTCGTCATCCCGACGCCAGACGACGCGCGCGTGCAGTCGTTTGGCGCGGCCGTTGATCTCGAGATCCAAGGTGTCGGGGAGCGTCCGGCCGTCGAGCAGGCTGAGGCGAGCGCCCTGCGGCGACAGGTCGCGCACCATGCAGAACAGGCTCGGATGGTCCCCGCCGCGCGTCGCGAAGGCCGCCAGATAGGTCTTCTTCCGATAGCTGCGGCGCCGGCTGTGCATGGTGGCTTCCGATGAACGCCTCCAGCAAACATGGGAAAGGTGAACAACTCACCAAGCCGGACGCCAGCACTCTCATGGTCGGATCGATGCGCCCGAAAATTAATATCTTGGCAATGTCAAGCTTGAGATTGAACTTCCTGCGCCCCCGGCGCATTTACGGGATGTTAAAATCTACGGAGAGTGACATGAATCACACATTATGGTTCGCGGCGAGCGCTCTGGCCGCTTGGATCCTGGTCGGCGCCGTAGCGATGAGCTAGGCGCCTAGCGAGCGATCAAGGAGATGCAACGACGGTAACGGTGCAAGATGATTGAAAAGGTTTCTTGTGACGTCACGCCTAGCGGTTGACGTCATTTTCATTTGAGCCCCAACTTTTACGGGTCGGCTGCGGCCTCCTATCCCAAGTGGACTGACGATCCGACGATCCTGCTCTATATGGCGGGAGGCAAGCGTCAGATCGGTCTCATGAAACCCGTCCATATCAGCTATCTCAATGGCCCCGACATCGAAAGTCTGGCCCTGACCGAAGACGAGGTGATCGCCGCGGTGGAGGAAGGGCTCCGCGCGCAAGGGCTGGGGCAGACTACCATCGAGCCGCGCGTCCACCTCGTGCCGGATCCGGCCTTCAACGGCCATTTCAACGTGCTGCGCGGCTATATCGCCCCGATGGATCTCGCCGGGGTCAAGGTCGTGGGAGACTTCGTCGACAATTACCGGCAGGCCCTGCCGTCCGAATTCGGCGTGCTCAATCTTTTCGATCCGCGCACCGGCATGCCGCGTGCCATCCTCGACGCCACCGCCATCACCGACATGCGTACGGGCGCCGTGACGGCGGTCGGCGCCAAGCATCTCGGGCCGCGGCGGCCGAAAATCCTCGGTCACATCGGGGCGCGGGGGACGGCCTATTGGAATGTCCGCCTGCTCGACCACCTGTTCGGCTTCGACGAGATCCGGGTCCATTCGCGCCGGCGCGAGAGCCGCGACACGTTCGCGGCTCGTCTGTCGCGCGACCTCGGCAAGCCGGTGCGGGCAACGGCCGACTGGCGAAGCTGCGTCGAGGGTGCCGACATCGTGGTCGAGGCTTCGCGCCTCGCCGCGCCCGAGCCGCTGCTCCAAACGGCCTGGATCAAGCCCGGCGCCCTCGTCATCCCCTATGGCACGATGAGCGCCGTCGAACTGTCGCTGACCGACATCATGGACAAGGTGGTCGTCGACGATTGGGGTCAATGCCGGCAGGGGCCATTCGGCGCGCTGCGGCCGCATGTCGAGGCGGGCAAGCTCTCGGAGGCGACCCTCCATGCCGAGCTCGGCGAGATCGTGGCGGGCCGCAAGCCCGGCCGCGAACGCGACGACGAGACGATCCTGTTCTGGCATCGCGGCCTCTCCCTGAGCGACATCGCGCTCGGCTATGCCATGCTGGAGAAGGCGAAAAAGCTCGGCATCGGCCAGAGCCTGCGCTTTTGCTGACGGCCGTCACCCTCGTCGCCGGTCGCGGGCCGAGCATCGCCGAGATCGAGACCATTGCGCGGCACGGCGCCCGCGTCGTAATCGATGCGCCCGTCCTGGCGCGGCTCGCGCGAGCCCGGGAAGCGCTCGACGCCGCCGTGCGCCGCGGCGTCCGGGTCTATGGTTACAATACCGGGCTCGGGGCCAAGAGCGGGCTGCCGCTCGACGGCGACGCTTTTGCCTTCCAGCCGTCGTTCCTGCGCGGCCGCGACATGGCGGTCGGCGAGCCGCTGCGGCGCGATCTGGTGCGCGCCGCCGTGGCGGCGCGGATCGGGGGGCTCGCGGCCGGCGGCTCGGGCCTGTCGCCCCGCGTCTTCACCGCCCTGGTGGCCGCCCTGAACGCCGGCGTGCATCCGGTGATCCGCCGCCACGGCTCGGTCGGCGCCTCCGACCTATGCCTGCTGGCGCCGCTCGGGCGCATGCTGATCGGCGAGGGCGAAGCGGAATGGGACGGGCGCATCATGCCGACCGCCGACGCGCTGGCCGTAGCCGGCCTTGCGCCCGTCGTGCTCGACCCCAAGGACGGTCTCTCCCTGATCGGTGCCAATGCGGTCTCGACCGGCCACGCGGCGCTTGTTGTGGCAGATGCAGGCCGGCTGCTCGACCGGCAGATCGGCGCCGTAGCCCTGGCCATGGAGGGGCTTGGTGCCAACCCGTCGATCCTCGATCCGCGCCTGCAGGCGGTCCGTCCGGCGCCCGGCCAGGCCGAGGTCGCGGAACGTTTGAGCGACCTCGTCGCCGGAAGCGGCCTCGGCCGCCCCGGTGTCGATCTGCCGTTGCAGGATCCCTTGAGCCTGAGATGCGCGCCCTCGATTCTCGGCGCCGCCTCGGCGGCGCTCGATCATGCCCGGCGCATGGTCGAACTCGAGCTCGGCGCGGGGGCGGACAATCCCCTCGTGCTGCCCGACACCGGCGAGGTGCTCTCGACCGGCAATTTTCACGCTCCCGCCCTGGCCCTCGCCTTCGAAGGGCTGGGGCTCGCCCTGGCGCAGTCGGCCATCGCGTCCATGGGGCGCTTCATCCTGCTGACCGGCGGCACCCGTGGCGGTCTGCCCCGCGCTCTCTCGCGGCAGGGCGGGGCGGCGGCCGGCTTCGTGCCGCTGCAGAAGACGGCCGCGGCGCTCGTCGCGGCGATCCGTCATGCGGCCCAGCCCGTCGTCCTCGACGTGGTCGCCTTATCGGAAGGCGTCGAGGATCACGCCACCCAGGCACCGCTCGCGGTCGAGAAATGCGCCCGGATCGTCGAGCTCTACGCCCGGCTGGTGGCACTCGAGATGATGGCTGGCGCCGAGGCGGCCGACCTTCGCGGCGCCGATCTCGGCGCGGGGACGGCCGCGCTCAAGGCCGAGGTCCGAACGATGGTGCCCCCGCTCGGCGAGGATCGCGCGCTCGGCGCCGAGGCCGAGGCGCTCGCCGCCAGGCTTATCGATCCGCCGTAAACATTGGCGTCAAGGCGAGGGGGCCGGCGCGACGGGCGTCGCCGTCCCCGCCGTTCCAACGGCTGGTTTTGGCTCGATCTCGACCGTCGCGGTCATGCCGCCGACGAGACGAACGTCCGGCGGGACATGGTCGAGGTGAATGCGGACGGGCACGCGCTGGGCGAGCCGCACCCAGGTGAAGACGGGGTTGACGGTGGCGAGGCCCACCCCGTTCGGCGTGGCGTTCGAGGTGCTGATGCCCCGCGCCACGCTGTCGACATGGCCGTCGATCACCTCGCGATAGCCCATCAGCCAGACCTTCGCCGGGTCGCCCTCCTTGATCGGCTTGACCAGGGTCTCCTCGAAATAGCCGTCGACCCAGAACGAATCGGCGTTGACGATCGACAGGGCCCGCTGACCGGTGTCGGCGTAATCGCCCTGCTGCAGGATGAGGTTGGTGACCCAGCCGTTGACCGGCGAGCGTATCTCCGTGCGATCCAGGCTGACCTTGGCCTTCTCCAGATTGGCCTGCTGCTGCTCGAGCGTCGCCTGGGCCGCCTGGGCGGCGGTGAGGTAGGTCTCGCGCTCCTCGGCCGTCGCGGCGAGATCGGTGAGCTGCTGGCGGCGCGCGGCCTGGCTCTGCTTGTTCTTGAGGTCCACCTTGGCCTGGTCGACCTGCGCCTGCGCCAGATCGACGGCGATCTTGTAGTCGCGCGGATCGACCTTCATCAGGAGGTCGCCCTTGTGGACGAACTGGTTGTCGTGGACCGGCAATGCCACGACCTGGCCCGAGACCTGGGGCGCCATGCTGGCCACATAGACCCGGACGGTGCCGTCGCGCGTCCAGGGCGAGGCCATATAGGCCTGCCACATCTGCCAGGACAGGACAGCGGCCACGCCGACGACGCCGAGCGTCACGACCATGCCGAGGAGCTTGAGCCAGCGTCGCCGCTTCGGTCTGCCGGACCGGGGCCCCGTCGCGTCGCTGCCGGGCCTAGCGGTCTGCGGAACGGCCGTGTCGCGCGCCTCCGCCTCCTGCGCTCGCGTCGCCGCTTCAGACATTGAGTCCCCACAGGGCCAAGGACAGCACCAGGCACGACAGGATGATCATATAGATCCCGAACTGGAACAGGGCAGGGTGCCAGACCCAGCGGAACAGGCCGGCCTCGATCCCCACGAGGCGGATGGCCATGAGGATCAGGTAGGCGGCGACCAGCATGATCGCCATGGGCGAGACGTAGACGCCGAAGAGGTCGATCTCGACGAACGTTATGACGCGCCTCCGAAATAGGTCTCGTGATCGGTCAAGGCCTCGCGGATGACCAGGATCGCCGTGCGGGCCCGCTGGCGGGCGAGGCGGCCGCGCTGCGCCGGGCCGTCTTCGGCGAGGTAGGCGTCGAGACGGTCGAGCCCGCGATGAAACCCGTTGAGATCGCCGTCGGCAAGGCTCGCCAGCGCGGCCGAGACCTCGCCGTCGAGCCCGCGCACGCCGGCATAGCGGCGCAGGCGGATGATCTGCCGGCCGATCGAGAGCGCCGCCATGATCTCGGCACCGTGCTCGAGATCGGTGCCGTCCGGCAAGGCCCCGAGGCGGAGGACGATGCGGCGCCGCCATGCGTCGAGGGTCGGCATCGGCCGGCGACGCAGGGCGAGGGCGCGCAGGTCGCGGAGCGTCAGCCGGCTCAGGCGGCGGGCGCGGATCTCGGGCGCGATCGGGGGCAGGAGCCGCATCATCAGGGCGCCGAAGGTGCAGCCGCCGACGATGGCGAGCGCGCTATTGTAGAAGGAGGTCGTATCGTAGGTGATCTGGTTGGTCGGGCCGAGCAACGGAATGAAGTTCATGGCCGCGCCGGTGAAGACGCCCCTGCAGGCCGGCACGGTCGAGAGCGCCGCGAGGGGCACGCCCGCCGCCGCGATGATGAGCGCCAGGCTCGGGAAGCTGTCGTGGTTCGGAAGGACGGCGAACTTGACGAAAGCCGCGACCGTCGCGGCGATCACGGTGCCGAGCCCGAAGCCCACCGCGGCCTTGACGCCCTGCTCCTGCTGCGGCGATAGCAGCATCACGGTCACCGTCGCGAAGAGGATCGCGCTCGGGCCGGAGGGCCAGTCGGTCGCGATCCAGAACAGGGTCGCGAGCGCGACCGTGGAGAAGACCCTCAAGGCGTTGACGAGCGGCGGCAGGACATCCGGCACATGGAGCCGGAGCCGGGCGCGCACCGTCCGGGCCTGCGACGGATCGGTCAGCAGAACGATGCCGTTCGCGGCACGGCCGAGGCCGAGGGCCGTGCGCGCCGTCGCGTCGGCGAGCAGCCTGACCGAGGGGTCGTCGGCCTTGAGGCCGGCGAGGGTCCCGACGATCCGGTTGGCGCGATCCCGCCGCAGGATCCAATCGTCCTTGGCGGCGCCGGCCGGCAGAGGCGGGATTGCCTCCAGCACCCGATGCGCCTTGTCGCGGGCCACGCCCGGACCGAGGGTCATGAGGTGCAAGACGATGATGCGCCAGGCGATCAGCGCGTCGAACAGGCCTCGCATGGCGCCGTAGAGCATGGAGCGGCGATGGCGCAGCTCGGCCGATTCGCCGAGGCCCTGGTCGATCAGCGGATCGAGCGCCGCGACGCGCGCCACCATGGCGCGGCGCGCATCGACGTCGTTGCGGGTCCTGCCATCCGTCGCGAGGACGCCGCGCACATGGGCGGTGATGTCCTCGACGAGGCCGGCGATCCGCGCGGCGAGCTGCCGCCGCGCCGCGCCGAAATCCGTCCCGGCCATGACGATCGCGGCGCAGACGATGCCGATCGAGATCTCCGAGGCGCGCGACACGGCGAGCGTGAAGACGCGGTCGGGCGCCGCGATGGACTCGGAGGCGATGATCACCATCGTGTAGCCGGCCAGCATCGCCGCGTAGGCGGCGAAGTTGCGCAGCACCGTCGAGACGAAGGAGCAGGCGGCGGTCCACAGTGCCATGCCGACCAGGAAGCCGAGCCGGTCCTGCGGGAAGGCGGCGGTCAGCAGCACCGTCGCGACCGCCCCGAGCGCAGTGCCGACGAGCCGGAAGAAACCCTTGCGGATCGACTGGCCGAGTGTCGGCTGCGCCACGATGCCGGCCGAGGTGCCGGCCCAGCTCGGAGTGTCGAGCTCGAGCCAGAAGGTGATGAAGAGCGCGAGGTCGATCGCCGCCGAGAAGCGCAACCCGTAGAGAAGCCGCGGCAGGACGCGGCCGATCCCCGCCATGAACTCGCGCCGAGGTGCGTCGCCCGCCGCCACGCTCGTCATCCGCCTGCCTCCGGCCCAGCCCCTCAGGTGTCGCCGATCGGGCGCCAGGCCGCAAGGCCGACGGGACGCACCGATCGGTAGTGTCTCAGTTTGAAATCGGCGGGGCTTGACCCCGCTCGCGGCCGGTGCCTATCTCGTGCTATGCCAAGCGGCAAGCATGGGAGGTGCGGAATGGCGGAGTACATCGCAGCTGCCGGTCATATGGTCGGCGATGACTTCAAGGCGGAGGGCCAGACACATCGGTTCACGGCGGTGTCCGATGCAGAAGCGATTGAAGAGATGTGGAATTGGGTCGGAGGACTTTCGGCGCTCTTCCCTGTCACTCACGCCCGCCTGTCTGAGGTCACGGGTCATATGGATCGTCGAGTTGTAGGGATATGGCCGATCGATCAAGCTCCTAGAAAGACGCCTTAATGCCCACCGGACCTAAGGGCGAAAAGCGCCCTGCCGACGTGATCGGCAACGCCGTCCACGTCATGCGCATCGCCACCGGCGAGATCGAGGAAGGCACGCCGCCCGATGACGGCAAAGACCCGGCCGCAGTGTCCATGGGC
>DATBEH010000098.1:0-20545 GCA_036276175.1 Lichenihabitans sp.
GCATCTCCTTCGAGCAGGCGGCGAAGGTGGTCGGAGGTGACGGCGCCGCCCGGCGAATGGGTCAGGCCATAGTTCAGGACGGCGCCGAAGACCGTCGCGCCGAGCGTCGAGCCGAGATTGCGTGCGAAGATGTTCGAGGCCGTGGCGCTGCCGCGCTGCGCCCAGTCGACGATCTCCTGGATCAGCACGAGCGAGGCGGTCGACAGGAGACCCATCCCGAACCCCATGACGAAGGAACCGATGCCGGCGATGACCGGCGACGAGCCGCCGTGCAGCATCACGAAAGCGGTCGAGCCGAGCGGAATGAGGACGCCGCCCGTCATCAGCACCGGCCGCAGGCCATAGCGGACGAAGGCCCGGGCGGCGAGCGTGGCGCCGATCGGCCAACCGAACGTCACCATGGTCAGCGCGAACCCGGCCACCAGGGCAGACTGCCGCAGCACCCCCTGCACGTACATCGGCAGGAAGGTGGTCAGCCCGATCACCGCCATGCCGGAGAGAAGCGCGGTGCCGTTGGCGGCGGCGATCGGCCGGCGTCCCCACAGCGCCAGCGCCACCATGGGGTCCACGGCCCGGCGCTCCTGCCACAGGAACAGCGCGGCGCTGACAGCCGCAAGCGCCAGCGCGCTCCAAGCCACCGTGCCGTTCGAGGTCCCGAACTCGGTCAGCGCGATCATCAGCGCCGCCACCGCGAGGGTGAACAGCACGGCACCGATCGCATCGATGGTGCGCCGCCGCGTCGCGACATTCTCGTGCAGGAACACCAGGAATCCCGCGGTCGCCAGGATAGCGATCGGCACGTTGATCCAGAAGATCCAGGACCAGGACAGACGCTGGATGATGAGGCCGCCGGCCAGCGGGCCAAGCACCGCCGACACGGCCCAGACGCTCGCCAGGAAGCCCTGAATCTTGCCGCGCTCGTGCGCCGAATAGAGGTCGCCCACGATGGTGACGGCGATCGGCTGGATCGACCCCGCGCCGATCCCCTGGATCAGGCGGAAGACGATCATCGAGGGCATCGACCAGGCGAGACCCGCCAGCACCGAGCCCAGGAGGAAGACCGCGATGCCGAACAGCATCACCGGCTTGCGGCCGTAGAGATCCGACAGCTTGCCGAAGACGACGGTCGTCGCGGTCTGGGTCAGCAGGAAGGCGGAGAAGACCCAGGAATAGAGGTCGAGGCCGCCGAGCTGCCCGACGATCTGCGGCATGGCCGTCGAGACGATCGTCGCCTCGATCGCCACCATGAACGTCGCGACGATGACGGACGCCAGCACCAGCGGGCGATGGGTTCGGCGGATTTCGGACATAAATGCCCTCTTAGGCCGCGGAGTCCAGCGCCGCAAGCCTTTCCGGCGAGCGAGCCGGTGCCTCCATCGGTGGGGACATGCTTCGACACAGGCCGACACACGAGGCAATCAACATACTCGGAAGGAATCTCAGTAAAACCATATTGTCGAGCACTGATCGGGTCACGGACGCATAGAGAGCACGCCGATGGTGGATCATGGTGCAGATCGGACCTTGAACATCTTCGCGTCCAAAGGTTATCGCGGCATTCGTTGTGCGGTGCCGGCCGATCTCCCGCTGCCGGGATTTCTCCTGTCCGGAACGTGGCAATTCGAATCGCAGTCCAGGCGTCGAGAACATAGTCTCCTGCAATTCGTGACACCGTCCGCCCTGCATGTGACCGACGTCACGGGTTGCTACTTCTTCACGGATTTCGGCGCCGATCGAGACGGCGCGTCCGACTGACCCGCTCCGCCATCAAGCCACGGTCGCATTCTCCTCGACGCGGCTTTCGCCGAGCCGCGGCTGCGGGCGCGACACGATCTCCATCAGCAGGCCGCCGGTGCCGAGCCGGCGGATGTCGGCGGGCATCACCTCGAGTCCCGCGAGCAGGCGGTGCAGCACCCAGTCGAAGCCGTTCTCCTTGGGGCTGCGGGCGCAGCCCGGCGCGCCGAGCACGGGCTTGCCGGCGAGCCTGCCGACGAGCAGCAGGTTGCCCGGATCGACCGGCATGCCGAAATGCTCGACGGTGCCGCCGGCCGCCTCGATCGCCGCCGGGATGACGTCGCGCCGGTCGGCGATGGCGGAAGCGCCGTAGACGATCGTCATGTCGTGCGCCGGCGCCATCCGCCACAGCGTGTCGGCAAGCGCCAGGGCCGCGTGCGGCACCCGCTCCTCGGCGGCGATGACGGCCCCGGCCGGCGCCAGGCGCCCCTCGAGCACCCTCAGCGTCTTGGCGATGACCGTGGGCTTGAGCCCGGGCAGCAGCGTCGACACGACGCCGATGCGCAGCGGCTTGAACGGCCGCAAGGCGAGCGGCGCAGGCCGTGCCACGGACCGTGCCGCCTCGAGCACCCGGCCCGGCACGGCGAAGGGAATGATCTTGACGGTCGCCACCATCTCGCCGGTCTCCACCGTCCGGAACGGCGGCAGCGTCGCCAGCGTCACGCTCTCGTCGACAGCGTTGATGCGGTCGACCGCATCCGGATCGACCGTGAGGATGCCGGCTGCCTCGGCGAAGATATTGGCGCGGCCCGTGAAGGCGCGGTCGATGCGCAGGCCCGGTCCAGCGATCGCCTCGGCGAGGCCGCGCGCCGCCGCGTTCTCGCCGACGTCGTCCGGTTCGAGCCGCGCCACGACGATGCTCGCGACATTCGCGGCGGCGAGCGCCGCGATATGATCCGGACGCACGGTATCGCCCTTGCGCAGCACGATTCCTTGCGCCTGGACGCCATGCGCCACGATGGCGCCGAGACTCTGGTCGATCGGGCAGGCACCGAATTTCACGCCGCGCGGCTCCCCGTCTCGGCCCGCAGCGGCTTGCGGCGCAAGGCGCCGATCACCTCGCCGAGAACCGAGACGGCGATCTCGGCCGGGCTGACGGCGCCGATGTCGAGGCCGATCGGCGCATGGATGCGGGCCACGGCCTCCGGGCCGAAGCCGGCCCGCGTGAGGCGCGCGACCCGCCCCGCATGGGTTTTGCGCGAGCCGAGCGCCCCGATGTAGAAGCAATCGGCCCGGAGCGCCGCCTGCAGCGCCGGATCGTCGATCTTCGGGTCGTGGGTCAAGGCAGCGAGCCCCGTGAAGCGGTCGAGCCCGAGGCCGGGCAGCGCCGCATCGGGCCATTCGGCCAGGACCCGGACGCCGTCGAAGCGCTCGGGCGTGGCGAAGGCGGTGCGCGGATCTACGACGGTGACGTCGAAGCCGACGAGCTTTGCCATCGGGGCCAGCGCCTGGCTGACATGGACGGCGCCGACGACGACGAGGCGGACCGGGGGCACCTGCGCGGCCAGGAAATACTTGCGCCCGTCGTGTTCCACGCTGCCGCTCGCGCCCGAGCGCAGCCGTGCCTCGATCGCCTCGGCCAGAGGATCCGTCGAAGCCTCGTCTGCCGCGACGAGCCGCTGCTCGCCGGTCGCAAGGTCCGTAACGAGCACCGCCGCGCGGCGCTTGGCCCGCTCCGCATTGAGCCGGCCGAGAAGATCGAGCCGCATCAGTCGATCCTCTCGACATAGACCTTGATCCGGCCGCCGCAGGAGAGGCCGACGCGCCAGGCCGTCTCGTCGGCGACGCCGAACTCGAGCATGCGGCTGCCCCCTTCGCCAATCACGTCCATCGCCTCGGTCACGACCTCGCCTTCGACGCAGCCGCCGGAGACGGACCCCAGGAAATTGCCCGCCTCGTCGACGACCAGATGGCTGCCGACCGGGCGCGGCGCCGAGCCCCAGGTCTCGACCACGGTCGCCAGCGCCACGCTCCGGCCGGCCCGACGCCACGCCTCGGCCTCGCGCAGAATGTCGTCTTCGGTGGAGATCATCGTCAACCTCATCAGGCGGAGAGGGCGAGCCAACGCTTCGGGTCGGCTTCGCCGGGCCGCTTTTCGTCGAGCGCACGGCAGAGATCCGCCACGCTGCTTAGATTGTGAATCGGACGGAACTCGTCAACGAACGGCAGCATCGCCCGGATGCCGATCGCCTTCGCTTCGAACCTGTCGTAGCGCAGCAGCGGATTGAGCCAGATCAGGCGGCGGCAGGAGCGGCGGATGCGGTCCATCTCGGCGGCGAGCTCGCCGCTGCCGTCGCGCTCGAGCCCGTCGGTGAAGAGGATCACCGTCGCCGATCCGCCGGCGACGCGACGCAGCCAGTCCTTGTTGAAGCGGTGAAGCGAGGCGGCGATGCGCGTGCCGCCGGACCAGTCGCGCACCGCCTCGCCGCAGGAGGCGAGCGCCGCATCGACGTCCTTGTGAGAGAGCAAGCGGCTGACATTGGTCAGCCGCGTGCCGAACAGGAAGGTATGCACGCGGCGCCGCGCCGAGAGCGCGTGAAGGAAATGCAGGAAGACGCGCGAATATTCGGCGACGGAGCCGGAGATGTCGCAGATGGCGACGACCGGGGGCAGCTTCACCGCCGGCGACCGACGGGCGAGGTCGATCACCGCGCCGCCGGCGCGGAGCGAACGGCGGAAGGTGCGGCGCGGATCGACGAGACGGCCGCGCGGATGCGGCACGAAGCGGCGCGTCCTGAGCTCGTCCTTCGGCAGACGAAGCCGCGCGATGACGGCCATGGCCGCCTCGATCTCGGCCGCCGTCATCTGGGCGAAATCCTTGGTCCGCAGCACGTCCTCGTCCGATGTCGTGAAACGGGCGTGAAGGTCGAGCGAGGGCGGCTGCACGTCGCGGTCGAGCTTGCGGTTGAACAGCGCGTCGGCAACGCGCGTCGCTCCCGCCGCGGCCTTCTGCGTCTTCGCGGGCTTCGGATTGGCGACGGGCGAGAGCGCGCCGATCATCTGCTCGAGGAAGCCGCGCCTCGTCCAAAAGATCGCGAAGACCTGGTCGAAGAGCCCGGAGTGCTCGTGGCTCTTGACGAAGATGGCATGGAGCATCGCACGGAAGTCGCCGCGCGAGGTGAAGGGCGCGACCTCGACCGCGCGCAAGGCGTCGAGCACCGCCCCGGGACCCACCGGCAGACCAGCCTGGCGCAGGGCGCGGGCGAAATAGACGATGTTGTCGGCGAGCTTGCCGGGGGCCAGGGACGCAGTCATCAGTGCCGCACGCGCGCATCGTCCGTCGTTCATCGTCGCTACCGCGATCGACCTGACCTTACCTACACCCGGCCGGTCCCAAGCGCGAGAGGCGGGTCGGCGCCATGCGCTGCGCAGCCGATCAGGACGCCATGATGCTCGGCCGGCCGGAAGCGGCCTCTCCGATCTCCGGACCGCCGAAGCCGTGCATCCTGAGCGCCCATTGCAGGCCGATGAGCGCACCCTTGAACATCGGCAGCAACGCCAAGCACAGAACGACCGTCAGCGGCAGCCATACCGCCATGTGCAGCCACACCGGCCAATCATAGGCTATGTCGACCGCCAGGAGCGACGCGATGACGAGATGGCCGACGAAGAAGATCGTCACATAGGGCGGCGCATCGTCGGCGCGGTGATGATGCAGTTCCTCGCCGCAGGCCGGGCATGCGTCGGCGACCTTCAGATAGGCTCGGTAAAGATGCCCCGTGCCGCAATGCGGGCAGCGCATCAGCGCGCCGCGCAGCATCGCATTGGGGATCGGACGAGCATCGGTCACCGCCGGTGCGGTGTCGGAGATGGTGGTCATTGTGGGATGGAACCCCGAGAAGACGACCTCTCGTATATAGGAAAGCCTCCTCGCCGTAGCCATGCGATTTGCTGGCCCTCGATGCGCGTCCGACGCCCGTCTCAGGGCATGAGCTGGCCGCCGTTCACCTCAATGACCTGGCCGGTCACGTAGCTCGACAGGGTTTCGGAGGCGAGGAACAGATAGGCGCCGACGCATTCCTCGGCCGTGCCGAGCCGGTCCATCGGGACCGTCTTGCGGGCAGCTTCGAGCTGCTCGGACGTCGAATAGCGTTCGTGGAAGGGCGTCGTGATGACGCCCGGGGACACGGCGTTGACGCGGATGCCGAAGCCGGCGAATTCCTTGGCGTGGCCGTGGGTGATGGTCGACACGAACCCCTTCGAGGCGGCGTAGAGCGTCGCGCCGCCGGCGCCCCCGTTGCGCGCCGCGATCGAGGTCGTGTTGATGATGAAGCCGCGCGTCCGCTTGAGGAAGGGCACGGCGGCACGGGTCGCGGCAAGGACCGAACGCGCGTTGAGGTTCATCACCCGCTCGTAATGCGCGTCCGTCATCTCGGCGAAGGGCACGCGGCCTAGCATGCCGCCGGCATTGTTGATGAGGCCGTCGAGGCCGCCGAGGGCGCGCGCGGCCTCCTCGACGACCTCTTCGCTCTTGCCGTCCTGGCTCATGTCGCCGCGAACCAGCACAGCCGTGCCGCCATCGCGACCGATGGAATCGGCGATCGCCTGAGCAGGCTCCGGGCTGGCATTATAGTGCACGGCCACCCAGGCGCCCTGCCGGCCGAGAGCGACGGCGACCGCTGCGCCGATGCCGGTGGAGGCTCCCGTCACCAGGATGGCCTTGCCGGCGAGGTCGGGAATGCGGATCGCCCCGAGGGCGGCGTCGAGATCGGTCACGGAGCATGCCTTTCTGTACTCAGTCGGAGCTGAGTCGGTGGTGTTAGGGACGTGCGCTTTGCGTCGCGGCGGGTTTCCGAGTAAATAGCGCGCCCGCCCATGCTGAAAAGCGCCTTTTTCGCGCGGCAGCAAGAAACGATGCGTCCGGCGCGACATCGTGCGGAATTCGGATCCGGGGGATTTTCAGACGTGAAGCGTGCGCTTGCCTTTGTCTTCGTGTTCCTGGTTCTGGGCGGCTTGATCGGTGCCCTGTCCTATTTCCAATTTTTCATGAAGCCGCAGATCATCAAGCAGGCGATCAGCCACATGGTGCGGCCGGCCTCGACCGTCGCCGTGTCGGAGGCGCGCACCGAGAGCTGGGTGCCGCGCATCGCCGCCATCGGCACCTTCAAGCCGATCCAGGGCATCGACGTGGCGCCCGAGGTCGGCGGCCTCGTCGTCGCGGTCAAGTTCGATTCTTCCCAGGAGGTCGCCAAGGGAGCGCCGCTCGTCGCCCTCGACGATTCGACCGAGCAGGCCGACCTCGCCTCGGGCCTGGCGCAGATGAAGAATGCCGATGCGTCGCTGCTGCGGCAGAAGGAGCTCATCGCCGGAGGCAACACCGCCAGGGCCAGCGTCGACCAGGCCCAGGCGGCGCGCGACACGGCCGCCGCCTCGGTCGAGCGCGCCAAGGCAGTCATCGCCCAGAAGAGCATCACGGCGCCCTTCGCGGGGCGTCTAGGCATCCGCCGCGTCGATGTCGGCCAGTATCTGTCGCCCGGCATGGCGATCACCACGCTGACGCAGCTCGACCCGATCTACGTCGACTTCCCGGTGCCGGAACAGGCCCTGGCGGTGCTCAAGCCCGGCCAGACGGCGGACATCAAGGTCGACGCCTATCCGGACCAGAGCTTCGCCGGGAAGATCAAGTCGATCGATGCGCGCGTGTCGCAGGATTCGCGCTCGGTGCTGATCCGCGCCGAGCTGCCCAACAAGGACAAGCGGCTGCTGCCGGGCATGTTCGCCAATGTCGCCGTCCTGTCGGGCACGCCCCAGGAGGTCGTCACCGTGCCGCGCACGGCGGTGACCTATTCGCTCTACGGCGACAGTCTCTATGTCGCGGTGCCGGCGCCCCCCAAGGACGAGCCCGGCGCCGCCCAGGCCGCGGCGGCGCCCGAGGCGCAGGACTTCGTCGTCCAGCAGCGTTTCGTGCGCACCGGCGAGACGCGCGACGACCGCCTCGCCGTCCTCGACGGGATCAAGCCCGGGGAAGAGGTCGTCACCGAGGGGCAGATCAAGCTTTTTCCCAATGCCCACGTGAAGATCGATCGCGCCGCAGGCCTCAAGCCGCGCCCGGTCCTGCCGAGGGAATAGGCCACCCCGATGTTCACCGATATCTTCATCCGCAGGCCGGTGCTGGCGAGCGTCGTCTCGCTGCTCATCCTGCTCATCGGCTTCCAGGCCTATACCAAGCTGCCGATCCGGCAATATCCGGAACTGTCGTCGACGACGATCACCATCACAACGTCCTATCCGGGTGCCAATGCGGACCTGATCAAGGGCTTCATCACGACGCCCCTCGAGCAGGCGGTGGCGAGCACCGAAGGCATCGACACGCTGGTGTCGAACTCGCAGCAGAACACGTCGACCATCACGCTGAACCTGCGGCTCAACGCCGATCCCGACCGGGCCGTCGCCGACGTCCTATCCAAGGTCAACCAGGTCAAGTTCCAGCTGCCGCGCGAGGCCAACGACCCCGTCGTGGTGAAGCAGACCGGACAGGGCTTCGCCCTGATGTATCTGAGCTTCAATTCGGACAAGCTCGATTCGGCGCAGATCACCGACTACATCACCCGCGTCGTGCAGCCGAAGCTGCAGACGATCGACGGCGTCGCCAACGCCCAGATCCTCGGCGGGCAGACCTTCGCCATGCGCATCTGGCTCGACCCGAACCGCATGGCGGCGCGCGGCGTCACGCCGGCCGACGTCCGCACGGCGCTCGCCGCCAACAACTTCATCTCCGCCGCCGGCCAGGTGAAGGGCGATTACGTCCAGACCAGCATCAATGCCGAGACCTCGCTCGACAGCGCCAAGGCCTTCGGCAACCTGACCGTGCTGTCGCGCGGCGACGCCATCACCCGCCTGGCCGACATCGCCAAGATCGAGCTCGGGCCGGAATCGGTCGATTCCTCCTCGGTCTTCGACGGCCTGAAGGCGGTCTTCGTCGGCATCTACGCGACGCCGACCGCCAATCCGCTGACCGTCATCGAGAACGTCTCCAAGGCCTTCCCGTCGATCAAGGCCGAGCTGCCGCCCGGCATCGATTCGGCCATCGCCTACGATTCGACCGAGTTCATCCGCGCCTCGATCTGGGAGGTCGCCAAGACGCTCGGCGAGGCCGCCATCATCGTCGTCGTGGTGATCTTCCTCTTCCTCGGCAACCTGCGCTCGACGCTGATCCCCATCGTCACCATCCCGCTATCGCTCGTCGGCGTGATGATCGTGCTGCTCGCCATGGGCTATTCGATCAACCTCCTGACGCTGCTGGCGCTGGTGCTCGCCATCGGGCTCGTGGTCGACGACGCCATCGTCGTGGTCGAGAACATCTACCGGCACATCGAGGAGGGCATGACGCCCAACGACGCGGCGCTCAAGGGCGCGCGCGAGATCGCCGGGCCGGTCGTCTCGATGACCATCACGCTCGCCGCCGTCTATGCGCCGATCGGCTTCGTGGCGGGGCTGACGGGCGCGCTGTTCCGCGAATTCGCCTTCACGCTGGCCGGCGCCGTGGTCGTCTCGGGCGTCATCGCGCTCACCCTCTCGCCGATGATGTGCTCGCGCCTCTTGACCGCGCAGAGCGGACAGGGCGGTTTCGTGCGCTTTCTCGACCGCGCCTTCGACGCGCTGCGCCGGCGCTACGAGCGCCGCCTGCACAAGACGCTGAACTTCCGCGCCATGACGCTGCTCGTGCTCGTCGCCGTCATGGCGATGACCGGCATCTTCTACGTCTCGACCCCGAAGGAGCTGGCCCCCGACGAGGACCAGGGCATCCTCTTCACCCTGGTCAAGGCGCCGCAATATGCCAACCTCGACTATACCGAGCACGCCACCGGCACGCTCTACGACATCCTGAGCAGCGTGCCCGAGAAAGCGCACGTCTTCGCCATCAACGGCTCGGGCGGCGTGGCGCAGGCCTTCGTCGGCCTCTTGTTCAAGCCCTGGGAGAACCGGCAGCGCAGCGCCAAGCAGATCCTGGGGTCGCTGCAGCCGAAGCTCGCCACCGTGCCGGGCGCCCAGGTCATCGCCTTCTCGCCCCCCGCCCTGCCCGGCTCGACCGGCGGCCCGCCGCTGCAGTTCGTCATCCGCACGACGGGCGATTACAAGCAGCTCGCCGAGACCGTGGCGCAGCTCAAGAAGGAGGCCGACGCCAGCGGCCTGTTCATCTTCACCGACACCGACCTCAAGTTCGACACGCCGCAGATCGAGTTCAAGGTGAACGCCGCCAAGGCCAACCGGCTCGGCGTCGCCATGCAGGACGTGGGCTCCTCGCTCGCGACGCTGCTCGGCGGCAATTACGTCAACCGCTTCAACCTCTACGGCCGCTCCTACGAGGTGATCCCGCAGGTGCCGCGCGAGTTCCGCGACACGCCCGACTGGCTGTTGCGCTACCAGGTCCGCGCCACGGGCGGCGACCTCGTGCCGCTGTCCTCCTTCGCCACCATTTCGCGCAGCGTGCAGCCGAATGCGCTGACGAGCTTCCAGCAGCTCAATTCCGCGACGCTGCAGGGCGTGCCCTTCCCGGGCCGGACGCTGGGCGAGGGCCTCGACTTCCTCAAGGCCAAGGCCAAGGAGATCTTCCCGGCCGGCTACACCTATGATTTCGCCGGCGACAGCCGCCAGTACGAGCAGGAGGGCAACGCGCTCGTCGCCACCTTCGTCTTCGCGCTGATCGTCATCTTCCTGGTGCTCGCGGCCCAGTTCGAGAGCTTCCGCGATCCCTTCGTCATCCTCATCGCGCTGCCCTGCTCGATGTTCGGCGCCCTGCTGCCGCTCAACATCGGCGGGGTGCTGCAGCTGTTCTCGATCAACATCTATTCGCAGATCGGCCTCGTGACGCTGATCGGGCTCATCTCCAAGCACGGCATCCTGATGGTGGAATTCGCCAACCGGATGCAGGAGGAGGGCATGGGTCGGCGCGCCGCCATCGAGCACGCCGCCGGCGTGAGGCTGCGGCCGATCCTGATGACCACCGCCGCCATGGTGGTCGCCATGGTGCCGCTGATGATCGCGACGGGCGCCGGCGCGCAGAGCCGCATCGCCATCGGCGTCGTCATCGCCGCCGGCATGACGATCGGCACCATGTTCACGCTCTTCGTGACGCCGGCCGTCTATACCTTCGTGGCCCGCGACCATAACAAGGGTCGGGCAGTCGACCATCCGGCGGTGGAGATCATCGGGCCGCATCGGCCGGTCGAGCCGATGCCGCGCGCGGCGGAATGAGGGAGACGGGGCGGTCGGGTGGCGTCGAAGAGCGCCTCGTCCGCCTTGCCTCCCGTGGCGGAGGCTCGGGAGGATCCGCATGGTCTCGTTCAAGAACGAGCAGTGGCTCGTCGACGAGCACGGGCTTCAGAGCGTGAGGCCCGGCGCTCCCAGGGCGTTCAAGATCGAGGCCCATCGGCTGCTCGAGAGCGACGCCGGACAGGGTGATCTTTACGACTGGCCGCTGGATCTGGCCGCGAAAGCCTGGATCGACATCGAGGCGTTCATCGAGGCCTATGTCGAGGCGCTCGACCTGCATGCCGACAAGCTCGAAGCATCGCCCGATCTCGGAAAGCTATCGGCGACCCTCGACGAGGCACGCCGCATCGTGGCGGAACGCGAGGACGCTCGATGGATCTGAAAGATCTCCGGCGATCGCGGCCGGGCGAGGGCCGTTTCTATCCGGAATAGATCTCGACCGTCTTAGCGACGGAATCGGCGATATGCTCCCTCGTGATGATGCCGACGATCTGACCCGGTCTTGCCGCCACGCGGCCGCCATTGGTGGCGACCACCAGCGCCATGGCGGCACCGCGGCGCGACATGCGGGTGATGACGTCGAAGACGGCGGCGGTCTCCCGCACGATGGTGAAATTCTTCTGCGCCACCTCGCCGAGCGTGACGCCGGTGTCGGACTGGGCGAGTTGATGGCGGATGCGCGTGTTGATCCGCAGCACGCCGGAGATGCGCCCGTCGCGGACGACCACCACGTGGCGAATCGCGCCCCTGTGTTCCGGTCGATGCAGAAACTCGTCGAGGCGGGTCTCCGCCGGGACGATCGGGACGTCGGTCTCCATGACGTCCTTGGCCTTCTGCACCAGGAACATGTTGGCGTGAAGACCCCGCGGCACGGGCTGGCCGCGCCTGATCAGCTTCGCCGTGTAGATGTTCTCGTCGGAGAGCAGGCGCCGCACGGCGAGGCTGGCGCCGACCGCGAGGATCATCGGCAGGACGATGTCGTAGTCGCGCGTCATCTCGAAGATCATGGTCACGGCGGTCATCGCCGCGCCGGTCGAGCCGCCGACCATGGCTCCCATGCCGACCATCGCGAAGGCCGGCGCGCTGACGGACAGGCCGAAGACCTGCGCGAGGATGCTCGCGAAGGCGCCGCCCAGGGTCGCCCCCATGTAGAGCGAGGGTGAAAACACGCCGCCCGAGGAGCCCGAGCCGAGGCTGATCGAGGTCGCCGCGATCTTGCAGGCGAGCAGCAGCGCGAGCAGACCGGTCCCGGTCAGCTGTCCGCTCAGAATCGACTGGATCGTCGAATAGCCGACGCCCTCGACATAATAGTGCCCGAACTGCCGGAACAGCACGTAGATCATCACGCCGACGATCAGCATTCCGAGCATGTGGCGCAGGTAGCGACCGGGGATCTCGTCGAAGGCATCCTCGATCAGGTGCAAGCCGCGGATGAACACGGCCGCCGCGACCCCCGTCAGGGCCCCGAGGATGACGTAGAGCAGCAGCGTGAACGCGCCGGACCCGAGATCGTTCGGCAGCGAGGCCAGCTTCGGCACCGAGAAGGCGGGGGCCGGTCCGAACACCAGCCGGCCGACGAAGGTCGCGATGCTGGTGGCGGTCGCGACCGGCAGGAACGTGTTGACGCTGACCTCCGGCAGCATCAGCTCGGTGACGAACAGCACGCCGCCGATCGGCGTGTTGAACGTGGCCGCGATGCCCGCGCCGGCGCCGGCGGCGACCAGGGTGATCCGCTGCCCCGCCTCGAGCCGGATGAACTGGCCGAAGGTCGAGCCGAGCGCCGCCCCGATCTGGATGATCGGACCTTCGCGGCCGACCGCGGCGCCACTGCCGATGGCGACCGCGGAGGCGATCGATTTGACCGCCGCCACCACCGGCCGGATGACGCCCCCCTTGTAGTAGATGGCGCCCATCACCTCGGGGACACCATGGCCTTTCGCCTCCGGCGCGAAATTGGCGACGATGAAGGTGACGATCACGGCCCCCGCCACCGGCACCAGGATCACCCAGGCTCCCCAAGGATTGGCCGGCGTGAACAGGCTCGAATCGTAGGTCGCCGAGACCGTCTGCAGGAAGAACAGATTGTGCACGACGCTGATCATGACGCGGAAGAACAGCGCGCCGAGGCCGGTCACCACCCCGACGACGGCGGAGAGCGCGCACATGAGACCGATGCCGAAGCGGCGGGGACGGGGCTCGAAAGGATGTGACAGGTCCATCGACGGCGCTCTGATGTCCGAAAGTGGACGATAGAGGCTTCCCGGGTCGATGTCGTGGTGATCCTCTTCCATGCGGCCCAAGGCCGGCAAGCAGACCGGTGCCCACCGTCAGCCCGGCGCCGCGGCACCATCGAGGCGGCGGGCCTGGCCCGGTGGCCCGACATTGAACCTGTTCCAGACCCGGCGAAACTGGCGCGCCGAGGCGAAGCCGGCACGCTCGGCCACGTGTTCCATATCGAACCGTGTCTGCCCCAGGAGATCGCGCGCGAGCGCGATCCGCAGCCGGTTCAGGTAGTCGGTGACGCTCATTCCCGTATGGGCGTTGAAGAGGCGCGAGAGGTGCCGCGGGCTCGCATGCGCCTGCCTGGCGAGGTCGCCGAGCGTCCAGGCCCGGGCCGGATCCCCGGCAAGCGCGTCCTGGGCCCGATGCACGACGGGATGGAGGTGGTTGCGTCCTTCGAGCCAGGGGGAGAGCTGCGGGTCGGCACCGCCCCGGCGCAGATAGACGACGAGATAGCGGGCGATCGTCACCGCGCAGCCCGGGCCGGCCAGCCCGCCGACGATATGCAGCATCAGGTCGATGCCGGCCGTGACTCCGGCGCTGCTCAGCCGATCGCCATCCTCGACGTAGAGCCGATCCTCCACGACCTCGGCGCGCGGCGCGAGCCGAGCGAGCTCGGCGCAGCAGGTATGGTGCGTGGTGCAGCGGCGTCCGTCGAGAAGGCCGGCGCGCCCGGCGAGCAGCGCTCCCGAGCAGATCGAGACAAGCCGGTGGCCCGGCCGTATCGCGCCGCGCAGCCACTCGACGATGCGATCCTCGGCGGCGGCGGCGGTCGCGTCCCCGATCGAGCCGTCCTCGCCGAGCACCGAGGCGGCACTGCCGGGCACCACGACGATGGCCCCCGCCGGCACCCTGGCCGGCAGCGGCGCGATATTGGCCAGCTCGAGGCCGATCGAGCTCGTCACGTCGGGCTGCGGCCCGGCATAGGCGACCTCGAAACGGATCTGAGTCTGCTCGAGATTGGCCTTGCGCAAGACCTCGATCGGGCCGGCCAAGTCGAGCAGCAGGAGCCGCGGCGGGACCACCACCAGCACAGGAACGATGCGGGGCGGCGGGCCCGTCACGCGGCGAGATCTGCGGGCACGCCGGCGAGGGCCTCCTCGACGCTCGATATGCGGGCGAAGCGCCCGGCCAGCACGAGCTCGGTGCGGGCCTTGATCTCGGCCGCGCTCCAGCGGCGGCCCGCCGCGTCGCTCATCGGGAAGGTCAGCGTCGCCTCGCTGACGAAATCGACCGCATAGCCGCGGTCCGAGGCATGGCGCGTCGTCGTCTCGCAGCATTGCTCGGTGCGGATGCCGCACACGATCAGGCGGCGGATGCCGCTCTCGACGAGCCAGGACTCGAGGCCGGACCCGACCAGCGCACTGTGGCGGCGCTTGTGGAAGACCGCCTGGGGCGTGATCGACAGTGGATCCATCGTCTCGACATGACCGGAGGCGAGCGAGAACGGCCCTTCGTCCTCCACGTGGAAGATCTGCACGACCGGAATGCCGCGACGGATCGCGCCGTCGACCAGCGCCTGGATCCGCTCGAGGACCTTCGGCACGTCCGCGGCCGTCCAATAGGGACGGTGCCGAAACGACTCCTGCACGTCGACGACCAGCAATGCGCATCCCGGGCCGGACATCCCCGTCTCCTCGATTGACCGAACGTCGAGACAACTTACGCCTTTCCAGGAGGGGCGAAAGCCGCCGGCCGGACCGGAATGGGACATCGGACGCCATGACATCCGCCGTTTCGAGGATCGCGCGTCTCGACCCATGCGGACGGGGCGAGCCTGAGCTATGCTGGACCGTCGGCATCGCGTTCCGCCGAACGAGGCCAGGGGCCAAGCCAATGCCACGCCGGGATCACGGGGTCGGGACCTTCATCCAGCTCCTCGTCTCGCACCGGTTTCCCTTTTGGATCCGCTATGGCGGGGCGCTCGGTCTCGTCATCCTGTTCGTCGCCCTGCGGCTGTCCATTCCGGTCGGCGGGGTCAAGTTCGTGCTGTTCATCCCGGCGGTCTTCGCCGCCTCGCTCGCCTTCGGCCCGATCCCCGGCCTCGTGGCCATGCTCCTGACGACCCTCGCCGCCTTGGCGATGCTGCTCTGGCGCGACGGGCAGCTGCCGGTCACGCCGAGCGACCTGTTCTCCGCCGCCGTCTACGTGATCGTCGGCAGCGGCATCGCGATGGTGTGTCATGTGCTGCGCGCCACGACGGGCCGAGCGCTCGCGGCGGAACGATCGAAGTCGGTGCTGCTCGAGGAGATGACGCACCGGACCAAGAACGACCTGCAGACCGTCGCCTCCCTGCTGTCGCTGCAGGCGAGGTCGATGCCGGCGGACGCCGGGCGGGCGGCGATCGAAGCGGCGGCCGCGCGCGTCATGGCCATCGCCAAGCTGCACAACCGGCTGCGCACCGACCGCGGTCACGGGGTCGTCGACCTGCGCGACTACCTCGACGACCTGTGCCAGGACCTGATGCGCCCCTACGGCGAACTCCGCCCGGTGGCGGTGCGGTTGGCCGCCGACAGCGTCGTCCTCAAGACCGCGGTGGCGGCGCCGATCGGGCTCATCGTCAACGAGCTCGTCACCAACGCCTTCAAATATGCTTTCCCGGACAACCGGAGCGGCACGATCCGCGTCGACTTCCATCGGCGAGAGGGCACCTCCGGTTTCGAGCTCGAGGTCGCCGACGACGGCGTCGGATCGACCGAGGCGCGTGACGGGCTAGGGTCGCGACTGGTCAAGCAGCTCGTGCAGCAGCTCGGCGGCACGATCGAGCGGCGCGATGCCGCGCCGGGAACGGTGACGGTCGTGACCTTCGACGAGCTGGCGTAACGGAACGCGTGGCCGTGGGACTTTCGCGTAACGGTAAAGTGGACTGCACCCTGTTTGTGAGACAGGGAAATCAGGGACAGGTCTGGTGATCGACATTGAAGGCGGCGCTGTCGCGGTCTTCGATGTCGGCAATTTCGCCTCATACTCCTCGGGTGGCAGGTAATCGAGCGCGGAGTGCAGCCGCTGCCGGTTGTAGACCGTCTCGATGAAGCCGCCGATCCTCTGTCTTGCGTCTTCGGCGTCTCGGTAGGTGCTCCCGTCGACCTCCTCCTGTTTGAGTGTTTTCATGAAGCTTTCGGCCTTGGCGTTGTCGTAAGGGTTGCCGATCCGCTGTGGGCATCGAGCACGATGGCCAGATAGGCGAACTCTTCGCCACCGCGCCGCCGACCCGATAGCGATCACGCCATTGATAAAGACACTTGCGCGCTACCCCCACTCCCGCGCCAAAGCGCTCACCGGCTCGCCAGCCCGCATCCGCGCAAGTGCCACCAGCTTAAACTCCCGGCTGAACCGCCGCTGATCTCTCTCGCTCATCAGTCCCCCATCCAAAGAGAACTGTCCCCCTTTCCTCTGTCTCAATCCAGGGGTGGACTCCAAAAGTGTCACCGTAATTCCGAAATCCCGTTTGGCGCCTCGACGATCCGACGGCGGGAGCTCTCGGCACGGCAATTAAATCGCACGGAGGGCTTGTCGACTTTCGCAGACCCTCCATTCCTCCTCTAGAGGAACTGAACGAGGCAGCGCGATCATGAACGCGAAACAGGGCGGGTCGACCGTGTCCTATACGGTCACGGAGCAGGTCAAGGTGCCGCGCCTCAGCCTGATCCTGGGTTATGGACCGATGCTGCCCTTCGTCCTTGGTGCGGCCTGCGCCTGGACACTGCCGGCGCAATCCTCAGCCGTCGCCGTGAGCCTGACGTCGCTTTGGGGCGGTGCCATCCTGGCCTTCCTGGCCGGCGTTCGTCGCGGCTTGGCATTCCGTTCGCCCGGCAACGAAACGCTGCCGCAGTTCGTCACCATGTTGGTCCTGTTCGTCATGGCGCTCGGTGCGCTCGCGGCGATGCCGTCCCGCCTGTCGGTCGCAATACTCGCCGGTGGGTTTGCCAGCATCGCCGTCATGGACAGGGCCGCTGCCCGCCGCGAGGAGGCGCCCCCCTATTTCGCGCGCCTTCGGCCTCCTCAGATGTTGGTTGCGGTCGTGAGTTTAATGGCGCTTCTGCCGAAAGCCTAAGAGGCTGCCCGATGTCATTTAGTTGTCTGGCAGAGCTTTCGCAGCATGAGGCGAATGGACGCCAGTTGCAGAATTACGAATTTCGGGAAACACGGTGACACTTTACCGTTTCACGAATTACGAATTACGGCGACGCTGTTTCACGGATTAAGCTGGGCGGCGCGGCTACTGAAACCAACTTACCTGCTTATCCGGTCCCGCAGTCAAAAAGTAAAACAGTAAACTGTCACCGAATTCGAATTCGTCACCAAAGTTCCCGGTCACCGGATCGGGAGCGCCATCCATCTCGGCTCTGGATCACCTGGCACGAGACGGCCTGACGCTCCACGACCCCGGTCGAGGCAGGTCGGCTCAGAATCCGTAGGGCAGGCCGTAGAATCCGTAGAGGCTCTGCCCGTAGGCCGGATCGGACCAGGGCTGGTCCTCGGCCGAATAGCTCGGAGCCTTCTCCAGCGTCTCGCGGTCGACCTCGACCACGTAGCCGCCGCGCGCCGGATCATAGGTCAGGGCCTCCCAGGGCAACGGATAGAAGCGTTCGCCGAGGCCCAGGAAGCCACCGAACGACATCACCGCATAGGCCACCTGCCCGGTCGCCTTGTCGACCATGAAATTGTAGATGGCGCCGAGCCGGTCGCCGTTCCGGTCATAGACGGAGGTGCCCGCGACCTTGTCGGAGGCGATCAGCCGGTCGGTTTCGTCGATGGCGACCGCCTGCTGGTCCGCCTCGACCTCGGGCATGGCCGGAGCCTCGGGCGGTTCGGCGGGTCCTTTGTCCTGCGCGATCATCGGATCCTCCTTCCTTGCTTGCCGGAGGTCAACGGGAGCCGCGAGGATCGGGTTCCGATCTGGTCCTCAGGCCTCGGCGGGAGGTGCCTGCTCCTGGTTGAAGGCCGCGGCGAAGAGCGCCCGCGTATACTCGCTCCGCGGCGCGGCGAAGATCTCGGCCGCGCCTCCGGCTTCGACCACATGCCCTTGGCGCATGACGACGATGTCGGCGGCCAGCGCCCGCACGACCTTGAGATCGTGGCTGATGAACAGATAGGCCAGGCCGCGCCTGGCCTGAAGGTCGCGCAGCAGATCGACGATCTGGGCCTGGACCGACATGTCGAGGGCCGATGTCGGCTCGTCCAACACGACGAATCTGGGCTCCTGCACGATGGCGCGGGCGATCGCGATGCGCTGGCGCTGCCCGCCCGAGAACTCGTGCGGATAGCGGTCCATCGAGGCAGGATCGAGCCCGGTATCGGCGAGGGCACGCGCGACCATCTCGCGGCGCTCGGCCGCCGGGCGCCTGCGGCCGACGGTCAGACCTTCGCCGACGATGTCGGCGACCGACAGGCGCGGCGACAGCGAGCCGTAGGGGTCCTGGAACACGACCTGCATGTCGCGGCGCAGCGGCCGCATGCCGGCGCTGTCGAGACCGTCGATGCGCTTCCCAAGATAAGCGACCGGCCCCTCGGAGCGGATCAGGCGCAGGATGGCGAGGCCGAGTGTCGTCTTGCCGGAGCCCGACTCGCCCACCACGCCGATCGTCTGCCCCTCGCTGACCGTCAGCGAAACGCCGTCGACGGCCTTCACATAGCCGACCGTGCGGCGCAGGAAGCCGCGCTTGATCGGGAACCACACCTTGAGATCCTCGGCGGTGAGGATGGGCTTGGCGGCGGGATCCTTGGCTGGCGGCAGGCCCTTCGGCTCCGCCGCGAGCAGCATCCGCGTGTAGGGATGCTGCGGCGCCCGGAAGATCTCGGCGACCGGGCCGGCCTCGACGATCTTGCCGCGCTGCATCACCGCCACATGATCGGCGATGCGCCGCACGATGCCGAGGTCGTGCGTGATGAACAGCAGCGCCATGCCGAGCCGCGCCTGCAGGTCCTTGAGCAGCCGCAGGATCTGCGCCTGCACGGTGACGTCGAGCGCGGTCGTGGGTTCGTCGGCGATCAGCAGGTCCGGCCGGTTGGCCAGCGCCATGGCGATCATCACCCGCTGGCGCTGGCCGCCGGAGAGCTGGTGCGGATAGGCGCCGAGCCGCGTCGCCGGGTCCGGGATCCCGACCTCCTCGAGAAGCTCGATCACGCGGGCACGGAGCTTCGCGCCGCCGCGCATGCCGTGCAGTTCGAGGATCTCGCCGATCTGCCGCTCGATCGTGTGGAGCGGGTTGAGCGAGGTCATGGGCTCCTGGAACACCATGGTGATGGCGTCGCCCCGGATGGCGCGCATGCCTCGTTCGTCGAGCCGCAGCAGATCCTGGCCCTTGAACAGGATCTCGCCGCCGGTCGTCTCGGCCCCCGAGGCGCCGAGAAGACGCGCGATCGAGAGCGCCGTCACCGACTTGCCGGACCCCGATTCGCCGACGATGGCGAGCGTGCGGCCGCCCTCGAGCGTGAAGGAGACGCCATCGACCGCGCGGGTGACCTGACCGCCCTGGCGGAACGAGACCGCGAGGCCGCGGACATCGAGCAACGGCACGGGGGACATGGCGGGGACGGATGTCAAAGGCGGACCTTCACCGGACCTGGAGCGAGGCGCATCTCCCATCAGGCAAGACACGGCGCGCAAACGCAAGCCCGCCGAGCGCCTTGGCGACGGCGTCCACGGTTCTGATCAGGACGGGACCGCCTCATGGCCTCCGGATCAGCCACGCAGGATGGCGCCCGTCCGCTTCGCGACAGCCTCGACGATCCGGCGGCTGACGGCATCGAAATCGGCCTCGGTCAACGTGCGTTCCTTCGGCTGCAGCGTCACCGCGACGGCCACCGATTTCCGGCCGTCCGGAACGCCCTTGCCTTCATAGACGTCGAAGACCGAAACCTCCGTCACCAGCGTGCGATCCGCCGATTGCACGGCCGACAGCAGGTCGGCGACCGCCACCTCGCGATCGGCCACGAAGGCGAAGTCGCGCTCGACGGGCATGAGATCGGAGAGCGCCAGCTTCGGCCTCGCCTTGGTGGACCTCGCCTTCGGCGGCGGCAGGCCATCGAGGACGATTTCGAAGCCGACCAGCGGTCCCGATACGTCGAGCATGCGTAAGACGTCGGGATGGACTTCCCCGGCATGGCCCAGCACCATCTTCGGCCCCATGCGGAAGGTCATGACGCGGCCGGGGTGGAAATAGGACGGTCCACCCGCGACGACCTGGAGGCCGCCGGTGGGGATGCCCAGAGAGGACAGGAGGGTCATGGCGTCGGCCTTGGCGTCGAAGACATC
>DATBEH010000099.1:0-60621 GCA_036276175.1 Lichenihabitans sp.
GAGCCAGCCGACCCAAGCCTCAAACCTGATATGTGGTGTCGACACCAAAAAACGCCGCCCAAGGGCAACGCCGCCGCCGATGCCCCGATATAGAACCCCACAACCCGCCACGTCAACCCATACTTTCAAAAATTCGTCACGGAGCGCCGCCAGGCGGACGCCGCGAGCGTTGGCCGGAGACCAAAGGCTCGAGCGCGCCTCGAGCGGGAGCGACCCGCCGCAGGAGCAGCGCCGCAATTGAGCCATGAAGCCGAGGCTTCGTCACAGCCGGATTCGCCTTGCTTCGGGCGGGCCGATGGCCGCCTATGGGGGCAACGAATCGGGCCGTCATGGACGGCCAGGCGATGCGCCGCAACGCTTCGAGGACGGTGGATGTGAGCTTGGTCTCAGGCGCAGAGCTGCGGCATTTCGGCATCGCGGGGCTCGACCTCGGCGTCGAACCGCCGATCGAAACGGCCCGCGGCCGACACCTTGCCCACGACCGCCGCAAGATCTCGCTGCGCTGGCTCGCCGCGGTCGTGCTGACCGGCGTTGCCGGGGCCGGCCTGATCGGCGTCACCACCTATGCGGCGCTCGACGGCCAGGCCAACCTGGCCCAGGCCCCCGAACTCGCCTCCAATGCCCGCCGTGCCAATCTTTCCCCTGACCGTCCCGTCAAAGGCGACCGCCTCGTCAGGGCCGCCGACATCGTCGCCGAGAAGCAGAGCTTCCGCATCCCGGTCGCGGTCAAGGTCGGCGACAAGCAGATCGTCAAGCTCCGCAGCTTCACCCATGTCGCCACGACCCTCGCTTTGGCGCCGACCGGCGCCGACGACGTCCCCGAATTCAACCCGCTGAAGCTGCTCGCGAGCGACGCCAACCCGCCCGACGTGCAGGCCGATCCCGGTCCGCCGCCGACGCTCGACGATTCGGCCGTCACCTTCACGACGCGGGATCTCACCACGGCCGATCCGTCGCTTTACGGCGCTTCGCTCTCCCCCGACGAGGTCCAGGCCCAGGTCGGCGACTTCAGCCGCAGCCTCGTGACCGTCGGACGCATTCCGCTGCCGCCGCAACTCCTGCTCATGCGCACCAGCCGGGCCGGCCTGCTGCCGGCCAACGGGCTCGGCTACGCGGATCCGCTCGGCCACACCGTGCCCTTCTCCTCGATCGAGGTCCGCATGGTCCCGGAGAACGTAACGGTGGCGCCCCGCGCCGACCCGGTCCACGATGCCCGGCTGCCCGACGAGCGGCTCGTGGTGTTCCGCCACGGCGACCAGCTCGACGATGTGCTCAAGGCCAATGGCGCGACGCGCGACCAGGTCCGCTCGATCATCAATGCCTTCACGCCCAGGCGCGGCGAGCCGCCGGTGGCCGACGGGCGTCGGCTGAAATTCTTCTACGCCAGGACCGGCGACACCAAGCCGGCGCAGATCGCCCGCCTGTCGGTCTATGCCGACGAGAACCTCGAGACCACCATCGCGCTCGCCGACAACGGCACCTACGTCCAGGTGGCCAGGGCCGATGCGGGGCAGAAGCCGCGGCCCGCCGTCGCGAGCGACGAGCCGGACAGCGGCGGCTTTCGTCTCTACGATAGCCTCTACGAGACCGCGCTCAAGCAGGATATCCCGCGCCCGATGATCGACAATCTGGTGCGGATCTTCGCCAACGACGTCGATTTCCAGCGCGCCGTCGCTGGCGGCGATTCGGTCGATGCCTTCTATGCCGACGCCGATAGCGAGGACAGCCACCCCGAACTGCTCTACGCCTCGATCACCATCCATAACGAGATCTACAAATATTACCGCTTCCAGGCTCCCGACGACGGCAGCGTCGACTATTACGACGAGAACGGCCGCTCGGTGCGCAAGTTCCTGATGCGCAATCCCGTCCCCAACGGCACCTTCACCTCGGGCTTCGGCCTGCGCTTCCATCCCGTTCTCGGCTATACGCGTCCGCACACGGGCGTCGATTGGGCGGCGCCGACCGGCACGCCGATCCTGGCGGCCGGCAACGGCACGGTGCTGCGCGCCGAACGCTCGCCGAGCTACGGCAATCATGTCGAGATCCAGCACGCCAACGGCTATATCACGACCTATTCGCACATGTCGGGCTTCGCCCGTGGCATCGTGCCGGGCGCCCGCGTGCGGCAGGGTCAGGTCGTCGGCTTCCTCGGCCAGACCGGTCTCGCCACCGGACCGCATCTCCATTACGAGGTGATCGTCAATGGCCATTTCGTCGACCCGATGAAGGTCAAGCTCGCCCGCACGCGCGAGATGGACGGCAAGCTGCTCGTCGAATTCAAGCGCGAGCGCGACCGCATCGACGGTCTCATGGCGAGCGGCGCAACCGCCGCGCCGATCAACGGGGACAAGCACGCCTCGAACTGATGCACAAGGTCCGGATCGCCGTTCAGAACCCGAGCCGTCGCTTCACCGTCGCGGCCTCGATACCGGCGTGACGGAGGTCGCGGAGCGAGGGGGCGCCGCGGCTCTTCGAGAGCTTGTGCCCGGCCTCGTCGAGGATCAGCCGATGATGGCGGTAGCGCGGCGCCGGCAGGTCGAGCAGCTGCTGCAGCAGCCGGTGCAGGCTCGTGGCGGGCAACAGGTCGTGGCCGCGCACCACGTCGGTCACGCCCTGGTCGGCATCGTCGACGACCACGCAGAGGTGATAGCTGGCCGGCGTGGCATTGCGCGCGATGACGGCATCGCCCCAGGCCGCCGGCTCGGCCGCGATGCGGCGCGACGCACCCGAGTCCGGGTCGATCTCCTCCCAGTCGAGCGGCGCGTCGACGGCGCGCAGGGCGGCCGTCATGTCGAGGCGCCAATCGCGCTTGCCCGGCGAGGCGAGGCGGCGACATCGCTCCGCCGCGCTCAACGACCTGCAGGTGCCCGGATAGAGCGGCGCGCCGTCCGGATCGGTGACCCGGGTCCCGCGCGTCGCCTCCCGGATCATGCCGCGCGTGCAGAAGCACGGATAGGCGAGGCTGCGGCCGACGAGGCTGTCGAGCATGATCCCGTAATCCGCAAAGCGGGCGGACTGCCGCCGCACCGGCGTCTCCCAGGCGAGGCCGAGCCAGGAGAGATCCGCCTCGATGACGGATTCGTATGCCGTGCCGCATCGTTCCTCATCGATATCCTCGAACCGCAGCAGGAAGCGCCCCCCGGCCTGGCGCGCGAGCCTGTCGTTGAGCAGCGCCGAATAGGCATTGCCGAGGTGCAGATGGCCGTTGGGGGACGGCGCGAAACGAAAGGTCGGCCCGCCCGTCCGCTGCGCCTCACGCCAATCCATGGCATGGTGATCCGTCATGCGGCTTAGATAGGCGAATGCGGCGGGACGAATCCATGGCGGCGCGGCAAAAGGTGGGGACGGCCGAGAAGCCGCCGGCCTCCGACATGAGCTATCGTACCGGTGAGCCGATCGACGGCGAGGCGGCGCTCGGGCGCGGCGTCGCCGCTTTGCGAGAGCTCGATCCGGCCTTCGTCGATCATCTGCTCGCGGTCGGCGGCAAGCCGCCGCTGCGCCGGCGCGCCGCCGGTCTCGAGGGACTCGCGGCCATCATCGTGGCGCAGCAGGTCTCGACCGCCAGCGCCGCGGCGATCTTCGGCCGGCTCGCCGCGGCGATCCAGCCCTTCGAGGCCGCGATCCTCGCGGCGGCCGACGACGACCTGCTGCGCGGCTGTGGCCTGTCGATCCAGAAGATCCGCGCCCTGCGCTCGGTCGCGGCGGCGATCATCGACGGCAGCCTGTGCCTCGAAGCCCTGGCCGGCCAGCCGGCCGAGGCGGCGGTCCGGACCATGGTCTCGGTCAAGGGCATCGGCCCCTGGACCGCCGATGTCTTCCTGCTGTTCTGCCTCGGCCATCCGGATGCCTGGCCGGCCGGCGACATCGCGCTCCAGGAGGCGGCAAGAGTGGCGCTCCGCCTCGACGTGCGTCCCGACGCCAAGACCCTGCATCGCATCGGCGAGCGGTGGCGGCCGCATCGGGCGGTGGCGGCCCGGCTCCTTTGGAGCTACTACCGGGCGGTCAAGCAGAACCGCGACGGCATGCTTCTCGCCGCGCCAACCGGGTGACGGCGACCCCTTCAGGCGCTTCGGCGCGCCAACTAACCATCGAAATTCCCGTAGACAGTTAGTCGCACGCTCTCCTATCGTGCCGGCGAGTCCCATGGGAGGCGCGCGATGGCTCGGCTGGTGATTGCTCTCTGCACGATCGCGATCCTCAGCACGCTCGCGAGGGCGGCGGCGCAAGACCATGCCGATCTCTACACCACGCATTCGCTCGTTACCGGACAGGACGAGCGCAATCGGCCGCTCGGCTTCCGCCTGTGCTTCGAGGACGTGCTCGTCAAGGTGTCCGGCGACCCCGGGATCACGGCCGACAGCCGGGTCGAGGACCTCGCCGTCCATGCCGGGCAATATATTTCGACCTATTCCTACCGCGATCGCTTCGAGGGCAAGCCGAAGCACGACGAGCAGGGCACCTATGACCGTCCATTCTTCATGACCTGCGCGTTCGATCCGGCCAAGATCGACGCGGTCCTGAGCGGATTGGGACGGGCGCCATGGCTCGCGCCACGGCCGGCTCTCGCGATAGTCCTCGTCGTCCATGGTCGCGTCACGAGCGGCGTGCTGTCGAGCGACGGTCCTTTCGATCCGGACATGCGCGAGTCGCTCGCCGCGGCCGCGCGCCGCTATGAGCTCGTCGTCGATCTGCCGAGCGCGGCGACGCTGCGCAACCAGGGGATCGCGACCGAGGCGGCGGCGGAGGTCCCGACGGATCGTCTGCGCGCCGTCGCCGCAGCGTCGGGCGCCGATCTGCCGCTCGTCGGCGAGCTGATCTGGAGCGACGCGGCGCACGGCTGGGTCGCGACCTGGCGGCTCGCCACGAATGGCGGATGGCAGCGCTGGACGGTCAGCGGCGTCAACTACGACGAGGCGTTCCGCGTCGCGGTTCGCGGCGCGATGTCGGTGCTCTCGGGCCATGGGCCGCCGCGCGCCGAGCCGTGATCCTCCATCTGCGAAGCGGACGGTGGTTCTCCGCCGAGGAGGCGCCGGTCTACGCCCCGACTTGACGGGCGTCCGCAATTTGCCGATCTCCGGGCCTCGATCATCCGATCGACGGATGGCTCAAGGGGAACGGCATGGCGGCAACTCTCGACGGACCCCGCGTGCCGGCGCGCTCGGGTGAAGCCCGGCACCTCGTGGTCTTCCTGCACGGCTACGGCGCCGACGGCAACGACCTGATCGAGCTCGGCCGGCAGTGGCAGGCCTGGTTGCCGGACGCCGCCTTCGTGGCCCCGCATGCGCCCGAGCGCTGCGCCCAGGCATCGACCGGCCGGCAATGGTTCTCCCTCACCACGCGCGATGACGCCGAGCGCTGGACCGGGGTCAACAAGGCCGCGCCCGGGCTCGATGCCTTCATCGACGCCGAGCTGGCGCGCCACGGCATAGACGATCGACGGCTGGCGCTCGTCGGCTTCAGCCAGGGCACGATGATGGCGCTCCATGTCGGCCTGCGCCGCGCCCGCCCGCCGGCCGGGATCCTGGGCTATTCGGGGGTCCTCGTCGGCGCCGAGCACCTCGGCGAGGCGGCGGCCAGCCCCGGTACCGGCCGCAAGCCGCCGCCTGTCCTTCTGGTGCATGGCGACGCCGACAACGTCATCCCGGTCGAGGCGCTGTTCACGTCGGCCGAAAGCCTCGGCAAGGCCGAGGTGCCGACCCAGTGGCACCTGTCGTTCGGCGTCGCGCATGGCATCGACCAGGGCGGCCTCAAGCATGGCGGCCAGTTCCTGGCGCAATGTTTCGGGCTGCGCACGCCGGGCTGACTACCGTTTGAGCCTGCTCCGCAAGGCGTCGATCCGCTTCGACGCCTCGGCCTTGGTCAGGCCCTCCTCGAACGCGCCACCGTCCTTGGCCTCCTCGGACAGCGTCTTGAGATAGGAGGCCTGGGCGCCGGTCATCGGCTCCTCGCCGGTCGTCCAATCGTCGGGATCCTTGAGGGTGTTGGATCCCGGGTCCGCGTCGAGCTTGGGATTGTGGGCCTCGGGCGCATCGGCCATGGTCGCCTCGTGTTCATGGTCTGTACGCGACTCAATGAAAGACCCGCACGAAGGTTCCGGCGCGTTGGGTCAGCGCGTGGCGTCGAGCTCGACCCGCGCGCCCCGCTGCAACAGCAGGAGATCGGTGGCGATCGTCAGCAGCCCGAAGCCGCGCGCCGCCATGGCCTTGGCCTGGGCGCCCGAGAAGCAGAACAGCCCGGCGATCTTGCCCACGGCACGGGCTTGCGACGCGACGCGGCTCAGCGCCGCATCGACCTCGGACGCCGCCGGATCGACGCCCGCCCCGCGGCTCAAGCCGATCGACAGGTCGGACGGTCCGACGAAGACGCCGTCGATGCCCTCGACCGCCAGGATGCCGTCGAGCGCGGCCAGCGCGGCGCGCGTCTCGATCATCGCGAAGGTGAGATGCAACCCGTTGGCGGCGGTGAGATAATCGCTGCCGCCGAGGCCGCTGAACGCCTTGGCCCGCCCCGGTCCCCAGGAGCGCTCGCCGAGCGGCGGATATTTGGTGAAGCCGACGAGCGCCCTGGCCTGTTCGACCGTCTCGATCATCGGGGCGACGACCGCTGCGGCCCCCGCGTCGAGCAGGCGCGACGCGCTGGCGAAGTCCCCGACCGGAATGCGTGCGATCGCCGGCTTGCCGCCGAGCGCACAGGCCGCGATCCCATCGACCGCCCGCGCCATGTCGAAGCCGCCGTGCTGCATGTCGAGCACCGCCGTGTCGAAGCCCGCGCCGAGGAGCGCCTCGATCGAGGCCTGGGCCGGCGTCTCGATCCAGGCCGCGAAGACCGGCTGGCCGCCGCGAAGCTGGGCCGCGAGCCGCGGCAGGATGGCGTCAGTCATGCGGCGGCGATCCTTCGAACGATGCGCACCGGACCGGGGGCGCAGAGGCGGCGACATCATGCGTCCGGCGGCCGGTCAGGGGCGCGAGCAGGGGCTCGAGCTGCGGCACCGGGCGGCCGACGCTGCGCCGCAATGGAATCGGACGGTAAAGCTGCTTGGTCGCCTCGACGAGGTGGATCCCCGCGCCGGGCAGGCCCAGCCGGGCGCCGACCCGCTCGAAGGCCGGCGCGAGACGCAGCAGCACCTGCCGCTCGAAGGGCGGCACGTAGAGCACCTCGGCGAAACGCTCGGGCGAGAACAGCGTCTCCCGCAGGAGACCGCCGAGCTGGCGCTTGGAAAAGGGCTGGCCGATGCCGAACGGCGTCGTGTCGGCGCGCGCCCACCAGCCGCGCCGGTTGCAGGCGACCGCGATCATCCGGCCGCCGGGCGCCAGCACGCGCCAGACCTCGGCCAGCACCTCGCGCGGATGCTCGGTCGGCTCGAGCACATGCACCAGCAGGAGACGGTCGACGGACCCGTCCGGCAGCGGCAGGCCGCTCGATTCGACCAGCGCGGCCGACGAGGCGCTCCCCTGCGGCCAATGCACGATGCCCTGCTCGGCCGGCATGAAGGCCAGCACCCGCATCGCCTCGCCCCGGAAGGCATCGAGATAGGGCGTCGGGAAGCCGAGGCCCGCCACCGCCATGCCGCTCGTCGCCGGCCACCAGGCGCGCACCACCCGCCCGATCGAGCGATGGGCGATGCGCCCCAGCGGGGCGGCATAGAAGGCGCGGAGGTCGACGACGTCGATCGGCATGAGCCGCTATGTGGCACGATTCCGCGCTCGGCGAAATGGCGGTCGCAGTCGCGCGCCCGAGCCGAGGCATTTTGTGCGACACCATAAACCGTGTTCGAAATTTGGCCTTTACAGGGCGGCAGCCGGACGCGACGTTGACGAGCGCACCATCGCATCAGAGGGATCGCCCTGCGATTCCAGCCCGGTGGAGCTGCTCGCATTTCAAGCTTTGAGCGGTTCGGCGACAGCCGGACATGCTCGAGCCTCGTGTCTCGGTCTCCGGAGGGTAGGTCCATGCGCGTTCGGAACCTCGCGACCGCCGTCCTTTCGGGGCTCCTGATGCTGGCCGGTCTGGGGATCGGGCTGTGTCCGGCCGAGGCGACCGTCAGGATCCACGTCGATCTGACGAGCCAGACGATGCAGGTCCGCTCCGCCAGCGGTGTCTTTTATGTCTGGCCGGTCTCGACCGCACGCCGTGGCTTCGTCACGCCGCGCGGCAGCTACGGCGTGCAGAGCCTGCAGCGGATGCATCTGTCGCGCAAGTATCACAACTCGCCGATGCCGCATTCGATCTTCTTCCGCGGCGGCTATGCGATCCACGGCACCTATTCGGTCGGCGCCCTGGGCCGCGCCGCCTCGCACGGCTGCATCCGCCTGGCGCCCGGCAATGCGGCGGTGCTCTATCGGATGGTCCAGGCCGAAGGGGCACGGATCTCCATCACGGGCTCATCGCCGGCCGACGTCCGCTATGCTGGCGCGGAGCGCCGCCATCATCATGGCGGCCACACGGACATCGCCCGGCGCGTCCCGGTCGATCCGGTCGCCTATGCGCCGCTCGCCCCGAGCTTCGACGACTGGATGGACGATCCGCTCGGCGGCAGCGGCTACTGAGTCCGTCCTGCGGCCCGAAGGGCGCTGAGCGTGGTGGCCGGAGTGATGGCGTCGGGATCGACCCTGACATGCAGGATCGCCGGCTTGCCCGAGGCGAGGGCACGCTCGTAGGCCGGCGCGAAATCCGCGGTCGTCTCGACGCGGTCGCCATGGCCGCCGAACGCCCGGGCAAAGGCGGCGAAATCGGGATTGTTCAAGGCGGTCGCGGTCACCCGCCCCGGATAGGTCCGCTCCTGGTGCATCCGGATCGTCCCATACATGCCGTTGTCGACGACGACGACCACGACGGCGAGCCCGTATTGCACGGCGGTCGCGAACTCCTGGCTGGTCATCAGGAAGCAGCCGTCGCCCGCGAAGGCCACGACGGTCCGCTCCGGATAGAGGCGCTTGGCGCCGATCGCCGCGGGCACGCCGTAGCCCATCGACCCGGAGGTCGGCGCGAGCTGGGTGCCCCAGTCGCGGAACCGATGGAAGCGGCCCGGCCAGATGGCGTAGTTGCCGGCGCCGTTGGTGACGATGGCGTCCCTTGGCAGGCGGTCGCGCAGCCAGAGCACGATCTCGGCCATGTTGACCGGCCCGGGGGCCGGCGGCGCCGTCCCGGTCCAGTCGAGATACTCGGCGCGCGCCCGAGTGGTCGCCTCACGCCATGGCACCTCGTTCGGCGGCTGCAGGCTTTCGAGCGTCGCCGCGAAACAGCTCGGCGCCGCCTGGATGCCGAGCGCCGGGTGGTAGACGCGGCCGATCTCGCCCTCGCCCGCATGCACCTGCACGAGGGTCTGACGCGGATTGGGGATGTCGAGGAGCGTATAGGACTGCGACGGCATCTCGGCCATGCGGGCACCGGCGAGGATCAGGAGGTCGGCCTCGGCGATGCGCGCCTTGAGCTTCGGATTCGGGCCGATGCCGATCTCGCCCGCGTAGTTCGGATG
Organism: Lichenihabitans sp.; assembly: GCA_036276175.1. Lineage (GTDB taxonomy): Bacteria > Pseudomonadota > Alphaproteobacteria > Rhizobiales > Beijerinckiaceae > Lichenihabitans. The sequence goes on from DATBEH010000099.1 coordinate 9,479, forward strand.
GCCGGCGTCGAACAGCGACGCGCGCCGGAACGAGGTGGCCACCGGCAGGGCGAAGCGCTCGGCGAAACGCTGCGTCGCGGCGCGGGCCTTGGCGGTCCAGCCGCCGCCGCCGAGCACCAGCATCGGTCGCAGCGATGCCCAAAGCAGCTTCTGCAGCTCCGCCATCTGGCCGAGCCCCGGCCAAGCCAGAGTGGGCTCGACGCGCACCGCGTCGGCGACCGTCGCCCGCTCGGTCAGCATGTCTTCCGGCAGCGCGATGACGACCGGGCCGGGCCGCCCCTGCATGGCGACGTGGAAGGCGCGCGAGACGATTTCCGGGATCCGCGCCGCATCGTCGATCTCGGTCACCCATTTGGCGGTCGAGCCGAACACGGCGCGGTAGTCCATCTCCTGGAAGGCGCCCCGGCCGCGCATCGAGCGTTCGATCTGGCCGACGAAGAGGATCAAGGGCACCGAATCATGCTCGGCGATATGGATGCCGTGGGCCGCATTGGTGGCACCCGGCCCGCGCGTCACCATGCAGATGCCGGGGCGGTTGGTCAGCCGGGCCGCGGCATCGGCCATCATGGCGGCGCCGGCCTCGTGGCGACACACGGTCAGGGCGATCGGCGCCTCGTGCAGGGCGTCGAGCACCGCCAGGTAGGACTCACCCGGCACGCAGAAGACGTGGTCGACCCCCTGGATGCGCAATTGGTCGACGAGGATCTGGCCCCCCGTCCGGGCGTCTCGGTCCGGCATGACGTTTCCCTTCCGGCGTTCGATTAGAACCCGACCACGGGGAGATCAAGGCAATCGCTGGTGCGGAGCAGGCCGTCAGGGAGGCCCGGGCTCGATCGCCTGCCGGCCGCTCGACCAGCGGATGACCGTTTCGATCAGGTGATCGGCATCGATCGGCTTGGTGACGAGGTCGTCCATGCCGGCGGCTTTCGCCCGCTCGGCCTGTTCGGGGAAGGCATTGGCGGTCAGGGCCAAGACCGGCAGGTGGGTGAAGCGTCCGCCGAGGGCGCGGATGGCGCGGGTCGCCTCGAGGCCGTCGAGCTCAGGCATCTGCATGTCCATCAGCACGAGCGCATAATCCCGCCGCTGCACGGCCGCCAGGGCGTCGGCGCCGTTGCCGACCGTGTCCACGATGCAGCCAAGGGGCGACAGGATGGCCTGCACGAGCTTGCGGTTGATCGCCACATCCTCGGCGACGAGCAGGCGCGTGCCGCGCATCGCCGCCATGTCCGGACCCCGGAGGCGGTCGAGACCCGCGTTGGAGCCGGCCGGCGCCTCGGCGACGGGCAGCACCAGCGAGACGAGAAAGCGCGAGCCGGCCTTCGGCGTGCTCTCGACCTCGATGCTCGCCTCCATCGCTTCGGCGAGGCGCTTCGAGATGGCGAGGCCAAGCCCGGTGCCGCCGAAGCGCCGGCCGATCGAGCCATCGGCCTGCGTGTAGCGCTGGAACAGGTTGGCGATCTGTTCGGGCGCGATGCCGATGCCGCTGTCCTCGACCGCGATGCCGAGATGGACCGCGGCGCCCACGGCCCTGGCGTCCACCTTGAGCCGGACGTCGCCGGCGCCGGTAAACTTCACGGCATTGGACAGCAGGTTCAGCAGGATCTGGCGCAGCCGGTCGGGGTCGCCGGTCACCGGGATCACGGCATCGGGGGTGACCTCGACGACGAGCCGCAGTCCCTTGTCGGCCGCCTGCGGCCGCATCAGCGCGGCCGTGTCGCGGGCGAGTTTCGCCGGCGAGAACACCCGCTGCGCGATGCTGACGGCGCCCGATTCGAGCTTCGAGAGCTCCAGCACGTCGTTGAGCAGCGTCAGCAGGCTGCGGCCGGCGTCCTCGACCCGGTTCACCTGGCCGAGCTGCGATTCGCCCAAGCTTGCGTCGCGCTTCAGCACCTGGGTGAAGCCGATGATGCTGTTCAGCGGTGTCCGGATCTCATGGCTGAGATTGGCCAGGAGATCCGATTTCGCCCGGGCCGACGCCTCCGCCTCCCGCCGAGCCGCCATCAGCTCGATGTCACGCGCCTTGCGCAGCCCGATGTCGCGCAGGATGTCGACCCAGCCCGAAGGCTCGCCGCTCGCCGGATCGATGACCTGCGTCGGATTGGCCTCGAGCCAGATCCAGCGGCCGTCCGCGTGATGCGCCCGGAATTCCACCATCGTGGGCGTCCGGGCGAGGCGCAGCCGATGCATTCTGGCGAAATGCCGGCGCAGCGACGCACGGTCGTCGGGATGCACGACGGCGAGCGCCGTCACGCCGATCAGATCGGCCGGCGCCCGCCCGACGATGGCTTCGACCGAGGGAGACACGAAGCCGACGCGGCCATCGAGGCCGATGCTGACGATGATGTCGGCCGCCTGCTCGGCCAGCAGGCGGTAGCCGCTTTCGGCGAGGCGCAGCAGCCGTTCCGACTCGAGCGCGGCCCGATGGGCACGTCGGAGATCGAGCTCGTCCATGACGATGCCGGCGAGGGCGGCCAGCCGCGCAAGGTCTCGCCGGGAAGGGGGAGGACGCGGCCGACGATCGATCGCCAACACGGTGCCGATCCGAAACCCGTCCGGCGTCACCAGCGCCGCCGCGGCGTAGAAGCGAAGGTGCGGATCGCCGACGACGGAGGGCCAGTCGCGGTAGCGCGGATCGGCGGCGGCATCGGCGATGACCATCGTGTCGGGCGCGTCGGCGTCGGTCGCCTCCGGCCACGGCAGGTGATCGCGCGGAAAGGTCGCAGCGACGAGGCCGAAGCTGCCCTTGATGCGGAGGCGCGTTTCGTCGATCAGGGTCACAAGCCCGATCGGCGCGGCGAAGAGGTCGGCCGCGAGGGCGGCGATGCGATCGAAACCGGGTTCGGACGGCCCGTCCGGCGCATCGAAGCGGCGCAGCGCCGCGATGCGCCCAGCTTCCGCAGCGTTCATTCCCGCGCCCGCGCCAACACGAACGCTTCAGCAACAGATACGCGTGTCACCGTCTCGACGCCTGTTCCCCGGAGGGGTCTTGTATTACCGACTTTCCAGAAAATACTTGATTTAAGTTTTACGGATTTGTCCAAAATGTTCGCGAATTAGGGTTATCCGCGCCCGTTTGCGGGTTTTTCGTGATCAGCCTTTCGGATTGGTTGCCGAGCCACGGTTTACTACCAGGGAACTTAATGTCCGTCATGACCAAAGGCCTCGATCGTATCGTGATCGCCACGCACAACCGCGGCAAGCTCGAGGAATTGCAGGAGCTGCTGCGGCCCTACGGCATCGCGGCGGTGGCGGCCGGAGCGCTGGGCCTGCCCGAGCCGGAGGAGACCGGCACGACCTTCCTGGCCAATGCGGAGCTCAAGGCAATGGCCGCCGCGAGGGCGGCGGGGCTGCCGGCGCTCGCCGACGATTCGGGGCTTTGCGTCGACGCGCTCGGCGGCGATCCCGGCATCTATTCGGCGCGCTGGGCCGGCCCGGACAAGGATTTTCCCAGCGCCATGCGGCGGATCTGCACGCTGCTCGACGAGGCGGGCGCCAAGGACGAGGCCGCACGGCGCGCGCATTTCGTCGCGGCCCTGGTCCTGGCCTGGCCCGACGGGCGGCGCGAGAGCGTCGAGGGTCGCGTCTCGGGCGTCATCGTCGAGACGCCGCGCGGCACCCTCCGCTTCGGCTACGATCCGCTGTTCCGGCCCGACGGCCACGCGCGCACCTTCGGCGAGATGAGCGCCGTGGAGAAGCACGGCATCCCGGCCGACGGCGGGGAAGCGCTGTCGCACCGGGCACGGGCGTTCCAGAGCCTGGCGCGGCGGTGCTTCGGTGCGGCCCGACCCTGAGGGCGGCCGAGACCGCATGACAAGCGAACTTGCGTGACCGTGGCGGCGCCGGCATGCCATAGTCCCGGGATGACCACTCCCGGCAGCACAGACCCCGGCTTCGGCATCTACGTCCACTGGCCGTTCTGCCTGTCGAAATGCCCCTATTGCGACTTCAACAGCCACGTGCGCCAGGCACCGGTCGACGAGGCCCGATATCTCACCGCCTTCCGCACCGAGCTCAAGCACCGGGCGGGGCTGACGCCGGGGCGGACCGTCTCCTCCGTCTTCTTCGGCGGCGGCACGCCCTCGCTGATGCGGCCCGCGACGATCGGCGCGATCCTCGAGGCCATCGCCTCCCATTGGTCGGTCGATCCCCAGGCCGAGGTGACGCTCGAAGCCAATCCGACGAGCGTCGAGGCCGAGCGGTTCCGCGGCTATCGTGCGGCCGGGGTCAATCGCGTCTCGCTCGGCGTCCAGGCGATGAACGATCGCGATCTCGCGGCGCTCGGGCGGCTGCATACGGCCGCCGAGGCCATGGCGGCGGTCGAGGTCGCGGCCAAGGCCTTCGAACGCTATTCCTTCGACCTCATCTACGCGCGGCCCGGGCAGACGCCGGACCAGTGGAAGGCGGAGCTCGGCGCCGCCATCGACCATGCGGCCGAACATCTCTCGCTCTACCCGCTGACCATCGAGCCCGATACGATCTTCGAGCGGCTGCATCGCGCCGGCAAGCTCGTCGTGCCGGACGCCGACGCGGCCCGCGCCTTGTGGGACGTCACCCAGGAGGTGACGGCGGCGCGGGGGCTGCCGGCCTACGAGGTCTCGAACCACGCGCGGCCGGGCGCCGAGTCGCGCCACAACCTCGTCTATTGGCGCTACGGCGAATATGCCGGCGTCGGCCCCGGCGCCCACGGACGCCTCGACATGCCGGGCGGCCGGCGGGCGCAAGCGACCGAGCGGCATCCGGAGATGTGGCTGACCGTGGTCGAGGGCGAGGGCCAGGGGCTGATCAACGACGAGGCCCTGTCGGCCGAGGAACAGGGCGACGAGTTCCTGCTGATGGGTCTGCGTCTCACCGAAGGCATCGATCCGGACCGGTTCCGACATCTTGCGGGTCGCGCGCTCGAGTCGCGGCGGGTCGACGGGCTCGTCGAGGAGGGGCTGATCGAGCGCCGCGCCGATGGGCGTCTGCGCGTCACGGCCGCCGGTTTTCCGGTGCTCGACGCGGTCGTCGCCGATCTGGCGGCTTGACGGTTCGGCCCCGCTTCTTCAAGCCTCCCGCGAAGATCCTCCCGATACCCCGGACATGACTTGAATTCCTTCCACCGCAGGCGCGTGCGCCGCCTCCGCCGTCGCCTGCACGTGCAGACGCGGCGCATCTGGTGGCCGCGCTGGCGCCGTCGCGTCTTCTTCCTCGCCGGCGGCCTCGCGGTCGGCCTCTGCGCCATCGGCATGGCGATCGTGGCCGACCGTGCGCAGGTCGTGTTCGGTCAGCTCCGCGCCGCCGCGCCCGCCGCGCCCTTCATCGTTACGCCGCTCGGCTTCGCGCTCGCGGCTTATCTGACGCGCGCCTATTTCCCGAGCGCCGGCGGCAGCGGCATCCCGCAGGTCATCGCGGCGCACAGGATGGACGAGTCCTCGGCCCGCACCGCGCTGGTGTCGATGCGGGTCGCCGCCGGCAAGGTGCTGCTGTTGATCCTCGGCCTCCTCTGCGGCGCATCGGCGGGCCGCGAAGGCCCGACCGTCCAGGTCGGCGCCTCGATCATGTTCGGCCTCGGCAAGCTCGCCCGTCACCGCGAGCCGGGGCTGCTCATCGCCGGTTCGGCCGCCGGGATCGCCGCGGCCTTCAATGCGCCGCTCGCCGGCATCATCTTCGGCATCGAGGAGATGAGCCGGAGCTTCGAGACGCGCACGAGCGGCCTGATCCTCGGCACGGTGATCGCCGCCGGACTGACCTCGCTCGCCATCCTGGGCGACTACACTTATTTCGGCACGACGGCTGAAACGCTGCCGTTCGGCCCGCAATGGATCGCGGTCGTGGTCGCGGGCATCGTCGGAGGTCTCGGCGGCGGCCTGTTCAGCCGCATCCTGATCGAATTCGGGCGCGGGCTGCCCGGCGCGGCCGGTCGGCTGATCAGGCGCCGGCCCGTCCTCTTCGCGGCGCTCTGCGGCCTCGCGGTCGCACTCTGCGGCTACGCCACGGGCGGCAGCATCTTCGGCACCGGCTACGATCAGGCCAAGCTCATCCTGGCCAACAACGACAGCCTGCCGAAAAGCTTCGGGCCGCTGAAGCTCGCCTCGACGGCGCTGTCCTCGATCAGCGGCATTCCGGGCGGCATCTTCTCGCCGTCGCTGGCGGTGGGCGCGGGACTCGCCCAGGATTTGCTGCCGATCCTGCCGCATATCCCGCTCGCGGTGCTGGCGATCCTATGCATGTCGGCCTATCTGACCGGCGTCGTCCAGGCGCCGATGACCTCGTTCGTCATCGTCTCGGAGATGACCGAGAACCACGCCCTCGTGATCCCCATCATGATCTGCGCGCTGATCGCCAACGCCAGTTCCAGGCTGATCTGTCCCGAAGGGGTCTACCACGCCTTGTCGGAGAATTATCACGCCGCCGGACATTGAAGCCCGCGAGACCCCCGAGATCGTCATCCTGGTCGATGCCGACGCCTGCCCGGTGAAGGCGGAGGTATATCGCGTCGCTGCTCGCCACGGGCTCAAGACCTATGTGGTCGCCAACAGTTTCATCGCCGTGCCGCGCGACGCGGGCATCGAACGCGTCGTGGTCGGATCGGGGCTCGACGCCGCCGACGACTGGATCGCGGCCCGGGCCCGATGGGGTGCCGTCGTGGTCACGGCCGACGTCCCGCTGGCGGATCGCGCTCTCAAGGCCGGCGCGGCGGTGATCGCCCCGGATGGGCGGAGCTTCACCTCCGCCTCGATCGGCATGACGCTGGCGACCCGCAACCTGATGCAGGATCTGCGCGAGGCGGGTCAGGTCACACGAGGCCCGCGGCCTTTCGGCCCGAAGGATCGGTCGGCCTTCCTGCAAGGCCTCGAACGGACGATCATCCGACTGAAGCGCGCCGCGATTTAGCGGGGTCGCACCCGTTCCTATCGCGGCGGCAGGCTGTCGAGCGCCAGCAAGGTCTTCTGCAGGCCCTTGTCGAGACGCCCGGCGTCCGCCACCGCGACGAAGTCGCGCTCGCTGTAGGGCCAGGATCGCGATCCCGCGAAGATCCGCATGCCTTTGATCGTCATCACCGCATCGCCGCGACGCAGCGTCGTATCTTCGTAGATCGACACTTTTCCCGGCTTGCTCGGGGCCTGCGCCACATGCGCGACCTTGGGCCGATGCAGCCTAACGGTGAGCGGCCGGGACGCCCGACGATCCGGACGGCGGATGAGACGATCCCCGCCGCCGCCATCGTAGACCGGCGCAGGCGCATATTGCGGCTGAGCGGGTGCCGCATTCTGTCCGCCGAAGAGCTGCTCGAAGAAATTGCCATCTCCGGCCGAGGCGGTTCCGGCGGCGCCGATCAGGATGGCGACCGCAGCCGCCGCCCGGATCGCCTTGCCGCCCGCCCATCTCCGCAAATCGCCGCGCATCGCCCCAACCCCAAACGAATAATCAGCACGTCGCGACATCGCCGCCCGATGCGCCACGCCACCGATCCGTGCCGTGTTTCCAGAACGCCGAATGCTTAGGTTAAGTTGCGTCCCGGATGAAGCGGAAACACGGCCTGGGCCGAAAGCGCCGGCGTCGACATCGCCGCGACGGTGGACGCCGTTGCCGGGTGCGCTCGTTTTCTTTTGTCTTTGCGGCCGGTCATGGCTATGTCGCTGCGGCCGCATCGGCCCGCGCCCCAGGCACTCCGCCCGGAGCGTTCCCCTCTGATTCGAGCCTTCCATGACGAAACCGTCCAGCCTGGCCCTGGCCCTCTTCGCCACTTTCGTCCCGGTCGCGGGTGCCCTGGCGGCACCGGCGACGCCGGAGGAGGCCGACCGGCTCAAGGCGGTGTTCGAGCGCTACCTCGGCCATCCTGCCCCTGGCGCGCCGTCCAGCGTGACCGTCACGCCCGAAGGCTCCGCCTATCGGGCCAGCTTCGACCTCCAGGCGATGGCTCGACCGCTCGAAAACCTCGGTGTGTCGTTCGATCCCGCGACCGAGACCCTGCTGCTGACGCCCAACGACGACGGCACCTGGAAGGTCTCCTCGGACGCCCTGCCGCCGATGACGATTCATGTGAAGGACCAGACCAATGTGGTGCGATGGAGCAGCTATGCGCTGCAGGCCACCTTCGACCCGAAGCTCGGCGCCTTCACGACGGCGACATGGAGGCAGGACGGCGTAACCTCGGATCAGGACGCGCCTACGGTCAGCCAGCATCAGCGCTTCGGCCACCTGGCCAGCGATTTGAAGGGTGCGCCGGCGGAGGCCGACACGGCCTCGATCGACATGCATTCCACGGCCGGCGACGTCTCCAACGAGATGACGATCCGGCAGGCGGCGCCCAAGGCCAGCGTCGCGGTGACGCCCACCCCGCCCCCCGTTGCGTTCAGCTACACGATGCCGGCCGCCGCCCTCGACCTCTCGGCCACCAAGCTCCGCACGAAGCACCTGCTCGATCTCTGGGCCTTTCTGGTGGCCCATCCGGGCCGCGACGCGCTCGCGGCGGCGCAGGATGATCTCCGGTCGCAGCTGCGCGCCGCCCTGCCCCTGCTCGCGGGCCTGAAGGAGTCGGGATCGGCGGATGATTTCGCGCTGACGACGCAGCTCGGGGCCTTCTCGGCTCACAAGATGGCGGGCAGCCTGGCGCTCGATGGTCTCGCCGGCGCCGGCAGCATGGCCTTCACCCTGAGCCTCGACGGCCTCAAGGTGCCGAGCCAGGACCTGCCCGTCTGGACCGTGGGGTTCCTGCCGACGGCGTTCGACCTCAAGCCGACGCTGACGGGTTTCCACTTCGACGAGATGATGCGCGAGGCCGTGAACGATTTCGACCTCAAGACGAGCGAACCCTTCACGCCCGAGCAGGATCAGACGCTCGGCCACATCATCTGGCCAGGCGACGGCAAGCTGACGCTGGCCCCGAGCCGCATCACCACCGGATTGCTCGATATCAAGCTCGAGGGCGAGGGGACGCTCGGCAGCGAGCCGACCGGGAAGCTTACGGTCAGCGCCGCCGGCCTCGACAAGGCCATCGCGGCCCTGCAGCAGGCCACCGCCTCCGATCCGTCGGCCCAGCAGGTGCTGGCGCAGTTCATCCTGGCCAAGAACCTTGCCAAGCCGGGCCCCGACGGCAGTTCGGTCTGGGAGCTCGAAGCAGGCGCCGCAGGCGCGGTGACGGTCAACGGCACCCCGCTGCAATAGGCCTTTGCAAAGGATGTGAGCGGCCGCTCACGCGGGGCAACACGACCGGGGACAGGACGGCCGGGGCAGGCCGAGGCGCGCCCGGCGCAGGCTGGACATGGCGAGCAGAGGACTCCGCCGGTCCTCTGCCTTCGTCACGCACCCGCGAGCGGCACGGTTTCACGCAATTCGCGCGGCAGCGGGAAGAACATGGTCTCGGTGACGGTCGCGACCGTCTCGACCTCGATGTCGTAGCGCTGCGCGAAGGCGTCGATGATTTCCTCGACCAGCACCTCCGGCGCCGAGGCACCGGCCGTGATGCCGATGGTGCGGATCGCCTCGAGCGGGGCCCAGTCGATGTCGCCGGCCCGCAGCACGAGCTGGCTCACGCGGCAGCCGGCGCGTTCGGAGACTTCCTTCAACCGCTGCGAGTTCGACGAATTGGCGGACCCCACGACCAGCATGGCATCGACCGACGGCGCGATCCGCTTGACCGCCTCCTGCCGATTGGTGGTGGCGTAGCAGATGTCCTCCCGGTGCGGGCCGACGATGCTCGGGAAGCGCAGCTTCAGCGTGTCGACGATGCCCTGCGTGTCGTCGACCGAGAGCGTCGTCTGGGTCACGAAAGCGAGCGACTTCTCGAGGAACGCCGGCGAGGCCTCGTCGGCGAGTCGGTGCACGTCGGCGACATTCTCGACCAGGATAACGGCGCCGTCCGGCAACTGCCCCAGCGTGCCGACGACTTCCGGGTGACCCGCATGGCCGACCAGGATGATCGTATAGCCACGCCGATAATGCAGTTCGGCCTCGCGATGCACCTTGGTGACGAGCGGACAGGTCGCGTCGATGGCGAAGAAGTTGCGCGAGGAGGCTTCGAGCGGCACCGCCTTCGGCACGCCATGCGCCGAGAAGATCACCGGGGCGCTGGTGACCGGGATCTCGCTGAGCTCCTCGACGAAGACGGCGCCCTTCTTCTTGAGCGATTCCACGACATATTTGTTATGGACGATCTCGTGGCGGACATAGACCGGCGGCCCGTACATCCTGAGCGCCTGCTCGACGGCATCGATCGCCCGGATGACGCCGGCACAAAAGCCGCGCGGCGCGCAGAGCAGGATGTGCAGGGGCGGTTTGGTCATCTGCAAGATTCCATGGAGCTTGCGGGCGTTGTGATGGAAGCGGCCGGCACGGTCAAGGCGGCGCATTGTCCGCCTCGCCATTTCGGCCGCCGCCTCGCAACGGTCCGATCTGCGCCGCAACGGCGGCGCGTGCTCCTCGCAGATGGTAAGGCACCGACAGAAACGAAAGCGGCCTCCCGATCCGCGGCCGGGGTCGCGCAGACCCGGTGCAGGATCGAAAGGCGTCGGATTGCGGTGGTGGACGCTGCTCCGCCGACGTTGGAGGCAGGCGGGGACGGGCCGCGTGCAGGCGCCGTCCGGTCAGGCGGCGCGGCGGGCCGTCTCGGCGTCGGATGCGGCCTCCGCGTCCCCGACCATGGCGATCCAGCGCTGCTGCTCGAGCGCCGCCGCGCGCCGGTTGCTGCGCGCCTCTCGGGCGCGCAACGCCAGGCGCTGGGTGGGATCATCGAAGCCGGCCACCGACAGCGCCGCGTCGAGATCGGTTCGGGTCAGGCCGATATCGCGCAGCATATGATCGTCGAAACCGGTCATCTGAGCCACGAGGCGACGGCGCATCCAGGCGGTCTTCGCGGCGGCGACCAGGGCAGCCGCAGAGGCGATGAGGCCGAAGGCGCGGGACAGGACAGGCAACGCTCGCATAGCGAAATTCCTTAGGTCGGCTGAGCAAGCCGAACCTAGGCCTTTCCGCTAAATCAAAAAAGCGAATGTTCTTGATCGTTTTCATTCGCTTTGGTGATATGACAATTCGATCGGAGCCCGCCATGACAGCCTTGCTCGACCTCGACCAGCTGCGCACCTTCCTCGCCATCGCGGACACCGGCACGTTCACCCGCGCCGCGGATGTCGTGCACAAGACGCAATCGGCCGTCTCGATGCAGATGAAGAAGCTCGAGGAGACGGTGGGCCGCATGCTTTTCGAGCGTGACGGGCGCTCGACCCGGATGACGGAAGACGGCGAAAAGCTCGTCGACTATGCCCGGCGGATCCTGCGGCTGTCGGGCGACGCGCTGGCGAGTTTCACGGAGGCGGAACTCGCCGGCCGGGTCAAGCTCGGCCTCCCGGACGAATACGCCGACCGCTACCTGCCCGAGATCCTGGCGCGTTTCTCCCGCTCCAATCCGCGGGTCGAGGTGACCGTCGTGTGCGAACCGACGCCGATGCTGGTCGAGCGGATCGGCGTCTCCGACCTCGATCTCGCGATCATCACGCATACCGAATCGCGCGGCGCCGCCGCGGTGATCCGCCGGGAGCCGCTGCTTTGGGTCACCTCGAATCGCCACGGGACGCACGAGATCGACCCCCTGCCGATGGCGCTCGGCCGCGCCATCTGCGCCTGGCGCCAGGCGGCAAGCCTCGCCCTTGAAAGCATCGGCCGCAAGCACCGGGTGCTCTACTCGAGCTGGAATTCGACCGCCGTCGGCGCGGCGGTCCTGGCCGGCCTGGCCGTATCGGTCCTGCCCGAGAGCGCGGTGCGGCCGGGCATGCGCATCCTGGGAGTTTCGGACGGCTTTCCGGTGCTGCCCTCCTGCAAGATCGCGCTGCTGCGCAGCCATGCCGAGGCATCGCCGATCGTCGAGGCGCTCGCCGGCCATATCATCGCGAGCCTCGACAACGTGTCGAGCCTCGCCGATCGGATGGCCGCGGCGGCCGAATGATCAACAATCTTGATGAGCCGCGGAGGCCTCAGGCTTATTGGAAGCCGATGAGGACGGCATTGTAGAATTTCGTCGAGAGGTTCGACCCGATGGTCGCGGCGCCGACGACGATCCCGACCGCCATGACGGCACCGATCATCGCATATTCGATGGATGTCGCGCCGGCGGCATTTGAGAAGAACAGACGCAGCTGCCGCATGGGATAGGGTCTCGGAACCGTCTGCACAGCCTAAACCGAGACCCTTTAACGAATCGCTGACCCGCCTTCCGAAATCCGAACCGAAAGACGAAAAACCCCCGCGCCACGGGGCACGGGGGAGCCATAGAAAATCTCAGTCGAAACTAAGCTTACATGGTCTTCTTCTTCATGTGCTTCTTCGAGTGCTTCTTCGACATCTTCTTCTTCATCGGCTTCATCGGCGTAGCGGTATCGCCGCCGGGAGCAGCGGGCGCCATCGTGTCGGCGCCGGGCGCGGCCGGGGCCGCGGGCGTCGCATCCTGAGCGAAGGCCACGCCCAGGCTGAGAACCGAGGCGGCACAGGCCAACGCCAAGGACTTCTTCAACGAATTCATCATTCTCTCCCTTCACTAGCCCCCCGTCGCCGCGCTTGGGTTCCGAGCCAGTCCGGGCGCAACGCGTGGGACTTCGATTTTGTTGCCTCGGACGGTCATGATTCTGACAACGAGACGCATCGAGAGCAGCGTCCCCGGGCGATTGCCAGCCGCCTCGGCGCCCCCTATCTAGCTTTGCGGCGTGGCCTTGCGGTCCGCCTCCTCCTTCCGGCCGCGACGGCTGGGCACCGGCGTGAAGGACCAGCATGGCGCGCGATACCGTCGATTCAACGCCCATCGAGTCGCGCGACGATCTGGTCGCCTGGTTCGAGACGGGCGTGAAACCATGCGATGCCTTTCGCATCGGCACGGAGCACGAGAAGTTTCCCTTCTACCGGGCCGACCTCGCGCCGGTTCCCTATGACGGGCCCTCGGCACGCGACGGCGGTGTCCGGGCGCTCCTCGACGGGATGGGGACGTGCCTCGGCTGGGAGCGGATCGAGGAGGACGGCCGTCCGATCGGACTGGCCAACGACGGGCTCGGGGGGGCGATCTCGCTCGAGCCGGGCGGGCAGTTCGAACTGTCGGGCGCGCCGCTCGCCACGCTGCATGAGACGCTGGCCGAAACCGAGGACCACCTTCGCCACCTCAAGACGGTGGCCGAGCCGCTCGGCATCGGTTTCCTGGGCCTCGGCAGCAGTCCGAAATGGACCCGTGCGGAAACCCCCGTCATGCCCAAGGGCCGCTACCGCATCATGGCGAACTACATGCCGAAGGTCGGCAGCCGCGGCCTCGACATGATGTTCCGGACCTCGACCGTGCAGGTCAACCTCGACTATGCGGACGAGGCCGACATGGTGAGGAAATTGCGCGTCGCCCTGGCGCTGCAGCCCGTCGCCGGGGCGCTCTTCGCCAACTCGCCCTTCACCGAAGGGCGCCCGAACGGCTTCCTGTCGATGCGCTCCCATGTCTGGCTCGACACCGACCGGGCGCGATCGGGCATGCTGCCCTTCGCGTTCGAGCCCGGCATGGGCTTCGAACGCTACGTCGACTATGCGCTCGACGTGCCGATGTATTTCGTCAAGCGCGGCGCGCGCTACCATGACGTGGCGGGGGCGAGTTTCCGCGACCTGCTCGCCGGGCGGCTCGCGGCGCTGCCGGGGGAGCGTGCCACCCTGTCGGACTGGGCCAATCACCTGTCGACCATTTTCCCTGAGGTTCGCCTCAAGCGCTATCTTGAGATGCGCGGCGCCGACGTGGGCTCCGCGGCGACGATCCCGGCCCTCGGCGCCCTCTTCGTCGGACTGCTCTACGACGGAGCGGCGCTCGACGCGGCGGAGGCGATGATACGGCCGTGGGACGCCGAGGCGCGCCAGAGACTGCGCGACGAGGTTCCGAGGCTCGCGCTCGCCGCGACGATCGGCGGCCGCACCGTGCGGGAGGTGGCGCGCGACATCCTGGGGCTGGCGCAGGGCGGCCTCGCGCGGCGCCGGCGGCTCGATGCTTCGGGGCGCGACGAGACCGCTCATCTGGCGCCGCTCGTCGAGATCGTCGAGACCGGAAAGACCTCCGCCGAACGGCTGCTCGATCGCTTCCACGGCCCCTGGAAGGGCAACGTCGACCCGGCCTTCACCGAATGTGCCTTCTGGTAAGCGCGCCGGTCTACTTGCCGAAGGGAACGTAGGCAGGGCCCGCCGAGGACACGCCGGCCTCGATACGAACCGACCCGCCGACCTTGACGCACGTATCGCTGCCGGGCAGCTTGGCGAAGCCTGGGCCGGCCCATTCGCAGCCCGTGGAGCGGGGCTCGGGCCCGCGGCGCGGCAGATCCTTGGCCGAAGCGGCCGAGATCGCCAAGCTGGCGACCACGCAGGCCGCAAGGCAGGATTCCAGCCGCATCGGTCGCCTCCCATCGGCTATTTCGCCGTTCGGATAGCATGTTGCACCCTCGGGAGCCACAAGACGCTTGCCTCGAAACTTAGCTCAAGCTTAAGAATTGCATCGACGCCTGAGGGCCGCCGATCCGACGGCCGCCGCGACAGGCCGTCGCGGCCCGCGACGCGACGCCGCTCTAACGCTTCAAGGAGACGATCCATGGTTCGCATGTCCGCCGTCATCGCCGCCGGTTTCGCCGTCGCGCTCGGGGCCGGGGCAGCTTTCGCCCAGACCGCGACCCCGGCCGCCCCCGCTGCTCCGGCGCCCGCCGCCGCTCCGGCGGCACCCGCCACGCCGATGGCGCCGATGAAGAAAGGCATGAAGCCGCGCAGCGCCAAGTCGCTGGCCTGCTCGGCCGATGCGGACAAGCAGGGCCTGCACGGCAAGCCGCGCAAGACGTTCATGAGCAAGTGCAAGGCCGGCAAGTGATCGGCTGACCCGTCAGGGTTCGGCCGCACCGCTAGATCCGACCCGCGGAAAGCGCGCCATGGCCTCGAGGTCGTCGAGGTCCATGGTGTTGCGCATATATTGCCGGCTCGCGTCGCGGAACGGCTGGTAGTCCCATGGCTTCGTCGTGCCGGTCATCAGGGCCGCGTCGACGAGCCGCCGCCGCGCCTGGCTCTCGCGCACCGCCCGGTCGAGACGGCCGAGGTCCCAGCGGCGCGCGACCTCCGCCCGAAAGTCCGCGACCACCTCGGCCTGCGCCGGGTCCTCGGCGAGGTTGCGCAGCTCATTCGGGTCCGACGCGAGGTCGTAGAGCTGGTCGGGATCGGCCGGCGAATGGACGAACTTCCAGGGCCCGCGCCGGATCATGACGAGCGGCGCCACGACGCCCTCGGCCAGATATTCGCCGATGACCTCGTCGGGTCCGCCGGAGCGGCCTTCGAGATGCGGCAGCAGGCTGCGCCCGTCGATCGGGCTGGCGAGGGCCGCGGGATCACCTCCCGCGAGGTCGACCAGCGTCGGCAGCACGTCGATGAGCGACACCGAGGCCGCCACCCGCCCCGCCGCAAAGCGGCCCGGGGCGACGACGATCAGCGGCACCCGGGCGCCACCCTCGAAGAAGGTCATCTTGTACCAGAGCCCGCGCTCGCCCAGCATCTCGCCATGGTCGCCGAGGAAGAGCACGATCGTGTCGTCGAGCCCAGTCTTGCGCAACGCGCCTGTGAGGCGGCCAAGCTGCGCGTCGCAAAAGGAGATCGCCCCGTAATAGGCGTGCCGGGCGTTGCGGATCTCGGCCTCGGTGATCTCCACCGCATCCATGGCGCAGACGTGGCGCAGCCGCGCGCTGTGCGGATCGAGCGGCACGTCGGCCTTGGCGACCCTCGGCAGGTCGATGGCGGCGTGATCGTAGAGGTCCCAATACTCCCGGGTGATGGCGAAGGGGTCGTGCGGATGCGTGAGGGAAGCCACCATCAGGAACGGCCGCTCGTCCTTGCCGCGCACGTGGTCGTAGATCGCCCGCTCGGCCGCAAAGGCGACCTCCTCGTCGAAATCCATCTGGTTGGTGCGCACGCAGAGACCGGCCTCGGTGACCGAGCTCATGTTGTGGTACCAGCTCGGCCGATCGAGCGGGTGCGCCCAGTCCGGCGTCCAGCCGTAGTCGGCCGGATAGATGTCGGTCGTCAGCCGTTCCTCGAAACCATGCATCTGGTCGGGCCCGCAGAAATGCATTTTGCCCGACAGTATGGTGCGATAGCCGAGGCGCCGCAGGTAATGGGCGAAGGTCGGCAGGTCGGCGCGGAACTCGGCCGCATTGTCGTAGCCGCCGGTGCGCGAGGGCAGCGCGCCGGTCATGAAGGCGGTGCGCGACGGCGAGCAGAGCGGGCTGTTGCAATAGGCGCTATCGAACACGACGCCGCGTGCCGCCAGTGCCTCGAGATGCGGCGCCTTGACGAGCGGGTGGCCATGGATCGGCAGGCAGGACGGCGCCAGCTGGTCGACCATGACGACAAGGATGTTGGGCTTCTTCTGCATCGGCTCCGGCCCGAGGTCTCGTGCTTTGCGTGGATGAAAGCAGCCGGCGGGCGCGTCCGCTCTCCGCAGACCGATGCGGATTTGCGGCAAGGCGACAGGCCGCCGATCACGCCTCGGATGGAGGTCCGCGAGAGGCGGAGCCGCCATTCCCGACGTGGTCGCTGCTGCTCTCAAGCGTCCCGATCGCGGCGGTCTGGTTCGGCCGTGTCGGAGCAATCATGCCGTGGCCTCCTCGTCCGGCGGAATCATTTCTGCAATTTCCGCCGAGATACCCAATTCCTCGACGAGGATCCGCATCCGCTCGGCCAGGGTGATCTCGCGCTTCGATACGGCATTGTCGGCGGATATTTCGGTTCTGTTGCTGCGGCCCACGATCACGATGCGATGCGGGAAATGGCGGCCGATGAAGAGCGCGTCGTTGAACGGCGAGCGTCTGCGACCTCTCTGCGCAGACAGGGCATATTGGGTGACGAACGCACGGTGGTCGACCGGCCCGCGCTCGAGATCCGGGCGCATGACGAGCGGGCTCTCCCGGTTCGAGCCCGGATACCATAGCACGTCGAACCCGTCGGCGACCGGCACGGCGCGGATGTCATGAATGCCGCGCCCGGTGGAGGCGGGCTGTCCCTCGACCAGCGGCAGCGCGGAGAACGCGGCCAATTGCGCGTCGACCAGATAATCCGTCCCATCGAGACGGACGAGCACGGTTCCGTGATTGCCGTCGTGTTCGATACCGTCCATCAAAACGGCACCGAGAACGCGCCGCGCATCGAATCCGACCGCGTTCAGCAACGCGCAGAGCGCGCCGCTCGCCGGAAAACAGGTGCCGCCAGTTCCATGGGCCAACCAGGTCTCGAAGAACTCGGTTGGCTCTCCGCCGCTCACCGGCCTGTCTCGATTGCCGACGAGCCAAATGCGCTTCTGGATGTTGTCGTTCGGGATTCCGGCCGAATAGGCGGCGTATGTCTGGTTCAGCCCGGCGAGATCGAGGGTGGGCTTGCCCGGCAGGCCGAGCTTTGCAAGCACGCTTTCCGAAAGGGCTGGCGAGATCACGAAGCGTACTCCCCGCAAGGCACGTTCATTTTCATACTCCAAGTCCTTTGTGTCGAAGTATCGCGGCTCCGGCCGCGTCGCCGACGCGCGTGGGTTGACACCCGGGAGGGCGGGAACGAGGAATGCCCCTCGATTGCTGCGACGGGACCGTGGGTGGACGTATGAGACTTGCGGTCGCGGCGCGGATCGTCGTCGCCTGGGCGACGGTCGGCCTGTTCCTGGCCTTCGGCAAGACGCTCTTCGAGGCGTCGAGCGCCGCGCTGCCCGCGACGGCGCTGTTCCTGTGGCTGCTCGGGGTGATCGTCTGGTCCGCTTTCGGCGTCGTCGAGGAGGCCGAACATCTGGCCCATAGCCTCGGCGAGCCGGTCGGCACGCTGATCCTGACGCTCTCCATCGTGCTCATCGAGGTGGCGCTGATCGGCGCCGTCATGCTCGGCGCGGGCGAGCCGACGCTTGGCCGCGACACGATGTTCGCGGTGCTGATGATCGTGCTCAACGGCGTCGTCGGCGTGGCGTTGCTCTTCGGCGGCTGGCGCTACGGACAGCAGACCTTCAGCCTGATGGGCGCCATGGCCTTCCTGGCCGTCATCCTGCCGCTGACGGTGATCGCGCTCATCCTGCCGAACTACACCCGCTCGACCGAGGGTGGCACGCTGAGCACCACGCAGTCGGTCGCCTTCTCGGTCTTCACCTTGGCGCTCTATGCCACCTTCCTGGCGCTGCAGACCGGCCGGCATCGCGACTTCTTCGTCGAGGCCGCCGGGATCGACGAGATCCACGGTCCTGCGGGCGTCCCGACGCGGCGCTTCATCGCGATCCACACGGCGCTTCTCCTGATCTCGGTCCTGCCGGTGGTGATCCTGGCCAAGCAGCTCGCCAAGGTTCTCGACCGGGGCATCGAGAGCCTGCATGCCCCCCCAGCCTTGGGCGGCGTGCTGATCGCCCTCGTCGTCTTCATGCCGGAGGGGCTGGCGGCCTTCCGGGCGGTCTCGGTCAACCAGCTGCAGCGGACCGTCAACCTGTGCCTCGGCGCCGCGGCCTCGACCATCGGCCTCACGGTGCCGGCGGTCCTGATGATCGGCCTCGCCACCGGCAAGCCGATCGTGCTCGGCCTCGCTCCGAGCGAGACCGTGCTCTTGATCCTGACGCTGGCCCTCGCGATGCTCACCTTCTCGGGGCCGCGCACGACGGCGCTCTACGGCGCCATGCATCTCGTCGTCTTCCTGGTCTATCTGACGCTGATCTTCAACCCTTGAGGGGGCCGAGAGGCCGCGACCCTGCCGCGCCGAGGTCTTAACGCCGCGTTGCCGCCCCCCACCGACCGCAGCATAGGGCGACATCAAGGTTAAGCGCCGGCTAACGGAAAGCAATCCTTAACCATACCGAGCGATGATCGTGGAGACCACCAGCTCACGAGACGTTCATGTCCATCCTCGCCCTGGCCAGCGGCGGCGCTGCAATCTCGGTATCGAAGCTCGAGAAGACGGCGACCGGCGAATATACGTCGGGCTCGGTCGCCACCAACCTGGTGGAGGCGCTGCGCATGAACCTCGAGCGTCAGCCGGACGGCAACTACGCCGCACCGTCCTGGCCGCTGGCCCGAAGCTCGAGCGCCGTGCAATCGGCGCTCTACGGTTTGCGGCTCGGCGGCTGACGGATCGGGCACCGCGCCGGCCGGATCACATCGCCTTTTCGAGCTGGCCGCGGATCTCGCCGCCAGGATTGGCCTTGGTGTGGACGTTGAAATACATGTCGCCGTCCGTCAGCGCCTTGGCCTGGGCGTCGGTCAGAGGCGCGGAGCCCTTGATCGGCGAGGCCACCGAGCCCTTGATCGGCACCATCACGCCGGCGCTCTTGCCGGCCGGAGCCGGCCCATGGAAATGAGCCGCCGTGGCCTCGCCGGTCAGCCCGCTGTAATCCACCGTCCAGTCGAGCATCTTGGTCGCCGTATCATAGGTCGCCTTGAGGGTTCCGGTGCCCTTGCTCGCGTTGGGCGGCGTCTCGCTCGCGGCATCGAGGGTGGCCGCATAGTTCACGGTCTCGGCGAAGGCCGGGCCGGCCACGAAGAGTCCCGCCGTCAGGAGGCAGGCCGCAAAAGTCGTTGCACGCATCGCAATCTCTCCCTGGGGAGGCACCCGAATGGCTTCCCCGGAGATCGATATAGGGCGACGGGTGCCAGGCGTCTCGTCAGCGGCGGCCGGCGAGCCGCCGGTCGAGCAGGACGAGCGCATAGGACGCCGCCAGGACGCCGATGCCCATGACCAGCACGTTGAGCGCAACCCCCGCCCAGCCGTGCGCCGCCACGTCGAGGAACGGATAGGCGTAGCGCCGCTCCGCCGTGCCGCGCACCAGCGCATAGACCAGGTAGAGCGCCGGATAGGCCAGCCAGAGTGGCGGATCCGACGCACCGAGCGATCCCTTCGGCGTGAACAGGAGCCAGAACAGCGGCACCAGCACCGGCGTCACCTTGTGCAGGATGAAATCCGCACCCGCCGCACCGCCGCTCAGCTCCCGCAGGCCATGCAGCAGCAAGGCGAAGACGATGCCGACGAGCAGCATGTTGAGCGCCACACCCGCCACGAGACGCGGTTGGGCCGCTGCGGGGCGGCCGAGCGCGATGAGGGAGAAGAGGATCGCGACGATCAGGTTGGTCGTGATGGTGAAATAGCCGAGCATCGTCCAGGCGGCTCCCGCGGCGCCCCCGACGAGAGCGAGCGAGGCGGAAAACTGCAGCGCGAGGCCGACCCAGGCGACGCATGCGACGAGGGCTGCGGCAAGGCGGGTCGGCACAGCTCAAGCCACCCGCCGGAGCGTGAACGTGACGCCGTCGGCACCGACCACAGCGATGCCCATCCGGTATAGCGAGTTCAGCACGGCCGCGATTTTAGCGACGTTGCCCCGGCCCTTGAAGGCCGCGGAGATGGCGGTGGCATCGAGCGGCCCGGTCGCACGGGCGAGGGCTGCCATCACCATGGCGGTTTGGGCGGCCTCGTCGGCCGGGTAGCTCGGCCTAGGGCTGGCCGGCGCCGCGGCTTCGTCCCGCATCATTCCGCCCACGAGGTCAAGTTCCGCCTTCTCCTTGCCCAATCCGAAGCGAGACATCTGATACTCTGGCCGGAGCCAGCGTACGAAGCCCCACGCTTCCTCGGCGGCGCGTTCGCGGTTGAGCGCCACCAGGCGGTCGAGGATGTCATCGTCCGAGAGACCGACGGGCCAGCCATAAGCTTCGGCCACGAGACTGTCGAGACGATCATGCAGCTCTTTCAGGATCAGCACGAGGCCGTCGTCGAAGGTTCGGTGCTCGTCAGGCTTGAGGTCGCCGGCCCCCACGCCGCTCCGCAACCGTTCGAGCACGTTGTAGAGGCCCGTCAGAGTCAGGTGCGGGTGTTCGGCCAGCACGCGCTTGCGGTGCGCGTCGAGGTCTTCCGTGACCGCGCGGATGCGCTGTTTTTGCAAGTCGTCGGCGGCCGGGAACGGGAAGGGGTCGAACGTCCGTGTTTTTGTGTATACCGAATCATTCCCAACGCCCAGCCATCCGCCGGCTCGCATAGCCCAAAGCACATGGGGTTTTGAGCTGAGGATTCCGAGAACATATGCGTCCTGGTCCGCAACAATAACGTTCTTGTCATCAAGAACAAAAGATGACGGCAAGAACTGAAATACCCTGTGCCGGGCGGTATCCACAGTGGCGATATATCGCGCCAAACCGACGAGTGAGGGACGGAGTTCGCGGCGAGGCTCACCAAACACCCACCACAAGGCCCTGTAACTCTCGCGATTATTACTGTCTCTTTCCGGCTTAACCCTCGACGCGATGTGTTGATACACCTCCGGATAACGCTCCCGCACCTCGTTGGCTGAAAGCCCGAATAAGTCGATCACCATGACCCCGCGCGGCCGAGACGCCAGATCGCGACCGTTGCGATAGGGACGTATGTGGAGCTCAAGACCTTCGCGCCGCCCCAGTCCAAGATGCACCGCTTCGGGCGGCGTGACGATGAAGCCGGCACCGTGCAATTTCACGCCATCGTGACAGACGCCTTTGTTCGCCATAAGCGGCAGGGCCGCCGTCACATCCGCCCCGACCGTCAGGTCGGCATTGACGATTCCCTTGAGATCGTCGAACTCGATGATGGGCGCGTCGGTGTCCAGACCGGCCTCGCGCACCACCTCACGCCGAACGCCCTCGTCCTTGCCGGCCGCACAGACCGTCATGGCGATACGCACCGCGGCCGCGTCGCGCGATTGCTTGGTCCACGGATGATCCGGGATCGCCATGACGATCGAGACCGGCGCCTTGGCCGACAGGTGCCGCTGCACGACGCGACGCTGGAACACCTGGCTGATCGAATTGGTGGTCACGAAGCCGAACCGGCGCAGCACCGTGTCCTTGCGGGTCAACAGTTCCGCCGTGCGGTTCCACCAGTACATGACGAAGTCCGCACTTTCGTTCATGCCTATATTGGCAGCCCACAGCGCCTCGGCATAGTCGTCGCCCGTCCGAGCACGGAGATCCTTGCCGCCGATGAAGGGCGGGTTCCCGACGATGAACTCGGCCGGCGGCCATTCGGGCCGACGTGGATGCTTATAGTGCTCGAGTTCGACGAGGGCGCCGTCCGGTCCCGGCGGGGTGATCGGCTTGCCGTCCTCGTCACGCGCCGGAACCTTGTCGACCTGGAGCACCGCGTCCTTGACGACGATGTTCTTGAAGGCGCGCAGGATCGGCTCGCTCGGCATGCCGCCCCTGACGCGCAGGTGCCATTGCAGATGACCGATCCACAGGACGAGTTCCGCGATGGCGGCGGCGCGCGGGTTGACCTCGAGCCCCAGGAACTGGTGCGGATCGACCGTATGGCCTTCGAGGCTCAGCGTCTCCTGGCCGCCCAGGGCCGCGAGCGCTTCCAGCACCTCGCCTTCGAGCCGCTTCATCAGTTCGAGGGAGACGTAGAGGAAGTTGCCGGTGCCACAGGCGGGGTCGAGGATCCGGGTTGCGCAGAGTGTCTGGTGGAAGCCCGTGACGGCCTTGATCGCGTCGTTGCCGCGACCCTCGCTGTTCAGGCGCTCGGCGGTCGAGAACACGTTGATCCAATCGGCCCGCAGCGGCTCGATGACGGTCGCCACCACCAGGCGCTCGACATAGGCCCGGGGCGTATAATGCGCGCCGAGCCGCCGCCGCTCGTTCGGGTCGAGCGCCTGTTCGAGCAGGGCGCCAAAAATCGAGGGATCGACGTCGCGCCAGTCGTGGCTGGCGGCTTGACGAAGTTCTCTGATCTCCTCCCGGTCGAGCGCCAGCACCTTGCGCCGCTCGAAGAACTCGCCGTTGAACCGTTTGACCTCGGCTTCGATCGCATAGGCGAAACCGCCCTTGTCCATGGCCTCCCAGAGCTGGCCCACCATGGGCACGAACTTGGCTGGCTCCGCTTCGCAACGCTCCAGCACCCTTTTGAACGACGCCTCGGGCAGCAGCCCGACGTCCTCGGCGAACATCGTGAACAGGCATCGCATGAGGAACATGGCGACAGCTTCGGGGGCATGTTTCTGGGCTTCGAGCGCCTTCGACACGGCTGCGAGCCGTGCCGCGATGGCGCGGGTCACCCGTGCCGCATGCCGGGCGGGATCGAGCGAGGCCGGCTCGGTCCACATCAGGCGCAGACGCTCGCGCGTCGTCGCGTCGCGAAGATCGTCGAGATAGACGCGGAAGCGCTGTCGATCGGGGAACTGATCGTAGAGCTTCCCGTCACGGCGGAAGTTCGCATAGATCTCGAAGCAGTGGCCGACATCGCAGACCACCACGAACGGTGGCGGCTCGTGACCGGCCGGCAGCAGCCGGACATAGTCCTCGGCCTGCTGGCGCGCGTTGAACATCAGCACGTCCCAGGCGCGTTCGGCGCCGCGCCGTCCTCGCGACGTGGGACCAGGCATCGCCAGGGGAATCTGCCCGACGACCTCGTTGCGGCCACCCTTCAACCGAGACTGCTTGGCTTCGAGGATGAAGCAGCCGCGCTTGTATAGATCGATGCGGGGGTACGATATGGAACCGTCGCGGTCGATTCTTTTGACGGCGCGTTCGAAGACGTAATCATTGCCTTCGGAACTGGCGCTGGCGGGATCTGGCCTCTTGAGCCCCAGGACATCGCAAAGCTCGATCAGGAACAGGCCGTAGTTGGCCCGCTCCTGCCCGCCCTCAAGACCCCGCCAACGGCCGATGAAGGCGTCGACGGGGGCATCTCCTTTAAGTTGTGTTTTTTCGCCGATCACCACCTTATGGTAGTGTCAACGCGAGTCACATTCTCGCTGAACGAGGCGTTATCGCCCGATCTCCACAACTATCGCGATCAATTCCTCAAAAATCCGACGTCCAGCAGAGCTGCCGATCGATAGGCCGGCCGATCGCTGACCGCCTCTCATCGCGAGAACTTCTTGTACTTCAGCCGATGCGGGATGACGCTGTCGATGCCGAGGCGGCGCTTCTTGTCCTCCTCGTAATCCGCGAAATTGCCCTCGAACCATTCGACGTGGCTCTCGTCCTCGAAGGCCAGCATGTGGGTGGCGATGCGGTCGAGGAAGAAGCGGTCGTGGCTGATGATGACGGCGCAGCCGGCGAAGGCTTCAAGCGCGTCCTCGAGCGCGCGCAGCGTGTCGACGTCGAGATCGTTGGTCGGCTCGTCGAGCAGCAGCACGTTGGCGCCCGACTTCAGCATCTTGGCCAGATGCACCCGGTTGCGCTCGCCGCCCGACAGCATGCCGACCTTCTTCTGCTGATCGGCGCCCTTGAAGTTGAAGGCCGAGCAATAGGCGCGCGAATTGATCTCCTTCTTGCCGAGGTAGATCACCTCGTTGCCGCCGGAGACCTCCTCCCAGACGGTCTTCCTGCCGTCGAGCGCGTCGCGCGACTGGTCGACATAGCCGAGATGCACCGATTCGCCGAGGCTGATCGTACCCTCGTCGGGCTTGTCCTGGCCGGTGATCATGCGGAACAGCGTAGTCTTGCCGGCGCCGTTCGGCCCGATCACGCCGACGATCCCGCCGGGTGGCAGCTTGAAGGACAGGTCGTCGATGAGGAGGCGGTCGCCATAGCCCTTCTTGAGCCCCTCGAAGTCGACGACATTGTTGCCGAGCCGCTCGGCCACCGGGATGACGATCTGCGCGGTCGAGGGCGCCCGGTCGGCGCTCTTCTGCAGGAGCTCGTCGTAGCGCTGGATGCGGGCCTTGGACTTGGCCTGCCGGGCCTTGGGCGAGGAGGCGATCCACTCGGCTTCGGCCTCGAGCTGGCGCATGCGCGCCTCCTCTTCGCGGCCCTCCTGCGTGAGCCGTTTCTGCTTCTGCTTGAGCCAGGACGAATAATTGCCCTCGTAGGGAATGCCGCGGCCGCGGTCGAGCTCGAGGATCCAGCCCGTGACGTTGTCGAGGAAGTAGCGGTCGTGGGTGACGATGAGGATGGCGCCCGGATAGTTGCGCAGGTGGCCCTCGAGCCAGGAGACGGTCTCGGCGTCGAGGTGGTTCGTCGGCTCGTCGAGCAGCAGCATCTCGGGCTTCTGGAGCAGCAGCTGGCAGAGCGCCACGCGGCGTCGCTCGCCGCCCGAGAGCTTGGCCACCTCCGCCTCGTCCGGCGGGCAGCCCAACGCCTCCATGGCCTGGTCGACCTGCGCGTCGAGATCCCACAGGCCCTGCGCCTCGATCTCGTCCTGCAGCCGCGTCATCTCGTCGGCCGTCTCGTCGGAATAGTTCATGGCGAGCTCGTTGTAGCGGTCGAGGATCGCCTGCTTGGCCTGCACGCCCTGCATGACGTTGCCGCGCACATTCAGGGAGTCGTCGAGCTGCGGCTCCTGCGGCAGGTAGCCGACCCGCGTTCCCTCGGCGACGAACCCCTCGCCGGAAAACTCCTTGTCGAGCCCGGCCATGATGCGCAGCAGCGTGGACTTGCCCGAGCCGTTGACGCCGAGCACGCCGATCTTGGCCGTCGGGTAGAAGGAGAGGTGGACGTTGTCGAGCACCTTCTTGCCGCCCGGATAGGCCTTGGTGAGACCTTGCATATGATAGACGAATTGAGGGCCGGCCATTGCTTACCGTCTTGGCTTGTCGATGCGGGATTGAGGATTGCGGGGAGAGTTAGCAGGCAGTCTCGGCCGAGACAAGGCGGCGGCGCGGCGACCATGCGATTGCCGCGATCCGGGCTAAGGTGGCGCGCCGTCGCCGGCTGGCGGCGGCCATGCGGCCGTGCTAGCCAGCCGGACCTTCCGGCCGTCATGCGGCCGTGTCCGGACCAGAGGAGAGGCTCGTGAGCTCATCGGCTGCCGCATCGTATCATCCGGACGCACGAAGCGAGACGAACGATCGGGACTCGTCGGACGCACCGTCCGCCCCGCCCTCGCCGGACATCGGGCCGCCGCTCTTCTCCCCGGACACGATGCCCGGCGACGACGGGCTCGGGCGAGCCGCCACGGCCGGCCTCCTGGCCGAGCTCTGCTGCCACCGCGAGGCCGGAACGCCGATCCTGATCGGCTTCCTAGGCCGGGCGGGCGCCGGCAAGTCGTCGCTGCTGCGCCTCGTCCTCGACCGGATCCAGGCCCTCACCGGAGCCGAGCGCGCCGATCCGTTCCTCCCCGGCGTCGTCACGGTCAGGGTCGACGCCTCCGCCGGCACCGACCCTGCCGCGACGCTGCTGTCCCGCCTCTTCGGCGCCTTGAGCACCAGCTTTCCGAGCCTCGCCGAGGAGGCGGTCTACGCCGGCGGCGACCCGCTCAAGGCGGCGCATGCGGCGGGCGAGCGGGTCAACGACCTGCGCCGGCAGCTCGACGCCGAGCGGCAGACGCTCGACGAGCTCGGCGGCCGCCGCGCCCGTCTCGCCGAGACGGTGCTGTTCAATTCGCCGGGCTCGCGCATCGACACCTACGCCCGCCAGAACCGTCCCCGCATCGAGACCCGGCTGCGCGCCTTCGGGTTGCCGGTCGCCGATCCCGTCGCCAGCTACAAGGAGCTCGTGCGCGAAGCCGCCGAGACCGGCAGCGGCTCCTCGCGGACCGGATTGGCGCTGCGCGCCCTCTGGGGCTTCAAGGGACAGGCCACGCTGCTGGTGCTCGCCGTGCTGCTGCTCCTGGCCGGTTGGGGTTGCACGTTCCTCGCGGGCCACCAGAGCCTGTGGGTCGACTGGCTGAGCGGCTTCGGCGACCGGATGGCCGGTCCCACGGCCTGGGCCGTGGATCGGGCCGGGTGGCTGATGCCGCTCGCCCACGCGGCCTTCGCCCTCGCGGCCCTGTCGGTGCTCGTCGACATCATCCGCGCCATCCGCTTCCTGCAACCTGTGTTCAGGGGCGCCTCGCTGCTCGGCGGCGACCTGGAGGGCCGACGGCGCGACCTCGACGGTCTGCTGGCGCATCAGACGCGCCGCGTCGACCACCTCGCCGGCGAGGTCGAAGCCGCGGTGCGCGGCGCCGACGTCGCCGAGCGTCGCGTGGAGGCGAGGAAAGCGGCCGGATTGCTGCAGCCGAGCCTGTCGGTCGCGGGGAGCGACCTCGGCGACACCACCACGTCGCACGACATGGCCGCCTCCTTCCTCGGCGGGCTGCGGGCGGCCATCGACGCCCAGGGATCGGCCGAGGCGATTCCCGTGCCGAGCCGTATCGTGGTCGCGCTCGACGACCTCGATCGTCTGTCTCCCGAGGCGGCGGCCGGCTGGCTCGACACGGCGCAGCGTCTTCTCGGCGGCCGCCATTTCGTGACGCTCGCGGCCTTCGACCGGGCCCACGTGCTCTCGGGCTTCTCCGAGACCGATCCGGCGCTCGCCGCCGCCCGGTTGCGCCGCTGCCTGCAACTTTCCTATGACCTCGACGCCGAGACGGACCTGCCGGATGCGCCGCCGCCCCCGCCGCTTCAGCGCGGATCGGTCCTCGACCAACCCTGGCGTCCCTTCGAAACGCACCTCATGGAGGCGCTGAAAGGCTTCGCCGGCGCCAATCCGCGGGCGCGAAAGAGTTTCGTCAACCGCTATCGCGTGGCTCGCGCCGATCCGCGCCTGGCGGAGGCAAGCCAGGCCGATCTGGCCGGCCTCGCCGTGGCCCTGGCGCTCGACGGCACCGGCAGCGCGATCGACCTCGGCGCCTATCGGGACGAGGCCGATCTGACTTCGGACGCCGCCTCGGACGACCCGGGTCCGCGCCGCGCGCTCAGCGCCGCGCAGCAGGCGATCGGCCGGTCCTTCACGGCCGCCGACGCACGTCGCGGCCTGCAGGTGGCCCGGCTCTACGCCCTATAGGCCCAAGGATTGCCGCTCGGCGCGACGGCCGAGCCCTCGGTCCCGCTCAGGCCGCCGCCATTTCGCCCTCCGGCGGCTTCATGGCGCCGGTCATGATGGCGACGGCATCCGACATGGTGTGGAGCGACGGCTTGATGACGCAGGCTCGTCGCCCCAGCCGGTGGATGTGGATCCGGTCGGCGACCTCGAACACATGCGGCATGTTGTGGCTGATGAGCACGATGGGCAGGCCCTTGGACCGCACGTCCAGGATCAGCTCCAGCACCTTGCGGGATTCCTTGACGCCGAGCGCCGCCGTCGGCTCGTCCATGATGATCACCCGGCTGCCGAACGCCGCGGCGCGGGCCACGGCGACGCCCTGGCGCTGTCCGCCGGACAGCGTCTCGACGGTCTGGTTGATGTTCTGGATCGTCATCAGGCCGAGCGCGCTCAAATGCTTGCGCGCCTCCTTCTGCATGGCGGCGCGATCGAGCAGGCGGAAGGCTTGGCCGAGGACCCCCTCTTTCCGCCGTTCCCGCCCGAGAAACATATTGTCGGCGATGGTCAGGGCCGGGGACAGGGCCAGGTTCTGGTAGACGGTTTCGATGCCGGCCGTGCGGGCCTCGATGGGCGAGCGGAACTGCACCACCTCGCCGTTGAGCCGGATCTCGCCGAGATCGGGGGTGACGGCGCCGGCCAGGGCCTTGATCAGGGTCGACTTGCCGGCGCCGTTGTCGCCGATCACCGCCAGGATCTCGCCCGGCAGCAGGTCGAAATCGGCATGGTCGAGGGCCGTGACATGGCCATAGCGCTTGACGAGGCCGCGAGCCTGGAGAACGGGGTCGACGCTCATGCCGAGACCTTCCGGATCCATTGGTCGAGCGCGACCGCGACGATGATCAGGACGCCGACGGCAAACTGCTGCCAGAGCACGTCGAGGCCGGCCAGCGACACGCTCGATCGGAACACGCCGACGATCAAGGCGCCGATCAGCGTGCCGACGATCGAGCCGCGTCCGCCGAACAGGCTGGTGCCGCCGATCACCACGGCGGTGATGCTGTCGAGGTTCGCGTCCTGGCCGCTGGTCGGGCTGATGGCGCCCACGCGTCCGATCAGCACCCAGCCGGCGATGGCCGAGATCAGGCCGGCGATCACGTAGACCTTCAGCAGCGTGCGGTCGGTGTTGATGCCGGCGAGGCGCGCCGCCTCGCGATCGTCGCCGACCGCGTAGACGTGCCGGCCGAAGGGCGTGCGATTGAGAACGTACCAGACGATCGCGGCGATCACGAGCACCAGTGCCGAGCCATAGACGATCCGCGCGGTGCCAAGCTGGATCGGCTGCCCCATGGCCAGCAGGAAGGCGGCCTTGTCGTGGATGTCGACGTTGCGGATCGATTCGGACTGCGAATACCAGGTGTTCAGCGCCGTGAAGATCGACAGCGTGCCGAGCGTGACGATGAAGGGCGGCATGCGCAGCCGCGTCACGAGCAGCCCGTTGAGCAGGCCGCAGGCCGTTCCGACGAGAAGGCCGACCGCGAAGCCGATCTCGACGGGCCAGCCGAGGACGACCGAGACACGGCCCATGACGATTGAGGACAGCACCATGACGATGCCGACCGACAGATCGATGCCGGCGGTCAGGATGATCAGCGTCTGCGCGATGCCGAGGATCCCGATGATGGTGACCTGCAGCAAGATGGTCGACAGGTTCGAGCCGGTCGTGAAGCGCGCCCAGTTCACCGATGCGCCCAGCACCACGCCCAGCAGCAGCACGATGAACGGCACGATCGTCGGATAGGCGTGCAGAAATCGCTGGAGGCGCTTGAGGGGCGTCTGCGTCTCCTCCTCGAAGACGACGGGCGCGGCCGCCGCCGCCGCCAGGCCGTGCTCGAACTCGGCGGGCCCGCGCGTGTCCTGGAGTTGAGACATTGTTCGCACCCCGATGCGGCGGATGGGAAGGCGGAGCGCGCCGGCGAGAGCCGGAGCGCTCGAGAGCGGAAGGGGTCCAGGTCCGGTCGACGGGCGGACCCGAACCGCCGAGCCCGCGCGCCGTGGCCAGAGCAGCATCGGATCAGATGGAATCGCACTGCGCTTCCATCCCGATGAAACGGCCCGCATGTCTAAGCTGGAGCAGTTCGGCGACAGCCGAACATGCTCTAACGCGTCTCGACGATCGAGGTCAGCCCCAGCAGAGCTTCAACCCTTCGGCGCTGGTGATCGAGGGCACGCCGGGAACCGGCTTGTCGGTGATCAGGGTGGCGCCCGTATCCGTGAAGTCGAGGCCCGGGGTCTTGGCCGGCTTCTTGCCGGTCTTGACGAACTCGGCGATGGCTTCGACGCCCTTCGAGGCCATCAGCAGCGGATATTGCTGCGAGGTGGCGCCCAGGATTCCGGCCGCGACGTTCTTCACGCCGGGGCAGCCGCCGTCGATGGCGACGATGAGCACGCCCTTCTCCTTGCCGGCCGCCTTCAGGGCCTCGTAGCCACCCGCCGCCGCCGGTTCGTTGATGGCATAGACGAGGTTGACGTCGCCCTTCTGCAGAATGTTCTCCATGGCCTTGCGGCCGCCCTCCTCCGATCCCGCCGTGACATCGCTGCCGACGATGCGCGGGTCATCGGACGGACTGAAATGCTTGGGGTTCTTCACCGGAATGCCGAAGCCCGTCAGGAAGCCGTTGTGGCGCAGGTAGTCCACCGTCGGCTGGTTGGCGGCCACGTCGAGCGTGGCGATCTTGGCCGTCTTCACGCCTTCCTCGCCGAGCGTCGCCTTGGCCCATTCGCCGATGAGCTTGCCGGCCTTGAAATTGTCGGTCGCGAAGGTCGCGTCCGCCGCATCGATCGGGTCGAGAGGGGTATCGAGATCGATCACCAGCAGGCCGGCATCGCGGGCCTTCTTAACGCTTGGCACGATCGCGGTGGAATCGCTCGGCACCAGCATGAAGCCCTTGGCGCCCGCCGCGATCAGCTCTTCGATGGCTTGAACCTGCCCGTCGTTGTCGCCGTCGATCTTGCCCGCATAGGCCTGCAACGTCACGCCAAGCTCCTTGGCCTTGGCTTCGGCGCCTTCTCTCATCTTGACGAAGAACGGGTTCGTGTTCGTCTTGGTGATCAGCCCGATGATGTCTCCGGCCGCCAACGAGGGCAGCGTCGTCATCGCCAGGATCGTTCCGGCCAGCAGAGCCTTCTTAATCATCTTCGGTCTCTCCCTTGAGCATTATGATTTTATCGTTGCCAGGGCGGTGCCGCGCCCAGCGACCCGCCGCGGATCTCCACGATCCTTGCCGCATGTCGACAGGCGTCGTCGGCCTGCGCCGTTCTCCCTCGCATCGATGTCAGACTGCGTCGGTCGGCCGCGGATTGTCAATCGATTCCAAGGCTCCAAAAAACCGCAATCGCACGTCAGGCGCCGCCCCGGAGGGGCCGGGGCGAGGCTCGCCGACGCCGCGCTCGACCCCTCCCGATCGGCCACAAAAGCGGCGCATCGTCATTGTTTGCCTTCCGCCGGCCCTTGCCTCATGGTCCGCCCCGGCAGAACTCCGACGCGGCGCGTCGCTCCATCACGGAGATATCAGTGAGCACCATCGACATTGCGGCGCTCGACGCCATGCCCCTCGTGCGCGATCCGTTCGATTTCGTCATCGTCGACCGGTTCGTCCGGCCGGAGACCTTCAAGGAGATCGTCGCCGACTTTCCGCGCGTCCCCGGAGAAGGCTCCCATCCGCCGGCCGAGCTGTCGATCAAGGGGCGTTTCAGGGATTTGATGGACGACCTCGAAGGGCCGGCGTTCCGCGCGGCGGTCGAACGCAAGTTCGACCTCGACCTCACGGGTCGCCCGACCATGTACACGGTGCGCGGCTTCGTGGGCGACCGCGACGGCAACATCCACACCGATTCGAAGACCAAGATCATCACGGTCCTGCTCTATCTCAACGAGGGCTGGGAGGCCGACGGCGGCC
The DNA here is from genome assembly GCA_036276175.1 of Lichenihabitans sp. GTDB lineage: Bacteria > Pseudomonadota > Alphaproteobacteria > Rhizobiales > Beijerinckiaceae > Lichenihabitans. Next base: position 41,103 of record DATBEH010000099.1, read on the forward strand.
GGCTTCGGCTGCTGCGCTCGGGCGCCAGCCTCGAAGACCCGGTGGCCGAGGTGTCGCCGAACGGCGGCACGCTCCTGGTGTTCCGGCGGGCCGACAATTCCTGGCACGGCCACAAGCCGTTCAAGGGCCAGCGTCGCGCCATCCAGCTCAACTACGTCACCGGCGCCGATGTGGTGGCGGGCGAGCAGCGGCGCCATGCGCTGGCGACCCGCGTCAAGAGGCTCAAGACCATGTTCCTGCCCATGGCGGGTTGAGCGGTGCCGGCGGCCGACCCTTGCCCGCTGCCGCCGGTCGCCGTGTGATCGTCGTCGGGCACGCGTCCGCGCGGCGATGACCCTGCAACTTTGCCCCCCGATCCACGTTCGGTACGAGGACCTCGCCGCGTGCTTCGTGGCGCATCGAGATCCGCCCTGTGGCGTTCCAGTCTGTAGAGCGGGGGGGATGTGCCCGAAACTTTGCGGCGGGACGGATCCGGACGGCCTCTTATTTCCGGCGAGTTTCCCTTGAAAGCAGAACGCATCCAGCTCGCCCTCGATGCCGGCCGGACCGGCATCTGGGTGTGGGACTCGGCGACGGGTGAATTCGCGGGCGATTCGGGAATGGCGGCGCTTTGGGGGCTGCCGCGCAGCGTCACGATGACGATGCGCGTGTTGAGCACGTCGCTCGGCGTCGAGGATATGGCGCGCGTCGAAGCCGAGATGCGGGCCGCCGCGCAATCTGGGGGGGCCGACGCCTGCCGGATCGAGTTTCGGATCAGGCGCAGCAGCGACGGGGCCGAACGGTGGATCGCGATCCATGGCCGCCGGTTCCAGCCCGAGGGCCCGGAGGGTCCCGTCGAACTGATCGGCATGGCGCGGGACATCACGACGCGCAAGGCTCGGGAGACGCATATGCATCTCCTGATGCGCGAGGTGACGCATCGCTCGAAGAACCTGCTCGCCATCATCCAGGCGATGGCCCGCCAGACCGTCAAGGACAGCCTGAGCGCGACCGAGTTCGAGGAACGGTTCTCCGCCCGGTTGCGCGGGCTCGCGGCGTCGCACGATCTCCTCGCCGCCCAGGACTGGCACGGCGCCGCGATCGGGGACCTGGTACGCTGGCAGCTCGCCTCGGCCCTCGACAAGGCGCCCGCGCGCATCGCGATCAGCGGCCCGACGCTGGTCCTCAAGCCGGAGGCGGCGCAGAATATCGGCCTGGCGTTCAATGAGCTCGCGACCAATGCGATGCGTTTCGGCGCCCTGTCGGGCGATGCCGGGCAGGTGGCCGTCGAGTGGTCGCTCGATTCCGCCGATGTCGAGCCGCGCCGTTTCCACATCGGCTGGCGCGAGACCGGTGGCCCGGAAGTGTCGCCGCCGCGACGCTACGGCTTCGGCCACAAGGTCATGGAGCGCCTGGCGGCGCGGGCGCTCGACGGAACGGTGAGCCTCACCTTCGGCACGGCGGGGCTGCAATGGTCCCTGCATATCCCGGCGAGCTTCGTGCGCGACGAGGCCATGCCGCCGCCGACCACGCGCTGAAGGCCACCGCTCTCCAGGGCGGCTGTCGCCCTTGAACTCTCCGCGCAACCGTCTCGACCATTAAGCTTTTCGCGGTCGAGGGCATGTACAAGCCCTGTCTTCCATGCATTGATGCGCCCGACAGCCGTCGGCGGGCGCCGAAAGCCTCTTCCGCGCAGGAAGCCCGCGCCATCGACGGCTCCGGTTGGCGGATCGTGGCCACAAAGGCCGGATCGAGGGGAGGATGGGAATGTCGAAGCACGTCAGGTCCGTCGCGGGCGCGGCGATGATTGCCGCCCTGGCGGTTCCGCTGGCCGCCGGCGCCGCCGAGGTCAAGCAGGTCGAGATGCTGCACTGGTGGACGTCGGGCGGCGAGGCCGCGGCGCTCAACGTATTGAAGCAGGATCTCGCCAAGCAGGGATTCGCCTGGAAGGACGTGCCGGTGGCGGGCGGCGGTGGCGACGCGGCCATGACGGCGTTGAAGGCCATGGTCGCGGCGGGCAACTACCCGACGGCCTCTCAGATGCTCGGCTACACCGTGCTCGACTACGCCCAGGCCGGCAAGATGGGCGACATATCGGACGTCGCCAAGAAGGAGGGCTGGGACAAGGTGGTGCCCGCGCCGCTGCAGAAGTTCGCCGTCTACAACGGCAAGTGGGTCGCCGTGCCGGTCAACGTCCATTCGGTCAACTGGCTGTGGATCAACAAGGCGGTGCTCGAGAAGATCGGCGGCACCGAGCCCAAGACCATGGACGACCTCTTCGCCCTGCTCGACAAGGCCAAGGCGGCCGGCATCATCCCGCTCGCTCTCGGCGGCCAGAACTGGCAGGAAGCGACGATGTTCGATTCGGTCGTCGAGTCGACCGGCGGCCCCGAATTCTACAAGAAGGCGATGAACGAACTCGACGACGCGTCGCTCAAGTCGGACACGATGAAGAAGAGCTTCGACAACTTGAAGAAGCTCACGGCCTATGTCGACCCCAACTTCGCCGGGCGCGACTGGAACCTCGCTACCGCCATGGTGATCAAGGGCGACGCATTGATGCAGGTGATGGGCGACTGGGCCAAGGGCGAGTTCAAGGCCGCCGGCAAGACGGCCGGCACCGACTATCTGTGCCCGCGCTTCCCCGGCACCGACGGCAGCGTGATCTACAATTCGGACATGTTCGGCATGTTCGACGTGCCGGCCGATCGCAAGGCTGCGCAGGAGCAGCTCGCCACCGACACGCTGTCGAAGAGCTTCCAGGTCGCCTTCAACATCGTCAAGGGCTCGGTGCCGGCCCGCACCGACGTCTCGGACGCCGAGTTCGACGTCTGTGGCAAGAAGGGCATCGCGGATCTCAAGTCGGCCACCGAGAAGGGCACGTTGTTCGGCTCCCTCGCACAAGGCTATGGCGCGCCGCCAGCGGTGGCCGATGCCTACAAGGACGTCGTGACCAAGTTCGTCCATGGACAGATCAAGACGTCGGATGAGGCCGTCAAGCAGCTCGTCCAGGCGATCGACGACGCGAAATAGGGCGCCTCTGCCTTGTTCCCGGGCGCTGGCAAGTTCACGCGGCCAGCGTAAACGTGGCTGCGAGCCGAGGCGGATGAGGGAAAACACAGGCTTCCGGTTACCCTCATCCGAGCCTCGCCGACGCAAGGCCCACCTTCTCCCGCGAGCGGGGGAAGGACAGACCGAGAGAACCTCCGCATGTCGTCGCTCGCCACCGTCGACCCCCTCCTCACGCCGTCCCGCGCCCGGCCGCCGCGCGTCGGCATGCGGTCGCGCCTGGGCACTGCCGTGCCCAAGCTGGTGCTGGCGCCGAGCTTCATCGCCGTGGCGGTCTTCGTCTACGGCTTCATCGTCTGGACGATCTACCTCTCCTTCACCAATTCCAAGGCCTTCCCGAGCTACGCCGTCACCGGACCCCGGGCCTATGAGCGGTTGTGGCGCTGGACGCTCGAAAGCGACCCGCCCTCGTCCTGGTACACGTCGATCACCAACATGGCGATCTTCGGCGTGCTCTATATCGGCTTCGCCCTCGCCATCGGCCTGCTGCTCGCCATCCTGATCGACCAGAAGATCCGCTTCGAGAGCGTGCTGCGGCCGATCTACCTCTACCCGATGGCGCTCTCGTTCATCGTCACGGGCGTCGCCTGGAAGTGGTTCCTCGACCCCGGCCTCGGCCTCGAGCAGACGCTGCACCACTGGGGCTGGACGAGCTTCCATTTCGACTGGATCAAGAACAAGGACCGCGTGATCTATACGGTGGTGATTGCCGGCGTGTGGCAGGCCTCGGGCTTCGTCATGGCCATGTTCCTGGCCGGCCTGCGCGGCATCGACGGCGAGATCACCAAGGCGGCGCAGATCGACGGCGCCTCGAGCTACCAGATCTACCGACGCATCATCATCCCGATGCTGCGGCCGGTGTTCCTATCGGCCTTCATCGTGCTGGCCCATCTGGCGATCAAGTCCTACGACCTCGTCGTGGCGCTGACCAGCGGCGGCCCCGGCGGCTCGGCCTGGCTGCCGTCGAACTTCATGTACGAATATACCTTCAGGCGCAACGAGATGGCCGTCGGCTCGGCGAGCGCCGTGATCATGCTGATCGCCATCTCGGCCATCATCGTCCCCTATCTCTATTCCGAGCTCAGGGAGCGCGCCCGATGAGCCTCGCCGCCGCGGGAGGCCGGAGGGCAGGCGGCCTCAAGGCCAGCCGCGTGGTGATCTACAGCCTGCTCGCGGTCTTCGCGGTGATCTATCTCACGCCGCTCTTCGTCATGCTGGTCACCTCGTTCAAGACCATGCCGGAGATCCAGGACGGCAACATGCTGGACCTGCCCCGCGCGCCGACCCTCGCGCCCTGGGCGCGGGCCTGGGGCGAAGCCTGCGTCGGCCTCACCTGCGCCGGCATCAAGGGTTATTTCTGGAACTCCATCAAGATGGTGGTACCGGCGGTGGCGATCTCGACCGCGCTCGGCGCGCTCAACGGCTACGTGCTCACCAAATGGCGCTTCAAGGGCCATACGCTGGTGTTCGGGTTGATGCTCTTCGCCTGCTTCATCCCGTTCCAGTCGGTGCTGCTGCCGATGGCGACGATCCTCGGCAATTTCGGCCGTTTCGGCGGAAGCCTCGAGAACACGATCGGCACGAGCCTCGGCTTCGGCAATGCCACGGAGAACCTGGTCTTCGTCCACGTGGTCTACGGCCTCGGCTTCACCACCCTGTTCTTCCGCAACTATTACGAAGCCTTCCCGACCGAGCTGGTGCGGGCCGCCATGGTCGACGGGGCCGGCTTCTTCCAGATCTTCCGGCGCATCCTGCTGCCCAATTCGCTTCCCATCATCGTGGTGACGGTGATCTACCAGTTCACCAATATCTGGAACGACTTCCTCTTCGCCTCCGCCTATGCGGGCACGGGCGACGCCATGCCGATGACGGTGGCGCTCAACAATGTCGTCAACACCTCGACCGGCGTCGTCGAATACAACGTCAACATGGCGGCAGCGATGATCGCCGCGCTGCCGACGCTCCTCGTCTATGTCGTGGCGGGCCGTTACTTCGTGCGCGGCCTCATGGCCGGCGCCGTGAAGGGGTGAGGCCGATGGCGTTCCTCGAGATCAAGAACCTGCAGAAGCGTTTCGGCCCGGTCGAGATCCTCAAGGGGATCGACATCGACCTCGACAGGGGCGGCTTCCTCGTCCTCGTCGGTCCTTCGGGCTGCGGCAAGTCGACCCTGCTCAACACGATCGCGGGGCTCGAGACCATCTCGGGCGGCGAGATCCACATCGACGGCCACATGGTCAACGACCTGCACCCGTCGAAGCGCGACATCGCCATGGTGTTCCAGAGCTACGCGCTCTATCCCAACATGACGGTCAAGGGAAACATCGCCTTCGGCATGGAGATGCGCGGCGTGCCGAAGGCCGAGCGCGAAAAGGCCATCGCCTCGGTGGCCAAGACCCTGCAGATCGGCCACCTGCTCGACCGCAAGCCGTCGCAGCTCTCGGGCGGTCAACGGCAGCGCGTCGCCATGGGGCGGGCCTTGGTGCGCAACCCTCGCGTCTTCCTGTTCGACGAACCCTTGTCGAACCTCGACGCGAAGCTGCGCGTCGATATGCGCACCGAGATCAAGCGGCTGCATGCCGCGACCGGCAAGACCATCGTCTATGTCACGCACGACCAGATCGAGGCGATGACGCTCGCCACCAAGATCGCCGTGCTCAAGGACGGCGAAGTGCAGCAGGTCGGCACGCCCTCCGAGATCTACAATCATCCGGCCAATCTCTTCGTCGCCGATTTCATGGGCTCGCCGGCGATGAACCTGATCGAGGCCGAAGCCGCCGAGGAGAACGGCCGCACCGTGCTCAAGCTCACGCGGGGCGGCCAGGGCGACGTGACGCTCGCGGCGCCCGCGACGCTGACCGTGTCGCCGCTCGCCGCCGGCCGCAGCATCATCCTCGGCATCCGGCCCGAGGCCATCACCGACCGGGAGGGCGCCGATCGCAACTCGCGCGCGCTCGAGATGGTCGACGGGCTCGTCGACGTGGTCGAGCCGGCGGGGTCCGACACGTTCGTCGTCACCCAGCTCGGCGGCAAGGCGATCACGGCCCGTATGCGCTCGGACACGGTGGTGAAGCCCGGCGCGACCTTCCCGTTCGCGTTCAATCTCGACAAGGCGGTGGTCTTCGACCCCGGGACCGGGCGGCGGCTGTAGGGGCTCTGCCGCTCATTCGGCCGCTGCGCGTCCTCAGGCCGCAGCCGCCTCGATCGCTCCGGCTAGGACCTCGAAGATGCGCGGCTCGGCGCAGCGCGCCACGTTGAAGCGCAGATGGCTCCGCGCGCTGTGCGTGGCGCTGAACACGTTGCCGGGCGCGAAGATCACGTCCCGCGCAAGGGCGTAGCGCGCCACATCGGCGGCGTCGATGCCGCCCGGCAGCCGGCCCCAGAGGAACATGCCGCCGCTGGGCTCGACGAAGGGCTCGATGCCGAGCGTCGCCAGGCGCCGGCGGGTGCGTCCCATGGCGTCGGAGAGCTTGGCGCGCAAGCCGTCGAGATGCCGGCGGTAGCTCCCGTCCGTCAGCATTCGGTGGAGCAGCACGGCGGCGAAGTGGCCGCTGCCGAGGCCGGTGGAGAGCTTGAGGTCGACCAGCGCCTCGATCCAGTCGGGACGCGCCGCCACATAGCCGCAGCGGATCGCCGCCGTGACGGTCTTGGAATAGCTGCCGACCACGACGACGCGCTCGAGCCCGTCGAACCCCGCGAGGCGCGGCGCCGGTTCGGCTTCGAGATCCGCGAAGGCATCGTCCTCGACGACGATCGTGTCATGCTGCTCGGCGAGTTTCAGCAGGCGATGCGCCTTGACGGCCGAGATCGTCGCCCCGGTCGGGTTGTGCAGCCCCGCATTGGTCAGGTAGAGGCGGGGCCGATGCGCCGCCAGGGCCTGGCCGAAGGCGTCCAGATCGGGACCGTCCGTGCCGAAGGGCACCCCGAGGATCCTGACCCGATGGCTGCGCAGCATCGCGTGGAAGTTGAAATAGCACGGATCGTCGACCATCACCGTGTCGCCGGGCTCGAGCAGCAGGCGACCCATGAGGTCGAGCCCGTGCGACGCGGAGTCGGTCAGCATGATCTGGTCCGCCGCCGCCGCGATGCCCCGTTCGGCGAGCCGCAGCACGAGATGGTGACGGAGCGGCGCGAAGCCGAGCGGGCTGTCGTAGCGCGTGCGGGCCTCCGCCTCGGCCCCCTTGGCGAGGAAGCGCAGGCCCTTCTGCAGGCCTTCGTCGGGCAGCCAGGACGAGGGCAGCCAGCCCCAGCCGGGCTTGAGCACCTCCGGTCCGCACGACATCGCCTGGCGCGTCACCCAAAGAGGGTCGATGGCACGATCGAGCTCGGGGCCGAGGCGCTGGAGCGAGAGCGGCCGCGTGCCGCCCGCGACATAGAAGCCCGAGCCGCGCCGGGCATTGATCTCGCCTTCCGCGACCAGCCGGTCATAAGCCTCGACCACGGTTGATTTCGACACCGATAGCTCGGTCGCGCAGTCGCGCACCGAGGGGAGCCGGGCGCCGGGGGCGAGCTTGCGCGCGTCGATCCGCGCCCGGATCGAGGCCATCACGGTCTCGACGAGCGTCAGGGACAGGCGAGGGTGATCGAGCATCTGTACCGCCATTGCAACCGGACAGTTCGGCGGAATTGTACCCTATTGTCTCTGTCGTGACCAGCCTCGGTCGGCGAACCTTCGCCTCGAAGGAGACGATGCCATGACGCTGACGATCAAGTTTTTCGAGCCGCAGTCGCGCAGCGCCCGGGCGACGACGGCCGCCGCGGCCCTGTGGCGACTGTTCGGCTGGCCGTCGCGCGTGCTCGCCGCACGGCGCGTCATGCGCCAGCTCGGTGCCCTGAGCGATTGCGAGCTCAAGGACATCGGTCTTTACCGGCAGGACCTGCGCGACGCCTCGGGGCTGCCGCCCGACGTCGACCCTAGCCTGATGCTGCGCCGCAAAGTCGAGACGCGCCGCCCTCAGCGATGAGGCGGCGGCGTATCGCCGCCTTGTTTTCTCCCGATCTTCGCCACACGGCGCCAGCATTCCGGCGACCATGCCGCCGCGACGATCCGCAACGAAACTGCCCGAGCTCACCAACGTGCAGATCCTGCGCGGGATCGCGGCGCTTTTCGTCGTGCTCTATCACGTTCCCGACGAGCTGGCGGACCGCGGCTGGGACAGCAGCATCTTCCCGGTGATGTGGGTCGGCTCCGCGGGCGTCGATATCTTCTTCGTCATCTCGGGCTTCATCATGGTCTATTCGACCGTCGGCCTATTCCGACAGCCTCGGGCCTCGATGAATTTCTTCCTGCGGCGGCTGGCGCGTATCGTCCCGCTCTATTGGATCTTCACGACGATCGCCGTCTTCGTCACCATCCGGGGCGAGCGGCACCTCGATCATCCCGATTATACGATCCCGCATTTCATCGCGTCCTACCTGTTCACCTTCTACCTGCGGCCCGGCTTCGACGATTTTCCCATCTATCGGCAAGGCTGGAGCCTCAATTACGAGATGTTCTTCTACGTCTGCTTCGCGCTGGCCCTGATGCTGAGCCGGCCGCGGGCGCTCGTGGCGCTGTCCATGGGGTTCGTCGCCCTGGTCGGGCTGGGCGTGGCGGCGCTCCACGGCCTGATCTCGCTCCCCTGGCCGATCGAACCCCTGGCCAATAGCGACCTCCTCGAATTCGTCTTGGGCATGGTCCTCGCACAGCTCTACCTCAAGGGCTATCGCGTGCCGCGACCGGTCGCCATCGCGGGCGCGTTCGCGGCCCTGATGACGATCATGCTGACCACGACGGAGGTGGCTGGCGACTGGTTTCCCTATCGGGGTTTCGTCTGGGGCCCACCGGCGGCTCTCCTCGTTGCCTCAGCGGTGATGCACGAGCCGTTGCCGACGGGCGCGGTCCGGCGGTCCTTCGAGGCGCTCGGAGACGCCTCCTATTCGCTCTACCTCGTCCATTCGGCTTTCTTCATGATGCTGTTCTGGCTTCTCGGCCATGTCATGGACGTCCATCGCATCCCGGCGCTTTGGGCCGGCGCCCTCATGCTCTTCGGGGCGATCGGGAGCGCGTTGCTCCTGTACCGTTACGTGGAACGGCCGATCACCCGCGCCCTGCAGCGCTGGCTGCGCCGTGTCGGGCCGGGGGTCGACGGGCATCGGGCGGCGCCGCGTCACGCGACGGCATCGCTGGCCGCCGATCCGGCGACGCGGGTCTGATGCGCCACTCCTGGATCGTGGCGCTGCTCGGCCTCATGGCGGTGTCGACGGGCGCGGGGGCGTCGATCCCCGGAATGCAGTGAGGCTCGCGATGGTCGACCCCGCCGAAGCCCGACACGCCGCTGGCTGAAACCTGACGCTTCGCGCCCGCGTCGAGGGTGGGCTATCAGTGGGTTTGCGACGGTCCATGCCTCTGGAGAAGCATATGCTGAAACCCATTCTGAACCTCGATGAGGTCGAGTTTGACGATGTGGAGGAGAACGGCCTCTATACATCGAAACGCGCGCAGATCAGCGATCACATCGGAGCAAAGAAACTCGGCTATAATTTGACGATCCTGCCGCCCGGCAAAGTCCAATGCCCCTTCCATTGCCATCATGGCGAAGAGGAAATGTTCTTGATCCTGGAGGGAGAGGGCGAGTTGCGGTTTGGCGACAGGCGCTATCCGATCCGAAAGCACGACGTGATCGCATGCCCGACCGGCGGTCCCGAGGTGGCGCATCAGATCATCAATACCGGCACGACGACGATGCGCTATCTGGCACTCTCGACCCTCGTCGAGGTCGAAGCCTGCGAGTACCCGGATTCGCAAAAGGTATCGGTCGTATCGGGCGAGCGCGGTCGGCGCGGGCTCCGGGGAATATTTCGTGTCGAGACGACGGTCGACTATTACGACCGAGAGAAGGGTTAGGAGCAGCCGTCGGGTCGCGATCGCAAGAATCAGCCCGGCGCTGTCGTCGGCTCCAGCGTGAAAAGCTCCTGCGCACGCCCGACGCCGCGCAGCGCATAGCGACCGACCGAGACGATGCCGGCGCGCGCCTCCGGCGGCGCGGCCGAGGCGAACTCGCCCGACAGCAGCACGCTGCGGTCGGCCGAGCGGCACATGGCGGCGATGCGGCTGACCTCGTTGACGGCCGGCCCGACCACGGTGAAATCGAGCCGGTTCTCGGCCCCGATATTGCCGTAGAAGACGTCGCCGATATGCAGGCCGAGATAGACCGTGGTCACCGGGCGGCCTTCGGCGGTCCGCCGCGCGTTGAGCGTCGCGATCCGACGACGCAATCCGGCCTCGGCCTTCAACGCCGCGGCGCAGGCCTCCCCGCCGCCCTCAGCCTTGAAGATCGCCAGGATGCCGTCGCCGATGAGCTTGAGGACATCGCCGCCGGCCTCGTCGATCGCCGAGATCGCCGCATCGGCGTAATCGTTGAGGAGCGGGATGATCTCGTCCGGCGGCGCGGTGTCGGTGATCGTGGTGTAGCCGTGCAGGTCCGAGAACCAGAGCACCGCATGGATGCGGTCCGCGACGCCGCGCGAGATGCGGCCGGCGAGCACGCGACGGCCGGCATCGCGTCCCAGATAGACCTCGACCAGCGTGCCGGCGATGCGCGCCAGGGAGGCGCATTTGACCGCCAGCGCCACCACCGGCACGAGGCGGCGCAACGCCTCCAGGTCCTCCTCGCGGAATCCGTCCGCGTGCCGTGTCATCCAGTGCGAATAGACGCAATCCATCTCGCCGAAGCGGCCCTCGCCGGCGAACCGATGGACGAGCGCCAGATAGTCGGTCTGGCCCTCGTCGCGGAAGCCGGACAGCTGGGCGAAGTCGTCGCAAGGGTCGCCGAGACCGAGCCGCCGGCGCAGCTCCGTCCCGCCCGAGGTCAGGATGTGGTGGAAGACGCTGCGGCGCCAGTTCTCGGCCGCCTCGCCCTCGTTGGTCCGGCCGTATTCGACCATCGCGTCTTCGACGACGCCATCGTTGCGCCAGCGGAAGGCGCGGCCCTCGTAGACCGGGTGGAGCGTGTCGATGATGGTGAGGCCGCGCGACAGGTCGAGCCCGGCCTCGCGGCAGCGCAGGCAGAAGCCGTGCAGCAGGTCGGGCTCGCTGGCCCCTTCGAGGCCCTGGGCCACCACCCACGCCGTGATGAGCTTGATGTCGCGCTGTTCCATGCTTCGAGCTTAGCGCAGCGCGATGGCGGCGACGAGGCGACCGTAATCGGCCTCGCCCCGGTGCGTCGCACGGCGATAGGAGAAGAAGCGCGCCTCGTCCGCGTAGGTATCGAGCCCAAGGTCCTCGACGTGGCCGATCCCGCTTGCTCGAAGCCTTGCGCCGATGAAACCCGGCAGGTCGAAGAGGTGATGGTCGGGACGGCCGGAGGGGACGAAGAACGCCGCGTAATCCGCGTCGCGCGCCACGAAACGCGCGCGGAACTCGGGACCAACCTCGTAGGAGGCTCGCGCGATGGTGGGTCCGAGCACCGCCGTGATCGCGTCGCATCGCGCGCCGAGCTCCATCATGCGGGCGACGGTCGCCTCCAGCACGCCGGTGAAGGCGCCCTTCCAGCCGGCGTGGCAGGCGCCGACGACGCCGTCCACGGCCGAGGCGAAGAGCACCACCCCGCAATCGGCGCCGGTGACGCCGAGCGCCATGCCGCGCACGCGGGTGGCGAGGCCGTCGCATTTCGGCCTAGCGCCCTCGGCGAAAGGTGCCTCGATGGCCAGGGCATCGGGCGAATGGACGAGCCAGGGCATGGCGAGACGGTCCGGCGCGACGCCGAGCGCCTCGGCCATGCGGCGCCGGTTCTCCACGACGTTCGAGCGCGCGTCGCGCGAGCCGGTGCCCCCGTTGAGCGAGGCGTAAAAGCCGTCCGAGACGCCGCCGCGCCGCGTGAAGAAACCGTGCGCGACGGAGGGGTGGTCGAGGGCCGGTGCCGTGATGAACTCCGCGCTCGTCATTGCCTCTCCATCGCCTCGAAGCCCGGCGGCGGCGGCAGGCCGGGCGCCGTGAAGGCCATGACCTTGAACAGCGCGCCCATGCCGGGGCGCTCGGTCGTGCCGGCTTCGGTCAGCCGGTCGACCGCTGCGTCGATCGCCTCGGCCTGGGACGGCGTCGCCTGGCGCTTGAGCGCCTCCGCCCTCGTCTCGAGGCCCAGCGCCTTCAGCCATGCGCCTTGCCCCGCCGGGCCGTGCACCTCGGCGCCGGCGGCCCGCGCCGCCCGTCCGAGCGCGGAAAAGTCGACATGCGCCGTGAGATCCGCCTCGCCCGGCTGCGCCAGCACGTCGACGAACCGATGCCGCCTGACGGCCTGCAGGGTCTCGCCGAAGCGCGGCTTGGCATAGCCGTAGTCGACGATCAGCACGGCGCCACCCTCCCTCACGACACGGGCCGCGAGCACGGCTGCCATGCGCCGGGCCGCGATGCCGACCTCGAGGATCGTACCTGGCGGCGCGTCGAGCTTGAGCGAGGGTTCGGTGTCCGGCGCCGCGCCGAAAGCGAGGATGCCGTCGCTGAGGCCGACGAGCCTTTCGCACCATCCGGCGTGCGTGCGCAGATAATGGCGCACCGGCAGGGCATCGAAGAATTCGTTGGCGAGCACGATCGCCGGGCCGGCCGGCACGGTCTCGACCGCGTCGTGCCAGGCGCCCTGCACGCCGCTCCGCGCCATCGCCGTCGTCTGAAGGTCGCGCAGCACCGGGCTCGTCTCGACGAAATCGAGGTCGATCGCGGCTCGGAACGCCGGCAGGGCCGCGGCCGCCCGCAGCGCGTCGGCCATCAGCGTCCCGCGCCCGGGGCCGAGCTCGACGAGGCGCACCGGATCGGGCGATCCCATGGCGCTCCAGCACAGCGCCGCCCAGAGCCCCACGAGCTCGCCGAACATCTGGCTGATCTCCGGTGCGGTGACGAAATCCCCGGCTCGACCGAGCGGATCGCGCGTCCGGTAGTACCCGAAGCGCGGATGGCCGAGCGCGAGCTCCATGTAGCGCTCGACGCTGATCGGGCCGCCCTCGGCGATGAGCCCGCGAAGCTCGGCCTCGAGCCCGCTCATGCGAGGGCGGTGCGCCGCCGGCGGGCGCCGATCACGATCACCACGACGCCGAGGACGATCAGCGGCAGCGACAGCAGCATGCCCATGGTGGCGCCGCCGAACAGGAAACCGAGCTGCGGATCGGGCTGGCGGAAGAATTCCGCCACGATGCGCGCCAGGCCGTAGCCGATGCAGAACAGCCCGGTGACGAGGCCGGGCCGGCGGAAGCCGCCGAGCCGGATCACCACGGCCAAGAGGATGAAGAGGCCGATGCCCTCGAGCCCGGCCTCGTAGAGCTGGCTCGGATGGCGCAGGTCCGGTCCGGCTCCGGGAAACACCATCGCCCAGGGCACCGAGGCGTCGGTCACCCGGCCCCAGAGCTCCGGCTTGATGAAATTGGCGATGCGGCCGAGGAACAGGCCGATCGGCACGACGGCAGCGACCGGATCGGCCACCGAGAGCAGCGGAAAGCGGTTGCGTCGCGCGAAGAGCCACAGGCCGAGCGTCGCGCCGACGAGGCCGCCATGGAACGCCATGCCGCCGTTCCACACCGTGACCATCTCGAGCGGATGCCGGATGTAGTAGTCGAGGTTGTAGAACAGGACGTAGCCGATCCGGCCGCCGAGCACGATGCCGAGCGCCACATAGACCACGAGATCGTCGACCGATTGCGGCGTCGGGCGCGGGGCGCCGGCCCAGAGCCGGTCGGAACGCACCAGCGCCCGCATGTAGGCCCAGCCGAGCACGATGCCGGCCACGTAGGCCAGCGCATACCAGCGGATCGGGAAGGGTCCGACATCGACCAGGACGGGGTCGATGACCGGATAAGGCAGCACGAAGAGCATGGGCGGCGACATGGCCCGCGCTTAGTGACGGTGTCAAGGCGAGGCAGTGACGGCCGAGACCGGGCCGGACCGGCGTGCTAGGGGATGCGGTCCGTCCCCCTGCCCCGCCGACGATGCCGCTCGCCACGACCACCCTGCTCGCCCTCCTCGCCCTCGTGATCGAGGCCGCCCTCGGCTATCCGGATCGGCTCTACCGGGCTATCGGGCATCCGGTCGGCTGGATGGGCGCTTTGCTCGGCGGTCTCGACGCGATGCTCAACCGTCCTGCCATGTCCTTCGCGGCGCGGCGGTTCGCGGGGCTGGCGGCGCTGATCCTGCTGCTCGGCGCCGCCGCCGTCGTGACGGTACCGCTGCAGATCCTGTTCGGACAATCCGCGCTCGGGCCGATCGTCCTGGCGATCCTGGCGGCCAGCCTGCCGGCGCAGCGCAGCCTCCATGCGCATGTCCGCGCGGTGGCGGACGCGCTCGACCGCAAGGGCCTCACGGGGGCGCGGCAGGCGGTGTCGATGATCGTCGGCCGCAACCCGGCCGCGCTCGACGAGGCAGGGGTGGCGCGCGCCGCGATCGAGAGCCTGGCCGAGAATTTTTCCGATGGCGTCGTGGCGCCTGCCGTCTGGCTGGCGCTCGGCGGCCTGCCGGGCGGTGCCCTCTACAAGGCGGCCAATACGGCCGACAGCATGATCGGCCACAAGAGCGAGCGTCATCTCGCCTTCGGCTGGGCGGCGGCGCGGTTCGACGACCTCGTCAACCTGCCCGCCTCGCGCCTCGCGGCCCTGTGGATCATCCTGGCGGCGCCGCTGTGCGGCTCGTCGGCGCGGGCGGCGTGGCGGGCGGTGCGGCGCGACGCATCGCATCACCGCTCGCCCAATGCCGGTTGGCCCGAGGCCGCGATGGCCGGCGCGCTCGGCCTCAAGCTGAACGGACCGCGGGTCTATGGCGACACGATGGTGCAGGACGCCTTTATGGGCGACGGACGTCGCGACGCCACCGCCGCCGACATCCGCAAGGCGCTGAAGCTCTACCGGATCGCCTGCGCGGTGCAGATGGTGGTGCTGGCGGGGTTGGCTATGGTTCTCTGTCGTTAATAGGCCGCTTCCGAGCCGACGCGGACTCTGGCACTAAGGCGCAAACTGCAGTGAGTGGAGAGCGGCTTTTTTCGACGCGGCGATGACACATGACCAGGTTTGCCTGCGGCCGCTAAAGGCGTACTCTGCCTCATGATCCAGACTGCGCCCTCATCCATTCAGCACCCGAAGGATCGTCAGATTCTCGTTTGCCTTGGAAACCGCCATATTGTGTACGGGTCAGGCGCGAGCCTGCCCGACCGTCGTCAGCTCGGACCACAGGACGTCAAGATGCGACATCCTCGTGTGGGCGACGAGCGCGAAGGCGTCGAGGAAAGGATCGTTGGCAGCCTCGTGGTGGAAGGCTTCGAGGTTCGGCGCGTCGAGGACCAGTCGTTCGGCGACGTCGTGATCATAGACGGAGAAGGTCACTCTGCACTGGTCGAAATAAAAGTGGGCGACCGGTCTTTTGCTGGCGTCGATCTTGGCCAGGCTTGGAACGAACTCACGCCGGCTGCTGAGAAGGGCGAGAGGCGTGAGATTTGGGCGTTCAACCTGGAGCGGCTTACCCTCGGCATCGTTTGGTCCGAAGGAAGGTTCTCCCCAGCGTTCGAGGAGCTATCAGCCCTCAATGTCTGGGAGTTCGACACTCAGGGAGGTGTGTTCGAGCGTCGAGACGTCCTCGATGAGGTTGATGATTGGACCCGGCGTGTTGAAGCGATCTATGCCGAAGTCGAGTCCTGGGCGCGAGAGTACGGGTTAGTTACGGCTCGCGACCGCGCTGTCCCTATGTCCGAGGAGCTGATGCAGAGGTTTGCGGTTTCCGATCGCGATATGCCCATTCTCGACATCATGGATGGGCCGAAGCCAGTCGCAAGCATGGTGCCCATCGGCCTCTGGTTGATCGGTTTCGCGGGCATGATTGATATCATCACCCGAGGAGGCACCTACAGGCTGGGCGCGAGTCCCAAGGTGCCCGGTCCGTCGAACTTGATCCTTATCGACCCCAAAACAAAGAACCGATCAGAATGGGGCAGGGAGGCTTTCCGGTCTGCACTGGGGCTTGTTCACGCCGGTGAGTAATATCACGGAGATTCGCCAAGCATACGAGCGTCTCAGAGATCTTCTTGATCAGGAAATCCTGAACAGGAGAAGCGAGGCCAAGGAATTGCAGCGCTTTCGTAAGTGGTTGGACACGGCTTTCTACCTCCTGGGATGGGCAAGTTTCGAGAATCTTACTCGTAAGCAGGCCGAGACCGTCGTTTCCGCGGGTGCCAGGAGCAAAGGCAAAGACAGCCATGCCTGGATTTATCTGAAGGAGAGCTTCAGAAGGTTTCCAGTAAAGAGTCGCCTTGAATTAATATTTCACCGCAACCCACGATTGATTAGCTCTCTGAAAAATCAATATGACGTCAGGAACGACGCGGCCCACGACTATAAGAAGCTACCTCCGGAAGTGAACGACTTACCGAGCCTACTGCAAGAGTGGGAGGATCTGGTGACCAAGTTCTAACACGACCAATAGGGCAGCGGCTGGTTGCTCCCGCAAGTCAGACCGTGTGTGCGTACGCAAAGCCGGCATTTCACCCACAACCGTCATGCCTGCTCTCCGCTCATCGGTGCCGCCCTTCATCATCGCGCCAGGCCCAAGAGCCGGTCGAGGTCGATGTGGCGGGCGAGGTGGTCGGCGAGGCCGTCGAGCGTCGTCTCGACCTCGGCCTCGTAGTCGAGGCTCGAGCCGGTACCGCCGAGCCGCCGCAGCCAGGCGGCCCGCTGCCGATCGTCGGCGAAGAACCCATGCACATACGCGCCAAAGACCCGTCCGTCGGCCGAGACGGCGCCGTCCTCACTGCCATCGGCGAAGCGCAGCGCCGGGCGCAGGCAATCGGGACCCGCCGTCGTGCCGACATGCATTTCGTAACCGGCGAAGGGCACGCCGTCCGCGACCGAGACGCCCGAGACCGCCGTCAGCGTCTTCGGGCCGCCGAGCACGGTCTCGACATCGAGCAGTCCGAGACCCGCCGCCGCACCGGGCGGCCCCTCGGTCCCCTCCGGGTCGGCGATGGAGCGGCCGAGCATCTGATAGCCGCCGCAAAGGCCCACCACGGGACCGCCGCGCCGCGCATGGGCCAGGATGTCGATGTCCCAGCCGTTGCGCCGCAGCGCCGCGAGATCGGCGAGCGTCGCCTTCGAGCCCGGCAGGATCACGAGATCCGCCAACGGCAGCGCGTCGCCGGCCCGTACCATGACGAGGCTGACGGCGGGCTCGAGCCGCAGCGGATCGAGGTCGTCGAAATTGCTGATCTGCGGCAGCACCGGCACCGCCACCACGATGCAACCGTCTGGTCGCGCGGTCTGGTAGGCCGCATGGCCGAGCGCCACCGCGTCCTCGGCCGGCAGGCGCGCGGCGGCAGCAAAATGCGGCACGAGGCCCAGCGCCGGCCAGCCCGTATGCTCGGCGATGAGGCGCATTCCGTCCTCGAATAGGCTCGGATCGCCGCGGAACTTGTTGACCAGGAACCCCGAGATCATCGCCGCATCCTCGGGCGGGAGCACCGCCTTGGTCCCGACAATCTGGGCGATGACGCCGCCCCGGTTGATGTCGCCGACGAGCACCACCGGCACGTCGGCGGCCCTGGCGAAGCCCATGTTGGCGATGTCCCCCCGACGCAGATTGACCTCGGCCGGGCTGCCGGCGCCCTCGACCAGCACGAGGTCGGCCTCGGCGCGCATGCGGGCGAAGCTGTCGAGCACCGCACCCATCAGTCCCGGCTTCATGGCTTGGTAATCCCGTGCCTTGGCATTGCCGATGACACGGCCCTGGACGATCACCTGCGATCCCACCTCGCTTTGGGGCTTCAGCAGCACAGGGTTCATGTGGACGCTCGACGCGATCCTGGCGGCGCGGGCCTGCAACGCCTGGGCGCGGCCGATCTCGCCGCCCTCCGCCGTCACCGCGGCATTGTTCGACATGTTCTGCGGCTTGAAGGGCCGCACGCGGAGGCCCCTCAGCGTGAAGGCGCGCGCCAGACCCGCGACGATGAGCGACTTGCCGACGTCCGACCCCGTGCCCTGCACCATCAGGGCGCGCGAGGGCGCGCCTGGCCGGGTCAAAATTCGATGCCCTGCTGCGCCTTGATCCCGGCCGCGAAAGGATGTTTGACGGCCACCATCTCGGTGACGAGGTCGGCCGCCTCGATCAGCGCCGGCTTGGCGTTGCGGCCGGTCACGACGACATGGAGGTCCGGCCGGCGAGCCCGCAACGTGGCGACCACCTCGTCGAGCGGCAGGTAATCATAGCGCAGGGCGACGTTGAGCTCGTCGAGCACCACGAGGCGGATGGCGGGATCGGCCATGAGTTCGCAGGCCTTGGTCCAGGCGGCTTCGGCGGCAGCGACATCCCGCGCGCGGTCCTGCGTCTCCCAGGTGAAGCCTTCGCCCATCGAATGCCAGCGCACGAGGGCGGAGCCTTCGAGCATGCGCCGCTCGCCGGTGTCCCAGGCGCCCTTGATGAACTGCACGACCCCAACCGGCCAGCCGTATCCGGTGGCGCGCAGCACGAGCCCGAAGGCGGCCGTCGACTTGCCCTTGCCCGGTCCGGTATGGACCATCAGCAAGCCTTTGGACGCGATGGTCTTCGAGGCGACCTCGGCATCCTGCACGGCCTTGCGATGCGCCATCTTGAGCTTGTGGCGGGCAGTTCCGGAAATATCGTTGATCATGTATAAGTAATAACCGAGGTAAGATCGTGGGTCATGGGCGACAGTGGCTGGATTATTAACCTGTACAGCCATAAGAAATCATAGCTTTAACTCTGAAAGAATTAAGGCAAATTCGTCACTTGTAAAGACCCATCTATTATCATTTTTGTTAAAAAAGTGCCTTAGCTGCATTGTCTCTTTGTTTGTTAGTTTATCTGCGCATGGTGTTAAGTTGATTTTTTCCCAAAATCCATTTCGATCCTCAACACCAAAAATCGTGTCAGGATTATTTCGTGGCCAAGTTAAGCAATCAACATAAGTTGATATTTCCATTTTTAGCCCATTAAGCCATATAAGGATAAGATTTCCACCGAATCTTGGAAGATTGTCACCCTTATTATTTTGAGCAACAACAATATAATCTAATTCGCGAGTGGTCACATTAAGAGCTGTTGCCAAATCTATTCTCGAGGCTTCTGCCTTCTTATTGTCCAGATCGCCAACTGCGATTGCAATACGAACATTTGGAAAATTCTGCGGAAAATCCCGTAAACGGCACAGAAACGGGAGCTTCGATACTGAACCACGAGAGCCAAGCGGAACCAATTCGCGACTATTCTCAGGAGCGCTAGTCAGCCGTCCTTGATCAACAGTCGAAGCTTTTGAGAAGAGTTCCTCAAACCATTCAGCTGCCTTGGCGTATATCAATGATTCGGGCGAAAAAAAGACCCCAATTTCAAGCAGCCTTCCGCTCTCTCCTGGATTTCGACCTACGCCGTAGCTGCTAGCATTTGGCGACCCGATAATAGCCCCGAGCGGCGATAGATACAATTTCCCATGCAACCCGTCATTTACCTTTAGGTATTCAT
>DATBEH010000100.1:0-27006 GCA_036276175.1 Lichenihabitans sp.
GCCGAGCAATATACGATGTTCCGCGCCTATCTGGCGGCGCGCCATGGCGAAGGCGGCATGGCGGACATGAGCATCCTCGATTTCGCCATGATGGTCGAGGATTCGCACGTCGAGACGCGGCTCGTCGAATATCGTCGGCACGGCCCCGACACGACGATCACCAAGCGCGGCCAGGGCCCGCTCGTCGCCATGTGCCTGACCGACGTCCTGGCCGACGGCCTGTCGATGGTCTATTCCTTCTACGATCCCGATGTCGACGATAGGTCGCTCGGCACGTTCATGATCCTCGACCACATCGCCCGGGCGCGCGCCCTCGGGCTGCCCCACGTCTATCTCGGCTATTGGGTCGAGGGCTCCCGCAAGATGGCCTACAAGGCCCGTTTCACGCCGCAGCAGCGGCTCGGGCTGAACGGCTGGGAGCTGTTCGAATAGTCCGCTTCATCGCGGGAACCTATTGTCGCGCGGAAAGCCCTTGGGCGGCAAATGGCCGCGATCGGCCCGCTTGCCGACCCAGCTCGCGAGATCCTTCCCGCCGACGTGGCGCTCCCGCCCGCCCGCGTCGAGCCAGCGCAGCCCATCCGCCAGAACGAGGACGCGGGCATCGGCGAGGCCGCGAGGCGCGCGCTGCAGGATCACGCCCTTGCCCTTGGCCATCTCCGGCAGCTGGGCGACGGGGAAGACCAGCAGGTGCCGGTCGTTGCTCATGACGGCGACATGGTCGCCTTCGGCGCGCACCATCAGCATGGCCTTGGCGGGCGGCGTCGGGCCGATCAGCGCCTTGCCCTTGCGGGTGCCGACCACGAGTTCCTTCATCGGCGCGAGAAAACCGCGGCCGTCGGTCGAGACGACGAGGACGCGCCCCCCCTCCTCGTAGGGCAGCACGGTGACCACGTCCTCGCCCTCACCGAGCTCGGCCATCAGACGTAGGGGCTCGCCGAAGCCGCGCCCGCTCGGCAGCTTGTTGACGTCGAGCGTATAGACCCGGCCGTCGCTGGCCAGCACGACCAAACGGGCCGTGGTTTCGGTAAGGAAGGCGACCCTGAGCCGATCCTCGGTCTTGAACGTCAGGGCGCTGGTGTCGGCGAGATGTCCCTTCACGGCCCGGATCCAGCCCTTCTCGGAAACCACGACCGTCACCGGCTCGCGCTCGATCATCGCCTGGGCGGAGACGGCCGCATCGATGTCGGGCACGGTCTCGAAGCTCGTCCGCCGCTTGCCTAACGGCGTCGCGGGCCCGTATTTCTTGCGGATGTCGCGGATCTGCGCCGCAACGGATTTCCACTGCGCCGGCTCGCTGTCGAGCAGCGCCAGCAGTCCCGTGCGCTCCCTGGTGAGCGCCTCGTTCTCCTTAGTGAGCTGCATCTCCTCGAGGCGCCGCAGACTTCGCAGGCGCGTGTCGAGGATATAGTCGGCCTGGAGATCGCTCAGCTCGAAGCGGGCCTTGAGGGCGCGTTTCGGCTCGTCCGCTTCGCGGATGATGCGGATCACCTCGTCGAGGTTGAGGAAGACGATCAGCATCCCGGCCAGCACTTCGAGCCGGCGCTCGATCTCGGCCAGGCGGTGACGCGAGCGGCGCACCAGAACGACGCGCCGGTGATCGATCCACTGCCGGAGCGCCTCGGCGAGGCCTACCACTCGCGGCACGACGCCATCGACCAGCACGTTGAGGTTCAGCGGGATGCGGGATTCGAGCTCGGTCAGGCGAAACAGGTGCTCCATCATGACCTTGGGGTCGACGTTGCGCGACCGCGGCTCGATCACCACGCGCACGTCCTCGGCCGATTCGTCGCGCACGTCGCCGACGAGCGGACTTTTCTTGTCAGTGACGACCTCGGCGAGGCGTTCGATCAGCCGCGACTTCTGCACGCCGTAGGGGATCTCGGTCACCACCACAACCCAGGTACCGCGCCCCGTGTCCTCCGTCGTCCAACGGGCGCGCAGCCGGAAGCTGCCCCGCCCGGTCCGGTAGTTCTCGACGATCGCCGCCGCATCGTCGACGACGATGCCGCCCGTCGGGAAATCCGGCCCCGCCACGAAGGCCACCAGGTCCGCGCTTGCCGCCTGCGGATGGGCGATGAGGTGGAGCGCCGCATCGCAGAGCTCGGCCGCGTTATGCGGCGGGATCGAGGTCGCCATGCCGACCGCGATGCCTTGCGCGCCGTTGGCGAGGAGGTTCGGAAAGGCCGCCGGCAGGACCACCGGCTCCTGCTTCTCGCCGGAGTAATTGTCGCGCAGGTCGACGGTATCCTGCTCGATGCCCTCGAGCAGCAGCTTGGCGACCTCCGTCATGCGGGCTTCGGTATAGCGGTAGGCCGCCGGCGGATCGCCGTCGATATTGCCGAAATTGCCCTGGCCGTCGACGAGAGGGTAGCGGGACGAGAAATCCTGCGCGAGCCGCACCAGCGCATCGTAGATGGCCTGGTCGCCATGCGGATGGAAATCGCCCATCACGTCGCCGACGATCTTGGCGCACTTGCGGAAGGCGGTGGCCGGATCGAGCCGCAAGACCTGCATGCCGTAGAGAATACGGCGGTGCACCGGCTTCAGCCCGTCGCGCGCGTCCGGCAGGGCACGACCCATGATGGTCGACAGCGCATAGGCGAGGTAGCGCTCCTCGAGCGCGTCACGCAGTCGGACGACGGTGGCTTCCGGCCCGCGAGGGGGCGGCACGAGGGCTTTGACCATGACTGGACTTTGGCGAGGCGCGGAGCGGCAGCATGCCGGGAACGATTGGGTACGGACCTCGGTTTGGCAGGAACCGGAAGCCGAAACAAGCGTTCAAGCTAGGACCTGACTGTTGCGGTGGCGCACTAGCGGAGTGCGGTACCGGGGGCTAGTCCCTCGGCCGAGAGCCAGCGATCGTCGGGCTGATTCGAGCGGTATCGTCTCCCCGACGAACAGGTTGAGGCTCTCATGGCAAACGTCAGGACAAGCGGGAGCGAAATGTCCCGAACCGCAGTTCTCGGATTCTCATCCGGTATAGCGCTGATCATCGGCACGCTGGTCGTCGTGGCCTCCGTCAGCCTGCCGCATCCGGCGGGAGCGGCGGTGGTGAACGGCGCGCTGGTCGATTGTCCGCTCGCCGAGGTCTCGCTCGATCAGGGCTATGGCTTGAGCCGCACGGCCCTGCGTCCGGTCTGCGCCCAGGGCGCGACGACTCACGTGGCCAACAACGAGGCCTCAAGCCGCGAATAGCGCGGCCAGATAGGCGCGGCGCGCATCGGGCAAGGCGAGGCCGCGGGGGGCGAACACGTTCCGCTTCAGAAAATATTCCGTGAGCCGGAAGCCGGCCTGAAGATCCGGAACACCGAGGGCAGCCGGGCCGTCCGCCGACGCCGTCAGGAATGACGGCAGCGCCAGGATCCGGTCGCGATATGGGGCCCCGGCGGCCCGGCTGACCGCCCTGCCGGTTCGCGGCGACACGTAGGCGAGATCGTCGCAACGGCCCGTCGCGGCACAGCGGTCGAGGTCGAGCCCGAAGCCGAGATCGGCCAAGAGCCGCAGTTCGAATCTCACGATCATCGCCGGGAGGGTCTCACGCTCGCCGAGCCGGTCGAGCAGGGCGGCGAGATCGTCGTGCAGGGCCGGATGAGGGTCGCGTTCCGGCAGCAGCCGAACGAGCACGCACAGATGATTGAGCGCATGCAGCGCCAGAGCGTCGTCGATGATCCCAGCGGCGCGCAGACGCAGCGCCTCGACGGTGTAGTGACCCATATGGTCGTCGAGCCGGGCGCGCCAGTTCGCCACCACCGAATTGCCCGGTTGCAGCACCGGCCGCAGGCGCCGCGAGCGGCCCCCCAGCACCATGCCGAGATGGCGGCCGCGCGCGGGCGTGAGGAGCTCGACGATCACGCTCGTCTCGCCGTGCCGGCGAATGCCGATCACCACTCCTTCGTCGCACCATTCCATGCCGTCGCTCTCGCCTCCTTGGATCACGATGATTTTGGGTCGGGTCGGTTCGATTCGAAATCGCAACCGTGAGCGGCTCCAACGCGATCCCGCGTGATATCACCCGAAAGCCGGCAATCGCGCGAAGCGCTCCGTCGCGGTGCGCGCCCTGCATCCAGCCAGAGACGCCTCGTGCTGATGGGATGGGCGTTGCGAGGGGCCTGGCGGCCGCCAGACCCCTCGCGCGGGAGACGGTGGCCGAAGGGTCGGATGAGGATCGCGCGCAGATGCCCGGGCGGTCAATTCCAGGGCTCGCCGCAGGCAACGACCCGGAATGACGACATTGATCGGATCAGCCGGATATCGGATCAGACCTTCACGGTCGAGGCGCGGTAGATCTCGTCGATGGACCTCGCCAGCGCCGCGTCGAATTCCGCGTCGCTCATCGAATGCTTAAGGTCCTCGGCGAGCGCCCGCGAGAAGCTCGCGATCATGCCGTGGTTGGCGGCGAGGCGGCGGCAGGCGTCGTCACGGGTATAGCCGCCCGACAATGCCACGATCCTGGCGACGCGCGGGTGGTCGATCAGCTCGGCATAGAAGTCCGGCGTGTCGGGGATGGTCAGCTTGAGCATGACCTTGCGATCGGCCGGCAGCGCGTCGAGCCCCTTGCGCAGCTCGTCGCGCAGGATGCTCTCCGCACCGGCCTTGTCCGGGCTCTTGATCGAAACCTCGGGTTCGACGATCGGCATGAGGCCATGGCCGGCGATCTGCTTCGCGACCTCGAACTGCTGCCTCGCCACGGCGGCGATCCCCGTCTTCGAGGGCAGGTTGATGACGGAGCGCATCTTGGTGCCGAAGATACCGAGCTTCACCGCCCGCGCGAGCAGCCCGTCGAGCGTCGGCATCGGCTTCATCACGCTGACGCCGTCGTTCTCGGCCTCGAGCCCCTTGTCGACCTTCAGGAAGGGGACGACGCCCCGGTCTTCCCACAGAAAGGACGGGACAGGCTTGCCCTGGGCCTCGCCGTCCATCGTGGCTTCGAACAGGATCGCCGCGATGACCTTCTCGCCGGTGAAGGCCGGCGCCGTGATGATGCGCACGCGCATCTCATGCACCAGCCTGAACATCTCCGCCTCGCCGCTATAGGCGCTGTCCGGAACGCCGTAGAGGCGCAGCGCGCCGGGCGTCGACCCGCCGCTCTGGTCGAGCGCGGCGATGAACCCGTCCTTGCCGGTGATCTGCGCGGTCATCTTGTCGGTTCTCATGATCGTCATCCTCCCCTGAGGTCGCGACGCACGGGAAAACGCGCCGGCCTCGAGTAAACGCTTTCGAGCCGGAGTGAGTCTTGGCACGGCATGCGAGATCTATGCAATCTCGGCCGTCCGAGACCGCTACCGCGGTCTCTCAGTGGATCAGCATGCCGCGGCCGACACCGATCGCAAGGTCGGCGATGGCGGCGCCGAGACGCTCGCGCATGGACGGAATGAACGCTCGGCTGCGATCGAGCCTGCGGCTCAGACGGCGGGCTGCGAATTCGAGCCTGATCCGGCGCGCGAGCGACGCCCGGCCTGCCGCGACCCGTCTCTCACCGTGCCTTGGCGAGCGCGCTCCACAAGGCCGGCACGAGAAGCGCCGCGAGCGCCGTCTTGACGATGTCGCCGGGGATGAAGGGCAGCACCCCGTAATTCAGTGCCGCATCCGAGCCGATCAGATGGGCCAGCCAGACGTAGCCGAGGCCGAAGATCGCGATCTCGCCCAAAACCATGGCGCCGAGCAAGCGGGCGAAGGAATGGTCGGCACCCCGTTCCGCGAACCAGCCGACGAGCGCCGCCGCGACCACGAAACCTGCCAGAAAGCCGCCGGTCGACCCCGCCATATAGGCAAGGCCGATGCCATGGGCCGGCGTCCCGGTGAAGACCGGCAGGCCGATCGCCCCTTCGACGAGGTAGAGCGCCACCGTCGCCGAGCCGAGGCGCGCGCCGAAGACCGCACCGATCAGCAGCACCGCCAGGCTCTGGAGCGTCATCGGCACCGGGACGAAAGGCACCGCGATCTTGGCCGACAGGGTGAGGATGCCGGTGCCGACGAGCGCCAGCAGGACGGCCCGCATGGCCCGTGCATTGGCAGACTGCTTCTCGGGCCAGACCGCTCCGGCCAGGGTCGGACGCACGGGGAAGCGGATATCGGTCATCGGACTCTCCTCGCTGCGCCGCGCTTGCGTTCGGCCAGCATTCACCTCACCTTACCGTGTCATAAGGCGCGTCTCGGACGCGAGCAAGCGAAGCTTGAACGACGACGACGCCCGTTTGGAAGGCAGAACCGCCCCTTGCCTGGCGACGAGATCCCCTTCGATCGCTCGATCTCGGCCCGGGCCGAGGAACTGCAGCGCGTCTCGCCTGGAATCCGCCGTCTCATCGCCAACAACGGCGGCCCCTTCACCTTCACCGGGACCTGCTCCTATATCGTCGGCCGCGGCGAGGTCGCGGTGATCGACCCCGGGCCGAACGATCCGAGCCATCTCCACGCGCTGCTCGACGCCGTCGCAGGCGAAACGGTCAGGCACATCCTGGTGACGCATACGCACCGCGACCACTCGCCCGGCGCGGCGGCGCTGCGGGAGGCGACGGGGGCCGAGATCGTCGGCTGCCGGCCGCGCCGGCCTGCCGCTGGCCACGAGGCTCATCCTCACCTCGACGCCGGCTTCGACCGCGCCTACGCACCCGACCGCATCCTCGGCGAGGGCGATGGCGTCGAAGGTCCGGCCTATCGGCTCTTCGCGGTCGAGACGCCGGGCCATACGTCCGATCACCTGGCCTTCGGCTTCCCGGCGGAAGGGGCGCTGTTTTCAGGCGACCACGTCATGGCCTGGTCGACGACGGTCGTCGTGCCGCCCGACGGCTCGATGCGCGCCTACATGGCCTCGCTGCGCAAGCTCATCGGGCGGGACGACACGATCTACTGGCCGGGCCACGGCGGCCCGGTGCGGCAACCGCGCACCTTCGTCAACGCGCTCCTCGTCCACCGCCAATGGCGCGAGGCCGCGATCCTGCGCTGCCTCGCGGCCGGCGACGCCACCGTCGCCACCATCGTCGGTCGCATCTATCGCGACCTCGCGCCGGCGCTCAGAGGGGGCGCGAGCCAATCCGTCCTGGCTCACCTCGTGGATCTGGTCGACGCCGGCAGGGTCGTGGTCGACGGGCCGCCCACGCTGCGGGCGCACTACAGAGCGGTTTGATTCTGCTGCGCCATTCTGCTGCGTCACAGGTATCGTACCCCTCGTTCCGCCTCACTCCGCATTCTCCAGATCGTCGACGAAGCTCTCGATGCGGGCCGCGTTGGCGCCGATATCGTGGCGCTCGATCCGCGACGCCGAGCGCATATCGACCCGAGTCTGGCCGGCTTCCGGGCGGATGCGAAGCGTGACATCCTCGGGAAAGCCCATCACGCGCGACCGCGCGACCGCATCGACGTGGCCGGTGCCGAGCCTTCCTCGCGGCGGCACGGCCTCGATGACGCGCCAGCGGCGTCCCGCGACGAGCTTCAGGACGAGATCGTAGGTCTCGTTCGCGTCGAGATCGAGCATGGCGGGCTGCACGGCCGGATAGGCGCTCCGCTGCGCTTCGCGGGTGGCGGCCGCCGGCTCCCCATGTGTCGTTCCCCCGCGCGCGGCGCGGGCCGCCGGAGAGGCCGCGAAGGCCGGCGGGGACGCCAGATCGGTCGAAATATCGGCGATCGCAGGCAGTTGCGCGGCCTCGATCGCGAGATAGGCCGGGTAGGCCAGGGCCAGGAGCGCCAGCGCGCATCCCCCGAGCGCTCGCCCGATGCCGCGCTGTCCCGTCTGCCAGATCACCACGGCGGCACGCGCCGCAAGGCCGATGGCGAGCACCGCCGCCAGCAGCGCGGCGCCAAGCACCGCGACTCCGCCGAGCCCCCCGACGACGCCGCTGCGCCCGACCAGGATCGCGATGATGCCGAGCAGCAGCGAGAAGGTCGCCGTCCGCCGGCTCCAATCCGCCGAGACCGCGATCGGTTCTGGCGGCAGCACCCGCCTCAGCATGCGGCGTCGAGCGCGGGCAGGAGCCCGATCAGGTCGGCCACGCCGTCGATCACGTGATCGGCATGCGGTTCGAGCGCGGACCGCGCGGCCGGGCCGGTCAGCACCGCCACGGCCACCGCTCCGGCGGCGCGGGCGGCGTCGAGATCATGGATGGAATCGCCGACGAGGGCGATGTGCCGCGGCGGAACGCCGACGAGACGTGCAAACGCCAGCACCATGCCGGGCTCGGGCTTGACCCCGTAGCCGGAATCGTAGCCTGCGGTGAAGCTCAGGTGCGGCGTCAGGCCGAGCCTGTCGCATTGGCTGCGGGCGCTCGCCTCGGCGTCATTGGTGGCGATGCCGAGGCACAGGCCCCGCGCCCGCAAGGCGGCGAAAACCATCGCCGGATCGCCGAGCGGCAGCAGGTTGGCCAGCCCCTCGATACCGAAGCGGTGGTCGATCTCGTCGAACAGCGCGGCGTCGGAGACCCGCTCGAGGATGGCGGCCCATGTCCCGACATAATCCGCCGTCGAGCCAGCGATCATCGGCGAGGTGGGCAGGAAGCGGCGCTCGGTCGGCAGGTAGTGCATCGCCTCGGCGAGGCGGGCGTAGGTCTCGGGCCGGCCGTTCGTCATCGCCTGCATCACGGCATGGGTGGCGCCGCCCCAGGTCGCATCGAAGTCGACGAGCGTTCCGTCCTTGTCGAAGAGGATGCCGGCGAGACTCACTGGACCGTCAACTCTTACCGGACGGACCGTTCGAACCCGGCCTCTCGCGAGACCGCGTCACCGCGCTGCATCTCGCGACGTCGGACCGGCACGGGACTATCGGGAGCGTCGGACATGGCGGAAGATTAGCACGACTCGCGAAATCCGTCGCGCAAACTGCGGCGATCGCCCGTCATCCGGCGATCCGCCTCCGAAATGTCGCCTGGCCGGATAGTCTATGCCACGGAAACGAATCGGCGGCCTGCAGCATGACGGCTCGGGAGGACGCCTGCCCATCGGGAGACGTCGCCTCATCGCCCCTCGCTTTGCCCCTGCCCTGCTGGCCGCCTTGCTCGCGAACGCTTCATTCGCGGCGGCGGCGATGCCGCCGCTACCTCCCCCTCGGCCGCCATTCGACGCGCCCGCTTCGCAGGCAGCGGTCGGGATCCCCCTGCCCCCGGAGCGGCCTATCGAATTCGGCCATGCGACGTCGGCCGTGCCCGCGCCGTCGCCACCTCCTCCGAGGAACGGGGCTTCGCCGTCATCCGACGCGTCCGCTCCGCAGACAACGGTCGAGATCCCCCTGCCCCCGGAGCGGCCTCTCTCGTCGGACGGGGCTCCGCCACCCTCCGACGCGCTCGCATCACCGGCGACGACCGCGATTCCAACGCCTCCGCCGCGGCCGGCCGAGCTCGGCCCTGCGCCGCCCGCCGTCCCCGCAGTGCCGCCTCCGCTAACGGCTAGCCTGCCGCCGATGCCGCCGTTCACGCCGGTGCCGAACGGCGCCGCCATGCCGGATGCGGGGGATGCCGCCTGCACCCGCATCCTGGCGACCGGCAGGGTTCGCGCGATACGGGTGCCGGCGGTCAGCGGACCGAACGGCTGCAGCATCGCCTTCCCGGTGAGTTTGGCCGCCGTGCTGCTCGATGATGGCCGAGCGGTCGAGATCCAGCCGCCCGCGTTGATGCGCTGCGATCTCGCCGAGACGCTCGCCGAGTGGATCCGCGAGGACATCGCGCCGCTCGGCGCGAGCCGTGGCGAGCTGGTGGGCATCGACGACGCCGCGGCCTACGACTGCCGCAGCCGCAACCATGTCCCGGGTGCCCGGCTCTCCGAGCATGGACGGGGCGACGCCATCGACGTCGTCGCCCTGCGCTTTGCCGGGGAGCGCGTCGGGCTCCGCCAGGACGACGGACATGATCTATGGGCTCAAGTAAAGGTTTCGGCCTGCTCCCGCTTCATGACCGTGCTCGGCCCGGGATCGGATGGTTACCATGAGGACAATCTTCATCTCGATCTCGAAAACCGCCACCACGGGTCACATTATTGCCATTGGGATCATCCCTGACATCGCTGTTCTCGGGTGTATTGGCGATACGGCGATGCAACAATCATTGTGCTGACACGGAACAGTCCAAGAGGGACCAGATTATGTTTTTATTAAAGTCCGGGGGGCAGGGTTGAGGCATCATTTACGACGACTGCAAAATCGCCTCGACCGTTGCAAACCGGAAGGTAGTTCTTCATGCGTAATCCTCATCACTCCGACGAGTCCGTCCGTTCGGCCGCGCAGGCCCGCGACCTCCAGGCGAGGCTCTACCGGGAAATCGGAATTTCCGCCGTTGCCGCCGCACTGCGCTTCACCACACAGCCTGAACCGGCGGCGACCAAGCCGACCGCCGAAGGCACGATGCCCGCGCCTTGCGGACGCAACACGCTCGCGGCCTGACGCGAATTACCGGGGTTTCGTGATCCGAACATCCGGATGCCGTCGCGCAGAGCCCCCATGCCCTTGATCACCCGGCGACAGTTGCTGATCGGCTCGGGTGCGCTGACGCTGGCCACCGGTGGCTATGCGGTGGCGGGCGAACCCATGATGACACCCCGGGTGACCCGCTATGCGATCGCTCCGGCCGGCTGGCCGGAGAAGCTGTCGCTGCGGCTCGCGGTGGTGGCCGACATCCACGCCTGCGAGCCCTGGATGACGGCCGAGCGCATCCGCGGCATCGCCGAGACGACCAATGCGCTCGATCCCGATCTGATCTTGCTGCTCGGCGACTTCAACGCCGGCCACAGGATCGTCACCGGTCCGGTGATGCCGGCCGCCTGGGCCGATGCCCTGTCGATCCTGCGCGCTCCGCTCGGGACTTTCGCGATTCTCGGCAATCACGATTGGTGGCACGGCCCGGTGCCCGGCATGCCGGGCGGCCCCGAAGAGGTCCGGCGCGGCCTCCGGAGCATCGGCGTCACCCTCCTCGAGAATCGTGCCGTCGCGCTCGCCAAGGACGGGCAGCGGTTGTGGATCGCCGGCCTGGCGGACCAGATGGCCCATCTGGTCTCCCGCCACCATACGCGCGGCGCCGACGACCTCGCCGGAACCCTGCGCCAGGTCACCGACGATGCCCCCGTCGTCCTGATGGCGCACGAGCCCTACGTGTTCCGCCGAACGCCGGCGCGGGTCGCCCTCACGCTCTGTGGCCATACTCACGGCGGGCAGGTCGACCTGCCGATCATCGGCGCACCCTGGTCACCCTCGCGCCGCTACAACTACGGCCATATCGTCGAGGACGGCCGTAACCTCATCGTCTCGGGCGGCCTCGGCGAGTCAGGGGTGCCGGTTCGGCTCGGACGCCCGCCGGAGATTCTCGACATATCCCTGGGGCGTCCGGTCCCGACGGCCTGACGCTCACATCACCACGACCTTGGTGCCGACCTTGACGCGGCTGTAGAGGTCGATCACGTCGATATCGCGCATGCGGATGCAGCCGGACGAGGCATCGTGGCCAATCTCGGTCGGCTCGTTGGTGCCGTGGATCCGATAGAGCGTGTCGTGTCCCTTGGCGTCGTAGAGATAGAGCGCGCGCGCGCCGAGGGGATTTTCCGGGCCGCCGGGCAGGCCCCCCATGGCCACCACCGGCTTGAGATGCGGCCACCGCTCCACCATGTCCTTCGGCGGCATCCAGCGCGGCCATTCGGCCATGCGCTTGATCGTGGCGGTCCCGGTCCAGCCATAGGCTTCCCGTCCGGTTGCCACGCCGTAGCGCATCGCGTGTTTGTCCGGCATCACGAAATAGAGCAGCTTCTCCTTCGTATCGACCACGATGGTCCCGGGCGGCTGACCGGTGGGATCCTCGACCTGGTAGCGTTCGAAGGTCCGCCCCATGTCGGCCTGCGGCACTTTCGACATGTAGTCGGCATCCTGCGCCGACAGCGTCGGATCCGGCGTGGACTTGTATTCGCAGCCGCCAAGCATCATGGCGCCGATGATGCAGATTCCCGCCGCCAAGCCGTACCGCATTGAATATCCTCGAATGGATCCCAGATTTCGATGTCAACCTAACATAGAGCTCGGCTCCGAACGATCGGTTGTAACAAAATTGCCGCAGGCGTCACTCGGATACATCACCAGCCGGGGAGACCCTGCTGCTCATCGAAGGACGTACCCTCATGCCGACAGTCGTGATCACCCACCGGGCGGGGCTGGGCCACGACATGGGCGCGGGACATCCCGAGCGCCCCGACCGCTGGAGGGCCGTCGATCGCATCTTGCACGGCGCTGCTTTCGCCAAGCTCCAGTGGCTCGAGGCGCCGGAGGCGACGCGCGAGCAGCTCCGGCTCGCCCATACGGCCCGCTATGTCGATGGCCTGCTCGACATCGAGATCGGCGCGGGCGATCTGTTTCAAATCGATCCCGACACGGCGATGAGCGATGGCACGCAGGCGGCGATCGTTCGTGGTGCGGGCGGCGCGATCCTGGCGGTCGACGAGGTCGTCGGAGGCCGCGCCGAGAACGCCTTCGTCGCCACGCGTCCCCCGGGCCACCACGCCGAGCGGCAAGGCGCGATGGGCTTCTGCTTCTTCAACAATGCGGCGATCGCGGCGCGCCACGCGCAGCGTGCGCACGGCATCGAGCGGGTCGCCGTCGTCGATTTCGACGTCCATCACGGCAACGGCACGCAGGACATCTTCTGGGACGATAAATCGATGCTCTATGCCTCGACGCATCAGATGCCGTTGTTTCCGGGCACCGGCGCGCCGAGCGAGCGGGGCGAGCATGACACCATCGTCAACGTCCCGTTGCGGGCGGGCGACGGATCCGAGGCCTTCCGGGCCGCCTTCGATACGGCGATCCTGCCACGGCTGCGGGATTTCGCGCCGGGCCTGCTCGTCATCTCGGCCGGTTTTGATGCGTATCATCGCGACCCGCTCGGCCAGCTTCGCCTGACCGAACAGGATTTTGCCTGGGTGACGGCGAAGCTGATGGCGATCGCCGAGACTTGCGCCCAAGGCCGCATCGTCTCGGTGCTCGAAGGCGGCTATGACCTCGACGGCCTCGCCACCTCCGCAGCCGCCCATGTGGCGACGCTTGCCGGGCTCACCGGCGCGCTCTGAAGCCATCGCCCGAGCCGCCAAAGCCGGGGTTGACGTTGTGTCCGTTGCTTCCCGGCTAGCTTTCAGCCCTTCCCCTTCGTGTATCGACCGCGCCGAAGGCAACGGGCCTAGCATCGTAAGTCTCTCGACTGGGTCCTGACCGCAAGGCACCTCGCAGGGGTCGCTCCTTACGCTGCGGCACGGCGGTCGCGTCTTAAAGCTATCTTATGACTTCTGCCGCCTACTCTTCGGTGCCGGGGATTCTTGCGATCTCCGGTCGGGTAGCGCGTGAGAGCAACGTTGTCGAAGCAGCGACTGAACAAACCCCGCCAACGGGGCAGCGCGATGAAGATCAGGTGGCGCGATTTTTCGGCCGCGAAAGCCGGCAGCGCCGCGGTGGAGTTCGCGTTCGTGGGCGGTGTCGCGATCTTTCTCGTCATCGAGGCGATGCAGACCGGATTCTACTTCTTTGTCTCCGCCTCCCTGGACAGGGCGACGACCAAGGCTGCCCGCCAGATCCTCACCGGCGGCGTCAGCGGCCAGGGTTTGACGGCACTCCAGTTCCGGTCGCAGGTGCTCTGCCCACTGCTCCCGTCTTTAATGCCTTGCGCCAATGTCGTAACGAACATCCAGACAGTTCCCGAAGGAACGAGTCCCAACGGTTTCTATAGTTTCGTCAAATCTGATCAGAGCGGCATCATTATGCCGACGATGGACAATAACAAAACCAGCTACTGCATCGGCACGACGGGCTCCTATGTCTACATTCAAGTATTTTACGCCATGCCGACGATGAGTCCGGCGTGGACAGCGCTGAGCTCCGCATCCTGGAATGGAAGTGCCGTGCATTTCGTCGGCGCCTATGCGGCATTCAAGAACGAACCCTTCCAAGGCTCCGCGCAAGGGAGTTGCTGACATATGGCTCGGTCATTCAGGCGAACGGTCCGACGCTTCCTCCGGCATCGCAAGGGCGTATCAGCCATAGAGTTCGCCATAGGCGCTCCGCTGGTGATCCTTCTGTTTCTCATGGGGGTCGACACGATCCGCTTCGTCATCGCCACCGAGAAGATAGACGATGTCGCCACCACCATCAGCCAGGTGATCTCGCAAAACCAAACTGGCTCGGTCACCTATGTGGATCTTCAATTCTACCATGACGTAGCGATGGTCATCTTTCCCCAGATCCTCGCCGACGCCAAGCAGCGGAACATGTCCTGGTCGAACGACATCGACATCGGCATGGCGAGCGTCAAGTTCACGGCAACGACAGCGAACTGCGGGGCCTCGTGCGTCTACATCCCGCAGATGGTCTGGGCCGGAGGATCGTCCCCGCGCTCGTGCGTCGTTCCCCTGCTGGCGGCCAGCGACACCGCGCAACCTTCGCCCATAACCTTGCCGAAAGACGCCTTCGGGCCCGGCTCGATCACCATCGTCGACGTCGCCTACAATTTCCGGCCGACGATCGCCCCGTTCTTCCTGCAGACGATTCCCATCAGGCGCTCGTACTACATGGCGCCGCGTTACGTTCCCTTGATCAAGTACCAGACCATCGCCGGCGACAATGGCATTGCCGCACCGTGCCCCGCCTTCGTCTGAGGCAGCCGATCCATGCCACGGCTGCGCTCGGAACGAGGCGCCGGAACTCACGAACGACAGCGATGCGGAGGTTCGGCGATGACCGGTTCCAACGACCTTGAACGGGATACGGCGCGCAGCTTGCCAGCGATGAAGATGCCGAGGGACACGCCGGCCTTGTGGCCTCTCCGTCCATGGCTGCGGGCCGAGGGCGGCAACGTCGCCATCATCCTCGCGCTCTCCCTGCTCCCGCTCATCGGCCTCATCGGCATGGGCGCCGATTACTATCGCGGTCTCTCCTACAAATCACGTCTCGACGGCGCCGCCGACAGCGCCGCTCTCGCGGCCATCACCACCGCCAAATCCTACATCAACGACAATTCGCAATCCGAAACCGAACCGAACCTGACCAACGATGCCGTTGCGGCGGGCATCGCCCAGGCCAAGAAGGTCTTCGTGGTCAACGCCGCCGCCGCGTCGCTGAGCGTACCGACCACACCTGTCGTGACGCTGTCGCGATCGGGCCAGACGTTCTCCTCGAACGTCACCTACAGCGGGCAGACCGAAACCAGCTTCGGCAAGCTGTTCGGGGTCGGTAATCTCAATATCGGCGGCACCTCGGCCTCCAGCCTGACGATGGGAAAATATCTCGACTTCTATATCGCGCTGGATGTCTCGGGCTCGATGGGGATTCCGACGACCGGCAGCGGTCAGAACCAGCTTGCCGCGATCAACCCCGACCAGAAATCGAGCTACCCGAGCGGCTGCGTCTTCGCCTGTCACTATCCGGGCTACAAGGGCTACGGGTTGACGCGCAATGCCGACGGGACCCCGTATATCCCGCTGCGCGTCGATTCGGTCGGCAACGCCCTGCAGACCCTCCTGCAGATCGCAAAGCAGACCATGACGCTGCAGAACCAGTACCGGATCGGTATCTATCCGTTCATCGTCCACACCGTCCAGGCCGCAGCCCTCTCCGCCGATTTCACGATCGCCAACCAAGTCGCCGGGAACCTCGCAGCCTACCTCGACAACGGTGATTGCACCGGCAAGCCCACCGACACCAACAACGGCGGCCGGGGCTGCGGGGGAACCCATTTCGAGACGATCGGCACCGACATGGCGAACTATACCCGCACGGCCGGCGACGGGTCGAGCAGCACGTCTCCGCAGCCGTTCCTCTTCCTGGTCACCGATGGCGCCGACAACGGCCAGACGTACTCGCCCTTCAATGGCTCGACGCCCCAAGTGCCCGGATCTTCGTTCAAGACCTACTGCACGTCGCTCAAATCGCGAGGCTACACCATCTCGGTTCTCTACATCCCTTACGTGCCGATCCAGAACCCCAACGCCAGCTTTGCCGGCAACGAAGACGGCAAAGTCAATGCCATCATCCCGCAGATTCCCGGAATCCTGCAATCCTGTGCGTCGTCGGGGTTCTTTTTCACCGCCAACTCCCCGCAGGACATCACCAGCGCCATGCAGGCGATGTTCGCCCAGGCCCTGCAGGCCGCCCGCCTGACGCAGTGAAGGGCGACGCTCAGCCTTCGAGGCTCTCGGTCGAGCTGATGCCGATGCCGAAGCCGGAGAGCCCCACATAGGTGCGTTCGGAGGATGACAAGAGCTTGATCGAGCTGATGCCGAGGTCGCGCAGGATCTGCGCGCCGACGCCGATCTCGCGCCAGTTCTTGATGCGCGCGGCCTCGGTCCCGGCCTCGCCGCCGTCCGACACGCTGGACATGGGGACGCCGGCAGTTCCGTCGCGCAGATAGACGAGCGTGCCGCGCCCCTCGGCGGCGATCCGGGCCAGCGCCTTGTTGACGGTCACGCCGCCGCCGAGCACGTCATGGACGATGTCGGCGCGATGCAGCCGGGTGGGTACGTTGGTGCCGTCGCCGAGCCGTCCATGCACGAAGGCGAAATGCTGCACCTGATCGAAGGGCGTCGCATAGGCATGGGCGACGAGCTCGCCGATCGTGCTGGCGACCTTGAACGTCGCCACGCGGTCGACGAGCTTCTCGCGGGCCTGGCGGTACTCGATGAGATCGGCGACCGAGATGCACTTCAGCCCGTGCTTGCCGGCGAAGGCCGTGATCTGCGCGCCCATCATGACGGTGCCGTCGTCGTTGGCGAGCTCGCAGATCACCGCGACGGGCGGCAACTTGGCGAGACGGCAGAGATCGACAGCGGCCTCCGTATGGCCCGAGCGCATGAGCACGCCGCCCTCGCGCGCGATCAACGGAAAGACGTGGCCCGGCCGCACGAAGTCGACGGCCCCCATGTTGCGATTGGCCAGCGCCCGCACCGTATTGGCGCGCTGCTCCGCCGAGATGCCCGTCGTCATGCCGTGGCGGACGTCGACCGAGACCGTGAAGGCCGTGCCGAGCGGCGCGTCGTTGGCCGCCACCATCGGCGACAGATGCAGGCGGCGCGTCTCCTCCGCCGTCATCGGGGCGCAGACGATGCCGCAGCCGTTGCGGATGATGAAGGCCATCTTCTCGGTGGAGCACATCGAGGCCGCGCAGATGAGGTCGCCCTCGTTCTCGCGGTCGTCGTCGTCGGTCACCACGACGATCTCGCCCCGTGCCATCGCCTCGATCGCCTCGAGCACGGATTGCTGACAGTTCATGTTCGGCTCCCTCTCCGACCCGCTCGGCGGGCACATCCGGCCCAGGAAATCATTCGGCGTCACATGGCCGCCCGTCGCTCTGACGATCAGCTCGGCCGTCTCCCGGGACACCCAGGCGTCGGGCTGGTTGCAGATCTGCGTGATCGCACCGGGCGAGACGCCGATCCGTCTCGCAAAGGCCGAGCGGGTGACACGGTGGCGGATGAGCCAATCGGCCAGCTTCATGGGCCGATCCTAAGGCCGTCGTGATATTTAGCAAAACTAAATTTTCTGCGATATTGAGCTGCGCTGAATCAGCCGACCTGGCCGCGGTGGCGCAGAAACTGATCGGCCAAGACGCAAGCCATCATGGCCTCGCCGACCGGCACCGCCCTGATGCCCACGCAGGGGTCGTGCCGCCCCTTGGTCAGGATGTCGGTTTCGGTGCCGGCGCGATCGACCGTCCGGCGAGGCGACAGGATGGACGACGTCGGCTTGACCGCGAAACGCGCCACGATCGGCTGGCCGGTCGAGATGCCGCCGAGGATGCCGCCGGCGTGGTTCGACAGGAACCGCGGCCGGCCCTCGTTGCCGGAGCGCATCTCGTCGGCATTCTGCTCGCCGGTGAGCGCCGCCGCCTCGAAGCCGTCGCCGATCTCGACGCCCTTGACCGCGTTGATGCTCATGAGCGCCGCGGCGATCTCGGCATCGAGCTTGCCGTAGACCGGCGCGCCCCAGCCGGCCGGCACCCCTTCGGCGACCACCTCGAGCACGGCGCCGATCGAGGAACCGGCCTTGCGGATGTCGTCGAGATAGGTCTCGAAGCGTGCGGCGGCTTCGGCATCCGGGCAGAAGAACGGGTTGTTCCCGACCTCATCCCAGTCCCAGCGGACGCGCTCGATCCGATGCGGCCCCATCTGGACCAGCGCGCCGCGGATGGTCACGCCGGGCATGACCTTGCGAGCCACAGCGCCCGCCGCCACGCGGGCCGCCGTCTCGCGGGCCGAAGACCGGCCGCCGCCGCGATAGTCGCGGATGCCGTATTTCGCCTCGTAGGTGAAATCGGCGTGGCCGGGCCGGTACTTGTCCTTGATGTCCCCGTAATCCTTGGAGCGCTGGTCGGTATTCTCGATCATCAGGCCGATCGGCGTGCCGGTCGTCCTCGGAACGGCATCGGCGGGGTCGGCGAAGGTCCCGGAGAGGATCTTCACCTGGTCGGGCTCGCGGCGCTGCGTCGTGAAGCGCGACCGCCCGGGCCGGCGACGGTCGAGGTCATGCTGGATATCCGCCTCGGTCAGGGGGATACCGGGCGGGCAGCCGTCGACGATGCAGCCGAGCGCCGGCCCGTGGCTCTCGCCGAAGGTCGTGACGCGGAACAGGTGGCCGAACGTATTGTGGGACATGGGAAACCGACATCAGGGGGGCGCGTACGCCGAGCAATGACGCGTCCGCTCCCATGGAGCAAGACCGCTGATCCGGGCCGGTTGTCCGGCTCAGGCCGCCTTGGCGGATATCCCGACGGCATCCTTCGGCTCGGCCGGGGCGCCGACCCATTCCGTATGCGGCGGGATCGCCTCGCCCTTCATTACCAGCGTCAGCGGGCCAAGTCGGGCGAAATCGCCGATATGGGTATCGTAGAGCACGGTCGATCCGGCCCCGATAGTGACCCCGTCGCCGACCTTGACGCGCCCGACCTTCATGACGCGATCCTCGTAGAGATGCGTCTGCAGCGCCGCCTGGGCGTTGATGGCCGCGAAATCACCCACCGTCACGCAATCGAACTCGGTGATGTCGGTCATGTCCATGAACACGCCGCGGCCGATCTTGGCGCCGAAGATGCGCAGCAGCCACGGCAGGAACGGGGTGCCGCGGATCTCCTCGAGCAGGACGCGGGCCGCGAGACCGCCGTACATGACCGCCACGGCCTCGGTTCGCAGCGCCCACCAGGACCACATCGGTCGCGTGATGGGCTCGTAGCGCCCCATGGTGACCCATTTGATCGCCACCACCACCGCCACCATGGCGAGCGACACCAAGACCGAGCAGACGACGTAGAGCAGCGCGGCTTCGGCGTAGTCGCCATCGAGCAGGATCGGCCCGATCCATCCGACCGTCCACGTCCCGAAGGTGATGAACAGCATCGTCGGCAGCGACAGGTTGATGGCCTCGAAAACAGCGCGCGCGTTCTTCTTCCAGCGCGGCGCCTCGTAGGTCCAGTTGGCGCCGCCGCCGTCGAAGCGCTGGCGCACCGGCAGGCGGATCGGCGGCGTGCCGAACCAGGTCTCGCCCGGCTTCACCGCGACGTCGGCCGGCGGCTTCGACTTGATGCCGATGAGGGCGCCCTCCGGGATCTCGGCGCCGATCGGGATCACGCCGTCGTTGCCGATGAAGACGCGCGCCTGTGTCTTGACCCGCTCGAGGCGCATCCAGCCGCGGCGGATCTCCTCGTCGCCGAGCACCACTTCGTCGGCGATGAAGCATTTCTCGCCGATGTCGACGAGGTCGTAACGGCCGGCGAGATTTGACGAGATCTCGGCATCCTTGCCGATTTTGGCGCCCATCAGCCGGTACCAGCCGCGCATGTAGACGGTGGCGAAGAGCGAGCTCAGCACGTCGAGCGTCACTTCCGTCGCCAGCGCCACGGTCCATTTGCGCAGGTAGAACCAGGAATGGACCGAATAGGTGCCCGGCTTGACGCGCGGCAGGATGATCCAGCGGACCGAGACGATGAAGGCCAATGTGGCCAGCACCATCACGAAGGCGGTCGGCCAGGCCACGATCGGCAGCGACAGCAGATAGGCGAAGCGGTCGACGTCCGGCACGGCGAGCCAGAGGTCGAGCTGGTTGAAGGCCCAGAAGGCCGGCAGCAGCGGGATCAGACCCATCGGCGGGATGACGAGCAGCAGGAGCGTATGCAGCGCCGTCTGCATCGCCCGTCGGCCGCGGGAGGCCTCGGCCGGCGCGGGCAACGCCGCGAGGTCGACCATGCCGGTCCTGCGGGATGGCGACCCGTCCCAGATCTCCGCCGCGCCGATGCGCGTCCCGGCCGCGACGCTGGTCAGATCCTGGAGTTCGGCGCCGTCGCCGATGACGACATCGTCCTCGATGACGCAGGAGGTGCCGAGGTAGCAATCGGCGCCGATCTTGATGCGGCCGACGATGAGCTCGCTGCCCTCGACGCGCGCATTGGCCAGCATGGCCTTGCCGCCGATGCAGGTGCCCTCGCCGATCTCGATGAGGTCGATGGCGCCGGCCTCGAAATCCGAGATGATCGCGTCCTTCCCGACTTTGGCGCCGAGGGCGCGCAGGAACAGGCCCATGATGGGCGTCCCCTGGAAGAACTTCGGGTTGGTCAGGAAGATCAGGCGCTGGACGAGCCACCAGCGGAAGAAATAGGCTCCCCAGAGCGGATAGCGGCCGGGGCGCATGCGGCCCAGCAGCAGCCATTTGGCGCCGATGACGAGGGCGATGGTCGCCAGGTTGATCGCCATGTAGAGGACGACGAGCGAGGCCAGCTCCTGCAGGATCGAGGCGTCGGGGCCGGTCAGCAGCATGTAGGAGACGAAGACGCCGAGCCATTGCGCCGTCGTCAGCGACAGCAGGAAGGGCATCACCGCCGCCTGGGCGAGGCCGCAGAGCACGCGGCGGCGCAACGGCGGCGGCTCGAAGCCGAGATCCCGCGGCGCGGACATCTGCGCGGCGCGACCGTCGAGCAGCGATCCGATCGCGCGCAGGCTGCGCGCCCGGTACATGTCCTGGAGCGTGATGCCGGCGAGCGCCGGCGTCTCGCGCACCACCGAGACGAAGCGCGCGGCGAGCAGCGAATGACCGCCGAGATCGGTGAAGAAATCGGCGTCGAAGGGAATCGCCTGGGGCGGCAGCACCGTCTTGGCGGCCGCGAGCAGCATCGCCTCGGTCGGGGTGCCTGGTTCCTCCTGCGCCTCGGCCGCCTGCACACTGAGCTCGATCCGCTTGAGGCGGTTGCGATCGACCTTGCCGGAGGACAGGCGCGGCAACGCCTCCACCGTCTCGAAGCGGGCCGGCACCATGTAGGGCGGCAGCAGCTCGCGCAGCTCCGCCCGCAGGCGCACCGCTTCGGGCGCCGCGCCGCTGCGCGCCGGGACCAGGAAAGCCACGAGCTGGTCGAGACCGCTGTCGCTCCGCAGCACGACTGCCGCCTGGCCGACGCCGTCGCGCTGGGCGAGCTTCGTCTCGATCTCGCCGAGCTCGACCCGGAAGCCGCGGATCTTCACCTGGTCGTCGAGACGGCCGCGAAAATGGATGCGTCCGCCCTCGTCCATCATCACCGCATCGCCGGAGCGGTAGAGGATCGGATCCATGCCGTCGCGGCCGAAGGGATTGGGGATGAATTTCTCGCGCGTCAGCGTGTCGCGGTTGAGATAGCCGCGCGCCACCCCGGGACCGCCGATCAGCAGCTCGCCCTCGACGCCCCGGTCGAGCAGGTGCAACGCCTCGTCGGCGACATAGCAGCTGTAATTGGCGATCGGCCCACCGATCGTCACCGGAACGCCCGGCTCGACGATCGCGGCCGTGGCGACCACCGTCGTCTCCGTCGGACCGTAGGAATTGACGATGGTGCGGCCCGGCCGGCTCCAACGCTCGGCGACCGAGGGCGGGCAGGCCTCGCCACCGAGGATGATCAGCCGCAGGCTCGGGATATCGCGCGACAGAAGTCCGAGCAGCGTCGGCACGGTGTCGAGCACCGTGACATGGGCGGCGGCGAGCAGATCGGGGAGCGCGTCGACCTCGCCCAGCATCTCCCGGCTGGCGACGAAGAGGCTCGCCCCGACCAGATAGGGGATCCAGATCTCCTCCATCGACAGATCGAAGGCGACCGAGGCGCCCTGGAACACCACGTCCGACGGGCCGATGGCGTAGAGCTCATTGGCGGAGCGCAGGTAGTGGCAGATGTTGCGCCCGGTGACGACGATGCCCTTCGGCACGCCGGTCGAGCCGGACGTGTAGATCAGATAGGCGGGATGGTCGGGCGTCGCGCCGAGCGCCCGCGCATCGACCGGGCTCTCGTCGGCGGCATCGACGAGCATGTCTGCCGTCACGCAGGCGCAGGGCATCGCACCGGCCTGCGTTGAGACAAAGGCCGCATCGGTGATCAGCAGATGCGCCGAGGCGTCCGCGAGGCAGAGGGCGACACGATCGGCCGGCGCATCGACGTCGAAGGGCAGCCAGGCGGCGCCGAGCTTTGCCACCGCGAGTTGCGCGATGAGCAGGTCGATGCCGCGCGGCATCCACAGGCCCGCCACCTTGCCGGGCACAAGGCCGCGGCGCAACAGGCCGCGCGCCAGCCCGGTCGCGGCTGCATCGACCTCGCCATAGGTCATGGTGCGGTCGGGCACGCGCAGGGCGATCGCCCCGCTCCGCTCGGCGACCGCATGGGCGAAGATCTCGGTGAGAAGCTCGTCGCGCAGCAGATCGGGCCGGGTGGCGCCGTGCAGGACGGCGCGATTCGCCCGTTCGGGCGTCGCGATCTCGGCCTCGTCGTCCCGACGCAGGATGGCGGTTGCTTGCTGACCCATGCTGATGCGCGCCCAATTCCGGCAAGTCCCGTCAGCCCCTTGGCCGCGTTCCCCGACCGACGATCGTCCAAGCTCGCACGATCCGACGTCCCGGATGGATCGCGGCTCGCCGGATCGCTCGCCTTGACTTCGGTCCGCCCCCGGCTCTCCGCATCGTGGCGCGAAGACCCGAGCCGGCCGTTTCGGCTCTTCCTAAAAAACCGTACATGAACGAGGGCTGAGCCTTACGCCCCGATTCTATGCAGGCCCGATGAGGTTGGAGTGAGCGGGGCGAGACTACGGCGCGGGTCAGGCCCATTCGGCGCGGCCGTCCGCAAGAGCGAGCACCCGCCCCTGGCTGATCTCGATGGCCGGCGCCCCCCTCGGATCGAGGTCCGTCACCAATGTGAGAATGGCCCGGGCGACGCCCCCATGCGCCACCACCACGCTATCGTCCGCGACAGTTCCGAGCCAGGGGCGAACCCGTTCGGCCACCGCCGCATAGCTCTCGCCATCCGGCGGCGTCCAGTGCCATTTGTCGCGCTTGCGGGCGCGGTAGCCAGCGGGATCGCGGGCGGCGACCTCCGTCCAGGTCATACCTTCCCAGGCGCCGAAGCCGATTTCCGTCAGGCGGTCGTCGACCCTGTAGGCGTGCGGCGGCAAACCCATGGCCTGCCGCATCAATTCCATCGTCTGGCGCGCCCGGCCGAGCGGCGAAGCGACGAAATCGAGGACGGCCGCGTCACGACGCTTGGCGGCCAGCAGACGCCGCAGGATACGCCCTGAGGCCATCGCCTGGTCGCGGCCGCGCCCGTTCAGCGGTATGTCCCGCTGACCTTGCAGGCAACCCTCCCGGTTCCAGTCGGTCTCGCCATGCCGGATGAAGAAGAAGGGCGGACCGACGCACGTCGTGCGGGGCGCCGTGGCCACCGTGGCGTCGGCCAGGCTCACCCTTCGTCCTTCGCAGCGATATCGGGTGCCGCGGGATTCTTCATGCCGACGATGTGATAGCCCGCATCCACGTGCAGGATCTCCCCGGTGATGCCGCGCGCCATG
Source organism: Lichenihabitans sp. (assembly GCA_036276175.1). GTDB lineage: Bacteria > Pseudomonadota > Alphaproteobacteria > Rhizobiales > Beijerinckiaceae > Lichenihabitans. The sequence continues at coordinate 23,776 of DATBEH010000100.1, forward strand.
GGCGAGAGCAGGAACGCCGCGCTCTCGCCGACCTCCTCGATGGTAACGGTGCGCCGCAGCGGCGCGTTGAGCTCGTTCCAGCGCAGAATGTAACGGAAGTCGCCGATGCCGGAGGCGGCCAGCGTCTTGATGGGGCCGGCCGAGATGGCATTGACGCGGATGTCTCTCCCGCCGAGATCGGCGGCCATGTAGCGGACGCTGGCTTCGAGCGCCGCCTTGGCGACGCCCATGACATTGTAGTGAGGCATCCATTTCTCGGCGCCGTAATAGGTCAGGGTGAGCATCGCGCCGCCCGTCCCCATCAGCTTCTCGGCGCGCTGTGCCACCGCCGTGAAGGAATAGCAGGAGACGAGGAGCGACTTGGTGAAATTCTCCTCCGTCGTGTCGATGTACCGGCCGGTCAACTGGTCCTTGTCGGCGAAGGCGATGCAATGGACCAGGAAGTCGAGCCGGCCCCAGAGCTGCTCGACCGCGGCGAAACAGGCGTCGACCGAGGCGGCGTCGGTGACGTCGCAATGGCCGACCACCGCGCCATCGAGCTCGCGGGCGAGCGGCCTTACCCGCTTCTCGAGTGCTTCGCCCTGGTACGTGAAGGCGAGCTCCGCCCCTGCGGCGCGGGCCGCGCGGGCGATGCCCCAGGCGATCGAGCGGTTGTTGGCCAGTCCCATGATGAGGCCGCGACGGCCCGCCAGGATGCCGGGATGGCTGTTCCGGGTAATGCTCGACGGTTCTGACATTGCTGATCCGAATTCCGCGCTCCCGGCCGGCCGCGACACAAGCTCTGCCGCCGGCATGACGCGGGCCAATCCTTACCCCATGCTTGGCGCCCCTGGGAAGACCAAGCCTCTGCGGTGCACAAGACGCAAAAATTTCGGCCGAGACCGCGCGGCGCATGGGCAAACTCGCGATCCTGCCCTATCATGGTAAAAAATGTGTAACCAAGGAGCGTCGCCTCGGGCGGCGGCCAGCGGAGCGGAACGGGTCATATGCCGGGCTTTGCGGATGACATCACGCGGCTCATTCCTCACATGCGCCGGTTCGCGCGGGCCCTCGTGCGTGGTCATTCGGTCCAATTTGCGGACGATCTCGTCCAGGAGACGGTCGTGCTGGCCATGCGGGCGGAGCGGCTGGCCCGGGGACCGGAGCTGACCAACTGGTGCTTTTCGACCCTGATGCGGGTTCATCGGCTGCGCGACTGCGCCACGGCGCTCCACGGCGAGGCCCAGGCGAGCGAGGTCGCCGCGCAGGGCGGCTTCAACGGTCGTGTACCGGCCGCCGTCTCGTTCCTGCCGAAGGACATCGCGCGGCTCGATCATCTTTCGATCGACGAGCGGGAGGTGCTGCTGCTGGCGACGCTCGTCGGGATGAGCTACAGCCAAATCGCGGTCACGCTGCACGTGACGCTCGACGCGGTGATGATTCGCCTCGATCAGGCCCGCCATCATCTCGCCCGCTCGACCCGCTCGGGTGCGGCGCGGGCAGGCAGCCAAGGGTCGACCAAGCAGGGCAGGCCGGCGAATCACCTTCGTCTGGTCAAATAGAGCAGCCAACCCCGATGCCGGTTTCACCCCGCCCCTTCGCCGAAGCGGATGTGCATGCTTTCGTCGACGGCCAGATGGATTTTGATCGGCGTGCCGCGTTCATGCAGGCCATGTCGACGGATTCCGACCTGCAGGCCCGGGTCGACGGCTGGCGGCGGCAGAATGACGCGCTGACCTCGACCTTCGGCACCGTCGTCGCGGAGCCCGTTCCGGTCCGGCTCATGCCGACGAGCCTCAACAGGGACTGGCGCGGCGCTTCGACGAAATCGGCGCCTTCCGACCAGGGGACGGCACCCGCAGCCGGGACGGCGCGGCGGCGGCGATTGGGCCCCGTCGCGATCGCCTTCGCCGGGTTCCTGGCCGGCGGGGCGGCGACCATCGCCGCCGGCTCGGCCGGGTTGATGCCCCTGACGTTGACGGCGGCTTATCCCGTCCCCCCGGCCGCGGTATCGAACCAGCGCGGCCTTCCCTTGCGCGCCTACGAGGCGCACCGGACCTATGCGACCGACCTCAACCATCCGGTCGAGGTGGGCGCGGCCGACGAACCGCACCTCCTGAAATGGGTGCAGCACCGTCTCGCCATGCCGGTGCGGATTCCCGACCTGCGTCGCGAGGGCTGGACATTGCTCGGCGGCCGCGTCCTGCCCGGCGACCTCGGCCCCGCGGCCTTCCTGCTCTACGGCAACGGGATCGATCGGCTCGGCCTCTACATGGCTCGGACCAACCTTCCGCAGGCCGACGGCTATACGCTCTACGATGACGGGACCGGCGTCGCCAGCGTGGCCTATTGGGTGGACGAACCGGTCGGGTATGCGATTACGACAAGCCGAGATTCGGCCTGGCTTCAGCGCAACGGACCGGCTCTGTTCAAGAGCATCCGCGCCCAGGCGAGGGACAATGCCTCGGCGCTGTGATGCGCCGAGCCCGCGCCGAGATCACATCTTGCCGGCGCGCGGGTCGTAAGGCTTCTCGGCCTTCCAGCGCTGCATCGCCTCCTCGAACTCCGGATCGACCTTGTCCGGGAGCGCGATGCGAGGGGTCACCAGAAGGTCGCCGGAACCCTGCGCGCCCGGCAGCCCCTTGCCGCGCAGCCTCAGGGTCCGCCCGCGATTGGCGCCGGGCGGCAGCGTGATCTCGACCGATCCGTCGAGCGTCGGAACGGTAACCTTGCCGCCGAGGACGGCCTCATAGACGGTGACCGGGAGGTCGAGCTTGAGGTCACGCTTTTCCACATGGAACAGCTTGTGCGGCGCGTAGGTGACGGTGACGATCGCATCCCCGCTCGGTCCGCCGCCCTGCCCGGCATGGCCCTGCCCGCGCAGGCGGATCGCCTTGCCGTCCTCCATGCCGGCCGGCACCTTCACCTCCAGGGTGCGACCGGTCGGCAGGGAGACGCGCGCGCTCGCGCCGGTGAGCACGTCCTCGATCGGGATCGAGACCGACGCAGTGACATCCTCGCCTCGCGCCGCCTGTTGACGGGAGCCGCGGGCCGCATTGTTGAGGAGGTCGGCGAAGAAGTCGCTCGGGTCTATTCCGGCCGCGCCGCCGCCGCTCGACCTCGCGGTTCGCCCAAACGGCGAGGCGCCGCCGAAGTCGTGGAATTCATAGTGCGTCCCACCGCCGGGGCCGCCGCCGAACCCCTCGAAGCCTTGGTAGCGCGGCTTGCCGTCGGCATCGATCTCGCCACGAT
>DATBEH010000101.1:0-6995 GCA_036276175.1 Lichenihabitans sp.
GTCGAGCGCGCCGAACGGCTCGTCCATCAGCAGGATACGGGGATCGGTCGCCAGGGCGCGGGCGATCCCGACGCGCTGCCGCATTCCGCCGGAAAGCTCGTAGGGCTGCATGCCGGCGAACCGTTCGAGGTCGACGAGGCGCAGCAGCTCGCGCGCCCGGTCATGGCGCTCCCGCCGCGCGAGGCCGCGAAACTTGAGCCCGAGTGCGACATTGTCGAGCACCCTCGACCACGGCAGCAGCGTGTCCTTCTGGAACACGACGCCGCGATCCGCTCCCGGCCGTGTGATCGGATTGCCGTCGAGCACGATCGAACCCGAGGTGAGAGGCAAGAACCCCGCGATGGCGTTGAGCAATGTCGATTTGCCGCAACCCGATGCGCCGAGGGCAACCACGATGCTGTTGGCCTCGATGTCGAAGGAAACTCGGTCGAGGGCATGGACGGGGTCGCCGCCGGCAGGGGGAAGGAAGACGACCTCGGCGTCTCGGATGTTCAACATGAGAGATCTTTGATGCAGAGATTGAGGAGCTCGGACGCGAGCGTCGCGCGTCCGGTTTGACGCCGAGCGCGTTTCGTCGCGTCAGTTCGTCAGCTTCTGCGCCTCGTCCGCGAATTCCGGCGCGACGAACTCGCCATAAATGTCGCGCACGCGCGTGATCTTATGTTGCTCCTTGAGGAACTCGGCGGTGTCCGCCAGGACCTTGGCAACGCCGCTCTTCTGGCCGCCGCCCAGCCAGGCGGGGGACAATTGGTCCCGAAGCGGAACCGTATAGGTCGCCTTCAGCCGCTCGGCGTTCTCGGCCGGCGTGCCGCCCTGAAGGCGGGCGATCAGCTTGGCATTCTCCGATTCCGGCCCCCATTCGGCCGGCTTGTCGCGGAGCGACCGGTAATAGCCGTCCACGGCATGCACGTAGGCGGCCACGAAGTCCTTGTGCAGCTTGGCAAAAGCCGCTGTCACGACCAGGGCTCCGAAGGTCGGCGCCCCGCGTTCGGCGACCTCGTGCGCGGTGAGCAGCACGTGGCCGCTCTGCCTCAGTTCCGCGAGCGCCGGATCCCAGACGAAGCCGCCATCGATATCGCCGCGCTTCCAGGCCGCGACGATCTCGGGCTGCGGGATCGCGATCACCTGGGCGTCCTTTTCGGAGAGGCCGGCCTGCTTCAGGGTGGCCAGCAGCATGTAATGATCGGTCGAGACCGGAGCGGCCGCGAGCTTCTTGCCGCGCAGGTCGGCGGGGCTCTTGATCTCGGGGCGCACCACGAGCGCTTCGTCGTTTCCGGCCCCGGCCGTGATGTAGACGGCTTTCACGTCGAGGCCGCGGCTGACAGCCGCCGCAAAGGGGCTGGAGCCGACATCGCCGATCTGCACGTCGCCCGAGGCGATCGCCGCAAGGATGTCGGCGCCCGAATCGAACCGGCGAAATTCGATGGTCTCGCCGGTTTTCTTCGCCAGCTCGCCATCGGCGATCCCGGCGGTGTAGGGCGCCGCGCCCGTCTCAAATGCGATGACGGTTTTGGGGGCGTTGCCCGCATTGGCGGTCGACATCGCCAACCATGCGGCGCTGAGCGCCACAGCAAGTGAAAGTAGACGTACGTTGATCGCTCCAGGGTCGTGCGGCGCCGTCTCGAGCCGCTTGGGGGTTCAATCAACACCGCGGCTCAGTCATTGTCAACTATGATTATAGACTATATAGTTTACTGCGGCGTCAATGAGTGACGCCGGAAAGCGAGGGTCCCATGAACGTGATCGCGCATCCCCGTTTGGCTCCAACCGTGCAAGAGCAGTTCCGGCAGGCCTTGCAATGCCTTGCCGGCGGCGTCACGGTGGTGACGGCCGGTGCCGGCGAGGATCGAACCGGGCTTGTCGTGACGTCCGCCTGCTCCTTATCCCTCGATCCGGCGAGGATGCTGGTCTGCGTCAATCGCAGGGCATCGGCATGGCCGATCATCCAGCAGCGGCGTCATCTGTGCTTCAGCGTGTTGGCGGGTCACCATCAGGGCGTTGCAGAGCGCTTTGCAGGTCGTGGCGGCGTCAAGGGCGCAGCCCGGTACGAGGGATCGGATTGGACCACCCTAGGGACGGGTGCGCTGGGCTTGAGGGATGCGCTCGCGGTGATCGACTGCGACGTCGAGGAGATCCTGGAACGACATAGTCACGGGATCGTCATCGGCGCGGTACGGTCGGTACGATTGCCTGCGTCGCGCGGGTCGGAGGCATTGGTCTATGCCGAGGGTCGGTTCGCGAGCCTGGGGCTATGAGGCTGGCTGACGGAGAGCGCCCTCCGAGCCTGAGCACTGCCAAGCCGAAATGCCTCAGGCCTCGCTGCCTCCGCCCGCCTCCCGCTTCGGCAGGCCCTCGGGAATCGCATCGAAGATCGCCGCCACGTCCGGCGCGAGGCGGCGTCGCCAGTTCGGCCGCTCGCGGTCGGTGCCCGGCAGGTTGACCGCCACCGTCTCGCCGACGATGTCGTCGATCTGCGCCACCGCCAGCATCGCCGGCGTGCGGCCGATATAATCGTGCGCCGCGGCGACCAGCGGCGCGATGGCCCCGTCGGCGGGCGCGGGCACCCGCAAGGCCTCGCAGAGCAGCGCCTTCTCGCCCTCGCGCTCCTGCAGCTGCCGCTCGGCCTCCTCAGGTCCCAGGATGCCGAGCGCCCGCCGCTCGGCGATCTCGGCGCCGGCCCACCAGCCGGCGAGCGTCGGCAGGTCATGCGTCGAGACGCAGGCGACCGCCTTCGCGGGATAGGCCTGCGGCGGCAGGAAGCGCGGCCAGTCGCGCTCGAAGAACAGCACCCGATAGCTCAGGACGTCGGCCGCGGCGATGCGGTCGCGAAAGCCCTCCGGCACGGTGCCGAGGTCCTCGCCGATGACGAGGCAGCGCGCCGCCTGGCTGGCGAGCGCCAGCTCGGCCAGATTGTCCTCAAGCCTGTAGCCCACATAGGCGCCATCGGCGCCCTTGGCGCCGTCCGGCACCCAGAACAGGCGCTGCAGGCCCATGGCGTGGTCGATGCGCAGCGCGCCGGCGTGGCGCATGTTGGCGTCGAGGAGATGCGCGAAGGTCTCACCGGGGTTCTCGGCCACCGGGTTCGGCGGCGGCAGCGACCAGATCTGGCCGTCGGCCGAGAACGGATCCGGCGGCGAGCCGACCGAGACGCCGCGCGCGAACTGCCCTGCGCCGGCCCAGGCCTCGGCCCCGTCGGGCGCCATGCCGACCGCGATGTCGCGATAGAGCCCGAGCGACAGGCCGGCGGCCCGGCCCCTTTCCGCCGCCGCGGCGAACTGGCCGTCGGCGAGCCATTGCAGATAGGCGTGGTAGCGCAGCCGCGATCCATGCGCCCCGGCGAAACCCGCCACGGCCGACGATGCCGGGTCCTGTAGCGCCACGTCCCAACGGAACCAAGGCTCGCCTGAGTGCGCCTCGGACAAGGCTTCGAAAGCCGCGAAGCGATAAAGCCGCTCCCCGCCGGCTTTCACGAAAGCCTCGAAGGCCTGGACGTCGGCATCGCCCGGCTGGCTGCGCGACCGCATCTCGAACGCCGCGAAGGCGGCCCCGAGCACCGCTTCCTTGACCCGCCACACATTGGGATAGTCGACCAGCGGTTGCGCCCGCAACGCCCCGATCAGCTCGCCGGCGCCAACGAGCATTCGCCCGACCTCGGGGGCCTCGCCGAGAATCTGCGGCGCCGCGACGTCGATGTAGATCGGGTCGACGAAGCGCCGGTCGGAGGGGTTGTAGGGGCTCGCCCGGTCACGATATTGCGCGAATTGCGCATGCATCGGGTTCAAGCCGACGAAACCCGCGCCGTGGCGCGCCGCGCCTTCGCACAGATCCCCGAGCGTCGTGAAATCGCCGATGCCGCCATCCTGCGCCCGGCGCAGCGTGTAGAGATGGGCCGCGACGCCGAAGAGCCGGGCGCCGGACCGGATGTCGTCGGGCAGGACGCAGCGCTGCGGCGCCACGACGAGCCGGCAGGCCGCCTCGGGCGCGTGGTCGAGCAGGATCTCGTGCCGGCCGACCGGCAGCACCGGCAGATCGATCTCATAGGCCGCGTGGTGGCATCCATCGGCGGCGCGGATGTCGATGCGCCGCGCCTCCTCCCCCGCTATGGACAGGCGCATCTCCTCGCCGTCCTGCCGCCGGATGACGATGCCTTTCGGCGGGGCCTCGGCGACCACACGCAGCACCGGCACGGCGCCCTCGCGCGCATAGGCGCTCGCCGGCAGCACGCGTCGGTCGCGCCCGGCGAGCCTCTCCAGGCTGTCGCGCGCCTCGCCGATCGAGCCCGCCGGCAGGCCCATGGCGGCGAGCAGCGCCCGCTTGGTGTCGGGTGAGACCCGATGATGGCGACCGCCGATCTCGTGCCAGTCCGGTGCGATCCCGGCCGCGGCGGCGAGCCCGTCGAGCAGGTTACCGTCGGGGATGTGGTCTGGCTCAGGCGGCATCGGGATCCTCGATCAGCACGACGACCGATCGCGGAGCGACGGCGGCGGGTGTGGTGGCGTCGAACAGGCGCGGCATCGCGGACGCGTCCGTCGCGGTATCGACGGCGACACGCCATCGCGAGTTCCGTTGCGGCGCCGGCAGCGAGACCATGAGCCCCTCCGCGCCCGCATGCAGGACCACCAGCACCCGGTCGTCCGCCTGGCCCGGACGCGGTGCCGCGAAGATCCCGATCAGCGTCGGCGTCGCCGGATGGTTCCAGTTCTCGGGGGATGGCTCGCGGCCGTCCGGCAGGCGCCAGATGACATCCGGAAAGCGCGCGCCATCGTGCTGCCGGCCGAGCAGAAAATGGTCGTCGCCGAGCGCCGGATGGGCGGCGCGCAGATCGAGCAGCGACCGGACGACGCCGGTCAGCGCCGCCTCGGGCCGCGACCAGTCGAGCCAGCCTAAAACATTGTCCTGCGCATAGGCGTTGTTATTGCCGCCCTGACTCTGGCCGAGCTCGACGCCCGGGCCGAGCATCGGCGTGCCGCGCGACAGAAGCAGCGTCGCGAGCAGGTTGCGCTGGTCGCGCCGGCGCGCCGCGAGGATCGCCGGATCCTCGGTCGGCCCCTCGACGCCATGGTTCCACGACCAGTTCTGATCGGTGCCGTCGCGGTTGCCTTCCCCGTTGGCCTCGTTGTGCTTGTGCGCGTAGGCGACGAGATCGGCGAGTGTGAAGCCGTCATGCGCGGTGACGAAATTGACCGAGCAGGATGGCTTGCGCTTCGACCAGAAGACGTCGCTCGACCCCGCGAGCCGCGTCGCCAGCGCGGCGGGGCCGCCGTCGCCGCGCCAGAAGCGGCGCACGTCGTCGCGGTATTTGTCGTTCCATTCGCCCCAGGCGGCATCGAAGGCGCCGAGCCGATAGCCGCCGGGGCCGATATCCCAAGGCTCGGCGACGAGCTTCAGCCTCCGGAGCAACGGGTCCTGCTCGATCGCGGCGATGATCGGCGCATCGGGGTCGAATCCGTCGGGTCTTCGGCCGAGCGTCGCCATCAGGTCGAAGCGGAAGCCGTTGAGGCCGCCGTAGCGCGCCCAGGCACGCAGCGCGTCGAGCACCAGCCGCACCACCGGCCGGCGCTCGGCGGCGAGGATGTTGCCGCAGCCGGCATCGTTGACGTAGCGGGCCGGATCGGCGGGATCGAGCCGGTAATAGGTGGCGTTGTCGAGACCGCGCAGCGACAGCGTCGGGCCGAGTTCGTCCCCCTCGCCGCTGTGGTTGTAGACGACGTCGAGCAACACCTCGATGCCGGCGGCGTTGAGCGCCGCGACGGCTGAGCGGATCTCGTCCCAGCCGCCCGGCGCGAGGCGCGGGTCGGGCGCCATGAAGGCGACCGGGTTGTAGCCCCAGTAGTTGGTGAGGCCGAGCGGCCCGAGGTGGCGCTCGTCGACCGAGGCCGCCGCCGGCATGACCTCGATGGTCGAGATGCCGAGCGCCTTGAAATGGGCGAGCGCGGCCGGCGCGGCGAGCGCCGCCCAGGTGCCGCGGATCGCCTCAGGGATGGCGGGGTTGCGCATGGAGAAGCCGCGCACATGCACCTCGGCGATGCTGGTACGCGACCAGGGCGGTGCTCCGCTCCAGGGCTCGGCGATGGCGGGCGCCGCGACGATCCCCTTCGGCACGACGGGCGCGCTGTCGGTGCCGTCGCGCGCCTGCATCATTGTCGGATGCAGCGCGAAGGGCCGGTCGAGGGCGAGCCCGTAGGGGTCGACGAGCAGCTTGTCGGGGTCGAACCTGTGACCCTGCTCCGGCGCGTAGGATCCGTGGGCGCGCAGGCCATAGCGGGCGCCGAGCGCCACGCCGCCGACATGGCCGTGGAAGATGTCGCCGATCCGCTCCGGCAGCGGCAGGCGCGCGATCTCGCGGTGGCCCGTCTCGTCGAAAAGGCAAAAATCGATGGCCTCGGCATGGGCCGAGAAGACCGCGACGTTGACGCCGCCGTCGACCGGCGTCACGCCGCGCGGCTCGGGCGCGCCGGGGCCGACCGGATATGCTGTGGTGTCCTCCATGATTTTTTGGCCCCCGCCGCCACCCGGTCGGCTCGTTGCTATAGTGGCTCGCGGGCGGCGAGGCCAGGGGTGGAGCGGGGGCGCTTCGAGAGCGGCGACCGCGGCCTCGCTCTCAAACGGCGAAAGAGTAAAGTGTCACCGTAATTCCGTAATTCCGTAATTCCGTAATTCACAGTCCATAATCGGGGAAAAAGTAAAGTACTATTTTCCTGTTTCACCTCGCATGCCGACCAGAATGCGGCGCGTAACGTCATCGTGAAGGCCCGTGAATCAATTGATGGGCGATCTCCGCGGTGCTCTGTCCGCGACGAACCCGCGTCAAGCCGAAGTTATGGTCGACGCAATGCTCGACGAGCTTGACGCGCAGCCCATGGCCGACGCGAAACCGACGGCCGAGAACCGTGCCGACCACCGGGCCGGCCGACGGCGCCTGCCCGATTCCGGAGGTGATCAGGGTCGGTACGCGCAGGCCGTCGCGTCGCACGAGGTCCATCTTCGCGCCGATG